>NZ_JBPXMR010000039.1:0-2641 GCF_053470425.1 Azospirillum terrae | reverse complement strand
ACTATTCCCATAGCTGTCCGCACCGGCGCGGCTTCGTTCAATCTGGCTTTTGCAGCGTCCCGCCCGACGCCGCGGCACCGCTCGGTGCTCGGCGGGACCCAGCAAAAACCCTCATTCATTCATTCCGATTGAAAGCGGCCACCCATTCCGACGTGAAGGCGGCCGGCATTCCGACATGAAGCCGGCCACGATTCCGATTTGAAGTCGGGCCACCGTTCCGATCTGAAAGCGGCCACCTGCCGGCCACGAACCGGCTGGATGGCGTGACGAACGTCCCGCGGGTCAGCGTCCACGACGCATCCTGCCCCCATCGTGTCGACGAGGAGGGGTGGGATGCCAGCGAAGAGGCTGTCCATGCGGCGAATCCGCGAATTGATGCGGCTGCGCGCGAGCGGAACCATGAGCGATCGGGCGATTGCTCAGCAGATCGGCGTCGCCCGCAGCACGTTGAACGAATACCTGGAGCGGCTGGCCACCGCCGGGCTCACCTGGCCCTTGCCGGACGACATCACCGATGCCGAACTGGAGCAGCGGCTGTTCGTGCGGGCTGGCGTCAAGGCGGGGGTGCGTCGGCGCCACGAGCCCGACTGGAGCGCGCTGGTGCGCGAGATGCGCCGTCCCGGCGTCACGCTCAGCCTGCTATGGGAGGAATACCGACAGGACCATGCCGACGGATACGGCTACAGCCGCTTCTGCGAACTCTACCGGGAGTTCGAGTGCCGGCTGTCGCCCACCATGCGCCAGCACCATGTCGCCGGCGACAAGGTGTTCGTCGATTACTCCGGCAAGAAGCTGGCGATCGTCGATCCGGTCAGCGGCGTCGTGCGCGAGGCGGAGCTGTTCATCGCCGTGCTCGGTGCCTCCAACTACACCTACGCCGAGGCGAGCTGGACGCAGAGCCTGCCGGACTGGATCGGCGCGCACGTGCGCATGTTCGCCTTCCTCGGCGGCGTGCCCCGGCTCATCGTGCCGGACAACCTCAAGGCCGGCGTCCACAAGGCGTCCTTCTACAACCCGGAGATCAACCGCAGCTACGGCAAGATGGCCGCCCACTACGGTGTCGGCGTCGTGCCGACCCGGCCGCGGCGCCCGCGCGACAAGGCCAAGGTCGAGGCCGGCGTCCGTTTCGCCCAGACCTACATCCTGGGCCGGCTGCGCAACCTCACCTTCTTCTCGCTTGAAGAAGCCAACGCGGCGATCCGCGAGGTGATGGCGCGCATGAACGGGCGTGTCATGCGCCGCCTGGGCGTGAGCCGTGAGGAGCTGTTCCGACAAACCGAACGGCCGGCGCTCCAGCCCTTACCGGCCGAGCCGTACGAATACGCGGAATGGAAGCTGGCCCGGGTCGGCCTCGACTATCACGTCGAGGTCGAGGGCTTCTACTACTCGGTTCCCCACGCCCTGATCCGCCAGCCCGTCGACGTCCGCGTCACGGCGCGCACCGTGGAGGTCTTCCACCGCGGTGGCCGCGTCGCCGCCCATGTCCGCCGCTACGGCGGCGCCCGCCACGGCACCGACGCCGAGCACATGCCGAGCGCACACCGGCGCTACGCCGAGTGGACGCCGGAGCGTTTGTTGCGCGAGGCGCGGGTGCTCGGCCCCAACACGGAGGGGCTGATCACCGCCATCCTGGCGCAGCGCCACCATCCCGAGCAGGGGTTCCGCACCTGCCTGGGCGTGCTGCGGCTGTTCCGCGGACCGAACCGCGAGCGCGCCGAGGCCGTCTCGGTCCGGGCGCTGGAGATCGGCGCGTTCGGCTACAAAAGCATCGCCTCCATCCTCACCCATCACCTCGATCGCCAACCGCACCGGCGTGACGCCGATGGCGCGCCGCTCGTGCACGCCAACATCCGCGGCTCGCGCTACTTCCACTGAGGAGACCTCCATGCTGCATCACCCCACCCTCGACCTGCTGCACGAGCTTGGCCTTCAGGGCATGGCCAAGGGCTTCAAGGAACTGGCCGGCCATCCGCAGGCGGCCGAACTCGGGCATGCCGAATGGCTCGGCCTGCTGCTGGATCAGGAAGCGACGCTGCGCCGGCACAAGCGCTTCGAGGCACGCGCCAAGCGGGCCCGGCTGCGCCAGGACGCCAGCGTGGAGGACGTCGACTTCCGCGCCGCGCGCGGGCTCGACCGCACGCTGTTCCTGCGGCTGGCCGGCTGCGACTGGGTGCGCGAGCACCGCCACGTGCTGATCACCGGGCCGACCGGGGTGGGCAAGAGCTGGCTGGCCTGCGCGCTCGGGCAGAAGGCGTGCCGGGAGGACCTCTCGGTTCTCTACCAACGCACGCCGCGGCTGTTCGCCGCCCTGGCGCTCGGGCGCGGCGACGGGCGCTATGCCGGCCTGCTGCGCTCGCTGGCCCGGGTGAACCTGCTGATCCTCGATGACTGGGGCCCGGAGCCGCTGACGGCCGAGCAGCGGCGCGACCTGCTGGAGATCGTGGAGGACCGCTACGGCAGCGCATCGCTGCTGATCACCAGCCAAGTTCCGGTGGAGCGCTGGTACGAGATCATTGGCGACCCGACAGTTTCATGATGCCTTCCTCTTTGACGGGCTGGTCCGTCGAACCAACGCCCGGAGTTCCGGAATGTGCTCGTCGTCGAGCATGACCTGCCATGGCAGCCCCTTGGTGAGCTGGCG
>NZ_JBPXMR010000038.1:0-2960 GCF_053470425.1 Azospirillum terrae | reverse complement strand
TCCAGGACGGGGCATCGTCAGCGTACACCACGGTGCCGGGCAGCACCTTGCCGATGATGAAATCGACGGCGCCTTCCTCGGTGCGGAAGGCCCAGGTGCGGCACTGGCCGTTGCGGGCGCGAATCACCACCGTGACCCGCCGTTTGCCGTTCTGATTCCTGGCGAGACGGCGATCACGGCGGTTCACGCGCCAGTTCGCCGGCTTGATGTAGCCGCCGCTGTAGCGGCCGTCGACCTCGACCTCCCAGCCGGGCCCGCCCAAGCCCCCCGCCTGCTCCTCGCTGCCCATGGCGACCCGCAACTTGTGGCACAGCACAAAGGCCGTTTTGTAGGCGACGTCGAGCACCCGCGACATTTCCAGCGCGGCCTTGCCGGAGACGCCGCACAGGAATGTATGGAGCACGGCCAGGAGCATTCGGTGGGACAGCTTGTGTTTGGCGAATGGCGTGCCCCTGGTTGCCGTGAAATCCTTCAAGCAGCGCTTGCAGCGGAAGCGAAACCGCTCCGCACCGCAGATCCAGCAGGCGGTGCAGCCGCACCAGGGGCACACCGGCTGTCCACCGGTGTCCGGCCAGCGGATGCGGCAGTACTCCGTGTGCGCCTGGGCCTCGGTCAGAGCCAAAATGCTGGCGATGCCGAGCCCGCGGCTGCGGGCTGAAAGCAGGTAATGTTGCGCCATGGCAAACTCTCCCCATGGGGCGCCGCGTGGGGGCGGCGCCCTGTAGGTCGATCCGTGTGGGATGGCTGGTTTGCGACGGACGCCGCTCAGCGGTCGTCCGATGGCATCAAAAGGCTCTGGGCTTCTTGTGACGCAGAAAGTCGGAAATGCGGCGCAGGGTGATCTCAGTGATATCCGCCGCAACCTCAATATCCGCTACGTAGCTCGTTTTCCGATTCCAGTCGCTGACATCGGCGCGGACAGTCGCAGTAACGCGGACATGAGCATAACGTTCGGGCATGGCATCCCTCGTAATTGTCGGAGATGACCTCTTGTGCTCCGAAAGCCTTGCTGCCATACTCACGCCGTCGGTGGTGCTTGAGTATAGCATCGGGCTCCTGGAGCCGAGAATTGTGGATGGGATCGGTATCGTTGTGCCGGTGGCACGGTACTTCGATGCCGTTCCTTTTTACTCATGATAACGGGACTTGCATAGTTGCCCTCCTTGCCGGAGCCGCGGACGTATTTCAAAATATCCACGGCGGTATATGAGGATGGCAAGAGTATACCGCGATTGCTCTGATGGATCACTCCCTCAAACGAAAGGATGAGGGACTGAGCAGACTGCCAAGCAGATGCTGCGTTTAGCAAAAACGATATTGCCGACCTTGAACGCTGCTCTACGCCGGCCGTTTTCGGAAAATCCAGCGGCGAAAATATCCCGGCGCCGCGACGACTTTGACTGCTGGAAGCGCGGGCACAAGCGAGACCTTGCGGTACTTGGCTCGATATTATAAGTAACAATCCCTCCATGGTTATTGCTTGGCGGGACAAGGTTCTTAGTACGCCGTTCCAGGTTGTGGTCTCTCGGCATTTGCGGCTATCGACCTATCCAAGATCAGCGGCGGTGGATGAGAATAGCTACCCCAGAACCCTTCTGCCACCTCCTCCGGGCGCGCCGGAATTGGGGCGCCAGCGTAGCCGTCCGTATGGCGATAGCTCCGACTAAGGCTTCTTCAAGTCAGTGAATGCCGCGGTTTAGCTGCACGGTTTAGCTGCAGGCGAAGCCCGCCGTTCTCATGAAGAAGGGTCAGGCACAGCCTGTCTTCCACTCGCCGAGTCGAGGACAAGCGTGCAAAGGATCGTCTCACCCGGATGGGGCGAGATGCCGAGCGCAGCTCAGTGCACTGACGCCGGGGATGCGCCCAGAGTTACCCTAACCACGCCCTATTTTTTGTGGTAGAATGCGCCCATGGCGCTTTATCTTGTGCGGCGCCGCCAGGAGAAGCGCTATGGCCTACGACGATTATCGTGATGTCTTGCGAATGCACGATAGGGAAATGGAACGCTACTGTACTGCCCTCCGAGATCCGCTGGAACTATCGTCCGGCCATAAGCTTGCTACCGCCAGCCCCATCAATGATCCGGCAACTGCGACAGCAGAAGCATATCAATCAGCGGTCCTGGCGGGCTATCGCGACCCCTTGCTTGAAAGTGCGTCCGCCTCCTACCTGACGAGTGGGCTTGCCCGTCCCGACGATGTATTTCTGGGTCAGCAGGTGACAGCCATCGAACGCGACATCGCTGTAACGTCCTCCATCCTGGAGGAAGCGCGCGCGACAGTGGCATCCATTCACGCCTCGGCATTCTCGTCGCCTTTCGGGCGCAATGACGAAATCGGCGCCCGATTGGCACCTTCACAGGTTTACGGCGTGTCGGCCTCGTCTACTGCCGCCGCGTTGCAACAGCGAGCGGCCTCCATCGACCATGAAATCTCGGCCACCTCTTCCGCCCTCTCTGATTTGCGTGCCGCAGCCGCGGCGATACAAGGCACCGCATCCGTATCGTCACCGGGGCGATACGACAGCCTCACGACGCAGTTGGCGTCGTCCCAGGTTGAGTCATCGGCGGCTGCGTTACAATACCGGGTGGCCTCCCTCGCCGGAGACGCAGGTGCGGTATCGTCCAAGCTGGAGGAGGCGCGTGTCGCCGCTGTAATGGTGGGTAAGCCGGCGGCTTCACTGGCGCCGGACTATCGCGATACATTAGTCGACGGTTGGTCCAATTCCCGGATGTCGGGCGTCACGGCCCCATCGGAGCATGCCGCTTTCGAGTCCGCACGGTCGCGTTTGATCGCCGACATCGTGAAGGGGGGAGTCTTCGAGACGGCCACTTGGGCTCTGACCTGAGACCGAGGTTTCCTCCGGCTATGGGTGGAGTCCCGTGTGGTTTTGATGCCCGAAGCGGGCGGTGATGGCAAGCAGGGCTGGGGCATGCCCCAGCCCTGCTTGCCTCGCGGCCT
>NZ_JBPXMR010000037.1:0-3336 GCF_053470425.1 Azospirillum terrae | reverse complement strand
ATTCGACTAAGAGAGAACCCTTCAGGGCGTTACCCCATCATTTGATTCTTCGATATAATCCTTCAGTTCCGACAGGAACTGTCTGACCTTTACCTGAGTATTGTGGCCAATCTCAATTTAAGCCAGAAACATTTCGCACAACATTACGTTAGCAATAGGTAAGCGTTTGAAGTAATCTCCGGCTTTTCCCCTGCTCCGCACGGAACGTGCCAGTTTCCAAGCATTCCGCGGTCCATCTAGCGATGGTCTTGTTAATTATAAGTTTCAAGTTACTCTTGTTGACTTGGGTTATTTGACATATTCTAATTCACATTTTTCCCGATATTTATTAATTTTCTGCAGCATCGGTTCTGTGATGCCCAAATTTTTCATGAGTGTATTCATCTTAACTGTATCTGTCATATGGATAATTTTATGTACATCTTTATGGAGGATACGAAGGTTGTTAAACTTGTCGCTACCACCAAGTTGTAAAGGAATATAGTGATGACAGTGCACATTATGTGCTTGGAGAAATGAACCTGTGATTTCACAGTTTCCATTTTTCATACTGTAACGGCTAATCCTATTATCCATATATTCAACACTGCGTGACGGGATGTTTGATTCCATCAAAAAGGCTAATTCTTGCCTAATATTCTTATGCAAATTCTTATAAATCCTCGAACGGCCATCTACCGTGAAGGGGGTTAGACTCTGTGTGAAACTAATAACGTTTTTGGTCTGAACGTTCGCGAGAGGAAAAAGATGAATACCAGCAATTTCATAAGTCTTGAATCCAACGCTATAAAATTTCTTATAGGTTGGAGGCGGATTTGTTGGATGTGCATATTTCCCGACAGGCTTAAGACGGTTATACATCATTGCACGTATTTCGTAAGCAAGACGTGAGAACGCTAAGTTGACGTGTGTTGCTCTATTAAAGTAGTTATGCAACCCTAAGACAAAACTATTAAAACGTAAAGCATTCTGGGCTGTTGGTGAGGAACGGAGTAATTCGATTCGTTTCTTCGCTTCAGCCTTTATTTTCTGTATTTTCTCAGCTCGAACAAAAGTGTGAGCTACTCGTTTTTTACCTTTACGGTTTGCACGTATGGTGAAGCCAAGGAAAACAGATTCATGTTTACGTAGGTTAATAATCTTTGATTTTTCTGGTGAGATATCAAGTTTTAGACGTTCTTTTAGAAAAAGCTTTACTGCGTGATACCATCTCTCGCCCGTTTTATAATCTCTACAGAGTATTTTGAAGTCATCAGCATATCGGACTAAATAACCTTCTTTTAGGCGAGTGCGCTTTTTAGCGAGAAGTTCACCTTCCCTAGTCTTAAATGATTTGTGAAGGGGGAATAGTTCCCATTGATTCGCCACCCATAGATCCAATTCATTTAGCACAATGTTCGAAAGTAACGGTGAAAGTAAGCCGCCTTGCGGCGATCCTTTTGTCGGGATTCCTTCACCATCTATCTCCGCTTTCAACATTTTAGATATACAAGCAATTACTTGTCTGTCTCTAACGCCTAAATTCCATAGTTGTTTGACCAGCAACGTATGATTGATATTGTCAAAAAAACCTTTAATGTCAATATCTACAACGTAATGGAGTTTTGAATGGTTAACGAGAAATTGAACTCTTGCCATAGCATGGTGAGTAGACCGTAAAGGTCTGAATCCGTAATTATGATTGTAAAAGTGAGCTTCCGCAATTGGCTCCAGCACTTGTTTAAAACATTGTTGAATTATCCTATCGAGTATACAAGGAATGCCTAGAGGTCGCATTTTGCCATTATCTTTTTCTATTAGTTTCCGTCTTACTTTCTTCGGGCGATAATTCTTGAGCTGTTTTTGTATTTTTTCAATTAACTCGTTCTCAGTCAGATTTTCAATGTCCAAGATGGTTTTCCCATCTGTACCTGGTGTCTTCGACCCTTTATTTGACTTGATTGTGCGATACGCTAATAAGATGTTGTTCCTCGACGTGATGATGTCGTATAGATAATGGAATTTTTCTTTATTTTCGGCTCGTTGATGTAAGTCTGTAAAGGTGTCGGTCATGTTGTAATAATCCCAGTATCGTAGAGTTTGCACTGTGGCATCATTCCTTAATGAAGTGATGTTCCCACATTCTTACCCGACCGGTGCAATGCACGTTTGAAAAATAATTATTAACTATCACTAGACTTGGGGCTGTTCCTCCATCTCCATTACAGAGGCTTCACTAGTCGTACCCCTACCCTCATAAGGACAAATGCATTTCGTAGTTTTACTTATAGCAACCGTTTCGGGTGACAGCCCTTCGAGCAACGTCCCTTACTTTCCAAGTACCTTATAACCTAGCTATCAGTTCTAAACTTAGGTGCTTCCTGTAGGCCTGTGAGCTGGATACCGCCATTGTTCGGTATAACATGTTTCAGAGGGGCAATTTTTACTCCACATCACTCACCCCATCGTCAGATGGGACAATAGTTTCCTATTGCTCATAACTCTAGACCTGTACTTCCGGAAGTTCGTCTGTTCTTTTTCACAAGAAAATTCTCACCATATCTAGTTTTTCAGCCATCCGGCATATCCATTAGCATACCTATTCCTGAGGGAATGGCTTCAGCCTTTGTTCTGCCGACTTCACCTGTGCTCCAAACCCCATAATCTGTCTATTATGACGCATGCAGGAGTATCAATGGGATAGTTTCAAAATACGTGGTTTTATCATTCCTATCCTCGGTTATAAAGTTAGGATTTTCATAGAAATCCCTTGTCGTTTCACACATTTGCGCTTATGACAAAACTTGTCGCGCTGCCCCGTTAGTGTAAGTGTAATGCTTCACAAACTTGGAAATTAAAAAGTCCTTCGAGATAATTATCTCAAAGGACTAACCAGCTTTCCAAAGAATTTTGACAATTTTTCCAAAGAATCTTGACAAATTTCCAATTAATTTTGAAAACCTACATCAAAAAAGTGTTTTTATATGTGGTCTTTTGTTCTGAATCATCAAATCATCGATTCCTTTTCCATCTTCTTCATTCCAAAGAATTAGGTTTGCTCTGAACCCTTCCTCTTTTAGTACCTTTGCACATTCAAGCAAATGTTTCTTTACCTGGGGGTTCGATACCGCGTCAGCATCGAAACAGATATTAACCTGCTCCACTCCCATTTCTTTCATTATTGGGATTGCTAATCTCCAAGCACCGACTCCAGGCAGTGCTAAAAAAGTGTTTCCGATGTCTTCTACTTCCAGCGGATCATATAATTTCTCAATACAATCAGATGCAATATCGCATTTTAAAGGACCTTCTGAAAGCCATGCTGTCCTAACATTAAGTAAATCACCAGTCTGCCAG
>NZ_JBPXMR010000036.1:0-3412 GCF_053470425.1 Azospirillum terrae | reverse complement strand
AAAATATGCCATTTGATAGAAAAAGAATCATCTCTTCAACTGAAGCATTGATGCTTCAAGAAGTGCCAAAGCATTTAGTAGTAGTAGGTGGTGGTTATATCGGTTTGGAGTTGGGAACTGCTTATGCTAAATTCGGGGCTAAAGTAACAATTCTTGAGGGGTCAGATACAATTCTTCCAGGTACGGACCCTATGCTTACAAATGTGGTAAAACGTCATTTAAAGGAACTTGGAATCACAGTTATTACGAATGCTTTAGTCCAAGGCGGAGAAAATACAGGCGATGAAATAAACGTTCAAGTTCAGGTTAATGGAAAGGAAGAGATAGTTAAAGGGGGTTATTGCTTAGTTTCCATTGGAAGAAAACCAAACACAGAAAAAATTGGATTGGAAAATATCGGGGTTGAATTAGACCAACGCGGTTTTATTAAGATAAATGATAAATGTCAAACAAATGTTGAACATGTATATGCGATTGGTGACTGTGCTGGTGGTTACCTCCTTGCTCATAAAGCTAGTTATGAAGGTAAGATTGTAACCGTCAAGTAGTTTTGAACACTTTTTGCTCATTAAGTTTGAACACTTTTTGCTTCAAAAATTGTTCTTCTGTTTTTAATTCTATAACTCTCTCCGTTTAAGTGAATGACTTCAACTTTATGAAGCAATCGGTCCAAAATGGCCGTTGTTATTCCTTTGTCTCCCATCAATTCTCCCCATTGTTCAGGCCCTTTGTTAGATGTAAGGATTATTGAACTTCGTTCATATAAATCATTGATAAGGTGAAAGAATAAGTTGGCCTCACGTTGATCCATTGCCATATACATCAGGTCATCAATGATGATTAGGTCTGCTTCTTTTATAGCCTTAAGCTGGAGTTGGGATTTGCGGAGATACTCTTGGGATTTGAGGATATTTATTAGTTCTCCCATGGTATAGAAGGATACTCTATATCCGTTTTGTATCGCTTCCAGTCCTAGCCCAATCGCAATATGGGTTTTGCCAACACCTGGTGGACCTAGAAGGATCATATTGTATTGCTGTTCAAGCCAAGTCAGCTCTTTAAGCTGCTCGATTTGACGGGTGCTCAATGATTGCTGCTCGGCAATCTTAAATTCATCAAGGGTTTTATAATAAGGGAACTTAGCCTTTTTCAACCTCTTTTCCCTGTTTTTCTCCTCCCGGCGCTTCAGTTCAAATGATAGTATTTCTTCTACAAATTCAAGATAAGTCCACGAATGTTGTTCTGCATTGCGAAGTAATGTTGGTAACTCATTTGCTGTTTCCGCCATCCGAAGATGGCGGAGGTTTTCTTGAAGAAGCTGCACCGTTCCTGTCATTATTTGATTCCTCCCATAATCTCTACATAAGTTGTCAGATCCCTAGTTTGTGCAGTGGCTTTTATTGCGGAAGTAGTCATCTTCATTTCTTGAAATGAAGGAGATGGGAATAATTCGTTTTCTGTTAATCTGTCTAAGTGCTGAGCGACATCACGAAGATCATTTGCACTCCAAAGATGGTCTCTAACGCAGTGGGTAAGGGCTTCATCAATGACATTTCTATATTGATTAATTGTATGTTGAATTACTTGAAGTTGGTCTCTCATGTATCTTGGATATCTGGTACCAACCTCTTGGATAAATTGCTTTGCTTGTTCGTGATTGGCCAATTGCCTTATAACTGTTTCTTTGAAGGCTTCAATTCCTTTGGATCGATCTCTTCCATGGTTTCGGTTCTTAATCAATTCTCCTTTTCCAAGGCCTAAACGATGACGGGCGAGTATCTCTCCTTGCGGAGTGGCCCTAATAATCAGCTCACTCTCTTTTACTTCAATATAAACTGTATTATTTCCCCTGGGCCGGTAGGTTCCTAGCGGCAGGGAGTATCGGTTGGATTTGTATTTTATAACATTGTCCTTATGCACAGACCTTGTTATACTTGTACTAAGGTTGCTCTCGATAGAGAGCAGGGATGAGATTGGTCTTAAGTGTTGCTTTTCCAGGGCGTGCACTTCTGCCGGTCTCTTTTTTGTAGTATTATGTACATTTTGATTACCTGTCCTTTCTAGCCAGGCAAGGCATTTCTCATTCCAGCTTTCCAAGTTGAAAAATACTCTGTTCTTGGCAAAGTTCCCTTTGATGAACTTGACTACATTCTCAATTTTCCCTTTACTTTGAGGGTCTGATTTTCGACATAGATAAACCCTGAAACTCCGTTCCTGTTTATATGCTTGAAAGTCTCCTGTAAGGATTATATCCCCAGCATTTTCGTTCACTGTAATCAAGTGGTCTTGATCATAAACGATTTCCTCTGGCATACCATCAAAGTACTGAAAGGCACTTTCATGGCACCGAATAGTGTCTCTTGTGGTGAACGGTCTATCTAGCCATTCAACATATTTAAATCTAGAATGCGCCAGGACAAATGAAATAAAGTAAAGTTTTATTTCTTTATTCATCGACGTTTTAACCTTCATTTCTCCCCAGTCCACCTGCACCTGCATCCCCATTGGAAGCTCTTCTACAGCTTCATGATCCCTGATACGAATAACTTTTGGTATATGGTAAGTATCCCTCAATTCACTGATATAACTTCTTAAGGTGCTGCTACCAACTTTTATTGCTGGGATCTTTTCCTTCAACCAGTCCTCAATTTGTGCTGAAGAAAGATCAGGATGCTCTTTTAGCCAGGTTAGAATTATATCCCGATAGGGATCTAATTTTTTACTTCTGGTCTTCAATGTTGAGACCCAATCTGTTGCCTCATCGAATGACATATCCAAATACTTATAAACTGTATTTCTTGATATTCCCAACTTCTTAGATATAGCTGCTATCTTAAAACCTCTTTCCCTAAGTTGATTTACTTCTATGTACAATGCTAGTTTTTCCACCTTTCCATTCCTCCAGCTAACACTATGTTGAAAATATCATCATAGCGTAACTGAGGTTATTATGGATGAAAAAGTGTTCATTTTTATCTAGCAAAAACTGTTCACTTTAGTCTAGCAGTTACAAAGATAGCTGCAGAGGTAATAAGTGGGCTAAAAAGTGTGATTGATTTTCAGGCAATGCCTTTTGTTATTTTCAGCGATCCGGAAGTAGCTTATACAGGTTTAACGGAGAAGGAAGCAAAGGAAGAAGGATATGAAACAGTTTCTAGTCGTTTTCCATTCCAAGCTAACGGCAGAGCTTTATCTGTTTCTGATGCTGATGGTTTTGTCCAAGTTGTGGCGGATAAGGAATCTAATCGGGTGTTAGGTGTACAAATGGTAGGGCCAGAAGTATCATCTCTTATTGCAGAAGCAGTTTTTGCAATTGAGTCAGGGGCAACTGCAGAAGATCTCAGCCTTACAATTCATGCACACCCAACTTTGCCTGAACCACTTATGGAAGCAGCCGAAGGAGTTATGGGAC
>NZ_JBPXMR010000035.1:0-3850 GCF_053470425.1 Azospirillum terrae | reverse complement strand
AACGGACTGTACGCTTGCCAAACAAATGATACAAGCGTTACGTTATTGGTATGTCTGAGATACAGGTGCCCGTATGAGCGATGCGTCCCACGCGGCCGATGTGCGATACGCTTGGCTGCTGCTGGCGCATCAGCTGCCGCCGAAGCCCGCGTACTTCCGCGTCAAGGTCTGGCGCCGTCTCCAGGGATTGGGGGCGGTGGCGATCAAGAACTCGCTCTACGCGCTGCCCGCCGGGGAGTAGACGCAGGAGGACTTCCAGTGGCTGCTGCGCGAGATCAATGAGGGGGGCGGCGAGGCGGCGGTGTTCGAGGCGCGCTTCGTCGATGGCCTCTCCGACCGGGAGGTGCGGGCGCTGTTCGACAAGGCCCGCGACGCTGACTACGAGGCGCTCGCCGTCGATGCCGGGGGGTGGCGGAGGCGGTTGCCGCGGAGCCGGAGATGTGGCGCGCGCGCAGCGGCGAAGTGCGAGCCCAAGTGACCCGCTTGCGGCGCCGGCTGGTGGAGATCGTCGCCATCGACTTCTTCGGCGCGGCCGGACGGATGCCGGCGGAAGGACTGCTCGCCGGCGTCGAGGCGCGGCTGGCGCAGGTCGAAGGCGGTTCGAAACAGGAGGAAGAAACCATGGAAACCGCTGACGTCGGGCCGCTGAAGGGCCGGACCTGGGTGACGCGCCGGGGCGTGCTGGTGGACCGCATCGCCTCGGCGTGGCTGATCCGCCGCTTCATCGACCCGGAACCGCGGTTCAAGTTTGTTCCCGACAAGGGCTATATCCCGGAGCCGGGCGAACTGCGCTTCGACATGTTCGAGGCCGAGTTCACCCACGAGGGCGACCACTGCACCCTCGAGGTGCTGCTGGCCAAGCTGGTCCGGCCGGAGCGGGCGCTGCAGGCGATCGCCGAGATCGTCCACGACATCGACCTCAAGGACGGTAAGTTCCAGCGCGAGGAGGCGGCGGGGATCCGCACGCTGATCGCCGGCATCGCCGCCGCGACGGATGACGACGATCACCGCGTGGAGCGCGGGGCCGCCGTCTTCGAGGATCTCTACGGGTACTTCCGCAAAAGGCGCGGTTGAGGAGAGCGCCAATGACCGAGGCGAACACCACCGTGGATGCCGCCGTATCCGCGACGCTGGACGGCCGGCACGGGGTGAGCCTCGGCGACGCGACGCGGGTCTGGGCACGGATCGCCGCCCTCAGCTTCGGGGGGCCGGCGGGGCAGATCGCGGTCATGCACCGCATCCTCGTCGAGGAGAAGCGCTGGATCGGCGAGACGCGGTTCCTGCACGCGCTGAACTACTGCATGCTGCTGCCCGGTCCGGAGGCGCAGCAGCTGGCCGTCTACGTCGGCTGGCTGATGCACCGCACGCCGGGCGGCCTGATCGCGGGCACCCTGTTCGTCCTGCCCGGCCTCGCCGCCATCATGGCGCTCAGCTGGATCTACGCCGCTTTAGGCAACGTGGGTGTGGTGCAAGGGCTATTTTTCGGGCTCAAGGCGGCGGTGCTCGCCATCGTGCTCGAAGCAGTGGTGCGCATCGGCAGGCGCGCGCTGAAGAACCGGGTGATGATCGGCATCGCCGCGGCGGCGTTCGTGGCGATCTTCGTCTTCGACGTGCCGTTCCCGGTCATCATCCTCGCCGCCGGTCTGGTCGGCTTCGTCGGCGGACGGCTGGGCCGGCCGCAATTCGCAGTCGGCGGGGGGCACGGCGCTTCCAAGGGAAAGACCCTGGCCAACGCCGACAGCCTGCTCGGCGAGGGCACCCCGGTCCACGCGCGGCCGGCGCTCGGCTGGTCGCTCAAGGTCGGCGCCGTCTGCCTGCTGTTGTGGCTCGGACCGGTCGTGGCGCTGCTCCTGACGCTCGGCCCAAGCAACGTGTTCAGCCAGATTGCGGTGTTCTTCTCGAAGATGGCGGTGGTCACCTTCGGCGGCGCCTACGCGGTGCTGGCCTACGTGGCGCAGCAGGCGGTCGAGGGTTATGGCTGGCTCCATCCCGGCGAGATGCTGGACGGCCTGGGCATGGCGGAGACCACGCCGGGGCCGCTGATCATGGTCACCCAGTTCGTCGGCTTCATGGGTGCCTTCCGCGCGCCCGGCGCGCTGCCGCAACTTCTGGCGGGGACGCTGGGCGGGCTGCTGACCACCTGGGTGACCTTTGTCCCGTGCTTCCTGTGGATCTTCCTCGGCGCGCCGTTCGTCGAGGCGCTGCGCGGCAACAAGGCACTGGGCGGCGCGCTGTCCGCGATCACCGCCGCGGTCGTCGGCGTGGTCCTGAACCTGGCGGTCTGGTTCGGTCTGCACGTCCTGTTCGGGCGGTTGGAACCGGTGCGGGTCGCCGGAGCCACGCTCGAAGCCCCGGTGTTGAGTACCTTGAACGTTGCTTCTCTGGCGCTGACCGTAGGTGCGGCGCTCGCCGTCTTCCGCTTCAAGGTCGGCATGATCCCGACCCTCGCGGTATGCGCGCTCCTCGGCTTGGCCGTCCGCGTGGCTATCGGCTAGGAGATCCCAGCCCGCTCTCGGCTCAGCGGCTGTACCAATGCTCAGACTGCGCCAAACGGTGTGGCTGGGGTTGACTTCCCCGTAACCGGAGGTGCCTCGCCATGCCCTACGGAAAGCATGTGAACATATGTTCATACGGGTTGACGTTCCCGCCGGGCGTCGATGGCTTCCGCCCCAGCATTGGGGAGTAGCCACCCTCACCGGAAGAGGGGCGCGCGCCAACAGACTCGGGCATCGCCCGTGGCGTGTGCGGCAGCGGGACGATGTCCCGGGGCTCGGCGAGACCGATGGCGTATCCGTCTCCCGAAGGTCAACCGGGGGCGGCGGCGCTGTCGTGTCCCGTTTGGCCGGAGATGCCCCATGCTCGGTGTGACCTCCCTCGCGCTCGCCTTCAGCCTGTCCATGGACCGCTTCGCCGCCGCTCTCGGGTGCGGTGCCGCGCAGAAGCGGCCCAGCGTCCCCGAGGCCCTGCGCGTCGGCATCACCTTCGGAGCCTTCCAGCTGGCTATGGCGCTCCTGGGCTGGGCGCTGGGCGTGTCGTTCGCCGAGCAGGTCCAGGCGGTCGATCACTGGATCGCCTTCGGTCTTCTGCTCCTGATCGGCGGCTCCATGGTCCGGAACGCGCTGGGCGGCGAAGCGGACGACGAAGCAGCGGCGGCGCGCTCGGGCTGGCTGTCCCTGCTCACCATGGGGGTGGCCACCAGCATCGACGCCAGCGCGGTCGGTGTCGGCTTGGCCATGGCCGATCTAGACATCGTCATCACGGCGTCGCTGATCGGACTGGTGACCTTCCTGATGGGTTTCGGTGGCGTGCTGCTCGGGCGCGCCGCGGGTCCGCTGCTTGGGCGCCGCGCTGAACTTGTCGGCGGTCTTGGCCTGATCGCCATCGGCACCAAGATCCTGATCGAACACACCCTTCTGTGACCTGTGGGACCGGCGATGCGCGGTCGGGCAACGCCGAAGCATTGCACCCATTTCCGCCGTCCGAGGGTTCGGCTTCCTCAATCCGTTCCTTTCTGCCTGCGTAGGATTCCGTCATGCACTCCCATTCCCTCGACCCGTGGCGGCACGAGCACGTCTTCCTCGGTGAGCACCACGAGCGCAACGAGCGGCGCATCTGGATCGTCGTCGGGCTTACCCTGGCCATGATGGTCGGCGAGATCGCCGGCGGCACCGTCTTCGGATCGCTGGCCTTGGTCGCCGACGGGTGGCACATGTCCACGCACGCGGCGGCGCTTAGAGCCCGTCCGAGAAGAAGTTGAATCGGATGAATCGGTTGTGATTCAAAGTCGCCTCCAGGATGGAGGTGAGGATGTGGACACCGGAAAAGCGAGAGCGCCATGACCGCAGTGGGC
>NZ_JBPXMR010000034.1:0-4147 GCF_053470425.1 Azospirillum terrae | reverse complement strand
GTATCACGGTAAGGAAAGGGATTATATAAACTTTGTTTTATTGCCTCGAGCTCTTGATAAATATGATTTTTATCTATGTTTAACACCCACCAAATAAGTATGTTGAATATTTTTATTTTACCATATAACCTTCCACTAACCTCCCTCAATAAAAGAAGCGAAAACGCCAATTTACTCATGTTTTCTTAGAATTTCATAGTTGTTTACCAAACAGTAAATGTCTTTATTAATGGAGGATCTTCACTTGAAAGGATATTTTTGGACAGAGTGAGAAAAAAGATCTATAACCCACTAACCAATCCCTTACAGAAATTGGTGGATGAGTAAAAATATAACCGCACTGGTGGATGTCCACATTTACTCATGGAGGTCAACCCTCCCAAGTCTCACAGAGTCTTCGCTCTCAAATTCCTTCGTCCAACCTTTCCATGAGGTGGATGTCAGCCATGCTGCCCCACAGGGTCCAAGCCCGTAATTTAGTTGCTTTGCCGACTAATCCGTGCTTCAAATGTCTCCAAAATCTATAAAAACAAGAACTACCATTCATCTAAACTAAAACAGAGTTAAGCCGCCATTTCTACTTTCTTTTTTACTGCCAAATGAGGGATGTCACTTAACATCTTACCTTCATCAAAACTAAATTGCTTTTTACCAATATTGAAAAGAATCCGTATCAGTTTATTACATAAAGCGATAAGAGACTGCATCTTCTTTAATGGATTATCCGGACGTTGAGTATAGTACTCATGTAATGCCTTAAATGCCGTATTTTTGGCGACAAGAATCATACTAACCCTGAATAACAGGGCCCTCAGCTTCTTACGGCCCCTTTTTGTAATGGTCGTTTTTCCTTTGTGCTTACCCGATGTATTTTCTTTCAAGCTTAAACCGGCCAGCTTGATAATTTGCCTGGGATGATTGTATTCGCCTAAATCTCCTACTTCAGCGAAGAAGCCGGCAATTGTATCCCTGCCCACACCTTTTATCGCTAACATTTGTGGTACACCGGGTATTTCATCAAGCAGACCGTCTATCTTAGTATCCAATTCTTCGAATTGTAATTGAATTAATTCATATTTAGCCAAGATGGTTTTAAGCTCAAGCCTGGCCATTTCAGCACCTTGTCGAAGTCCGATGGACTTGCTGGCCGCATATTTTAACTCCCGGATCTTGTTTAATCCCACACTCCGGGTTACTGATTTTCGTAAATGGACAAGCAGTTCTTCTTCTGTGAATTCAGCTATTTCATGTGGTAAGGCATAGAGCTTTAAAAATTGTATCGCTGCCTTTCCTTCCCACTTCTTAAAAACTTTCAAGAATTCCGGGAAGTACCGGTCAATCCAGTTGTGTACCTGTCCTTGGACAGTTTGAAGGTCTTCAGTTAAAAGATCGCGTATTTTCTTCGCCACACGGAGTTCTGCATAAACACCTTGCGGTATCGTAGGTTCGGCGTATCTTCCGTCCTTGACCAGCTGAGCTATGACTTTGGCATCTTTCACATCATTCTTGGTAGGTGAGTTATCATCCAATTCCTTGCTTTTCTTGACGTGCAAGGGATTTACTGCGACAAACTTAATCCCGTTTTCTTTTAAAATATGGGCCAGATTGAACCAGTAGTGACCTGTTGGCTCCATGCCTACCATCACACTATCCATACGCTGTTCTTTTTTGATTTCCGAAATCCATTTTAGGAAATGCCCAAAACCTTCTTTTGTATTTTCAAATTGACAAGGAGATCCAAACTCCATTCCCCTGAAGTCCTGGGCACGTGCCACATGCTTGAACTTCGCAATATCGACTCCTATAATAAGAGTCTGAGAAGTTATTTGAGCAATCTTCTTATTCTGGTTATAATTCATTTTAAAGCCTCCTGGTATTTGAGATGTTTGTCCTTTTTGCTGGCCAGCTCAGGACTCTCTCATTCTACCAAGAGGTTATTTTTTTGTTCAAACTCCATTTTCCTTCATTACAGGAATGCTGCCCCGTTCGTATTATAAGGTCATCCAGAAAAGAAAATATTTCTGGTTGACCTTTTTCTATATGGTCTTATTATAACGGTAGCCGGGGTAAAACGTAACTGCTCGTGGGACCTAGATCCCGTCAACAAAACAGTTTGCCCCCTACTTGTAGAAACATGATTGAGGCTGGTTGGGACATAGATCTCGTATAACAAGCGAAGCTGTGACACTGCAAGGAGAATTAGGGGTACCGGCAGATTAAAAGATTAGGAGATGATACAGGATGAATCCAGTCGTTGGTCTGGATATTTCTAAGGGGGAAAGTCAGGTTCAAGCTTTTCTTGATAAAGGCAAACCATTCCGTAAGAGCTTCAAAGTAACTCATACTCTTCAGGGTCTTGCTTTACTTGTAGAGTTTCTAGAGGTAGTACAAAAAGAAACAGGTCTAAAACCTCCGGTTATTCTTGAAGCAACTGGACACTATCAAACAGCCGTAGTCCAATATTTAGAGGAACGTGGGTACTTATTAATCATTATTAACCCTTTGATTTCCTACAAGGCGAAAAGTTCAAGTTTAAGGAAAGTAAAGACAGATGCCGTCGATGCTTATCACCTCTGCGAGCTGTTTTACAAGGAGGAGTTAGAGCCGTATAAAAAGCGAGGGGTCCAGCTTTTAAATCTTCGTAACCTTACAAGACAACACGAGAATATTACAGGAGTGATGATTCAGACAAAGCTTCAGTTCCAGGCTATTCTGGATCAAGTATTCCCTGAATATCGGGGAGTGTTCGGTGATTTATATTCTGTAGTATCACTCTTAACGTTAAAGGAGTTTCCATCATCTGAAGACATATTAGAGGCTAGTGATGAAGCACTATCAAATAGGATCAAGGAATTATGTAAAAGTCGCTCAATCAGATGGGCCAATGAAAAGGCCTTACAACTAAAAGAGGCCGCAGCTCGCAATCCCTTTGAAAAGACAGTCTATCAGAGTCATATCTTAAGCTTAGGTATGTATATTGATATTATTCTTCAATACAAAGAGCACCTATCCACATTGGAGTCAGAGATAGATGCCCTCGCTAAAGAAGTTGAAGAATATAATATTATCAAATCCATCCCTGGTATCGGTGAAAAGATCGCGGCAACGATCATTTCTGAAATTGGGGAGATAGATCGATTTACTGACCCTAAAAAGCTCGTGGCTTTCGCTGGAGTAGACCCTAGTGTTTTCGAATCTGGCAAGTTTACTGCCACCAAAAACCGAATCACAAAAAGAGGATCCAGCAGACTTCGTCACGCCTTATATATGGCTGTTCGTTGTGCTATACGTGACTGTCGCAAGAGCAAAACAAGCGATGAAATCATTCCTCGAAATAAGAAATTACGAGAGTTCTATGATAAGAAACGCGAGGAAGGAAAACCATTTAAAGTAGCTGTAATTGCTTGTGTAAATAAGCTCTTACACTGGATATTTGCCTTATTAAGAAACAAAACAACTTTCCAAGATATAGCATAGAAACAACATCTAACTAAATAACGAAAAACCTTCCAGTTCAAAGAATATGAAGGTTATTTGGTATACCCTTTTTTAGTATATCACGATGGATTTTGAAATTTTAATGAAAAATATTGACAAACTATTAGCTGGTTTTGTTCAATAATGGATTCAACAAAAAAGGCCGTTAATCCTGCTTGAAGTGACCCCAAAAAGTTAGACATATAAATATTAAGCAGCTACAGAGGATTGAATTCGGTATTGCACCGGACTCAATCCTTTTAATTTTTCCTTGATCCGTTTGTGGTTATAGTAATCAATGTATTGTTCAAGCTCCTGCTTGAAGTGATCCATACTTTCAAATTCTTGTAGGTATAATAGTTCAGACTTTAAGAGGCCAAAAAAGTTCTCCATTACTGCGTTGTCTAAACAGTTTCCTTTTCGGGACATGCTTTGAATAATCCCATGCTGTTTTAATTCATGAATGTATGGCTTCATTTGATAATGCCAGCCTTGATCAGAATGCAGTATTGGGGCTTCTCCTTCGGGTAAGCAAGCAATAGCCTTGTCTAACATTATGGAAACTAACTCGTATCTGGGACGGCTTTCAATATTGTAAGTAATGATCTCTCCATTAAATAAATCGAGGACAGGGGAAAGATAGAGTTTCTCACCAAATAAATGGACTTCG
>NZ_JBPXMR010000032.1:0-5232 GCF_053470425.1 Azospirillum terrae | reverse complement strand
AAACATTTTCGCGGCAGACGGTTGAAATACCAAAAGCGTTTTTTGAAAGAAACATTGCTTTAAAAAAAGTGTTGACAGGAAAAACGCTGGATGTTATATTAATAAAGTCGCTTCTAGGCGACAAGCTAACTAACTTGTTCTTTGAAAACTAAACAAACAAGCGTCAACAAACAATATTTTATAGTGACTTCTATTATATAGATGATCACTAGCCAACGTTTTAACTTTATGAGCTAACTCATAACTCTTTTTTGGAGAGTTTGATCCTGGCTCAGGACGAACGCTGGCGGCGTGCCTAATACATGCAAGTCGAGCGGATCTTCATTAGCTTGCTTTTGAAGATCAGCGGCGGACGGGTGAGTAACACGTGGGCAACCTGCCTGTAAGACTGGGATAACTTCGGGAAACCGGAGCTAATACCGGATAATCCTTTTCCTCTCATGAGGAAAAGCTGAAAGACGGTTTCGGCTGTCACTTACAGATGGGCCCGCGGCGCATTAGCTAGTTGGTGAGGTAACGGCTCACCAAGGCGACGATGCGTAGCCGACCTGAGAGGGTGATCGGCCACACTGGGACTGAGACACGGCCCAGACTCCTACGGGAGGCAGCAGTAGGGAATCTTCCGCAATGGACGAAAGTCTGACGGAGCAACGCCGCGTGAGCGATGAAGGCCTTCGGGTCGTAAAGCTCTGTTGTCAGGGAAGAACAAGTATCGGAGTAACTGCCGGTACCTTGACGGTACCTGACCAGAAAGCCACGGCTAACTACGTGCCAGCAGCCGCGGTAATACGTAGGTGGCAAGCGTTGTCCGGAATTATTGGGCGTAAAGCGCGCGCAGGCGGTTCCTTAAGTCTGATGTGAAAGCCCCCGGCTCAACCGGGGAGGGTCATTGGAAACTGGGGAACTTGAGTGCAGAAGAGGAGAGCGGAATTCCACGTGTAGCGGTGAAATGCGTAGAGATGTGGAGGAACACCAGTGGCGAAGGCGGCTCTCTGGTCTGTAACTGACGCTGAGGCGCGAAAGCGTGGGGAGCGAACAGGATTAGATACCCTGGTAGTCCACGCCGTAAACGATGAGTGCTAAGTGTTAGAGGGTTTCCGCCCTTTAGTGCTGCAGCAAACGCATTAAGCACTCCGCCTGGGGAGTACGGCCGCAAGGCTGAAACTCAAAGGAATTGACGGGGGCCCGCACAAGCGGTGGAGCATGTGGTTTAATTCGAAGCAACGCGAAGAACCTTACCAGGTCTTGACATCCTCTGACAACCCTAGAGATAGGGCGTTCCCCTTCGGGGGACAGAGTGACAGGTGGTGCATGGTTGTCGTCAGCTCGTGTCGTGAGATGTTGGGTTAAGTCCCGCAACGAGCGCAACCCTTGATCTTAGTTGCCAGCATTAAGTTGGGCACTCTAAGGTGACTGCCGGTGACAAACCGGAGGAAGGTGGGGATGACGTCAAATCATCATGCCCCTTATGACCTGGGCTACACACGTGCTACAATGGATGGAACAAAGGGCAGCGAAGCCGCGAGGTGAAGCCAATCCCATAAAACCATTCTCAGTTCGGATTGCAGGCTGCAACTCGCCTGCATGAAGCCGGAATCGCTAGTAATCGCGGATCAGCATGCCGCGGTGAATACGTTCCCGGGCCTTGTACACACCGCCCGTCACACCACGAGAGTTTGTAACACCCGAAGTCGGTGGGGTAACCTTTTGGAGCCAGCCGCCTAAGGTGGGACAGATGATTGGGGTGAAGTCGTAACAAGGTAGCCGTATCGGAAGGTGCGGCTGGATCACCTCCTTTCTAAGGATATTGCCGTAAAGGCAATCGGAACTCAGATCTTCGGATCTGATGATGTTGACCGCTTGTTTGTTTAGTTTTGAGGGAGCAAGTGCCTCAAAGCTTTTTTGTTCCTTGAAAACTAGATAATCGTAAGTAAGAAGAACCAAGAAAAAACCGAGTGATCGCCATTTTAGTTTTTCTCTCTATTTAATAGAGAATCAACCACGACAATTTATTGTCAAACGGTTAAGTTAGAAAGGGCGCACGGTGGATGCCTTGGCACTAGGAGCCGATGAAGGACGGGACTAACACCGATATGCTTCGGGGAGCTGTAAGTAAGCTTTGATCCGGAGATTTCCGAATGGGGAAACCCACTGTTCGTAATGGAACAGTATCTTTACCTGAATACATAGGGTATTGAAGGCAGACCCGGGGAACTGAAACATCTAAGTACCCGGAGGAAGAGAAAGCAAACGCGATTCCCTGAGTAGCGGCGAGCGAAACGGGACATAGCCCAAACCAAGAGGCTTGCCTCTTGGGGTTGTAGGACACTCTACATGGAGTTACAAAGGAACGGGGTAGATGAAGTGGTCTGGAAAGGCCCGTCAGAGAAGGTAAAAACCCTGTAGTTGAAACTTCGTTCCCTCCTGAGTGGATCCTGAGTACGGCGGGACACGAGAAATCCCGTCGGAAGCTGGGAGGACCATCTCCCAAGGCTAAATACTCCCTAGTGACCGATAGTGAACCAGTACCGTGAGGGAAAGGTGAAAAGCACCCCGGAAGGGGAGTGAAATAGATCCTGAAACCGTGTGCCTACAAGTAGTCAGAGCCCGTTCATGGGTGATGGCGTGCCTTTTGTAGAATGAACCGGCGAGTTACGATTACATGCAAGGTTAAGTTGAGAAGACGGAGCCGCAGCGAAAGCGAGTCTGAATAGGGCGAATGAGTATGTGGTCGTAGACCCGAAACCAGGTGATCTACCCATGTCCAGGGTGAAGGTTGGGTAACACCAACTGGAGGCCCGAACCCACGCACGTTGAAAAGTGCGGGGATGAGGTGTGGGTAGCGGAGAAATTCCAATCGAACTTGGAGATAGCTGGTTCTCTCCGAAATAGCTTTAGGGCTAGCCTCACGTTGTAAGAGTCTTGGAGGTAGAGCACTGTTTGGACTAGGGGCCCTCATCGGGTTACCGAATTCAGACAAACTCCGAATGCCAAAGACTTATCCGTGGGAGTCAGACTGCGAGTGATAAGATCCGTAGTCAAAAGGGAAACAGCCCAGACCACCAGCTAAGGTCCCAAAGTATACGTTAAGTGGAAAAGGATGTGGAGTTGCTTAGACAACCAGGATGTTGGCTTAGAAGCAGCCACCATTTAAAGAGTGCGTAATAGCTCACTGGTCGAGTGACTCTGCGCCGAAAATGTACCGGGGCTAAACGTATCACCGAAGCTGTGGATTGACATCTACGATGTCAGTGGTAGGAGAGCGTTCTAAGGGCGTTGAAGCTAGACCGTAAGGACTGGTGGAGCGCTTAGAAGTGAGAATGCCGGTATGAGTAGCGAAAGATGGGTGAGAATCCCATCCACCGAATGCCTAAGGTTTCCTGAGGAAGGCTCGTCCTCTCAGGGTTAGTCGGGACCTAAGCCGAGGCCGAAAGGCGTAGGCGATGGACAACAGGTTGATATTCCTGTACCACCTCTTTATCGTTTGAGCAATGGGGGGACGCAGTAGGATAGGGTAAGCGCGCTGTTGGATATGCGCGTCTAAGCAGTAAGGCTGCAAGTGAGGCAAATCCCGCTTGCGTGAAGGCTGAGCTGTGACAGCGAGGGAAATATAGTACCGAAGTTCCTGATTTCACACTGCCAAGAAAAGCCTCTAGCGAGATAAAAGGTGCCCGTACCGCAAACCGACACAGGTAGGCGAGGAGAGAATCCTAAGGTGAGCGAGAGAACTCTCGTTAAGGAACTCGGCAAAATGACCCCGTAACTTCGGGAGAAGGGGTGCTCATTTGGGTGAATAGCCTAGATGAGCCGCAGTGAATAGGCCCAGGCGACTGTTTAGCAAAAACACAGGTCTCTGCGAAGCCGCAAGGCGAAGTATAGGGGCTGACGCCTGCCCGGTGCTGGAAGGTTAAGAGGAGGGGTTAGCGCAAGCGAAGCTCTGAATCGAAGCCCCAGTAAACGGCGGCCGTAACTATAACGGTCCTAAGGTAGCGAAATTCCTTGTCGGGTAAGTTCCGACCCGCACGAAAGGCGTAACGATCTGGGCACTGTCTCAACGAGAGACTCGGTGAAATTATAGTACCTGTGAAGATGCAGGTTACCCGCGACAGGACGGAAAGACCCCGTGGAGCTTTACTGTAGCCTGATATTGAATTTTGGTACAGCTTGTACAGGATAGGTAGGAGCCTGAGAAACCGGAGCGCCAGCTTCGGTGGAGGCGTCGGTGGGATACTACCCTGGCTGTATTGAAATTCTAACCCGCGCCCCTGATCGGGGCGGGAGACAGTGTCAGGTGGGCAGTTTGACTGGGGCGGTCGCCTCCTAAAGAGTAACGGAGGCGCCCAAAGGTTCCCTCAGAATGGTTGGAAATCATTCGCAGAGTGTAAAGGCACAAGGGAGCTTGACTGCGAGACCTACAAGTCGAGCAGGGACGAAAGTCGGGCTTAGTGATCCGGTGGTTCCGCATGGAAGGGCCATCGCTCAACGGATAAAAGCTACCCCGGGGATAACAGGCTTATCTCCCCCAAGAGTCCACATCGACGGGGAGGTTTGGCACCTCGATGTCGGCTCATCGCATCCTGGGGCTGTAGTCGGTCCCAAGGGTTGGGCTGTTCGCCCATTAAAGCGGTACGCGAGCTGGGTTCAGAACGTCGTGAGACAGTTCGGTCCCTATCCGTCGTGGGCGCAGGAAATTTGAGAGGAGCTGTCCTTAGTACGAGAGGACCGGGATGGACGCACCGCTGGTGTACCAGTTGTCTTGCCAAAGGCATCGCTGGGTAGCTATGTGCGGACGGGATAAGTGCTGAAAGCATCTAAGCATGAAGCCCCCCTCAAGATGAGATTTCCCATAGCGCAAGCTAGTAAGAACCCTGAAAGATGATCAGGTTGATAGGTCAGAGGTGGAAGCGCGGTGACGTGTGGAGCTGACTGATACTAATCGTTCGAGGACTTAACCAAAATAGATTACTCGTTTTTCTTATTCTTCTTACACATTATCTAGTTTTGAGGGAATAAAGTTTTTTGCGTCAGCAAAAGAACTGTCCTTTCCTTAATTAAATAGTCTGGTGGCGATGGCGAGAAGGTCACACCCGTTCCCATACCGAACACGGAAGTTAAGCTTCTCAGCGCCGATGGTAGTTGGGGGTTTCCCCCTGTGAGAGTAGGACGCCGCCGGGCGAAAAGACAGAGATTCACATCCCTGTCTTTTTTAATCCCTATCACTCTTTCCAGTTA
>NZ_JBPXMR010000031.1:0-6950 GCF_053470425.1 Azospirillum terrae | reverse complement strand
GCCGAAGCGATACTCCTTACACCTAAGCGCGATTCTGTTCGTCTCTTGCTTGGCTTGTCGGATGCGCTCCGATCGATCCTTGCGATTGTGCCGTGTCCTCTGAAACCCGAGAACCCCGACCAGCAAAGCCGACCGCCTGCGCATCCCTTCTCTTTTCGGTATTCGTTTGTCAAAGATCCAGGGCCCCTTCGAAGGACCGGACGCAATCCAGAGCCGGGAAACCCGGTTTGGGCCGCGTCAACAAGTCTGGAAGATCGAAGGAGCGGCGAACGTGTCGTCCGCAGCGGAGGATCTTTCTAGCGCCTTCGCATTCGGCCGTCAAGACCTTTCTGCGAAGTTTCTCATCCGTCCTGCTTACCGCTTTCGCGGCGGGCCGGACGTCCGGCACCAGAAATCACCATCACTTCAGGCCTTCCAGGCCCGCCCCGCTCTTGGTTCGAAGCCCGTCCGGGCTCCGGCTTCCGACCGGGGAGGCGGTGTATAGGCGCGTCCAAACGGACTGTCCAGAGGTTTTTTCACCTCCACTTCTTGCCACGGGGCGAGGCTCGGATACACTGGTGGGACAAGGTGCAGACACGTCAGAGTGCGGAACCTGTCACGCGTGAGGATTCTTGGCATGCGCCCCAGCGCGCGCGCGACCGCAGAGGTCATGGCACAGGTGCTGCGCACCACCGCCAGCCTCGCCTTCACCGAAGGATTGAACCCGGCCCAATGGTCGGCGTTGCGCTACTTTGCCCAGGCGACGCCGAGTGCCCGCAGCGTCGTGGCTTTCGCCCGCTATCATGGCACCACAAAGGGCACGGCCAGCCAGACCATCGCCGCGCTGCTCAAGAAGGGGCTGCTCGACCGCACGCGCGGCGAGCGCGACCGCCGCACGGTGAACGTGGAGTTGACCCCGGCCGGACGGGCGGTGCTGGAGAACGATCCACTCAATGAATTGGCCGCCGCCATCACCGCGCTCGACGATGCGCACCACCGCCATCTGGCGGAAGGATTGGATCAGGTGCTGCGCACGCTGCTGATCCGCCGCTCGCACCGCACCGGCGGGCCGTCGCCGCACCAGGAGGAGGCCGCGGAATGAAGACCGGGGAATCCGTCATGCAGCGTCGCTCACCCGCTCCCCCCCGCGCCGGAGCGCCCATCTGATGGCGCGCGTTCTCGTCGTCGACGACATGCCGGCGGTGACCGCGCTGCTGCGCGTGGCGCTGGAGGACAGGGGGCACAGCGTGGTCGAGGCCAACAATGGCGCCGCCTGCCTCGACCTCGTCGTGCGCGAAGATTTCGACGCCATCGTGCTCGACATGATGATGCCGGGGGTGGACGGGATCGAGACGGTGCGGCGCCTGCGCGACGGCGGCTGTAAGGCCGCGGTGATCGCCATGTCCGGCGGCACCGAGGCGTTCCCCGCCTCCATTTCGCTGAAGATGTCGGAGATGTACGGCGCCGACCGGCTGCTGTTCAAACCCTTCGACAACGAGGAACTGATCGCCGCCATCGACGAGCTGCTGGCCAAGCGCAAGGACTGAGGACGGCAGCGTCCCGCCCCCTGCCCTCCCGGACCTTACCGGCGCGTTTTGCCGGAGTCGCGTCCGCTTCCCTCCATGCCGGCCATGGCGGAGGCGCCGGCATTGG
The DNA here is from genome assembly GCF_053470425.1 of Azospirillum terrae. Taxonomy (NCBI): domain Bacteria; kingdom Pseudomonadati; phylum Pseudomonadota; class Alphaproteobacteria; order Rhodospirillales; family Azospirillaceae; genus Azospirillum; species Azospirillum terrae. The sequence continues at coordinate 5,318 of NZ_JBPXMR010000031.1, read as the reverse complement.
TGCTGGCGGCTTGGCGGACGCGCAGATTGTTCTGCACGTGGGTGACGCCGGAAACCGATTCGGCGATGTCCTCGGCGCGGCGCCGGGCGCTGCGGTGCTCGACGTGGCCGCTCAGGGTTATCTCGCCGCCGCTCACCGCGATCTCGATGTCGGACGCGTCCACATACGGGTCATCGGTCAGCCGGTCGCTGAGGTCCTCGCGGATTCGGTCGTCGGAGCGCGTGTAGCCGCGCGGGCCACGCCCGCGGTGACCGCGCCCCTCGCGTCTCCACTCGTCCCGCCCATAGTCGCGAAACGCCCGGCCCTGGCCGAAGCCGCGCTCCAGATCGCCGCGACCGGTGCCGCCGCGGATCTGGAAGCCGCCGCGCTCGTAATCGACGCCGCCGCGGCTGGTGCCGCCGCCGTAGTCTTCCGGCCCGAAGCGGCCTTCCCATTCCTCGTCACGGCCGTAGCGGCTGTACTGGTTGGGGTCGCCGCGCCCCAGCCAGCGCCCGCGCTCGGCTCTCCAGCGGTGCCCGTCGTCCATGGTCGGCTCCTCCCGTTGCGCGCTGTAGGCACAACACCCATCCGGGAGGGCCGTTCCGCCCCTACACGCGCGGAAAGGCGCGCACGCGTTCGATCTGCACGGCGCAGCGGTGGCCGAGGCGCAGGCCGATCTGCGCCAGCCGGTCGCGCGGCATCTCCGCCTCCAGGATCTGCCCGGCGAGCCCCACCTCGATGCGCGCCTGCGGCCCCACCGTGACGACGCCCAGCACGTTGCCCGGCCCCTCCGGGTCAGGGGAGAGCGACACGTCGTGCGGCCGGACGAAGGCGATGGCCGGCCCCTGCACCAGATCGTCGGTCACCACCCGCAGGGCGCCGCCGGCCATGGCGACGACGCCGCCGTCCACCACGCAATCCAGCCGGTTCACCTGCCCGAGGAACTCGTAGACGAAGGTCGAGGCCGGGTTGTCGTAGACCTCGGCCGGGGTGCCGATCTGCTCGATGCGGCCCTGGCTCATCACCACGACGCGGTCGGCCAGCTCCAGCGCCTCCTCCTGGTCGTGGGTGACGAAGACCGAGGTGATGTGCATCTCGTCATGCAGGCCGCGCAACCAGCGCCGCAGCTCCTTGCGGACCTTGGCGTCCAGGGCGCCGAACGGCTCGTCGAGCAGCAGCACCTTGGGCTCGATGGCGAGCGCGCGGGCCAGCGCCACGCGCTGCCGTTGCCCGCCGGAGAGCTGCGCCGGATAGCGGTCGGCGAACGGGGCGAGCTGCACGAGGTGCAGCAGCTCCTCCACCCGCCGCCGGATCTCGGCGTTGGGCAGGCGCTCGGCGCGCGGTCGCACCTTGAGGCCGAAGGCGACGTTGTCCAGCACCGTCATGTGGCGGAACAGCGCGTAGTGCTGGAACACGAAGCCCACCTGCCGCTCGCGCGGCTTGAGGCCCAGCGCCTCCGAGCCGTGCAGTTGCAGGCTGCCGGCGTCCGGCTGTTCGAGGCCGGCCATGATGCGCAGCAGCGTCGTCTTGCCCGACCCCGACGGCCCTAGCAGGGCCAGCAGCTCGCCCGTCCGCACCTCGAGGTCGACGTTGTCCAGCGCCCGGAAGTCGCCGAATTGCTTGGAAATCCCGGAAAGTCTCAGGCCCATGGTGTGTTTCTTGCCCTTTCCGGCATTATCCGCCGCGCCGCGTCGCCGCCAGCTCGTGCCCGAACCGCCACTCCAGCACCGTCTTGGCCACCAGCGTGACCAAGGCGAGGAGCGCCAGCACCGACGCGACCGCAAAGGCGGCGACGAAGTTGTACTCATTATACAGGATCTCGACGTGCAGCGGCATGGTGTTGGTCTCGCCCCGGATGTGGCCGGAAACGACGGACACCGCGCCGAACTCGCCCATCGCGCGGGCGTTGCACAGCAGCACGCCGTACAGCAGGCCCCACTTGATGTTGGGCAGCGTCACCCGCCAGAAGGTCTGCCAGCCCGAGGCGCCCAGCACGACGGCGGCCTCTTCCTCCTCGGTTCCCTGCTCCTGCATCAGTGGGATCAGCTCGCGCGCAACGAAGGGGAAGGTGACGAAGATGGTGGCGAGCACCAGACCGGGCAGCGCGAAGATGATCTGGATGTCGTGCTCGCGCAGCCACGGCCCGAGCAGGCCGTTCAGGCCGAACAGCAGCACGTAGACCATGCCGGAAATCACCGGCGACACCGAGAACGGCAGGTCGATCAGCGTGACCAGCAGGTTCTTGCCGTAGAACTCGAACTTCGCCACGCACCACGACGCGCAGACGCCGAACAGCAGGTTCAGCGGCACGGCGACGGCCGCGGTGATCAGCGTCAGGCGGATGGCGGCGAGCGCGTCCGGCTCGATCAGCGCGTCCCAATAGGCGCCCAGCCCGCGCTTCAGCGCCTCGGTGAAGACGACGACCAGCGGCAGCAGCAGGAACAGCGCCAGGAAGACCAGCGCGCCGCCGATCAGCGCCGCGCGCAGCCACACCGGCTCGGCCAGCACCGATTGGGCCAGTGTCGAGCGGGAGGGTTGTCCGCTACCGGGCATGACGCCTCCGCATCCAGTATTGCAGCAGGTTGAGGACCAGCAACATGGCAAACGACACCATCAGCATCAGCGTGCCGACCGCCGCCGCACCGGCGAAGTCGTACTGTTCCAGCTTGATGACGATCAGCAGCGGCGCGATCTCGGTGACGCCGGGCATGTTGCCGGCGATGAAGATGACCGACCCGTACTCCCCAACCCCGCGGGCGAAGGACAGCGCGAACCCGGTCACCAGCGCCGGCGTCAGCGCCGGCAGGATGACGTGGCGGAAGGTCTGCCAGCGCGACGCGCCCAGGCAGGCCGCGGCCTCCTCCTCCTCCGGCGGCAGGTCCTGCAACACCGGCTCCACCGTGCGCACCACGAAGGGCAGGCCGATGAAGGTGAGCGCGATGGCGATGCCCAGCGGCGTGAACGCCACCTTCACCCCCAGCCAGTCCTTCAGCAGCGCGCCGACCCAGCCGTTGGGCGCGTACAGCGCCGTCAGCGCGATGCCGGCCACCGCCGTCGGCAGCGCGAACGGCAGATCGACGAAGGCATCGACGATGCGCTTGCCCGGAAAGCGGTAGCGCACCAGGACCCAGGCCACCAGCAGGCCGGCGAAGGCGTTGATCGTGGCCGCGGCCAGCGACAGCCCGAAGCTGACCTTGAACGCCGACAGGACGCGCTCGGTCAGCAGGGCGTTCCAGAAGCCGGCCCAGCCGAGCCCGGCGGCCTTCACCGCCAGCGCCACCAGCGGCAACAGCACGATGATGCTGAGATAGGTGACCGTGATGCCCAGCGTTAGCCGGAATCCGGGGATCACCGTGGGGCGGATCAGCACCGTACCCCCGCTGCGCAGGGGCACGGTTTCGGACAGGGACACCGAGGACACCGAGGACACCGAGGACACCGGTCAGCGCGCCCCGGAGATCTGGTCGAAGATTCCGCCGTCCGCGAAATGCTGCTTCTGCGCCTCACGCCATCCCCCGAAGGCCTGATCGACAGTGACCAGCCTAACATTGGCGAAGCGGTTCGCATACTGCGCCCCGGCCAGTTCCGGGTGGCGCGGCCTATAATAGTGTCTGGCCGCCAGCTCCTGCCCCTCTCGGGTGTATAGGAACTGCAAGTAGGCTTCGGCGACCTTTCGGGTGCCCTTGCGGTCCACCACGGAATCGACCACGGCGACCGACGGCTCGGCGAGGACGGAGAGCGACGGCGTGACGATCTCGAACTTGTCGGCGCCGAACTCCTGAAGCGACAGGTGCGCCTCGTTCTCCCAGGCCAGCAGGACGTCGCCGATCTCGCGCTGGGTGAAGGTGACGGTCGAGCCGCGCGCACCGCTGTCCAGCACCGGCACGTTCTTGAACAGCTTGGCCACGAACTCCTTGGCCTTGGCCTCGTCGCCGCCGTTCTTCTCGCGGGCGTAGGCCCAGGCGGCGAGGTAGTTCCAGCGCGCCCCGCCCGAGGTCTTCGGGTTCGGCGTGATGACCTGCACGCCGGGCTTCAGCAGATCGTCCCAATCCTTGATCTGCTTGGGGTTGCCCTTGCGCACCAAGAACACGATGGTCGAGGTGTAAGGGGCGGAGTTCTCCGGCAGGCGCTTGATCCAATCCTTGGCGATCAGTCCGGTGTCGGCGATGGCATCCACGTCGTAGGCCAGCGCCAGCGTCACCACGTCGGCGGCCAGCCCGTCGATGACCGAGCGCGCTTGCTTGCCCGAGCCGCCGTGCGACTGCTTGATCTGGAGCTTCGCCCCGGTCTCCGCCTGCCACTTCTTGGCGAAGAGCTGGTTGAACTCGGTGTAGAATTCCCGTGTCGGATCATAGGAAACGTTGAGAATCGTATCGGACGTGGTGGCGGCCCGAGCCCCCAGGGCGGCCAGCACGATGCCCGCGGCGACCAGGAAAGGGCGAAAGCGAATCGACGGCATGCGGTTTCCCCACGATTGCGTTTCCAGAAAACAACACATTTTACTGTGTGATACGATTTTTGCTTTTTCTATTATATGCGTAGAGATTGATCGAAGATTGTCCGCTTGGGAAGCCCTTTTTTCGACCGGGTTTGCCGGGGGTGCTTTGGCGAGCGGCGCGGACGTACAAAAAGCGCGTCTGTTCAAACACTTGGGATGGGGCGAAGGGCAAAAGATTTTTGGTGAATGCGCGGCCTTGCTCCTACCGCCAAATTGGAATAGGATTGGGGTCCTCAACGCCAGACATGCGTCTACAGACAAAAGCCCTTCTCCCGTGCGGGAGCGGGGAGAGGGGCTTTGCGAATGCAACGTCGCCCGTTTTCGTGCGGCCTGATGGAGCATACACCACTCAGCAATATTCCTTAACGTGCGATGGTTCCTGTAAAATATCATTGCGAGCGAATGCAGGGCCGCGACGATGCGCAACACGGAGTTGGTCGACGCGCTGGTGAGCAAGCGCGCCGAGTTGATGGACAGGTTGGCAACCCTTCAGCGTGAGATCGAGGCCGCGCGCTCCGACATCACCAACGTCGACGGCACGATCCGCCTCTTCGCCCCGGACCTCCACCTCCCCGCCGCTACCGGTCGACGCCGCTCCCCCGCCGTCCGCCTCTTCCGTCAATCGGAACTGTCGCGCCTCATCCTCAGGCTGCTGCGCGACAGCGCGTCGGGCGTCGCCACGGCCGACCTGATCACCGCCATCATGGCGGTCAAAGCTCCCCCCCCGAGCGACCGCGACGCGCATGCCGCTGTTGCCCGATCCGTCAGCACATCGCTCGGCAAGTTGAAGCGACGGGGCGCCGTCGTCCGTGCCGAAGACGTTGGTGGTTTCTTCGTGTGG
>NZ_JBPXMR010000030.1:0-13778 GCF_053470425.1 Azospirillum terrae | reverse complement strand
CGTGACCAGCGGGTCGGAGGCTGATCCCATGGAATACGACGACACCTCCTCCGGCGGCCTGCTCGACATCCGAAACGGCGCGCGGGTGGCCGGTTTCCTCGTGCTGATCGACGGGAGCGGGGGGCGCTACGCCCTGCGCCTGAACGCGATCCTCGGGCTTCAGGACGTCGACGAGTGCGGGGACCAGACGCTCGTCACGATCACCGGCGGGCGCAGCTTCGTCGTGCCGAAGGGTCTCGATGAAGTGTTGGGTTGGCTGTCGTCCGTGGCGCCGCGGTAGGCCGAAGGCTTGCGCCTCACGCGGCAAGCCGCCAGTGCTTCTCCTTGTTCACCCCGACGTCGTGCGTCACGTCCCGGCATTTCCGCAGGACATTCTGCACGCTCTGGCGGATGCGGCCTTGGGCGCGCCGGTCGTTCGGGTCGAGCCCCTGCTTCTCCAGCACGCGGGCGCCGATCTGCATGGCGGTCAGGGGACCGTCCGCCTCCCGAAGGATCTCCAGCACGGCCCGCTTGGTGTCGCCCCGTTTGAACCACTGGGTGGCGAACCGGCGGGGCTGGATCTGATCAGGCTCCAGAGTGCCCAACATGCGGAGGACGGCGTCGACGTGCGTCAGATCGGCTCGGAGTTGGGCCTGACGCTCTTCGTTGTGGGCCAGTTCCCCCGACAGCTTGGACCGTAGACGGATGAGCGTGGTGACGGCGACGGGCTCGCCCATGGTATCCTCGGCAACGGTTGAAGACGCCGACGATGCTACCGGCCTGGGCGACGCTTAGCTATCGAAGGGGTAGTGTTGTATGCGCCAGAAGGCCGGAATCGCGTTGCATGGCGTTGCATTCCGTCGCATCCACTGCCGTCAGGATTGGCCAAGCCACTGATTTCCAACGAACATGGACCGCCGCCGATGCGCCAACGAACCACCGGCGTTGCAAGGGCGGTTCTAGGAAGTCGGGATCGGAATCATCCGATTGCCAAGATAGCGGTTGCAGGCGTGGAGGATCTCCAGGAACCCGGAATTCTGCGGTGACGGTTTGTAGAGCTTGAAGGTGCGGATCAGGCCCAGCGTCGCAGCACTTTCCAGCGGGCCGTGATAGCTGGTGTCGCGGTCACCGAAGCAGGAGTGATCCATCCAGCGGCGCATCTGCCGCTCATTCAGGAAGAAGCAGCCGGCGTGGGGAACGGTGGGACGGCTGAACATCACCTCGCGTCCAAGAAACGACGATTTGATGACCGCAGTGTCGTTAGGGTCGACCGACTGCGGCGGCAATCCCGTGCCGCTGGTGTGGTCGATGTACAGCTTACCGAAAGCGTGGCCCGGCTGGGTTTCGAACCGGTTGGGAAGCAGCACCCGATCCTCGCCCGCGCGTGACGAGAACCACGCCAGCTTGTCGAAGAACGCGTTGTCGGCGACCACGAGGTCGTCCTCGCAATAGCAATAATAGTCGTACTGGCCCATCGCCCCGGCCAGCACCCGATGGCACTCGAAGCCGAGCATCATCGGGTCGGTGTCGACCTGAATGTGCCGCAGCAGGCCGGGAGGTAGCAGCAGTTCGTTCATTACGTGGCAACCGGCGACGGTCACGACGGCGACATCGACCCGCATCCCGGCAACGTCGCCGATGGTCCGCACGATGTACCGCCGGTCAGCGCCGATCATCATCGCTTGCGGCCGGAAGCACCGGTGCCACGCCGCGACGCACTCGGCCAGGGCCGCGACCCGTGCGCCCCGGTCGGTGCCCGTCGAACCGTAGCCGAAGTCGTCGCCGGCGAAGCCGGACGCCGCCGGCCCGACGTAGTGGGGAATGGTCACCAGAATGCGCATGGGGAACGGCCGGAAGTCGCGGGAAACAGCGACGGACGTTGCCGACCGATCCCCGGCGCTGTCAAGCGAGTTTCACCCGGCGCGCCGCCCGCCGTACAGGCTGTGGACCATGGCTCCCAAGCTGGCGAGCAGACGGGACATATGCCCATCGCGCCGCTCCGCGTTGGCCTTCTCCACGAGATGGCCCTCGTAATAGGCGCGGAAGCGGTCGTCGCGCAAGATCTCGGCCATGTCCTTCGGGCGGTATCTGCTCGCTGATCATGCACTCGAACAGCAGCTTGTCTTTCTGGGCATTGGGATCGGAAGTGGCAGAAGGTTCACTCGGAAGAGTCTGCACGTCCGATTTCCTTTTCCGTCGGCGCGGCCACGCGCCGTACAGGGGGAGTAACCTTGCCCGCCGAACCCGCGTTCCTCTATAATAAGGGGCTAACCCTCCAGGCGGCCCCCAGCACGCCGCGCAGCACAGACGCCTGATCGCGCAGCGCGAAGATTTGGAACGCGCGCTCCTCCAGCGCATGCTGCCCGGAATCGTCCCGCACCAGTTCGACGCACCGCTCCACCAGCGCTTCGTAGGGGACGGCGGCGAGGCCGGCACGCAGGCCCTCGTCCACCTCCGTCGCCGCGGAGGCTTCGGTGACCACCGGCTTGCGGTTGGCCATCAGGTAGGAAACGCGGACGATCTCGAAGATCTGTGTGGCATAGAAGTGCAGGTTCAGCACGATCTTGGCACGGGCGATGTGCGAGTCGCGCTCCATGCCGAACACCCCGTCGAGGTGGACGACGGCAAGCCCGGCCCGCCGCAGCGCGTCCAGCACCTGCCGGCGCCGGTCGTTGGCGGCGCCGTAGAAGAGCACGTCAATGTCCTGCTCCGCGGCCGGCGCGACGCGGCTCAGCGTGGGAGCATAGCCGGGCGTGACATGGTGAAGCTCCGCCCCGGCCCCGTGGGCACGCAGCCAGTCGATATTGCGGCGGCTGTAGTCCCACACCGGCTGCGTGTGCAAAAGCGTGAGGTATGGCTCCCCCAGCCGCGCCGCCGCCGTGTCGTCCAGCTGCTCCAGATTGTAGAGGATGCACCGCGCGTCCAAACGATCGCGGAAGCCGGGGAGCGACGCCGGCAGGTGCGCGCCCAGAAGGATGCACGTACGGTCCGGCGCCACATTGCCGAAGACGATCGTTACGTCCGCCCCCGCTGCGGCGAAGCCGTGATGCAATGCGATGGCGACCTCGCGGAACTCGCTGGCGAACAGGCAGACGGCGAATCGCTCGGCGCCGGCCGATGCCGCCGGCCGCGGCAGAAGCGACCGCACGTCGGCGTGCAGGCGGCGCGCGGCGGCGAGGCCCGGATTCCGGGCGAGCACCGCGTCGAGGATCGCCGCCGCCATCTCCGGGCAGTCCTGCCGCATCTCGCACAGGGCCAGTAATTGCAGGGCGCCGGCATCGTTCGGCCGGCTCAGCAGGATTTGCCGCGCGGCGCCGTCGGCTGCCGCGAAGCGGCCGGCCTGGTAATGCGCAACGGCGGTAGTCAGCGGCGGGGCGGCCATGGAGGGGATGGTGATGGGCAAGGGCGGCCGACTGTAGCGCCCCCCAGACCCGTCCTCAAGCCGGGCAGAAAAAAGAACGCCGGAGGCGGCGCTGGGCAGCATCCGGCGTCAAGGACCGACGTGCGGGCGTCGTCAGCTGTTGGTGAACCAATCCGCGATGATCTGCTCTTTTTTGACGCCGGAGAGGGTGATGTCGTCGCCGTTGCCGAACGAGATCACCGCATTCCCGGCGCTGTCGGTGTCGAAGGTGTAGTTCATCCCGAGAGCCAGCCCGATGCGGTCGCCCTCGGCGAAGTTGAAGTCGGCGATCACGTCGTGGCCGCCGCCCGGCGCGAAGGCGAAGACGTCCGCACCGCCGCCGCCGAACAGCATGTCGTTGCCGGCGTCACCGGACAGGCGGTCGTTGCCGTCGTCGCCGAACAACTGGTCGTCGCCGACGCCACCGAACAGGGTGTCGTCGTCCCGGCCGCCGAACAGCGTGTCGGCACCGGCGTTGCCGAGCAGCAGGTCGGCGCCCTGGTTGCCGAGCAGCAGGTCGAGACCGTCGCCGCCCATGATCGTGTCGCTGTCGGCCGCCCCGATCATGGTGTCGTTGCCGGTGTCGCCGAACAGCCGGTCATTGCCGTCGTCGCCGAACAGCCGGTCGTCGCCGACGCCGCCGAAGAGGGTGTCGTCGTCCCGGCCGCCGAACAGCGTGTCGGCCCCCTGATTGCCGAGCAGCAGATCGGAACCGGCGTTGCCAAGCATGAGGTCGCCACCGTCGCCGCCGAACTCGCGGTCGGCACCGTTGGCGCCCATGACGGTGTCGTCGCCGCCGCCGGCCCGCACCGTGTCGTCGGAGGCGCCGCCGCCGAACCGTTGCGCACCATCGTCGCCGGCCAGCGAGGCACCGGCCGGAGCCGTGATGGTGGCGTCGCCGATGATGGCGGCGAACGCCACTCCGTCGAGCTGGATGGTCGTGCCACTTGGCAGAGACCGTCCGTCGATGATCATGGCATTGGCGGCGCTGCCCTCGGCGCCGGTGAGGACCAGGGGAGTCCCCGGCTCGGCGCCTGTCGGCGTCACCGTGCGGACTGTGGCACCGGACGGCAGATTGCCGATGAACTCGTCGATGCCCGCACCGATGCTGGCGCTGCTGACGCCAAGCGCCGCCATCGCGGAATGGAGCGTGTTCCCCGCGTCACCAGCCGACGCCGCGAAGACCACGTCGCCGGTCGGCACGATGACGGTGGTTGGGGGCGGAGTGACGGTGACGGTTCCACCGCCGCCACCGCCCGAATCACCCGTCGAACCGCCGGTCGAGCCGCCGGTTGGATCACCGGTCGAACCGCCAGTGGAGCCGCCCGTCGAGCCGCCCGTGGAACCACCGGTCGGATCTCCCGTCGTACCGCCGGTCGAGCCGCCGGTCGAACCACCCTGAGGCGGCGTGGTGCCGGCGAAGACGAAGTTGGCCGCGGTCAGGTCGGCCAGATGCAGCCCCGGCAGCGCCACACCGGTCTGACCATCGAAGTACAGGTAGGCGCCGGTGGCGTTCTCCTCCGCCCCGGTCAGGGCGGTGGTCAAGCTGGTGATGCCGGTCCAGGCGCGCAGGTCGATCTGGTCGCCGCCGGCCCCGGCCTGGAAATCAGCCAGATAGGAATAGCCGCCCGGCGCCAGCACGAAGAGGTCGGCCCCCGCACCACCGGTCAGGTTGTCGTTGCCGCCGTTGCCGACAAGCGTGTCAGCCCCGGCGCCACCCACCAGCGTGTCATTGTTCACGGTGCCGGTGAACAGCGTGCCGGCACCGGTCGATCCTCCGGTCGAACCACCCGTGGTGCCGCCCGTGGAGCCGCCCGTGGAGCCACCGGTCGTACCGCCGGTTGAACCACCCGGAGGCGGCGTAGTGCCGGCGAAGACGAAGTTGGCCGCGGTCAGGTCGGCCAGATGCAGCCCTGGCAGCGCCACACCGGTCTGACCATCGAAGTACAGGTAGGCCCCGGTGGCGTTCTCCTCCGCCCCGGTCAGGGCGGTGGCCAAGCTGGTGATACCGGTCCAGGCACGCAGGTCGATCTGATCGCCGCCGGCCCCGGCCTGGAAATCAGCCAGATAGGAGTAGCCGCCCGGCGCCAGCACGAAGAGGTCGGCCCCCGCACCGCCGGTCAGGTTGTCGTTGCCGCCGTTGCCGACAAGCGTGTCAGCCCCGGCACCACCCACCAGCGTGTCGTTGTTCACCGTGCCGGTGAACAGCGTGCCGGTGCCGGTCGAACCACCCGTCGTTCCGCCTGTCGTTCCACCCGTCGACCCGCCCGTCGAGCCTCCGGTACCGGCCCCCAACGTGATCGCGGTGCCGTTCACCTGGATGTCCGCGGCGGTATAGGTACCCGCCAGAGTGATGTCGAGGTCGCTGCCCGCTGCGGCGTTCATGCCGACATGCAGGACGGTGTTGCCGTTGGACGCCGAAACCTGAACCTGCCCCGCGCCGACCTGGGCGCCAGTGCCATCCGTCACCGCGCCGGTCATGGCGGCGCCGACGATGTTGAGGACGTCGCCGTTGGCGGTCCCGGTGATGACGGTGAAGCCCGCGGCTTGCGCGGCGGTCATGGTGACCGTATGGCGGGCGGTGCCGGTGAGTTCCAGCCGCTCGACGTTGCTGAGCGTCATGCCGGAGAGGTCGATGGCCGGCGTCGCCGGAATGGCGCGACCCTCAAGGTCCACCCCGTCGTCGGAGCGGATCTCCAGCGTGTCGGTGCCGGCGCCGCCGTCGAAGGTCACGTGGCTGGCTTCCTCCTGCCGCCAGATGACGTATCGGTCGTTGCCGTCGCCGCCATTGATGACGTCCGACTGCGCTTCGCCGCCGACCTCGCCGGCATAGAAAACGTCGTCGCCGGCGCCGCCGTCCATGGTGTCGACGCCCCAGTCGCCCTGGAACACGTCGTCGCCGATGTCGCCGAGCATAAGGTCATTACCGCTGCCGCCGACGATGGTGTCGGCGCCGGCGTTACCGTACAGAACGTCGCTGTCGGCCCGGCCGAACAGTTCATCGTTGCCGTCACCGCCATAGACGGTGTCATTGCCGTCGCCGGACTCCAGGCGGTCGTCGCCGCCGAATCCATGCTCGATGTCGTTGCCGGCGTGGCCCCAGAACCAGTCGTGCTGCTCCGTGCCCAGCAGCGTGTCGTTGCCGGGACCGCCGACATAGACTTCGATGCTGGTGTAGGTGTCGCCCGCGGCGTCGCCGGTGTTGTTGGCGGGGTTTGCGAGGTCGATGACGATGCCGGTCTGCGCCGTCCCGTAGTCCGCCATATCCTGGCCGGCGCCGCCGTCCAGAACGTCCGCCCCCGGACCGCCGACCAGCGTGTCGTTGCCGTCGCCGCCGTTCAGCGTGTCGTTGCCGGCACCGCCGAGGAGGGTCTCGGCGCCCGGTGTGCCGTTCACGACCTGACCACCCACGGGCGGCACGACCACGCCGAGCAGGTGCGGCCATGCCTCATGGCCGGCGAACAGCGGCGCCGCGCGAACCGGAGCGGTGGTGGCGTCGAGCGTCCAGGTGCCGCCGCGGGCAATGTCGCCGACCGGCCGCGAGGCGGCGGCGACATCGGCACCGGTGGCCGCCGCAAGGCGGTTCAGGAAGCGCCGGCCGTCTTCGCCCTCGGCGACGCGGCACGCGTGGATCAGGATCTGGGTGCCTGTGGCAGCCGGCCACGCACGGTCGAGCAGCGAACCGGCATCGATGGGATGCGCGCCCAGCAGCACACGGCCCGGCTCGCCGTGGGCCAACAGGTGCACGGCCTTCGTCCCGGAGGCCAACGCATCGGCAAGCAGGGAATGCGCGTCTTCATCCTTGGAAACAAGGATAACCTCGACATCCGGGCGCCCACGCTCCAGCAGAAACGACAGGTCTTCGATGCCCGCATCGGCTATCAGTATTTCTTTCACTTTGTCACCCTCCTATGGCTCAAGTTGCCATGAACATCAGACAAGGATCTCCATGCCGTTGACTTGCGCAACCGCTCGAAAATCCTCTGGCGTAATGTTTTTATCGATCCAGCTGAGCCATATTTTGCGCTGGATGAACGCACCATCAATCAACATTGCGAGATAAATCGAACGCGACAGAGGGTACCGCCGCCCGTATTTGCAGGCTTTTTCATGCTGACTGGCCATTTTTGGCGCGCATTTGTAGTCATCGGCATGACGCCAATGGGTAGCGGAAAATTTTTTCTCCATTTATACTTTCAATAACGCCGCGCGACGGAGATACCTACGGCATGGAGCAGCAAGCAGCGACGGGGGAGACTGCGCACGAACAACCGAACCCGTTTGGAGACGAAAGGACGAACAGGCGGTGCGGCCCGCACCGTTCGGAGTCGGCGTACGCGCATCCGGGTGCAGCGAACCCGCCGCCCTGACCCGCGATTTTGGGGAAAGGGGCACCGTTGAGGTGCCAAGACGGCCACCGGCACACCGCCAATCGGCACACCGTAGGCATCGAGGTACGACGGAACGCACCGCGCGCCCTATGGATTCAGCGGAAGTTTACCGGGGATTAATCCTAACCCCTCCATTGTTGCGCGATCCTGAGGAGAGGGTTCGGCATGGCTACCGTGACGACGAGTGTGAGCAACCTGAAGTCCGTGGCGACGGGGGGCGGATCCGACACTCTGATCATCAACGCCGGGACCGTAATCGCCACCAGCCTGAGCAAGCTGGTCGGCTACTCCACAATACGGGTCACCAGCAACGACGCCCACATCATCACTCCCGCATCGTCGATGCTCACGACACCCGGCACGATGACCATTTCGACGACGAGCACCATCGGCGTCACCGTCACCGGCGCCAGCCTGATCGGCTCGGCCATCACGCTCAATGTCACCACGTCCGTGGCCGACGACACGATCACCGGTTCACCCGGCGACGACGTCGTCTCAAGCGGTGAAGGCCGCGACCTGATCAATGGCGGTGACGGGTTCGGCAACGATTACGTCGACGCCGGCGCCGGTTTTGACACCATCACCGGCGGCAGCGGCAACGACACGCTGCTGGGCGGCGCCGACGCGGACGTCGCGTACGGCAACCGGGGAAACGACAGCATCGTCGGCGGGACTGGAAACGACACCCTGTTCGGCGGGGTGGACGACGACACCATCGACGGCGGCGCGGATTCCGACCTGTTGTACGGCGACGCAGGCGACGACCAGATCCTCGGGGGCACCGGCAACGACTCCATCTATGGCGCCAACGGCAACGACATCGCTGACGGCGGCGACGGCAACGACGTGATCTTCGGCAATCAGGGCAGCGACGTGCTCTCGGGTGCCGCCGGTCAGGACACGATCTTCGGCGGCTTCGGTGACGACGTGATCGACGGCGGTGCCGATGCCAACCTGCTGTCCGGCGACGACGGCAACGATGTCGTCAGCGGCGGTTCCTCCACAGACACCATTTTCGGGGGCAACGACCAGGACAGCCTGTCCGGCAACGACGGCAACGATCTTCTGTTCGGGAACAAGGGCGTCGATACGCTCAGCGGCGGCATCGGCAACGACACGCTGTACGGTGGAATGGACGCGGACATCCTGCTGGGCGGCGTGGGGGACGACTATCTCTCCGGCGATCCGGGCGACGACGTGCTGACCGGCGGCGCCGGTTCGGACGTCTTCGCCTTCACGGCCAGTTCGGGACACGATGTCATCACCGACTTCGATGGGGCTGCCGGGGATCGCATCCGCGTCGCCACGGGTCTGAGCTATTCGGTGTCGAGCAACGGCGCCGGAGAAGCCGTGATCACCTTCTCGAACAGCGACGATGTAACGATCACGGGTGTTCTGTCGGCCAGTTTCTCCGCAGCCTGGATCACCATCGGCTAACGGCGTCATTCAACAGTCAATCGACAAAATTCCTGCACTCACACAGGTCACAACTTTTTACCTATATTTGTCACAACTTTGAGACTGGTTGCAAATGGGCCGGCAACCTTTGTACCTCACCCTTTCGGGCGAACGCCTGGATAGGGTTTGGCCCAAATGACAACAGAAACTCTGCGCTCCCCCGCCTACTTCGTGTCGCCGAACGGGCGCGACTCCTGGTCGGGCAAACTCGCCGCTCCGAACGCCGATGGAACCGACGGCCCGTTCGCAACCCTGGTGCAGGCCCGCGACGCCATGCGCGTCAGCGGCATCGCCACCACCTACGTGCGCGCCGGCAACTACATGCTGGGCAGCGCCATACAGTTGACGGCGGCCGACAGCAATCACGCGTTCCTCGGCTATCCGGGTGAGACCCCGGTGATCAGCGGCGGTGAACACATCACCGGCTTCCGCGACGAGGGCGGCGGGGTGTTCTCGGCGGCGGTGGCCGGCGGTGCGGTCGGTCTCGACCTCCGCATCGGCGGCGAGCGCCAGCACGCCGCGCAGTCCGGTGTGCGCAACCCGGACGACCCCACCTCCGGCTTTCTCTGGGCTGATCAGGCGGCCGGCGGAGCCAGCAAGCGCGCCTTCACCTTCCGCGACGGCGACATCAAGCCGGGCGACGTGCAGGCCGGCAGCAAGGTGCAGGTCTTCGACCGCGAGCGCCTCACCGACGACATCGTCACCGTCCAGAGCGTGGACTTCGCCACCCACACCGTGCAGCTGGCGTCGGACACGTGGTACCCGCTGCGCAACGGTTCGACCTTCCGGCTGCTGAACAACGCCGCCTTCCTGCGCAACACCGGGGAGTTCGGCTGGCGGGCCGGCGACGGGCGTCTGGTGGTCAAGCCGCAGGACCCGACGGCCTTCGATCAGGCCGGCGTGGTCGCCGCCCGCCTCGGCACGCTGGTCGACGTCACCGGCGCCACCGGCATCACCCTCCAGGGCCTGACCTTCGCCGACACCACCTGGGACGGCTCCGCCGCCGTGCGGCTGACCAACGCCACCGGCGCCCGCATCGGTGACAACCACTTCCTCAACGTCGGCACCGCGCTGTCGCTGACCGGGTCGTCGCAGAACCTGATCGGCGACAATTTCTTCGATCAGGTGGGCGCCAGCGGCATCACGCTGAGCGCCGGCAGCAACGGCAACCGCATCTACGCCAACCGCATGGAGCACATCGGCGAAGTGGCGAAGTACGTCGCCGCCATCAGCGGCAACGGCATCAACGACAACATCATCAGCAACAACTACATCGCGTGGTCGGCGCGCGACGGCATCGCCATCAAGAACTGGTCGGCCGACACCAAGAACACCGGCAACGTCATCGAGTACAACCGCATCCTTCATACCGGTCTGGAGACCGCCGACGCCGCCGCCATCAGCGTGCTCGGCCGGTCGAACATCGACACCCGCATGACCATCCGCGGCAACCGGATCGAGGACGCCAACGGCGTCGCCACCGCCGCGGACCACACGTGGCTGCGCGACTACAAAGGCTTCGGCGTCTATCTGGACGACCAGACCAACGGCGTCACCGTCACCGACAACTTCATCGACAACGCCGACTGGGCCGGCGTGTTCGTCCATGGCGGCGACAACAACACCGTGCAGAACAACCTCGCGGTGATGCACGGCAACCGCCAGGAGCTGGTCCGCGTCGAATGGGTGCCGCTGGCCGGCGATGCCGGCACGCCGCGCAACAACACGATCACCCGCAACATCGCCTACGGCACCCAGGCGGTGGATGATTATTGGGAGCTGCTGTCGGCCAACAACCCGACGATCGACGGCAATCTGGTGTTCAACAGCGCCGGATACGGGCCGGGCGACGTGATCGCCGATCCGCGTTTCGTCGATCCGGCGCACGGCGACTGGCGCTTGGCGGCGGGCTCCCCCGCCGGCAGTTTGGGCATCCATGACTTGCCCTGGGCGCGCATGGGCATCGCCGGCTACAGCGCCGACGGCACCGTCCCAGCCTTCTGGAGCGCCGCCGCCGCACCGGCACCTTTCCCGTTGCCCGTCGAAAGCTCTGGAGGCGGCAGCGTCGGCAGCGGCGCCGCGGCTGCACCGACCGTCCTACAACCGACCGCGGCCTCCCTGGTTTTTGGGGACAGCGCGGCGAACCTCATCCCCGGCAACGCCGCGGCGCAGACCGTGGCCGGCGGCGACGGCAACGACACCGTCATGGGCGGCGACGGCGGCGACGTGGTGTGCGGCAACCAGGGCAAAGACCTGCTGCTCGGCAACGCCGGGGCCGACACGCTGTACGGCGGGCGCGGCGACGACGTGGTCTACGGCGGCGTCGAGGACGACCGGCTGTTCGGCGACGACGGCCTCGACCGGCTGGCCGGCGATGGCGGCAACGACACGCTGGCCGGGGCGGCCGACAGCGACACCCTCACCGGCGGCGACGGCAGCGACCTGCTGCTCGGCAACGCCGGGGCGGATACGCTGTACGGCGGGCGCGACAACGACACGCTGTTCGGCGGCCTCGACGACGATCTGCTGTCCGGCGACGATGGCGACGACGTGCTGACCGGCAACGCCGGCAACGACATTTTCGTCTTCGCGCCGGGCAGCGGCCACGACACCATCACCGACTTCGCCGCGGGCGACCGCATCGCCATCGCCGCGGGGATGAGCTACACGCTCGGCTCCAACGGCGCCGGGGACGCGGTGATCAGCTTCAGCGGCAGCGACGACGTGACGCTGACCGGCGTTCGCAGCATGCCGGCCGACTGGCTGGCCGTTCTGTAACCACCGTGCGCTGACCGCGGGCAATGGGGGCGGCGGGCCGGACCCGGTCGCCCCACAACCCGCGCATCCAAAGGTGCCGGCGATTGCCCGTATTGCGGCGTTCAGCCCGGCTCATGCTGACAGAACAGTGGCGGTATTCACCAGTATTCGTTCCAAGCCACCGCTGCAACACGCAACCACCCGATGTTTGTCACTGCCACATCCGGCCCATCCGCCAATCGTTACCATTAGAGTAATATTTTATCTGCATGCTCCCGAACGGTGAAAGCACGGCATGTCGCCGGTGCAGTTCGGAGCTGAGAGTATGTCTGGCCGCCTTCTTTTCGACGATGAATTCGACACCTTCGACGCCTACAGCAAGTCGGACGCGTGGCGCACCGCCTACACCTGGGGCGCCAGCACGGTGATCAACGGTGAAAAGGGCTACTACGTCGACACCGAGCACGCCGGGACGACCGGCCCCGCCGGAGCAGTCAACCCGTTCAGCGTGTCCAACGGCGTCCTGACCATCACGTCCGCACCGGCGACGGGACTGCCCTCCGGCCAGCCCTACACCAGCGGCGTGATCTCCAGCATGGGCAGCTTCGAGCGCCAATACGGCTATTACGAGATGCGCGCCGACATGCCCGGCGGGCAAGGCTTCTGGCCGGCTTTCTGGCTGATGCCCGTGGACAAGGTCTCACCGCCCGAGCTGGACATCATGGAGTTCTCGTCGAAGCGGGCGAACGAGTACGTGACGACGGCGCACTCCAACGCCGGCGGCACCTACCAGATGTCACAGCAGTTCAGCTACGGCCTGCCGGACCTGTCGAGCGGCTTCCACACCTATGCGGTGGACTGGCAGGCGGACAAGGTCACATGGTACTTCGATGATCGGGCGGTCTACTCCATCGCGACACCGGACGACTTCCACAAGCCGATGTACATGCTGGTGAATCAGGCGGTGGGCGGCGGCTCCTGGATCGGCGCGCCGGACGGCTCGACCCAGCAATTCAACGTCGACTATGTCCGCGTCTACGACAGCAAGCCGTCCGATGCGGCGGCTCCGCCGTCCGTTCCCACCGCACCGCCCCCGACCACCGCACCGACCTCCACCTCGACCCCGACCACCGTTCCTCAGCCGAGCGCGGCCTCCCTGGTCTTTGGGGACAGCGCGGCGAACCTCATCCCCGGCAACGCCGCGGCGCAGACCGTGGCCGGCGGCGACGGCGACGACACCGTCATGGGCGGCGACGGCGGCGACGTGGTGTGCGGCAACCAGGGCAACGACCTGCTGCTCGGCAACGCCGGGGCCGACACGCTGTACGGCGGGCGCGGCGACGACGTGGTCTATGGCGGCGGCGACGACGACCGGCTGTTCGGCGACGACGGCCTCGACCGGCTGGCCGGCGATGGCGGCAACGACACGCTGGCCGGGGCGGCCGACAGCGACACCCTCACCGGCGGCGACGGCAGCGACCTGCTGCTCGGCAACCAGGGCGCCGACCTGCTGCTGGGCAACGCCGGAGCGGATACGCTGTACGGCGGGCGCGACAACGACACGCTGTTCGGCGGCCTGGACGACGATCTGCTGTCCGGCGACGATGGCGACGACGTGCTGACCGGCAACGCCGGCAACGATACCTTCGTCTTCGCGCCGGGCAGCGGGCACGACACCATCACCGACTTCGCCGCGGGCGACCGCATCGCCATCGCCGCGGGGATGAGCTACACGCTCGGCTCCAACGGCGCCGGGGACGCGGTGATCAGCTTCAGCGGCAGCGACGACG
>NZ_JBPXMR010000003.1:0-509160 GCF_053470425.1 Azospirillum terrae | reverse complement strand
TGCCGCCACCCGAACCCACCACCGCTATCGCGTGGTCCATCTGGCGACGACGCCACCAACAACGAGCGCGCCAGTGCCATTGGAGGCGCCGCACCCAAACCGGTAAATCCCCGCTGTAGTACTAAAGTCGAAATAATGGAAGTACGATCGCGAGCTTGGGATCTGCTGGAAAGTTCACACACTGGCGCACAGGAGGTGATCGCGGCCCAAAGCGACGCTATCCGCCTCCGTCAATCCATCCTCGCCGCCGCCTTTTCCGGCAAGCTGGTGCCGCAGGACCCGAACGACGAGCCGGCCGAGGCATCGCTGGCCCGCCTGCGCGCCGCCAAGGCGGAGGCGCCGGCCAAGCGCCGGGGGCGACCCGCGAAAGCTGCGGCACCCGACGATGCTCCGAAGCGCCGCGGCCGGCCTCCCAAGGCCGCAGCCTCCACCGATGCTCCCAAGCGCCCGCGCGGGCGCCCCCGCAAGACTCCGGCCAAGGAAACCCAGGCGTGAGCAGCGACTACTACTCGGCCCTCGTCGGCAAGGTCTGGAACTACGCCCACGTGTTGCGTGACGCAGGCGTGTCGTACGGCGACTACGTCGAGCAGATCACCTGCCTGCTGTTCCTCAAGATGGACGAGGAGCGCAGCGAGAACCTGGGCGAGCCGTCGATCCTGCCGGAGGCCTGCCGCTGGGCCGCTGTGAAGGGCCTCAAGGGCGAGAAGCTGGGCGACACCTACGCCCACATCCTCGCCACGCTCGGCAAGAAGGACGGGCTGCTCGGCGCCATCTACCAGAAGGCCCGCAACGCCATCGAGGATCCGGCCAAGCTGGAACGCCTCGTCAAGCTGATCGACGGGGAGACGTGGCTGGGCCTCAACGTCGACGTGAAGGGCGCCATCTACGAAGGGCTGCTGGAGCGCAACGCCGCCGAGGTGAAGTCGGGCGCCGGCCAGTACTTCACGCCGCGCCCGCTGATCGACGCGATCGTGGACGTGGTGGACCCGGTGCCGGGCCGCACGGTGTGCGACCCCGCCAGCGGGACGGGCGGCTTCCTGCTGTCCGCCTACGCGCGCATGAAGAAGCATCCCGCCGCCAAGGACAAGAAGATCGCCGCCAAGCTGCGGCGCGAAACCTTCACCGGCTACGACATCGTGCCGGGCGTGGTGCGGCTGGCCGCCATGAACCTGTACCTGCACGGCATCGGCGACGGCGACAGCCCGATCCACCGCGCCGACGCGCTGCTGGCCGACCCCGGTGTGCGGTGGGACTACGTCCTCACCAACCCGCCGTTCGGGCGCAAGCAGAGCTTCAAGGTGTTCACCGACGACGGCGACATCGAGACCGAGCGCGAGGACTACCAGCGCCCCGACTTCAAGGTCACCACCTCGAACAAGCAGCTCAACTTCCTCCAGCACGTGATGACCGTCCTGAAGGAGCAGGGCACGGCCGCCGTCGTCCTGCCCGACAACGTGCTGTTCGAGGCCGGGGCCGGCGAGAAGATCCGCCGCCGCCTGCTCGACGGCTTCGACTTCCACACCCTGCTGCGGCTGCCGACCGGCATCTTCTACAAGCAGGGGGTCAAGGCCAACGTCCTGTTCTTCCACAAGAAGCCGGGGCGCGAGGAGGCCTGGACGAAGCAATTGTGGGTCTACGATTTCCGCACCAACCAGCGCTTCACCCTGAAGGAGCGCCCGCTCAAGCCCAGCCACCTCGACGACTTCGTCGCGGTGGCCAAGCTGTCCGAGCGCGCGGCCCGGAAACCCTCGGAACGGTTCCAGTCCTACGCCTACGACGACCTGATCAAGCGCGACAAGCTGAACCTCGACCGCTTCTGGCTGAAGGACGCCAGCCAGGACGACCCCGACAGCCTGCCGCCCCCCGACGAGATCGCCGCCGAGATCGCGGAGAGCCTGGAAGCCGCCCTCCAACGGTTCCGCAGCGTGGCGGCCAAGCTGGGATGACGCAGCGCGATTCGGCGAAACCGCTGAAGCGCGAGCCTGCCAAACGCGCCGTCTTCGCCCTTCGAGTCGATTCGGCTCATGCTTGCCAGTTGGACGTGCCCCAGATCCATGGCTGTAATTTTTACGGCAACACGGCCAAATTCGTTACCCATTGGCTGCGTGAAGGACAGAGCGCTGAAATGGTGGCATAAACGGCCTCCGATTCAAACGCCCGGCACCTCCTTAATCATCATTGCTCTATCTGGTTGATAAACCCGCGCGAAGAGTGCCATCGTTTGGCCGGGGCCACCGCTTCCTGGTGGCAGTCCTTGGATATGCGCAACGGCCAGGCCATGGATAGTTCCGAACCTGTTGGCAAACAGCTGGGCAGCGCGGATCAACTGCTGGAGGAGGAACGCGACAGCGAGGGCGTTCGCTCCCAGGTTCCCCCGATGATGCGGTTCCTGATCCCGGCCTGCCGGTTGGTCGATCTTCATGATTCCCGGCGCACGCCCGGCAGCGACATGGCTTCGCTGCCCGAAGCACGGACGGGGCTTGAGGACGGCCTCTACTGCACCCTGGCCTGGGTAATCCTGGAGCATCTGCGGGAATGCGAGAGCAAGGGAGCGTTCGAGTTCGTCGATCTGATGCCGCTGGCGCGCGATCGTTGTGTTGAATTCGGGGTTTCTCCGGAAGACATCTTGTGGGTGGCGCTGGCGCTGGCGACTCCCACCGAGATCCGATGGCCGGGTGGCTCCACGCGCACCACGGCGCCGCTGAAGAAACTCAGGCGCGGCCATTCCTACATGCTCGACCGGGTGGGCCGTGAACTTCTCGCCTACGTCGCCGGCTATTTCCGCTGGGTGCATGCCGGAGCCGAGGCGCGCAAGCTGATCACCGACCTCGACAGCGGTGATTTCGCCTCCTTCCGCGAGATCGCCCAACGCATCCTCACCAAGATCCGCTCCGAACTGTTCGACCTGCGGCAGCTGAAGGAACAGCCCGAGATCGACGTCCTGCAGCAGAGCTTCCTCGCGCAGGCCGACCGGTTCATCAAGACCTTCGTCGAGGTCAGCCGTGTGATCGCCGAGGCTCAAGGGCTGCTGCGCACCCCGGTAACCGTGCGCAAGCTGCGTGGATGGGCGGAGGCCAACGACGCCGAGGTCGAGGATGTGCTCGGCGAGGCCAACGACACCCTGACCCGGCTCGCCGGCGCCAACGCCCTTCTGCACCGCCTGGTCGCTGATTTCGTCAACGAGGTGCAGTCGCGCCAACGTTCGCTGGTCGGCGTCGTCGGCTTCGACCGCGCGATCGACACCTTCCTGCGGGCCGCGCCGGGCGTCGGGACCGATCCGGAATTCCTGGAGAGGATCATGGCCCTGACCGGGCCGGTTTCCTTCCCGGGGCTGGAATTCAACCCCCTGGAATTGCGCCATTGTGTGGTCAGGCGCGTGCGTTCCGAGCCGCAACCGCGCCAGCGCATTCGCCGGGAAAGGGTGGAACCCAAGCTGGAGCGGGTCGATGCTTTCGTCGCCCGCAACCGTGAGGCCATCATGCGCATGCTGGCCACCGGTCCGGTGTCGCTCAGCGCCTTCCTGCAAGCCGACGAAGCGGAAACCGATGGGGAGATCGCCATAGACCCACGCGACCTGGACAGCTTGGTGGAAATGGCCACCGTGTTCTTCTCGCCCTATGTGCTGCGCCTCGAAGACGAACTAAAGTCCAAGTGCCTGCGCTTTCGTGTCGGCGGGAACACGGAGTGGACGCTCAAGGACGGATGGACCCTGCGCGGTCCGGAGCTGCTGATGGAACTGGTGGAAAGAACGCCGTGATGGACTTTGACCGTATCGGGCACGTGCAGGCTTTCCTTCAGCGACATCGCGCCATCTACAGCAAAGCGCCCGGTTATCGGCGACTGATCGATGGCGAAGCGGATGCTGCCGAAGCCATGCGGCTGCTGCGGGACGACGAGCGTGAGGCGCTGGCCATGCTTCTCCGCGGCGCCGGCTTCGAACTGCGGGAGTTCCGCGACGACATGCAAGGCATTCCGCAAGGCGGCACCGCTTGGGTCGCCATTCGGACGGCCGACAGTCCGGCGGTCCCGGTGCTGTCCATGGAGAAGGCGTGGGAGGGGCTGGCCATCCACAGCCAGGAGCCCCGGCCGGTCACCATCTACTGGTTCACTTTCCTGTGGATGCTGCTCCTGCGCCTGTTCTACGAGCGGGAAGGGCGCGCCTTGTCGCAGGTGTCCCAGTACGTCCAGGCGGTGACCAACCGCACCGAACTGGAGGAGCGGGTCACCGAGAAGCTGGACGCGCTGCGTCAGGAGGGGCTGGCGGCGGACGACGAGGCCTATCCGGTGGCGGCGGCTCTGCTGCGGGCGGGACGTGATCGCGAAACCACGCAGACCGACATCCGCAAGCGGGTCGGCTGCTTTCTCGACATCCTGGCCAAAACGCGCCTGATCGAGCGTTACGGCGATGACGAGGGGGACGCTCTTTGGCGCCAATCGCTGCTGTGTGCCGTCCAGGTGTCCGAACTGTTCGCGGCCGGGCTGATCCATCTCGTGCCGCTGGACGGGATTGAGGGCGAAATCGCCGCCTATACCCATTCCAAGGCTGTGGAGGGCGACAATGGCGCTGATGAATAGGTGGGAAGTCTCCAACTTCCTCGACAGCCGGAAAGGGCGGGAATGGATCCCCGACTTCGTCGGTGAATGCTTCGACTTCGGCGGCCTGTCCACCGCCGTCAACATGGACAACGGCCTGGGCAAAAGTTCGGTGACCGAGGCCGTGCTGTGGATGCTGTCGCGCGACCGCGAACTGGGGCGCAAGACACGCCCGCGCATCGCCCCGGAGTCGGACGGACGGTTCACCCATGTCCGCTGCGAGTTCGTCGAGCCGAAAGGCTCCGACTTGTTCGCCTATGGGGAGCGCATCACGGGCGAGACCTGGGTCTTCGGGTACTACGGAAACCGGGGCGAGGACTACTTCTACTGCTATCCCGGCACCCTGGAGGATTGCCCGATCCACATCGACGAAATCGATGAGGACGGCAGCCTGTTCAAGGTCTGCATCCCCAACGAGGAATTCCGCGCCGATCTGGCCCGTTTCAAGGGTGCGGCCATCGGGAGCAACCGCGAATGGTCGGCGCGGGTGCGCCAGTTCATGTCGGGCGCCCAACTGGATCAGCTGGTCGCCTATCAGAAGAAGGGCGGAGGCGACAAGGCCGCCTCCTTCTACGACGTCAAGGTGGGCCGGGGCGAGGGGTTCGACGAGGCGTTCTTCCGCCAGTACGTCGCCCCCGAGATCCTGGTCGGCGTCGGCGACTTCGACGGCGACGCCGACGCGCGGGGATTCGACCGCAAGATCGTCGCCCAAGCCCAGAGTGTGATCGACGCCAAGATCCAGGTCCGCTCCAAGGGCGAGATCATCGCCAGGAGCGAGGCCAGCCTGGCTGCCCTGCGGGCTGTCGACGAGGCGGCCCAGGCGGTGATCGAGGCCGAGCGGACGTTCGCGGAACAGGCCCGGCAGACCTCCCTGGCGGTCACGGTGACCCGTGCTGCGGTCGAACGCTGGGGCATCGCCGGCATGCCGGTGCCCGTCGAAGGCGCCATCAGCGAGGCGGAGCGCCAAATCCTGAACCACGGCGGCTGGGAGATCGGCGGCGGGCCGGTGATCTCCCAGGAGTGGATCAATCTCCATATCGGCAACCTCAAGACCACCGGCTTTAAGATGGTCGAGAGCGGCATCTTCCGCGTGCTGCCGTTGTCGGTCGAACCCATCGTCCGGCGCGTCCACACGACGCCGGTCCGCTATGTCCGTATCGACGAGGTCTTGGAGCGCCTGGGCGAACACAAGGACAAGCCCGAAGTCGAGGCCATGATCCGGCGCGTCGAGGCCATCGCCGACGGCGTGCGCCGCTATGGCGGAACCGGATTGCGACGGCTGCATCTGAAGGCGGCCAACGCCTTCAACCAGGCTCAGATGACGGTGCTGGCGTTGGAGGAGGAGAGCAAACGGCTGCACCACGAGCAGACCGACCTGATGGACCGGCTGACCAAATTCGAGGCCGATGAGGCCGCCTTCACCAGAATGAGCGGGTCCTGCCTGTTTGTCGACGCCGACCTCACCGATCCGCTGGCCGCCGAGGCGGCGGCCGAGGTCGCGCACCGTAAGGCCAAGAAGGCGGTGGAAGACCACGTCGACCGCGTCGCCGTCCTGACGCAGGCCCGCAAGCAATACGACAGGGTGGTCGGCGAATTCGGTCTCACCGAGGATTTGCAGGCAGCGCTCGACAGCCTCGATGAAGCGCTGGCAGCGGCTTCCGAAGAGAGCGCGACCGCCCAAAACACCTACACCGAGGCCAAGCGCCAGCTCGACCAGCTCCGCACGGACGAGGAGACCGCTCGCCAGGCGCAGGGTACGGCCCGCCACGCGATGGAGGAATTCGCCCGGAAGGCCGCCGACATGCGCACCTTCCAAGACCAGTTCGGCGCCGACGCCAATCCCGGGCGTGAGGCCGAACGGCTGGCCCTTGCCCGCGACGACGCCCAGGAGGCGGAAGCCAGCGGTGAGAGCCACGCTCGGGCGGCGGACGCCACCGTGGCAGGCATCGAACGCGAGCGCGACCAGATTTCCGCCGAGTGGGACCGGTTGCAGGCGCGGATCGCCGAGCTCGAAGGGCTGGAGCCGCGGTTGCGAGCCTTCGAGGCGGCCCACCTCGGCCGCTCCGCCGAAACCTTTCTCGCCGAGGAGACGCAACGCCAGCGTGACGGCGAGTCCCTGGCCAAGAGCGCCGGGGAGCGGCGGGCGAGGTTCATCGATCTGGTGGCCGCCCTCGACCGCTTCGAGGCCGCGCACGCCGATATGACCCCGACCGAGTGGCTGCGCGAGGCCGAGGCCCGCCGCGCCGCGGCGACTCTGGCGCTGGCCGATACCAACAGGCAGATCGCCAAGGCTGAAGCCGACCTGGAAGCGCTGACGGCCTTCCGGGTCGCCCCCACCGAGACGGACGACGTGGCCGCGGCCGTGATCGGTGACCTCCCCGGCCAGCCGCTGCACGCGGTGATCTCCGACATGGCCGCGGCTGCCCGGCTGCCCGACCTGCTCGACCACTTTTCCGCCGTGCTGTTCGCGCCCGTCTTCGCCGACATCGCGCCGGCCGAGCAGGCCGCCCGTCGCCTTGCCGCGGCAGGCCTGCCGGTGCCGGTGCTGGTGGAATCCGACGTCGCCGCGTGGATCGACGGCGCCGGCACGCTGGTCGCCCGCCGGGGCACCAGCGGGGGAGACGTGGTCACCGGCCTGTTCGCCGGCGTCCGCACCCCCACGGTCGAGGCCATCCTCGATCCCGAAGCGCTGCGCCGCCGCCTGGAGGAGACCCATGCCCGCCTGACCGACCTGGAGGGCAAGAGGGCCGGGCTCCAGCACATCGTCGACGAACTGGCGCCCGAGGGCGAGGCCTGCCGCACCGCCCGCCGGGCGGCCGAGGCCCTCGTGCAGGACGCCCGACCGCAGCTCGCCAAGGCGGACGACGACGCCCGGACGGCGGAAGCCATGATCGCCACCGCCCTGGACAACCTGACGGTGGCGGTGCGGGCCATGGTCGAAGGGGCGTTGCGCTTCCTGCGGGCAGGGGGCGACACCGCCCTGGCCGAGGCGCGGGACGGTGCCGAAGCGGCGCACCGGCGTCTGGTCGAACTCGGTGCGGCGACGACCGATGCCAAGCGCCTGCAGGAGGACGCCGGCGTCCGACTGGCCGATGCCAGGAGCAGGGCTCGGGCCGCGGAGGCCGAGGCCGCACAATGGCTGCCGTGGTGCGAAAAGGCGAAGGAGTTCATTGCGGCCGGAGGTGCAG
The DNA here is from genome assembly GCF_053470425.1 of Azospirillum terrae. Taxonomy (NCBI): domain Bacteria; kingdom Pseudomonadati; phylum Pseudomonadota; class Alphaproteobacteria; order Rhodospirillales; family Azospirillaceae; genus Azospirillum; species Azospirillum terrae. The sequence continues at coordinate 501,379 of NZ_JBPXMR010000003.1, read as the reverse complement.
CTGAGCTGCAGCGCCGTCGACAGGCGCGCGACGAGGCCGACGATGCGTACGCCCGCCTGACCAATCGCATCAGCGCGGCCGTGATCGAGGCCGGGCGCCTGGAGGGTGTCAAGGACCGCAAGGCCGAGGCCAAGCGCACCCACGAGGATCGCGTGAACCGCTGGCGGGAGCCGCTTCAGGTGGCGGCGACCTTCGTCGAGACCGGCCAGCGCGAGGAGCTGGCGCGGGCCGACGACACGCGCCGCGCGCTGAAGGAGGCCGAGAGCCGCGGGGAGGCTCGGCTGCGCTTCGATTTCGAAGCGGCGGCCCGGTTCGTTAAGAACGGCGGCGCCGAGGGTGTGGAACCGGCCAAGCTGAGATTCGAAACCAACAAGACCCGTCTCGGCACTATCGATGCCCGCGACCTGCCGCAGTCCACAGCCCGATGCGCCGAGGCCGAGCGTTGGCACCACTGCGTCAAAGCGGCATTCTCCTCGGCCGAGCAACGTCTGGCCGCCATCCTTTCCGCCTACCAGAAGGTGGTCGATGGCCGGTTCGACGCTACCCCAGTGGCTGACGATGCGACCGTCGCCGACGCCAAGGCGCTGGCCGCCCGGTTGACCGACGCGACGATCGCCCCCGAGGCGCCGCACGGCAGCGACAGCCTGGAGGCGGTGGTGGCGGTCTATGACGATCTGGCCGAACGCATCGGCGGCTTCGATCTCGACCGCCTGCGCGAGGGCATCAAGGCGGCGGCGGACAAGCGCGACGCAACCCGAAGCCAATACAAAGCCGCCATCGACCGCGAGGTCGATCCCCGCCGGCAACTCGACAGCACCATCCGGCACAAGTTGGAAGGCGCCCGCGAGAAGCCGCGAGAGATCCCGACGCTCCTGGCCACCGTCGAGAACGGCCTCGCCTGGGAGCGCTCCCTGCACGCCAAGGCAGCGGAAGGCTTGGCCAAGGTGGAGGAGGAACTGGTGTCGATCCTCCGCAGCATCGCGGGCAACGCCGACGTCAACCTGCGGCGGCTGAAGAAGGTGCTGTCCGGCGGCGACGGCGCCAGGATCCACCTCAATGTTTCGGTCGCCAACGACGAGCAGATCGGTTTGGTCCTGGAACAAACCGTCGACGACATCGAGAGGGAACGTACCCGCTTCCTGGAGGACCTGACCACGGGCCGCAACGTTAGCGAGGAGCAGTTCGCCGGCAAGCTGACCGGCAGCGTCCGCGAGACGGTCTACCAGCGCATGTTCGTCAAGGGTGGCGACGGCGACCAACTGATCACCATCGAACATCCGACCATGCGCGAAGGCCGCCCCTTCCGCTTCGAGAAGGACGGCATCAGCGGTGGCCAGGCGACGGCGCTGACCCTGCTGTGGACCATCAAACTGGCCGAGTTCTCCGTAGTGCGCGAGACCGCTTCAATGTCGGCGGCAACCCGGCGCCGGGCGGGATCGGCTCAGCATTCGATCGTCATCGTCGACGGGCTCTTCTCGGACCTGTCGAAACAGGAACTGATCGACGAGAGCATGGAGGCGATGCAGGGGATCAAGGGGTCGTTCCAGCTCATCGGCCTGATCCACTCGCCGCACTACCGCAACAACTGGGAACGCTTCCCGACGCTGATCATCGGCCGCAAGGTCGCCAGCGTCGACGACCGGGGCCGCAAGAGCGAGGCAGTGGCGGTCGAGGGCAGGCGCATGGTGCGCGGACGCGTGGTGGCCCTGACCTATGGAGCGAACAATGGCACGGCCGCGGCCTGAGCAGCAGGGCGACATCGCGCGCGAGATCCTGCGCAAGCACCTCCGCCCCGGTCAGACGACCATGCGGGGCGAGGTGATGCTGGAGCGACTGAAGAGTGACGCGCGAATCGGTTCGGTGATCGAAGCCCGCCAGCACCTCAAGGCGCTGAGGGACCAGGGCGAGATCGCCTGCGCCTGGGTCGAACGCATCGGCCCGGACGGCCTCGTCACCTTGAACCTGCGTGCTCCGGCGCAGTCGCCCCTGGAGGCCGCATGGCGGCAGCGGTCCAAGGCTTTCGTGGCGGAGCGCTCCGACGCCCGGCCCGACGACGAGATGGCGCTCGGCGACCTCTGGCCGAAGCTGGGGGATTGGCCGCCGGACATGGCGCCCAGCCTTTTCGCCGAGCTTTACGATATCCGCACCCGCCTGGAGGCGGGGGAGTGCGCCGGCCTGACCGGCTACCGAGCCAGCGCATCCGGGCGCCTCGGATCGTCGAAGCTCCTGTCCTTGCTCCCGCGCGCCGCCCTTCAAGCGTTCGGCATCGACGTCGGGCGATTCCCGGATTTGCCGCCCTACGTCATCGTTGCCGGTCCGCAATCTCCGGAAGCCGTTATTCTGGTCGAAAATCCCGAGGCGTTCGAAGCGGCGGTTCAGGCGACCCCCGATCTGCCGGTGGCCTGGGTTTCCGCCTATGGTTTCGGCATCTCTCATATCGACGGCACGGGCGCCCGCATGATTTCGGCGCTTTCCTCCCCAGTCGCCCCCATTCCCCTGATCCGAGCGGGGTCCCCGCCATCACTGGACCAGCTTCTCCGGCATCCCCGGCTTTTTCATTGGGGAGACTTGGATCGCACCGGCCTGTTGATCTTTCGCTCCATGCGGTCGATTCTGCCGCACCTGCGTCTGAGCGCCTTGTATGCTCCGATAATCGCGCTGCTGCACGACGGTGGCGGTCACCCTTACGCCGAGGCCGCCGGAAAGCCCAAGCAAGATCGTTGGACTTCCGATGAAAAGGCGCTTGCAGAACTCCTGGTCCTTTGCGAGGAACGGGCTGCCGATCAAGAATCCCTTACGGCAGACGCAATTCGCAATCTCGGCAAATGGCCGTTGGAGCAGATTGCGGGCTTTCAGAACCTATTTGATTAGGCAGGGGAAAAGGGGGCGACTTCTCGGCTCTATTCCTGAGGACGCGGCTGAAGGCGGCGATGTGAAAGACATCTTCGGCTGAGGCCTCATCCTGCTCGAGGTTTCTGGCGAGGCGGCGGTAGCGGTTGGTCTGGGTGTCGAGGGTGGCCTCGACGCACCAGCGGATGGGCAGCGGCATAAAGCCGGAACTCTGCGGGGGCTTGCTGGACACCTGCACATCCATGCCATGACGGTGGGTGGCGGTTTCCATCCGCGGGCCAGCATAGATGCCGTCCACCTTGATGCGGTCGAAATCCCAACCATCCTCGGCCGCGCGCTCCAGCAAGATTCCGGCGCCCCCGGTGTCGTGAACGTTGGCGGCGACGACCAGTGCCGCCAGAACGAAACCGAATGAGCAGGTCAGGACATGGCTCTTGATGCCCGACCCGTTTGTTGTCGTCCACGCCGCAGTCAGATCCTCGCCGCCTTTGCCCACGAGGTCTGACCGGGGCGGACAAGCGCACCCTGCTGGTCCTCGATGGGGCGGGCTTTGGGGCCGCTGTGCTTTAATGTGGGTCAACGAAAGTGACAGAGGGATTCAGGGCAAAAAACCGATTCGCGCTGCAACCGACTGGCGAAAAAGGGTGCCCCGCAAGAAGGCTTGCGCCGATACACATGCCCGATACACACTGGGCCTGGACGCCGTTCCCGACGCCGGCTGACAGCGGCCAGAATCCTGGCTGAAAGATATATGGTGGAGGGAGAGGGAAGTTCAGCCGCGTCTTCGTCGTCCCTTTCTGGCGCCGTCAGAGCAGGCATGAACCCTGGAGTTTTGGGCCGTCTTGCGCTGAATTCAGTCAGTTTCCTTCAGAACATCGCCCCCGCCCGAGACTGCAGGATCGTCAGCGTCGGACTGATGCTCAGCCCGCTCCTGGCAACGATCGGGTCTCGCTTCGAGACGATGGCACAGGATCAGACATCCAGCCGTGCAACGTCGGCCAGATCCTGCCGGCGTTGCACTACCCGCCGATCGTAGCTGGCCTGATTCTTGATGGCGACCAAGCTATAGGGCCGGCCTCGCCGGTCGGTGGCGACGTCCAGATCGCTCCCCGCCCGCCGGATCGTCGCCTCGACATGGCTGCGCTGAGGCTCCGCCGCCTTGAAAACCCAGGTCTTCTGGATGGGGTCGGCAAGGAAGCTGCTGATCTCGCGGCATTGCGGACAGGAGCACGCCAGCACGGAGGTACGCCCCCAGTCCTGCGGCGGTTCCAGCGGTTCCGCGATGCGGGCGCGCAGATGCGCGACGCACGCGGTGCGCAGGCGTTCGACCGCCGGCAGGTAGCGGGTTGCTGCCGAGCCGACGAGTTGAATTGCGGCCGGAACAAGGACGCCGTCCAGATCGTACGTCGCAGGCCACGCCAGCAGATGCTCGGCGGCCCGCCCGGCCAGCGCCCCGTCGATCATCCCCAGCGCGGTCAGGAGACCGACCACGAAGCCCGATGACATGGCCGGCGACCGCCCCGTCCACGCATCGCCCGGCACCACACGGGCCGGTTCACCCGGAAGCGCTTCGAGCAGGACGCCGGCGGCACCGCGCAGACCGGACCGCAAGTCCGGGGGACGTGCGGCGGCGGCGCGCTCCAGCAAGGCACCGCACGCATCAAGCGACCGCCGCGCAGTCCCGGCGATGATGCCGGCGATCAGCGTTGCCGAGCGCTCCGGCGCCAACAGGCCCGCGGCGGCGACGACCGCCTCGGCGTCGTCGCGGGTGCAGGCGTCGCCCGCGGCGCTGCTTTCGAGAAAAGCGTCGATGCGCTCCCGGTCAGCGAGGCGGGTCAGCAGACCCAGCACCCGCGTGACGTCGCTCGCCTCCTTGTCCTGCCCCGGATACCAGCCCCAATGCGGCCACGTCGCCAGCATGTGACCGGCCAGATCGTGGGCCTGGAGCCAGAGCGGCGATTGGCGGTCGGCGCCAGCGGCGGCCCAGCGCTCCGTCAGATCCTCCAGGTACGGCAGGGTGGTCGGCAGCCCGGCCTGATTCAGCACCGCCAGGAGGCGGGCCTGCGGCCACAGCACCAGGGCGGCCCGCCGGTAGGTGCGCTCGAAGCTGGCCCCCTCGTTGCCGGTCGCTTCGCGGAAATGTTCCTCGTCCGGCTCCAGATCCTCCAGAGCCTCGGGCGGCGAAACCTCGTCCTCCTCGATCGGAATCTCGCCCAGCGGCGACGGCGTGCCGTCGGGCCGCCGCCAGTCGGTGAGGAGTTCGGACCGCTGGGTGACCTCGACCGCCTCGAACGCATCCTCGTCCGGCTCCGACCAGCGCCCGCCATAGCCGCCGCTGTATTCGGCGATCCCGATCTCCTCGATCGACAGGAGCGCCAGATGCAGTGCGCACCCGGCCTGCCGCGCCGCCGCAGCGGCCACGGCGGCCACCGCGGCGTCGGCCCCCTTGAGCGTCGCGAAGCCGAGTTCGGCCTGGGTGTAGGCGTGCTCCAGGGGATAGACGAGCTTTTCCGGGGTGTCGTCCTCCGGCCGGTCCTTGCCAGCCCCCCAGCCGTCCAGGAGCGCTGCGACGCGGGCGATCTCCTGGCCGTGGTCGGGTGGTTCGGGCGCGGGACCGGGCTCTCGGCGTGTCAGGTTGTAGATCAGCACCAGTCGATGGCCCGCGGTGACCGGCAGGACCTCATGGGGGCAGTCGGCGTAGAAGGCGGCGAACGCCACCTCCGCCGGGTCCTCGCAGCGCAGGTCGAACTCGGCCACGCGGTCCTTGTGCCGCACCACCAGCGCGCCGCCGGTCGACACCGACGGCAGGGCGATCACCAAGGTGGCGAACATGCCCGGCGCCTTCTCGGTGTCGCGATGGCTGACGAAGAAGTCGCCCTCACCGTAGAGCAGCAGCTTGTAAAGCTCCGCCGAGACCGGATCCACGACGCCCAGCCCCTCGGCTGCGCGCACCACGATGCCGTCCAGCATCCGCAGCCAATGCTGGCCGCCGATCCGAACCCGTTCGGCACCGATCTGCCAAGTCCGGCGCACCGCGGAGTCGTGCAGAGTCTCAGGCCCGCGGCCATAGGGCGCCCGTTCGGCGACGGCGATCAGCGCCGCGGCCTGGACGGGCAGCAGCGGCAACGCGAGAGGGCCGACGCCCTCGACCTCGAACTGCGGCACCGAGAGTTCGGTGGTGCCGAACGCGGCGAAGTCGCCGGGCCGGCGAACCGTGCCGAGCACGGTGGCGAGCTCCGTCGTGAGAAAGGCCATGCAATATCCCCAGGTTCCGGAGAACGATGCCTCATCGGCGCGCCGCAGGGAATGCCGCAAAGGCATCTTTGCCTCAGTCGCCGCGGCGGCGAGCCGTCAGGCGTTTGGAAACAACTTCGGGAACAGCGTCTCGACCGCGAGCACTGGGAACCGCAGAGAGACGGGACCCTTGGGCGTGTCGGAGCCGAGAATACCGTCGGCCAGCAGATCGGAGAGCAACGTGCGCGCCGTCCGCTCCTTGAGGCCGGACACCCGCGCGGCGTCGCCGCGCTGCAACTCGCCGCGCACCAGGACCTCGTCCAGGATGCGCACCGCCTCGGGTCGGAGGCGCCCGTTCAGCCGGACGTAAGCGTCGAGCCGGTCGGACAGCGCATCGAGGTCGAAGAGCGCCGACATGAAACGTACCTGATCCACCGAGACCTTCAGGAACCACGTCGCGAATGAGACGAGTGCACGCAACGACAGGTTCCCGCGACCGTCCAACGAGCCCTGACGCGGTTGATCGGCATGATCCATCATCATCTTGTATTCGCCGCGACTCTCCAACCCACGCGCCAGCCCGCGCGAGACCGACCACAGGCCATGCGCGCCGACTCCGGCCGCCAGCCCCATGGCGTGGCTCATGAGACGGCTGACGCGGCCATTTCCGTCCGGGAAGGGATGGATGTAGTTGAGCCGGTGGTGCGCCGTCGCCATGCTCAGGATCCGGACACCGCGCCCCATGCAAGCGAACCGGAAGCGGGCCTCGAAGTGGGCCATGAAGGCGGGAACCCGGTCGCTGGAGGGCGGCTGGTGCAAGCCGACCATCACGTCGTGACCGGGATCGCTGCGAAACGCGCCCGGCACCATGAGAAAGCTCCGGTCCCCCTGGCCGATCCGCAGCATCGCCTCGGGCGCATCGTGGTAGAACTCGCGGTGCAGCCAGCGGACGAAGTCGGTCGACGCCGGCTCCGGCAGGCCGCCTCCAGCGTGAAGATAGTCGAGTTTCTCCTGAAGCCGGACGTGAGCCGCGGCCTCGATCTGCAGGTTGCGTCGGCCTTCCTCGGCGTCGAGGTCGCGCTGGAGGGCCCGCTCGATGTCGCGGGGGCGGGTGTTGTGGCCTTCGATGAGGTTGCTGTAGTAGCAGTTCATGATCCGGACGAGGCCGGCGAGATTCGCCGCCGTGCGCGGGTGCAGACGGGCTCCGAGCGTCGCCGTCGCCGTCGACAGCTCCGCGATCAGGTCCGCCAACTCCTCGGTGGCCTCCTCGATGCGGCAGGGTTCGATCCGCCCCGGCGTCTCCAGCCTCTCATCCATGGCTTGCCGATCCAATCACACCCTAGAGTCTTGTCTTATATAATGAAATCCGGCATTCCGGCCAGAAGATTGCCGATCCCGCTGCCGATTGAGATGGTCTGCCCAAGCCTCTGAAATCACTGAGGAAACCGGGTGACAGCGGTCGATCATTGCCGATCCTCACCCCTGGCTATTTTCAACCAATCGCCTTTCCTCATCCTTGGCCCATCCCCGTTGGGACTGGCGCGGGCTTGGGAACGCCACGCCAAACCGGCTGCCTCCTTATCGAATCGTTAAATGTCCAGGAACACGACCACCCGGTCGGAAGCCGTGAACCCATCTCCGCCGTGCCGCGACATCGATCGGACATCCCGTCCGTTCGCCGGCGGACACGAGATCCTTCATGACGGTGCGGTTGGGCAGTGGCATCGGCGGCGCGAGCCAACAGACGCAAGGCATCTGTGGCGCTGGCGTGCATCGCCGGCTGACCCTGTCCGCTCAAGGCGCCCACGCCACCGCTCAGCGACTCCCCGCCGTTGAAGCCGCCGCTCATGGTCGGCGGTTCCGCCCCGCCTGCGCGAGGTTTGCGGCGTGAGGCACCTTTCCCCCTCGCGCCGACAACCCTCTGCCATTCAGGAGAACTCCTCCCCGAATGCGCCGACCGCTTCGCCGGAATCGCTTCTCGCCGATCTGATCCGAGCTCTTGCTCGTGCGGCGGCACGGGAAGATTATAGGAAGGAACAAAATGCCAGAAAAACGGGGGGCGTATGATGCGGGCCGCCATATACGCGAGATACTCGTCTGAGAACCAGCATGAGCGGTCCATCGAGGATCAGGTTCGCATCTGTCAGGACTTTGTGGAAAAGCAAGGCGGCACGGTTGTCGCCACCTATGCCGACTACGCGATTTCCGGCGCCAATCTGAAGACGCGCCCACAGACCCGGCAGCTCCTCGAAGACGCCAGGGGCGCTGTCTTCGACACGGTCGTTTCCGAGGGACTGGATCGACTGTCGCGCGACCAGGAGGACACCGCGGCAATCCACAAGCGCCTCACCTTCGCCGGCGTCCGCATCGTCACGGTTCAGGAAGGCGGCATCTCCGAGTTGCATGTCGGCCTCAAGGGCACGATGAACGCGCTGTTCCTGCGCGACCTTGCCGCCAAGGTCCGGCGCGGGCAAGCGGGGCGTGCCTTGGCCGGTAGCGTGCCGGCCGGCCTCTCCTACGGCTATGACATGGTGCGCGAACTCGACGCCCGCGGCGAACTCATCCGCGGCAAACGGCGCGTCAATCCCGAGCAAGCCGCGGTGATCCGGGAGATCTTCGACAAGGTCGCCATCGGCTTCAGCCCCCGTGCGATTGCAACCGACCTCAACCGCCGAGGCATTCCCGCGCCGGCCGGCGGCCAATGGAACGCCTCGACCATCAACGGCAACGCGGCACGGCGCAACGGCATTCTCTATAACGAAGCCTACATCGGGATCCTGATCTACAACCGTCTGGAGATGGTCAAGGATCCCGACACCGGCAAGCGGCTGCCCCGGTTGCGTCCTCCCTCTGACTGGATTGTGACCGAGGTGCCGACGCTCCGCATCGTCACCGACGAACAGTGGGACCGCGTACAGGCCATCAAGGCCGGCTTCGCCAACAAGCGCGGCCTGCACCATGCCCGCCGGCCGAAGCATCTGTTCTCCGGTCTCGTGCGCTGTAGCTGCTGCGGCGGAGCCTACACGGTCAAGTCCAAGGATCAACTTGCCTGTTCGACCCATCGCGAATCGAGCACCTGCTCGAACAACCGGACGATTCGGGTGACGGACCTCCAGGAAGGGGTGATCGCCGGCTTGAAGGCGCGCCTCCTGTCTCCGGAAGCGGTCGAGCTGTTCATCAAGACCTATGGCGAGGAACGCCATCGTCTTCGGTCCGAGGCCCGGCGTAAGCATGATGAAATCGAAAGCCGGTTGGCCAAGCTGACGCGCCAGATCTCCAACATCGTCGATGCCATCGCGGATGGCGCCGCGAGCCCGTCCATGCGGACGAAGCTGATGGAACTGGAAGCCGACAAGGCTGAGGCCGAACGCGAACTGGCGGCCGTCGTGGCGGCGGAAAGGGTGGACGATTCGGTGGTGGCTCTGCACCCGGCGGCGGTCGAAAGCTACCGCCGGCAGATCGAAGCGTTGCACAAGGGATTGTCGGACGACGACGAGGCACGCCAGGAATCCCAGAACGCCATGCGGGCGCTCATCGCGCGCATCGAGATCCACCCCGGCGAAGGCCGCGGCGAAACCCATGTCAAGGTGTTGGGGAAGATCGAGGAGCTGCTCGGCCTCACCCAGCCGAAACCGGGTGAGGCCTGCAGCACAGCCGCTAGGACTGTATCGATGGTAGCAGCGGAGGGATTTGAACCCCCGACCAAGGGATTATGATTCCCCTGCTCTACCACTGAGCTACGCTGCCGTCGTTCCCGTCCGTCTCCGGCCGGGGCCGCTTACATAGGCGATCAATTCGGAGGTGTCAACACCCTCCGCCATCAGGTTTCCGCTCCCGTGATCCAACCGCCGCCAAACACCCGGTCGCCCCGGTAGAACACACACGCCTGCCCCGGCGCCACGCCGTATTGCGGCTCCGCCAACTCCACCACCGCGCCGTCCCCAGCCAACCGCACGGTCGCCCCGGCGGGCGGCTGGGCGGAGCGCAGTTTGACCTCGGCTTCGATGCTCTCGCCCGGCGCCAACTCCGGCCCCAGCCAGTTCACCTCGCGCACGGCCACACGGGCACGCGCCAGATGGCGCCGCGGGCCGACCACCACGCGCCGCGTCGGCGCGTCGAGGCGGACGACGAACAGCGGCTCGTCCTCACCGCGGATGCCGCCGATGCCCAGGCCCTTCCGCTGGCCCACCGTGTAGTGGACAATGCCCTCGTGCCGGCCGAGCACGCGGCCGTCCACATGCACGATCTCGCCCGGCTCGATGGCGCCGGGCCGCAGCTTCGCCACCACGTCGGCGTAAGAGCCGTTCGGCACGAAGCAGATGTCCTGGCTGTCCGGCTTGGCCGCCACCTCCAAGCCAAAGCGCTCGGCCAAGGCTCGCGTCTCCGGCTTGGTCAGCCCGCCGAGGGGGAAGCGCAGGAAGTCCAGCTGCGCGCGCGTCGTGGCGAACAGGAAATAGCTCTGGTCGCGCGCCGGGTCGATGGCGCGGTGCAGCTCCGCACCGGTCTCACCGCCGACGCGGCGCACGTAGTGGCCGGTCGCCAGAGCCTCGGCTCCCAGGTCGCGGGCGGTGTTCAGCAGGTCGCGGAACTTGACGCGCTGGTTGCAGCGCACGCAGGGGATCGGCGTCTCGCCGCGCAGGTAGCTGTCGGCGAAATCGTCGATCACGTCCTGGCCGAAGCGGCTCTCGTAATCCAGCACGTAGTGCGGGATGCCGATGCGGTCGGCCACCTGGCGGGCGTCGTAGATGTCCTGCCCGGCGCAGCACGCACCCGGCTTCTGCACCGTCAGGCCGTGATCGTAGAGCTGCAAGGTGACGCCGACGACGTCGTAGCCCTCCTCGCGCAGCAGCGCGGCGGCGACCGACGAATCGACGCCGCCCGACATGGCGACGACCACGCGGGTGTCCTTGGCAGGCTTGGAAAAACCGAGGGAATTCATGGTGCCCCATATGGGCCGGCGGCGCCGGTACGGCAACGGGCCGCCGGGGCCAGATCAGCCCTTGTCCATCAGCCCTTGTCCATCAGCCCTTGTCCATCAGCCCTTCTGCGCGTTGCGCACACCGCCGGGGAGGCGCACGGTCAGGCCGTCCAGCTCCTCGGTGATGATGATCTGGCAGCCCAGGCGCGAGGTCTTGCTCAGGCCGAAGGCGAGGTCGAGCATGTCCTCCTCGTCCTCCGACGCCTCGTTCAGCACGTCGAACCAGTCCGGCTCGACGATGACGTGGCAGGTCGAGCAGGCCAGCGAGCCCTCGCACGCACCCTCCAGATCCAGGCCGTGCTTGTGCGCGACCTCCAGCACGGACAGGCCGAGCGGCGCGTCCACCTCCTTGCGGGTGCCATTGGGCTCGATGAAGGTCATCTTCGGCATGAAACGGAAACTCCTTGGGCGTCCTGGTGGTGGGCGTTTTTTTATTGGGTCGTGTCGGTGAAGCCGGCGCGGCGCTCGCGCGCGGCACCGGCGATGGCTTCCAGATCCTCCAGCCGGGCCAGCACGCGCGCGGCGTTGCCGGTCAGCCCGATGCGGAAGGCGATTGACAGGTCGCGGATGCAGGCCTCGATGCGGTGCACAACATCCAGCGCCACCCGGTCCACCGCGGCGGCGTCCGGGGCGGCGGCGAGATCGCCGCGCAGATCCATGGCGTCGGGGTCGTCGGCGGGCGAGACCTCGATCCGCTCGATGCCCAGCATGTCCAGCAGATAGCGCGCCCGGCGGACCGGATCGCGCAGCACCTCATAGGCCGCCGCCATCGCCTCGGTCTGGGCGCTGGCGTGCGCCTGCTGGCGCGCCCCGCGGGAGACGAAGCGCGCCGGGTCGAGCGCGCGGGTCAGCCCGGCGTGCTGGCGGCCGAGCTGCTCCAGGTCGATGTCGAAGCGGCATTCCAGGTTGAGGCGCGCGAAATGGTCCAGCTCCTGCGGCGGCAGGACCGCTCCGCAGCCATGGCAGAACAGCGCACGCGCCGACACCGAACCGCCGCACAGCCAGCACGGATGCATGTCGCCGGCAATGCTGCCGGCGATGCGAGGACCGTTGCCGTTGTCCGACTGGGTCATGCGGAACTTCCGTTGGACGCACAGGCACGGGCAACCGCCCGTTTCCGGCGCGTCATACCGACAACGGCGGCGCGACGCAACACCGCGATATGCATGGCGCGCGCGCAAGCCCCCGTACAGGCCATCGCAGCGCCTACTCCGCGGCCGGGCACAGGCGGCGCGCCATGGCGGTCCAGGCTGCGACGAAACGTTCCACGTCCCCGGCCGTGCTGCCCCAGCCGAGGCTGACGCGCACCGCCGACCCGGCCAGCGCCGGCCCCGCCCCCATGGCCGCCAGCACGTGCGACGCCTTGACCTTGCCGCTGGAGCACGCCGAGCCGGCGCTGACCGCGACGCCCGCAAGGTCGAGCGCCATCACCTGCGTCTCGCCGGGCACGCCGGGCAGCGCCAGACAGGTGACGTTGCCGACCCGCGGCGCCCCGGCGCCCATCACCCGCGCCTGGGGCATCGCGGCCAGCGCGCTGGCTTCCAGGCCGTCGCGCAGCGCGGCGAAGCCGCCAGCGGCGGGAAGGTCCGCCACGGCCAGCGCCGCCGCGGCGCCGAATCCGACGATGCCCAGCAGGTTCTCGGTGCCGGCGCGGCGCCGCCGCTCCTGCCCGCCGCCGCGCAGCAGCGGCTCCGGCTCGACGCCTTCGGCCAGAGCCAAGGCGCCGACGCCGGCCGGTCCGCCGATCTTGTGCGCCGACAGCGTCAGCAGGTCGGCCCCCAGCGCGCCCACATCAAGCGGCAGCCGCCCCGCCGCCTGCACCGCGTCACAATGCAGCAGCGCGCCGCGCGCGTGCGCCAGCCGCGCCGCTTCGGCCACAGGCTGCACCACGCCGGTCTCGTTGTTGACGAGCATCAGCGACACCAGCGCCGGCCCGCCCTCCGTCAGCAGCCGCTCCAGCGCCGCGAGGTCGGCGACGCCGTCCGGATCGACGGGGAGCCGCACCGCGTCGGGGGCGGCGGCCAGCACCGAGTCGTGCTCGATCGCCGAGACGATCACGCGCCGGCCGGGGAAGCCGCGGAGCGCCAGATTGTTGGCTTCGGTGCCGCCGGCCGTGAAGACCACGCGGGTCGGAGCGGCGCCAGCCAGGGCGGCGACCTTGGCGCGCGCCTCTTCCACCGCCCGCCGCACGGCGCGGCCGTTCCCGTGCACCGACGACGGGTTGCCGACGAGGTCGAGCGCTGCGGCGACGGCGTCCTTCACGCCCGGCTTGATCGGCGCGGAGGCGTTGTAGTCGAGATAGACGCGGCCGTCAGGCACGCTCACTCCGCCGCGACCGCCGGGTCGGAGCGTTCGGCGTGGGCGGTGATGCTGGTGCCGATGACGCGCTTCTCCACCACGTCGGCGATGGTGACCGAGCTGAGGTACATGTGGATCTGGTTGCCCAACTCCTCCCACAGATCGTGCGTCAGGCAGCGCGAACGGTTGGTGCGGCAGCCCTGCGGCGTGATGTTGGCGCAGCGCGTGGTGCGGATTGGCTCGTCCACCGCCAGGATGATGTCGGACACCCGCGTGTCGTCGGCGGTGTAAGCCAGCAGATAGCCGCCGCCGGGGCCGCGCACGCTCTTGACCAGCCCGCCCTTGCGCAGCTTGGCGAACAGCTGTTCCAGGTAGGAGAGCGAGATCTCCTGCCGCTCGGCGATATCCGCCAGGGCAACGGGGCTGCCGTTGCTGTTGGCCGCGAGGTCGACCATCGCCATCACGGCGTAACGCCCCTTGGTGCTCAGTCTCATCTCAAACTCTCCCTTTTTCTTCTTCCGGCGCGCCGTCAGCAGTCCAGCGGCCGGTTCTCAACAGGGCCCCGGTGGACCGGAGTCCACTGCGGCATGTTCACGCATCTTGACCTGCGCCTGGATCTGCGCTGGGGCATCCGCCCGCACCGGCCGGGGCTCCTCCGCCAAGGGCGTGTCGGCGTGCGTGCGCTCCAACTCCTCCACTCGCTGGCGCAAGGTGGCCACCTGATCCAGCAGACCGCTCAGCGCCCGCGCCACCGGGTCGGGAATGTCGCCGCACGGCGTGCCGTACGGCAGGAACTTGTCGGCCTCGGCCTTGTCGCGCGACACCACCACGCGGGCGGCGACGCCGACCATGCTGGCGCCCACCGGCACGTCCTTCACCACAACCGCGTTGGAGCCGATGCGCGCCCCCTTGCCCACAGTGATGGCGCCCAGAACCTTGGCGCCGGCGCCGACGACGACGCCGTCCTCCAGCGTCGGGTGGCGCTTGCCGTGGTGCAGCGCCGTGCCGCCCAGCGTGACGCCGTGGTAGAGCACCACATCGTCGCCGATCTCCGCCGTCTCGCCGATCACCACGCCCATGCCGTGGTCGATGAAGAAGCGCCGGCCGATGGTGGCGCCGGGATGGATCTCGATGCCGGTGAGCGCGCGGGCAGTCTGCGACAGAACCCGCGCCGACAGCTTCCACCCGCGGTCCCAGCAATAATGGGCGATGCGGTGCATGAGCAGGGCGTGCAGCCCCGGATAGCACAGCGCAACCTCCAACCGCGAACGCGCGGCCGGGTCGCGTGCCATGATCCCGTCGATCTCTTCGCGAAGATGCTTGAACACACTGTCACCCGCCGTGGTATAGTCCGCGCTCTTGCCGCATTCCTTCGGTCCGAGCTTCGCCGACGAGCGGGGCCGGTTGCGCGGGTTGCCCCGGACGATATATCGACGCATATATGATGACCAAGCAAAACGGTCAAGAATTGTGTTGGCGAAAAACGTGGCGTGCCGCGCGAGTCCACATTAGCTTGTCCAGCGCCGCCGGGACCAACCCCTGCGGTCGTTCGTACCATTCCGAGTTCGCGCCAGGATCGTCGCCCCAATGCCTGAAGTGATCATCAACGGTCCGGCCGGACGATTGGAAGGTCGCTACACCCACGGCAAGGCGCCGAACGCGCCGGTCGCCCTTTTGCTTCATCCGCACCCGCAGCATGGCGGGACGATGAACAACAAGGTGGTGTTCACGCTGTATCAGGCGTTCACCAAGCGCGGCTATTCGGCCTTGCGCTTCAATTTCCGCGGCGTCGGGCGCAGCCAGGGAACCTACGACAAGGGCGAGGGCGAACTGGCGGACGCCGCGGCGGCGCTCGACTGGTTGCAGACCTACAACCCCAACGCTTCGCTGTGCTGGATCGCCGGGGTGTCGTTCGGCTCGTGGATCGGCATGCAGCTTCTGATGCGTCGGCCGGAGATCGACGGCTTCGTCACGGTGTCGCCGCCGGCCAACCTGTTCGACTTCTCGTTCCTAGCGCCGTGCCCGTCGTCGGGCCTGATCATCAACGGCGAGAAGGACGAGCACGTGCCGCTGGTCGCGGTGACCAAGCTGGTGACCAAGCTGTCGCACCAGAAGGACATCCGCATCGACCACCGCGTGGTGCCCGGCGCCAATCACTTCTTCGTGAACCGCACCGACGACCTCGCCGTGCAGGTGGACGACTACCTCGACCGCGCGCTGGGCAACCCGCTGACCGCGGCGGCGGGGTAAGGACGGGCGGACCCGAGCCGACGGCCCAGGCCCGCCGAACAACCCGACCCCTCAGGCGATCTTCTGGACCGTGCCGTCCAGGGCCATCAGCAGCAGTTCGACCTCAAGATCGGGGTGCTTTTCCCGGATCTTCGCACCGAGCCTGCCAAGCACCTCGCCGTGCACGGCGGTCTCCTTGGGGGGATCGTCCTTCAGATCCTGGCCGAGGAAAACCTTGTAGGCGCCGCAATCGCGGTGATCCAACACGATCACCTTCTTGACGTGGTGCAGTGCCTTGGCGACCTCGACGTGCTTCCAGAAGGTCTCGCCCCAGGCCGGCTCCTTGTCGGTGATGGCGCCCAGGCTGGCGCCGGCCAGCACCACGTGGTCGTAATTGTTGGTCATGCCGCGGCCGTCCATGTAGCGAACGATGTCGTCCACCAGCCGGTAGTCCATGCAAGACAGCAGCAGCGCCTCGACGTTGCCGGCGGCGGCTGCGTGGCGCAACGGCGTGGCGCTGAGCAACATGGCGCCGCCGCCCAACGCGGCGAGCTTCAGGAACGAGCGACGATCACCGGTGGTTGGGCGGCGGCAAGAGCAACCGTGTTCATCATTGTGCATGGCGTCTTCGCGGATAGCGGTTATGGAACCGCCACGATACGCCAGCACCCTCCGTGAGCATTAATACTTTCGCGCGTTCCGCAGTGATGTCACGCCGCGTGGTACCGCCCGCCGGTCACCGGGGCCGGCACGCCGGTCGTCGTCGGCAGGCTGAGCGGCAGGCCGAGGCGGGAACGCACCGCCAAGTACGCAAACGCCTGCGCCTCCAGCGCGTCGCCGTCCCAGCCAACGCTCTCCACCGGTTCGACCGGGGCGCGCAGGCGGTCGGCCAGCATCTCCATCAGCGTCGCGTTGTGCCGCCCGCCACCGGTCACCAGCCAGCGCAAGGGCGGTGCCGGCAGGTGCGGCAGCACGCGCTCCACCGAAAAGGCGGTGAAGGCGGTCAGCGTCGCCGCCCCGTCCTCGGGCGACAGGTCGCGCACCGGGGCGGGGTTGAAGGCGTCGCGGTCCAGCGACTTGGGCGCCGGGCGGTCGAAATAGGGGTTGTCCAGCAATTCGGTCAGCTCCAGCGCGTGCACCCGGCCTGTGCGGGCAAGGCGGCCGCCCTCGTCATAGCGCGCCCCGGTCTTCGCCAGCACCCAGTCGTCCACCAGCGCGTTGGCCGGGCCGGTGTCGCAGGCGATCACGTCCGCTTCACCGGAGCCGATCCAGGTGACGTTGCCGACGCCGCCGAGGTTCAGCACCGCCAGCGGCTTCGGCAGGCCAGACGCCAGTGCCCGGTGGTACAGCGGCGCCAGGGGAGCACCCTGCCCGCCCGACGCCACGTCGGCGGTGCGGAAATCGTCCACCACGGCGATGCCCGTGCGTTGCGCCAGCAGCGCGCCGTTGCCGATCTGCCAGGTCCGGCGCTCCTCGGGGGCGTGCAGGATGGTGTGGCCGTGGAAGCCGATCAGGTCCACCGCGGCGGCCGGCACCCCGGCCTCGGCCAGGAGGCGCAGCACCGCGGCGGCGTGCGCCTCGGTCAGGTCGTGCTCGACGTCGGCCACGTCGCCCTTGCCACCCAGGCAAGCGCGCAGCCGGTCACGGAAAGCGTCGTCGTAGGGGGTCGAGAGGAAGGCCAGCGGCTCCACCCGGTTCACGCCGTCGGTGCGCACCAGCGCGGCGTCGATGCCGTCCATGGACGTGCCGCTCATCAGGCCGATGACCGTGTGCATGCAACCTCTCCCTGCAAGGACCGGGGGAGCATAGTCCCTGCCGCCGGAATTGTCCGCACCGGCGTTCCGTGCTAACAGACGCGGCCCTCCCCTCTGTCAGACGAAGACCGGCCATGACCACGCTGAAATCGGATTTCCTGCGCACCTTGCAGGAGCGCGGCTTCATCCACCAGTGCACCGACATGGAGGCCCTGGACAACAAGGCCGTGGCCGGGCCGGTCGTCGCCTACATCGGCTTCGACTGCACGGCCGACAGCCTGCACGTCGGCAGCCTGTTGCCGATCATGATGCTGCGCTGGCTCCAGCGCACCGGGCACAAGCCGATCGTGCTGATGGGTGGCGGCACCACCAAGATCGGCGACCCCTCGGGCAAGGACGAGAGCCGCCAGCTCCTCACCGAGGAGATCATCGGCCGCAACATGGACGGCATCAAACAGGTCTTCGCCAAGTACCTGACGTTCGGCGACGGTCCCACCGATGCGGTGATGGTGAACAACGCCGACTGGCTGGACAAGCTTCACTACATCCCGTTCCTCCGCGACATCGGCCGGCACTTCACCATCAACCGGATGCTGAGCTTCGAGTCCGTCAAGGTGCGCCTGGAGCGCGAGCAGCCGCTGACGTTCCTGGAATTCAACTACATGATCCTCCAGGCCTACGACTTCATGGAGCTGTCGCGGCGGCTCGGCTGCGTGTTGCAGATGGGCGGCTCCGACCAGTGGGGCAACATCGTCAACGGCGTCGAGCTGACCCGCCGGGTGGATGGCAAGGAGGTGTTCGGCCTGACCACGCCGCTCTTGACCACCGCGTCGGGCGCCAAAATGGGCAAGACGGCGGCGGGGGCGGTGTGGCTCAACGCCGACAAGTTCAGCGCCTACGAGTTCTGGCAGTACTGGCGCAACACCGAGGACGCCGACGTCGGCCGCTTCCTGCGTCTGTTCACCGAACTGCCGCTGGACGAGGTGGCGCGGCTCGAATCGCTGGAGGGTGCCGGCATCAACGAGGCCAAGAAGGTTCTGGCGACCGAGGTGACCGCGCTGGCGCATGGCCGCGCCGCCGCCGAGGAGGCCGCCGAGACCGCGCGCCGCACCTTCGAGCAGGGCGCCGCGGCCGAGGGCCTGCCGACCATCGAGGTGCCGCGCGCCGAGCTTGAGGCCGGTCTGCCGCTGCTCGACCTGTTCGTCACCGCCGGCCTGACGGCGTCGAAGGGCGAGACCAAGCGCAAGATCAAGGAAGCGGCGCTCAAGATCAACGACGCCACGGTAACCGACGAGGCCGCCAAGGCGACCGCGGCGGATCTCAACGCCGAGGGCGCGATCAAGCTGTCGTTCGGCAGGAAGAAGCACGCGCTGGTTCGCGCGGTGTGAATGCCTGAAGACCCTCCTCCGGCAGAGCCGGGGGAGGGATTGGATGCTTGCTCAATTCCTGTGCTGGTAATCCGGCGGCGTGGCTTGGCCATCGGTCTTCCCGTCCGTCATTCCCCGCCCCATGAAGAACAGGTTGCGCAGGAAGCCGGGGGCCAGCACGGCCAGCGGGTTGACCGACACGTTCGGGTCGGCGAACGGCCCCTGCACGTGCCACGTCGCGGCGAAGATGCCCTGCCCCGCCCCGCCGCTCAGCGCGTCGCCCAGCAGCGGGATCTGGCCGATGATACGGTTGATACCGTAGACCGGCACGATGGTGCCGCGCAGGTTCGCCGTGTCGGTCGCGATGTCCACCTCGCCCTCCGCCGTCAGGCCGAGCGCGCTGCCCGACGTGCGCAGCTCCTTCAGTGTCAGCAGCCGGCCTTCCTTGCGGAAATTGCCGGTCAGCCGGCCGAAATGGATGCCCGGACCGCCGCCCAGCAGTTCGGCGAAGCCGCTGGGTGAGATGGCGTTGAGGATGCGCGCCAGCGTCGGCGCGTTGACGAGGGTGTAGTCCAGCATCTCGACCTGGCCCTCGATGACCGCGTCCGGCCGCGGCTCGGTCGTCAAGCCGGTGATGTTCAGCTGGCCGCCCTGGACGCGGTCGGTGACGTCGAGCATGCGCAGCACCGTCCCGGCGTCTTCGCCGACGATGGCGAGTTGGTGGCGCTTGCCCGGCTGCGGCCCGTAGGTGACCGTCAGCGCGCCCTTCTCGCCGGCCTTCGCCTTGATGTCCAGCTTGCTCCACGCCGTGCCGTCGTTGCGCATGTCGGCGACCACCTGGGTGAGCTGGCGCCCCTCGCCGAACACCACGCGGCCCAGCTTGGCGTTAACCGCCAGCGGCGTGCGCTTGGGCTCCGCCGCATCGGAGCTGCCGCGGGTCTTTTTGAGGAACGCCTCGACGTCCAGGCTGTCGCCGGTGAGCGTCACCGCATAGCCGCCGTCGCGCGGCACCAGCTCGCCGCGGGCACGGGTGTTGCCGACCGACAGGTCGCCGACCAGGATGCGCGCCAGCGAGGTCGTCGCCGGCACCAGCTCGACGGTGCCGGCCGCCTTGAGGCCGCCGCCTTCAACCGTGATGCCGGTCACCTTGGCGACCTTGTCCTTCTGGAACTCCAGCGCGAAACGGCCGGTGGCGGCGGTGCCCGGCGGCTTGCTCCAGCCCAGCTCGGGGATGGCCAGCGTCGTCTTGGCCAAGTCCAGCGTGCCGCTGAGGCCGAGGCGCTTGCGCTGGTCCACGGTGAACAGGATGTCGGTGCCCACCGGCCCACCGGCGTAGCCGGCGGGGTTGGGGATGAAGCGGGCGAAGTCGGCGGCGTTCGGCGTCGCTTTCAGCGCGATCCGCGTTCGCGGGCCCTTGGCGTCGGAAACGAAGTTCTCCCGCCAGTCCACGCTGGCCGGAACGCCGTCCAGTTTGGCGGTGCCCTTCACCGCCATGCCCTTGACGTCCAGATTGAGGTCGAGGGTGCCATCGGTGGCGTCCAGCCCGGCCGCCACCTTCTCGATGCCGACACCGGTCAGCTTGGCGCCGACGCCCACCTCGATCTGATCGACCTTCAGGTCGACCAGCAGCGGGAAGTGCAGGCGCAGCCTGGCGTCGGCCATGCCGGTGGTGCGCCGCGGGTCCATGTCGAGACGCTTCGGGTACTCCAGCGGCGGGTTGTTCAGCACGGTCAGGATGGTGCGCACCGGCCCCTGGATCGGGAGGTCGATGTCGATCTTCTCCTTCCCGCCAAGGTCGTGGATGACGATGGTGCCGTCGCCCATCTTGGCATCCTCGACCCGGCCGCCCTGGGTGTGGATCGTCATGGTTCTGCCGGTATCGACCGTGGCGCGCACGCGGCTGACGCCGGTTACCGGCGGCAGCGGCCGGAAATATTCGACGTCCATGTCCGTCCCCTCCATCGCCACATCGACGAGGGTCGGCGTGAAGGCGTCGGGGTTATCGCGCGGCGCCGTCCCGGCAACGGTCGCCCGCGCCTCGTGGACGATGCCCTTCGTCAGATTGCTGCTCACCCAATTGCGGGCGTTGGGCGACATCTTGAGCGGCCAGAAGAGGTGCAGATCGCTAAGCGACACCCCGCGCGCCGTCGCCTCGGCGTTCAGGGTCAGGTCGTCGCCGCGCAGCCCGGCCTGAGCCGTCGCCTGAATCGTCGGCCCGCCGAGATCGACGGACAGCGCCTCCACCGCCAGCCGGTCGGCGTCGCGGTCGCCGGAGGCCCGCAACGCCACCGACGCCAGGGCCAGCGGCGCCTCGAACATGCCCGGCACATCGACGGTGCCGGCCCCGGCGGAGAGATCCACCCGGCCGCTGCGCGGGCGGAAATGGCGGTCCAGATCCACCTCCACCGAGCCGGCGATGGGCAGCGTCACCGCGGCGAACGGCGCCAGATCGGGCGCCAGCCCGGCCAGCGCCGCCGGCTCCAGGCCCTTGACGTCGGCCACCACGCGCGGCCCGCCATGGCCCGGCGTGGCGGTGGCGTGCAGCGCCGCGGTGCGCCCGCCGGCCGTCAGCGTCAGCTTCGCCTCACCGATGGGGCCGTCCGGCTCGTCCATCAGCGTGCCGTTGCCGCTCACCTGCGCCTCGGCCAGTGCCAGCGCGAGGTCGTCGAGGGTCAGGCGCCTGGCGCTCAGGTCCAGCTCGCCGCGGACATGGGCCGAGCGCACGGCGTAGGGCTCCGGCCGCACCGGCAGGCGCAGGCTGCCGACGCCGGCATTGAGGTCGAAGCGGACCCGCGACGGGCGGAAGTCAGGGTCGAGCACCGCCGCCAGCGAGCCGCCCACGGGCACCTCGGCGTCGCGCAACGGCTCCAGCACCGGCGCCACCTGCGCGAGGCTGGCGAGGTCCAGGCCGTCCACCCGCACCAGGGCGCTCGTCGTGCCGTCCTGTGTCCGGTAGGCGCCGGTGGCCTCCACCGCCGTGGGCCGGCCGCCGAGGTCCAGCGTCAGGCGCGCGCGGCCTTCGATGCCCTCGGCACCCCGGTGCAACGCGATGTCGGCGCGGGAGGCGTGCCACGCGAGGCCGAATTGCCGGTTGTCCACGCGCAGGTCGGCACCGACGACGGTGAGCCGCCGCAGCAGGCCGAGCGGGCGCTTGCGGTCCGGTGCCCGGCGCAGCGTGTCGAGGACGCCGCTGGCCACCTCGGAGCCGGACTCAGGCTCCGGCGCCACCTCGGCGTCGCGGATGTCGAAGCCGAGGTGGCCATCCTTGTGGCGGATCACCCTGAGCTGCGGGCGGATGAGGTCGAGCCGGGTCGGCGCCAGCCGGCCGAGCAGCAGTTCGCGCAGCGACAGGCCGATGCCCATCTCCGGCACCGCGGCGATGGGGGCGCCCTCGGCGCTGGAGGCGCGCACCTGCTGGGCGCGCAGGTCGAGGATGCTGCTGCCCGTCTCGGTCTCGTTGGTCCAGCTCAACACCAGCGAGCCGATGGAGACCGTCACGCGGCCATCGTCGCCGGCGAGTGCCTGTTCGATGTACGGCGTCAGCGGGTCGAGCGCGACCGGCCCCTGCCCCAGCCGCCAGACCAGCGCGCCGCCCGCGGCAAGCACCGCCGCGACGGCGAGGCTCACCGTCCAACTGAGGATTTTTGCCGTGCGGCGGATCATAAGCCCCTCTCCCGCCCCGGGAGAGGGTGGCCGGCGGCAGCCGGCCGGGTGAGGGTGCCGGCAAGGATCCTTGGATTTGCCCTCACCCTCCCGCTCTGCGAGCGGGCCCCTCCCTCTCCCGTCCCGGGAGAGGGGTAATCACCGTTGACCAAGGCTGCCGAGATGCGCAGTCTGCCAATCTGCACAATCCGTGAGCAAGCCCCCGCCATGCCCGTCGCGTTCTCCGCCCCGCTGCCGAAGCCCTTCGACCCCGCGCAGGCCCAGTTGGGCCGCGAGCGCTGGCGGGAGGAGGCGGCCCGCGGAGGGCCGGAACTGTCCGCCTGGGCCGAGGCGTTCGCCGCCGATCCACAGGGCGGGGCGCTGATCGACGCGGTGTGCGGCAACAGCCCGTACCTCGGCCAGTCGCTGACCCGCGAGCTGCCCTTCGTCCGAAGCGCCGTCGAGGAGGGCTTCGACGCCAGCTTTACCGCGCTGATGGCCAACCTGACGCGCGACTTCGCGGCCGAGCGCGACATGGACCGGCTGATGACCGGGCTGCGCATCGCCAAGCGCCGCGCCGCGCTGCTGATCGGCTTGGCCGACATCACGCAGGCGTGGACGCTGGAACAGGTGACGGGGGCGCTCAGCGACACCGCCGAGACAGCGCTCAGGCTCGCGGCCAACCATCTGCTGCGCAAGGCGGCGGAGGCTGGCACGCTGACGCTGCCCGATCCGGAGCGTCCGTGGGTTGGGTCTGGCCTGATCGTTCTGGGCATGGGGAAACTGGGCGCGCGCGAGCTCAACTATTCCAGCGATATAGACTTGATCGTGCTGTACGACGACGCCGTCGTGAAGACGGCCCAGCCGGACAACCTCGCCCGGACCTTCATCCGACTGGCGCGCGATCTGGTGCGCATTATGGATGAACGGACCAAGGACGGCTACGTATTCCGCACCGATCTGCGCCTGCGTCCCGACCCCGGCGCCACGCCGCTGGCGGTCTCCGTCACCGCGGCCGAAATTTACTACGGCAGCGTCGGCCAGAACTGGGAACGCGCCGCCATGATCAAGGCCCGCCCGGTGGCCGGCGACGCGGACGCGGGCGCCGCGTTCGTGCGGTTCCTGGAGCCGTTCGTCTGGCGCCGCCACTTGGACTTCGCGGCGATCCAGGACATCCACTCGATCAAGCGGCAGATCAACGCCCACAAGGGCCACCGCGAGGTGACCGTCAACGGCCACGACATCAAGGTCGGCCGCGGCGGCATCCGCGAGATCGAGTTCTTCGCGCAGACCCAGCAGCTGATTTTCGGCGGGCGCGACACCCGCGTGCGGCCCTCCCCCACCATCAAGGCGATCCAGGCGCTGTGCGACGTCGGCCGGGTGCCGCAGTCCACCGTGGACGAGCTGGCGGTGGCCTACCGCTTCCTGCGCCAGGTCGAGCACCGCATCCAGATGACCGAGGACCGGCAGACCCATCAGGTGCCGGCCGACGACCACGGGGTGGCCCACCTCGCCGCGTTCCTCGGCTACGACGACGCCGATGCCTTCCGCAGCACCCTGCTGGCCCAGCTCGGCCACGTGGAGGACCGCTACGCCGAGCTGTTCGAGGAGGCGCCGTCGCTGTCCTCCGGTGCCGGCGGCAATCTGGTCTTCACTGGCACCGACGACGACCCCGGCACCGTGAAGACACTGACGGAAATGGGCTACGAGGACCCCAGCCGGGTCATCGCCGTGGTGGCGGCGTGGCACCGCGGGCGCTACCGCGCCACCCGCTCCGGCCGGGCACGCGAACTGCTGACCGAACTGGTGCCGGGCCTGCTCCAGGCGCTCGCCAGGACGCCGCAGCCGGACGGCGCGCTGATGAACTTCGACGGCTTCCTGGGCAAGCTGCCGGCCGGCGTCGGCCTGTTCTCGCTGTTCTATTCCAACCCGGCGCTGCTCGGGCTGGTGGCGGAGATCATGGGCAACGCCCCGCACATGGCCGAGGTGCTGTCGCGCAACCCCTCGCTGCTGGACGCCGTGCTGTCGCCCGACTTCTTCGACCCGCTGCCGGGCCGCGACGTTCTGGCGCCGGAGTACGCCCGCGTCATCGCGGGCGCGCGCGACTTCGAGGATTCCCTGGTGCTGGCGCGGCGCTGGACCAACGACCAGCGCTTCCGCGCCGGGGTGCACATGCTGCGCAACATCACCGACGGCGACCGCTGCGGACCGTTCCTGGCCGATCTCGCCGACATCGTGGTGCCCGACATCGCCGCGCGCGTCGAGGAGGAGTTCGCCCGGCGCCACGGCACGGTGCCGGGGTCGGACTGGGTGATCGTCGCCATGGGCAAGCTGGGCAGCCGGCAGCTCACGCTCACCTCGGACATCGACCTGATCGTCATGTACGACGCGGCCGGCGCTGTGACGATGTCCGATGGCGCCAAGCCGCTGGCGGCGGGCGAGTACTACATCAAGCTGACGCAGCGCCTGACCAACGCCATCACCGCCCCGATGGGCGACGGGCGCCTCTACGAGGTCGACATGCGCCTGCGCCCGAGCGGCAACGCCGGGCCGCTGGCGACCTCGCTGGACAGCTTCGTCAAGTACCAGCAGCAGGACGCCTGGACCTGGGAGCACATGGCCCTGACCCGCGCCCGCGTGCTGGGCGAACGCACCCCGTTCGCCGAACGGGTCGGGGCGGCGATCCGCGCCGCGCTGGTGCGGCCGCGCGACCCGGACAAGCTGCTGTGGGACGTCGCCGACATGCGCCGCCGGATCGACAAGGAGTTCGGCACCGACAACCCGTGGAACGTCAAGTACGCCCGCGGCGGCCTGATCGACATCGAGTTCGTGGCGCAGTACCTCCAGCTCCGCCACGCCGCGGCGCACCCGGAGGTGCTGAGCATCGGCACCGCCGAGGCGCTGGAGAACACCGCGCGCGCCGGCCTGCTGGAGCCCGCCGTGGCGAAGGAGCTGGTGGACGCGCTGACGCTGTGGCGGCGGGTGCAGGGGTTCCTGCGGTTGACGACGGACGGCGTGGTCGATCCGCAGCAGGTGTCGGAGACACTGTTCGCCGGTCTGGCGCGAACCGCTTTCCCCAACGCCGAGCCGCCGGTTGACTTCCCGGCGCTGGACGCCAGAATCCGTGCCGTCGCCGCGCGGGCTCACGCCCACTTCCGCACCCTGGTGGAGGAGCCGGCGGCGACCCTCCCCCCGCCCGCCCAGAACGAGGAAGCGAAGATCCCATGAGCGTCGATGCCGGAACCCCCGCCCCCGACTTCACCATGCCGACCGACGGCGGCGGCAGCGTCACGCTGTCGGCGCTGCGCGGCAAGCCGGTGGTGCTGTACTTCTACCCGAAGGACGACACCTCGGGCTGCACGGCGCAGGCCTGCGGCTTCCGCGACCAGCTGCCGGACTTCCAGGGCGTGGACGCCACGGTGATCGGCGTGTCCAAGGACGGCGTCGCCAGCCACGACAAGTTCAAGGCCAAGTACGCCCTGCCCTTCACGCTGGCCTCCGACAAGGAGACCGGCGTGGCCGAAGCCTACGGCGTGTGGGTCGAGAAGAGCATGTACGGCCGCAAGTACATGGGGCTGGAGCGCTCCACCTTCCTGATCGACAAGGACGGCGTGGTGCAGAAAGTCTGGCGCAAGGTCAAGGTGCCCGGTCACGTCCAGCAGGTGCTTGAGGCGGTCAAGGCGCTGTAAGGCTCGCTCCACCGACAGGACATCGCCCTTCTGCGCGGAGGCGGCCCGCGGAGTCCCCGCCGGGATATTCCTCCGGCAGGAAGGACTAAGTCCGACGCACGCTTAGCGGGCCGACTATGATTTTTGTAAAGTCGGCTCGAAACACTTGCGGCTCACCCTTGCGTAACGGCGAGGAGCCATCCATGAACGTCGCCAACATTGCCCGGCGGCTCGCCGCCGGAGAGTTTCATTATGCGCTCGGCCGTTTCGGAACCGTGCGCCGTGGCTACAGCCTGATGCGAGGGCTGAGCCGCCGGGACGAGCCACCGTTGCCTCCGGCGTCTCCGCCCACGCTGTTCCCGAAAATCGACGCGAGCGAAGCGGCCAGGACCGTGCAGCGCGACTCCGTGGCCTTCGGCTTCGACCTGCCGGCGCCGCTGGTCGAGGAGCTGAACGCCTTCGCCCGCGCCGCCGCGCTCTACGACCGCGGCCTGCCGCGCCCCTTTCACCACGACGAGGTCACCGATGGGCGGCTGAGCGACGGCACCCCGGTCGTCCTCGGCCTGATCCCGGAACCCAGGCAGTGCGCCGGCGTGCGCCGCATCTGCGGCGACCCGGTGCTGCTGGAGGCGATCACCGACTGCCTCGGCTACCGGCCGACGAAGCTGATCCCGCGCCTGTTCTGGAGCTTCGCCACGGCGATGGACGAGGACGAGCGGCGCCGCCGCGGCCAAACCATCGACTGGCACTTCGACGTGCACGACTTCAACTTCTGCTCGGCCTGCTTCTACCTGAGCGACGTGACCGAGCGGACCGGGGCGCACGCGCTGGTGCGCGGCTCGCACCACAGCAAGCCGCTGCGCTTCCTGGTGGGCTCGGCCAACGTGCCGCAGGACGAGGTCTTCGCCCATTTCGGCGCCGAGCGCGCCATGATCATCGAAGGCCCGGCCGGTACCGGCTTCATCGAGGACACCTCCTGCTTCCACCGCGCCATGCCGCCGATGGAGGGCGAACGCCTGATGATGCAGATCTGGTTCAGTTAGAGCGAATGCCTGTCCGAGATGAAACGCCGTGTTGCATTGGGGCTTCGGCGGCGGTCCATGGGTTTTGTTGAACATCAAGGACTTGGCCGAGCCTTGCGGCGGCGGATGAAACGCTGTGAAACGCTATGAAACGCGATCCCGGTGAGTGTTGCATCCGTTCGGCGGTGTCGGATGAGACGTTGTGAGACGCATTTTTGCCAGGCGTCTCATCCGCTCGGCAGCGTGCGGACACGCCTCGCCAACGAAGACTTTTATCCTATGCCAAACTGCTGGCGAGAGCAAGCGCACCGTTCGAATCCGCACGCAACCCGCCGTTGGGGTGTGGCTTACCCGTGCCGCAGGATCTCGGTCGCCAGCGTCTGCATCTCCGCCGCCGCCTGGGTCCGGCGGGCGGCCTCGGTCACCGACAGCCCGGTCAGCAGCGTGCCCGCGTAGGCCGTGCGGTTGCCGATCTGCGCCTCGGCCAGATCGATGTCGGGGCGGTCGATGAGGTCGCGCACCTTGCCGATCAGCTCGTCCGCCAGACGGGTGCGCGGCGGCACGCGGTTGAGCACCAGGAACAGCCGGCGCTTCTCCTGGCGGGCGAGGTCGATGGTCGGCTGCACCGCCCACAGATCCATCGGGCTGGGCTGCACCGGGGCGATCACCAGACTGGCGGCGCGGACGGCGATGCGCGCCTCGGTCTGGGCGTGCGGCGGGCTGTCGATGACCACCACGTCGTGGTCGCGGGCCAGCCGCTCCACCTCCGCCTGGGTGCGCCAGCCGGTGATCTGCGAGTGGGTGAAGCCGGGCTCGCCGCCGGTGGCCTCGTTGCGCACCTCGAACCAGTGCGTCAGGCTGCCCTGCGGGTCGATGTCGACGGTGGCGACGCGGTAGCCGAGCTGCATCCAGGCGATGGCCAGATGGGCCACCAGCGTGGTCTTGCCGGCCCCGCCCTTCTGCTGCGCCACGGTGAAGACCTTGCCCGCCATGCCCGCACCCATCATTTGTTCTGAATTGCGCGTATTCCTCATAACCCCCAGGACGACTCCGCGCAACCGCACGCTTTGACTTCCCCGCCAGACCCGCTTAAAACGCCGAGCCGTGACCCAAAAACGCCCCGAAGTCCTTCCCCCCAAGGCCCCCGCGCTGGCCCGCGCCGGCGAGCTGCTGCGCGCCGGTGAGCTGGTCGCCTTCCCGACCGAGACGGTGTACGGCCTGGGCGGCGACGCCACCAACGACCGCGCGGTGGCGGCGATCTTCGCCGCCAAGGGCCGGCCGCACTTCAACCCGCTGATCGTCCATGTGCCGGACGCCGCCGCCGCCGAACAGTGCGCCGTCTTCGACGACCGCGCCCAGGCGCTGGCCGAGCAGTTCTGGCCGGGGCCGCTGACCCTGGTGCTGCCGCGCCGGCCGGAGGCCGGGCTGTCGCTGCTGGTGTCGGCCGGGCTCGACACGGTGGCGGTGCGCGCACCCAACCACCCCGTGGGGCAAGCGCTGCTGAGGGCCGCCGGCCGGCCCATCGCCGCCCCCAGCGCCAACCGTTCCGGCGCCGTCAGCCCGACCACGCCGATGCACGTGGTCGAGAGCCTGGGCGAGCGCATCGCCGCGGTGCTGGCCGGCGGGCGCTGCCCGGTCGGGCTGGAGTCGACGGTGCTCGACCTCTCGACGGAAACCCCGGTGCTGCTGCGCCCCGGCGCCGTGCTGCGCGAGGAGATCGAGCGGCTGATCGGCGCGATCGAGGTGTCCACCGGCAACCCGGACGCGCCGAAATCGCCCGGCCAGTTGGAGAGCCACTACGCCCCCGCCGCCGCGGTGCGCCTGGACGCGCAGGGCGCGGCCGACGACGAGGCGCTGCTGAGCTTCGGCCCCGACCGCTTCGTGCGCGGCGGCATCGAGAAGCTGAACCTGTCGCTGGACGGCGACCTCAACGAGGCGGCGGCCAACCTCTTCCACCATTTGCGGGCGCTGGACAAACCTGGCGTGCGCGGCATCGCCGTGATGCCGATCCCCGACGAGGGGTTGGGCGTCGCCATCAACGACCGCCTGCGCCGGGCGGCAGCGCCGCGAGGATAATCGCACCGCCGGCACCACCGTTCTTCCCATTACGGTAGCCAGTCGATACCATCCAGTTTCGCCAAGCCTGAACGTTGCCGTCCGCCTTTACCCCCGATGCTGCCGAACACCATCGACCATTCCCTGCCGGAAGGGACCCAGGAAACGCCCACGCTGTCGGGGAGCGAGCTGCTGCACGCCACGGCGGCCCACAAGGCGTTTCTGGAGGGGCGGCCGAACGGCCGGCTGTTTGCCTTCAAGGGCGTGTCGCTGACCGCCCGCGATCTCAGCAACCTGACGCTGCCGCGCGCCATTCTGGTCGGCGCCGATCTCAGCGCGGCGCGGATGGGCGGCATCGTCCTCGACTTGGCCGACCTGTTCGGCTCCAACATGGCCGGCGCCGACCTGAGGCGTGCCAGCCTGCGCCGCGCCGACCTGCGCGGGGCCAACCTGATGGGCGCCAAGCTGACGGATGCCGTGCTGCGCGGCGCCGACCTGCGCCCCGGCCAACTTGTCTTCTGGCTGGGCGCCGAGCGCCGGACCCGCGACCGGCCGGTGTCGCTCGCCGGTGCCGACCTGTCGAACGCCGATTTCGAAGGCGCCGACCTGTCCCAGGTCAATCTGTCCGGCGCCAACCTCCGCTGCGGCAACTTCCGCGAAGCCAAGCTGTTCAGCGCCAACCTCGCGGGCGCCGACGTCTCCGGCGCGGACTTCACCGACGCCAAGCTGAAGGGCGCCATCCTCGACAACGCCCAGGTGGCGCAGGCGGTGTTCCGCCATGCCGACCTCCGCGACGCCGAGATGCGCAACGTCCCGCTGTCCGACGCCGACTTCCAGGGGGCGCAGCTCGACGGCGCCATCACCCGCAGCCGCGGCAACCGCCTGCCCGAGCGCATCGAGGCGATGCTTGGCCGGCACGTGCTGTGGATCAACAGCAACGGGGCGGACGGCGACCGCCTGATGCTCGACGGCGAAGCGCTGGAGGGGCTGAGCTTCGAGGCCTGCGATCTGCGCGGCGCGGTCTTGAGGAATTGCGAGCTGGCGAAGGCCAGCTTTCGGCAAAGCGTGCTGCCGCTGGCCGACCTGTCCGGCTCGCGGATGCGCGGCGCCGATCTGGATCGTGCCAACATGCCGGGGGCGAACCTGTCGTCCGCCGACCTGACCGACGCGCGCTGCACGGCGGTGAACCTCGGGCCGATGGATTTGCTGGACGCCGCGGGACGGACGACCGGACGCCGCTGGCCGGCCGATTTGCGCGGCGCGACGCTGACCGGCGCGGACTTCCGCAGCGCCGACCTGCGCGAGGCCCGGCTGCAAGGCGCCGACCGGACGGACTGCAACCTGACCGGCGCCCTTCTCGACGGGGCGCTGCTCGATTAGCGCTCGTTCTGGAAAACCCGGGCGGGAGACGCTAGTTTGCGGCTTCCGCACATCGATCCAGCCCGGACGCAGACCATGACCGCCCTTCTCGACCGCATCCGTTCCATCGTCGGCCCCAACGGCCTGATCACCGAACCGGCGGACATGGCGCCGTACCTCGCCGAGTGGCGCGGACGCTTCAAGGGCAACAGCCCGGCGGTGGTGCGCCCGGCGAACACCGAGGAAGTGGCCGCCGTGGTCAAGGCGTGCGCCGAGGCGGGGCAGCCCATCGTGCCGCAGGGCGGCAACACCTCGCTCGTCGGCGGCTCCATCCCCTACGAGGCGGGGCAGGAGATCGTGCTGAGCCTGTCGCGGATGAACCGCATCCGTGACCTCGACCCGCTGAACTACACCATGACCGCCGAGGCCGGCGTCGTGCTGAAGACCGCGCAGGAGGCCGCCAAGGACCAGGACCGCCTGCTGCCCATGAGCCTGGGCGCGGAAGGCACCTGCCAGATCGGCGGCCTGATCTCCACCAACGCCGGCGGCATGAACGTGCTGCGCTATGGCAACATGCGCGACCTCGTGCTGGGGCTGGAGGTGGTGCTGCCGGACGGACTGATATGGAACGGCCTGCGCCGGCTGCGCAAGAACAACACCGGCTATGACCTCAAGCACCTGTTCATCGGCGGCGAGGGCACGCTGGGCATCATCACCGCGGCGGTGGTGAAGCTCTACCCGCGCCCGCGGCAGGTCGAGACGGCCTTCATCGCCGTGCCAGATCCGGCCTCGGCCATCGCGCTGCTGGCGCGGCTGCGCGGGGCGTCCGGCGACGCGGTGGCGGCGTTCGAGCTGATGTCGCGGCGCTGCCTGGAGTTCGCGATGAAGCACGTCGCCGGCACCGTGGACCCGCTGTCGGAGCCGTCGCCCTGGTACGTGCTGACCGAGCTGACCGCCGGCACCCAGAGCGACGCCTTCCGCGAGAACTTCGAAGCGGCGCTGGGCGAGGCGTTCGAGGAGGGCCACGCGACGGACGCGGTGCTGGCGTCGAGCGAAAGCCAGGCCAACCAGCTGTGGTTCATCCGCGAGGCCATCGTCGAGGCGCAGAAGTTCGAGGGCGGCTCGATCAAGAACGACGTGTCGATCCCGGTGAGCCGCGTCGCCGAGTTCCTGGAGCGCGCCACCGCGGCGGTCGAGGCGGCCTGTGCGGGGATTCGGACGACGCCGTTCGGCCATGTCGGCGACGGCAACATCCACTTCAACCTCAGCCAGCCGGAGGGCGCCGACACCGCGGCCTACATGGACCGCTGGGAGGAGATCACCCACGTGGTGAACGAGATCGTGCTGGATCTGGACGGCTCGATCTCGGCCGAGCACGGGGTCGGGCGCTTCAAGAAGGACGACATGCCGCACATCAAGAGCCCGGTGGAACTGGACCTGATGCGCGCGGTCAAGGCGGCGCTCGATCCGCAGGGGATCATGAATCCGGGGAAGCTGCTGCCCTGAACGCCGGTTCCGCCAACCGGCGCGCGTGGTCGCGCAGGTCGGCGGGCCACGGTCCGGTGAGGTCCCGGAAACGCGCGCCGTCGCCGGCATAGAGGGCGCGCGACGCGTCCTCCCACCCCGGCTGGTTGCCCAGCATCGCCATCATGAAGCGGTCCGCCGCCGATTGCGCCTGACGCGCACGGCCGGCGGCCGAACCTTGGGCGCGCGCTGCGTCGATCAGCCGGCGGATCGCCGCCGAGGCGCCCTCAGGCTGATCGGCCAGCCATTCCCAATGGCGCGGCAAAAGCGTTACCTCCCGCGCGACGACACCGAGCTTTGGCCGGCCGCGTGGCCGTGCCGCCTCACCTGCCGACTCCGGGGGGCGCAGACGTGCCGCCACCTCATCGTCGCTCCCACTCAGGTCGAAATCGATCTGGCGGCCGGTGCGGTCGTCGAAGATCAGGATGGACGGGCCGCCGGCCAGGATGGCCCGCTTGGCGGCGAGCGCCACCTCCCACGGCACGCCAGACGCCAGCCGGGTCTCCCCCAGGAAAGCGGTGCAGGATGGTTCTTCGGTCATGATGGCCTCTCGCTGGAGTGTCACTCCGCTTTATACCCGGATAAAATCATTGAACACAATATCGTCCGGGTATAATTCTCCCACCCCACACGCGACGACCCAAGGGGAGTGGTTATGAAAGGTGACGACAGGAAGGCGGCTCTGGCCGCCTACAAGGAGCGGGCGGTGTCCGCCGGCATCTACGCGGTGCGGTGTGCGGCGGCCGATGCGGTTTGGGTCGGCGCGGCGCCGGATTTGAGCACGATCCAGAACCGCCTGTGGTTTCAACTGCGGCTCAAGGGTTGCCCCTGCCGCGCCCTGCAGGCCGCCTGGGACGCGCATGGCGCGGACGGCGTCACCTTCGAAGTGCTGGAGCGGCTGGAGGACGAAGAGATCGCCTACGCCCGTACCGCCGCGCTCAAGGCCCGAGCCGCGCACTGGGGCGAAGCGCTGAACGCGCCGGTGATTTGACGTGCCGGTGATTTGACCCGTTCAGGCCGCCCGCATGCTTGCCAAGCCCAGCCCCACCCCCGTCTCCGGGGTCTGGTCGGAGCGCACGGGCTGGTCGCGCATGCGGTGGTGGTCGGACTTGGGCACCGCCTTGCGGCCACCGGGGCGCATCGTGTTGGTGTCCGCCTCGTCCGGGGTCTCCAGGGCGTTCAGCGCCAGGATCTGGTACATCGACAGCGGGTTGGTGCCGAGGCCGCGCGACGAGAAGCTCGGCATCTGCGTGGTGAAGCCGTCGGGCATGTCCTGCCGGCGCACGCGGTCGGTCGCCGCCGTGGCGGGCGCCCCGCCGATCTCGTTGAACTTCGCGGAGAACCGGTCGTAGATCTCCTTCAGCGTCTTGCCGCGGCCGGTCTCCTTGTCGATGAACACCGCCTTGTTGGCGGCGGCGGCCTCGGGGAACAGGTCCTTGGCCTGACGGTTCGGGCTCTCCTGCATCGCGTTGAGGAACTTGGTCGCCCCGCCGGCGCCCAGGAAGTGCGCCATGTACAGCTCGGTCGAGCCGATCTTGCCGCCCTTGACGTTCTCTTCCAGGTAATCCTGGTTGTCCTTGGTGAACTCCGCCGCCATCAGCGCCGAGGTGTTCGGGTCCTTGCGCAGGTCGAGGATCTTGTTCCGCATCTCCGGGTCGGCCACGTAGGGGCGGCCGTCCGGGCGGGTCTGGATGGCGTCGGCGTACTTGCCCAGGCCATGGTCGCCGCCGTGCTCCTTCAGCGTGGTCAGCCACGTGGAGTCGAGGAACTGGTAAAGCCCGGTGGCGCTGGAGGAGGAGGACTTCACGTCCGTGCGGAACCCGCTCTCCACGGAAGCTTTTTCCATCAGGTAGGCAAAATTGACCCCGGTCTTGGCGCTGGCGTTGCGCACCGCGGCTTCCACATCGGCGGGCCCACGCGTCGTCTTGACGTTCTGGGCGGCCGTTTGGGCGGTGTTGGCGAGAGCGGATGCGAAGGTCATGGCGGCAATCCCTGCTGGGGTTCGCCACTAGCTTTGCAATGGGTGTGCCAGAGCCACGGTGAGCGGCGCGCCGCTGAAGGACGCCAGCAGCGTGCG
This sequence comes from Azospirillum terrae, assembly GCF_053470425.1. NCBI lineage: Bacteria > Pseudomonadati > Pseudomonadota > Alphaproteobacteria > Rhodospirillales > Azospirillaceae > Azospirillum > Azospirillum terrae. The sequence continues at coordinate 467,322 of NZ_JBPXMR010000003.1, read as the reverse complement.
GGTGGCGTCGGCGTGGCTTGACTTGGCCGGATGCTCGACCAGCGCCGCGGCGGTCACCTCTTCGATGCGCCGGCCGCTGAGGACGAATTGCGCCACGGCGGCCTGGAGCGGCGCCATGCCGGGGTTGAAGGCGGCGTTCTCGGCATAACGGCCCTGGAACACCGCGCCATCGGCGGTGCGCAACGCCACCCCGGCGTGGGCGCCGGTGTAGGGGGCGTAGCTGGCGTTGGCGGCGGCCAGCGCCGCCTGCACCAGCGGGTCGGCGTCGGGGATGACCAGCCCATGGTCCGCCGGCTCCATCAGGCCGCCGGCCACGCCGAGGTCGCGCGGGCCGAAGGCGTCCGGCAGGAGCGCGGCGAGCGGCACGGCGGGCCGGTTGGGCAGGAGGATGCCGGGCGGGTTCGCCAGCTCGTTCAGGAACTGGCGGCAGTACCCGCAGGGCGCGGCGGAGACCGCCAGGGCGGACAGGCCGCGTTCACCGTTCGCCCAGGCGTTGGCGACGGCGGCCTGCTCGGCGTGGACCGAACAGCTCAAGGCCTGGCCGGGGAATTCGATGTTGGCGCCGAGGTACAGCGCGCCCGACAGGCCGAGCGCCACCGCGCCGACCCGGAAACCGGAGATCGGCGGCCGGGCGTACAGCGCGGCCAGCGGCAGCAACGCCGCCGGCCCGGAAAGCCGTTCCGCATCCGCGATGGCTCCGCGGAACTCTCCCGAGGCGATGAGCCCCCGCAGCGCGTCGGCCACATCCGCCGGCAAGCCGGCCAGCGCCGGGTCCAGGGCCGCGGGTGTCGGGTGCATGGCATCGCCTCTTGCGGAATGGTTGTCGGACAGGCGTGCGTTCGCCGCATGCGGCCTTGCGCCTAGGGCGTATCGCCAAGAAGCATACGGCGCGGTATCCTGCCCGGCCAGAACAACCAACAACACACAACCAACGACACACACACCGGTCTCGGGAGGACCGCACGCCCCATGAGCCTCTACACCGCCCCTGTCGCCGATTTCCGCTTCCTGCTCAACGAGGTGGTCGGCTTCGACCGCGTGGCCGCGCTGCCCGCCCACGAGTCCGCCACGCCCGATCTGGTCGACGCCATCCTGGAGGAGGGCGGCAAGTTCGCCGCGGGCGTGCTGGCGCCACTCAACGTCGTGGGCGACCGCGAAAGCTCGGTGCTGGAGAACGGCGTGGTGCGCACGCCCACCGGCTGGAAGGAAGCCTACGCCCAGTTCGTCGAGGCCGGCTGGGGCAGCCTGCCCTTCGAGCCGGAATTCGGCGGCCAGGGCATGCCGTGGACCGTGCAGTTCGCCGCGCAGGAGATGTGGCAGTCGGCCAACCTGTCCTTCGGCCTGTGCCCGCTGCTGACCCAGGGTGCCGTGGATCTGCTGACCGAGCACGGCAGCGCCAAGCAGAAGGCGCTCTATCTGCCCAAGATGGTGACCGGCGAATGGACCGGCAGCATGAACCTGACCGAACCGCAGGCCGGCTCCGACCTCGCCGCGGTGCGGACCAAGGCGGTGCGGGCGGGTGACGGCACGTACCGGATCACCGGGCAGAAGATCTTCATCACCTACGGCGAACACGATGTGGCCGAGAACATCATCCACCTCGTGCTGGCGCGCCTGCCGGACGCGCCGGCCGGGGTGAAGGGCATCTCGCTGTTCATCGTGCCGAAGTTCCTCGTCAAGGAGGACGGCAGCCTGGGCGACCGCAACGACGCCCGCTGCGCCAGCCTGGAGCACAAGCTGGGCATCAAGGCCAGCCCGACCGCGGTGATGGCCTTCGGCGACCACGAGGGCGCCGTCGGCTATGTGGTGGGCGAGGAGAACCGTGGCCTCGAATACATGTTCACCATGATGAACAACGCCCGCCTGGGTGTCGGCATCCAGGGCATCGCGGTGGCCGAGCGCGCCTACCAGCAGGCCCGCGACTACGCCAAGAGCCGCGTGCAGAGCAAGGATCTCGCCGATCCGAAGGGCTCGGCGGTGTCGATCATCCATCACCCGGATGTGCGCCGCATGCTGCTGGAGATGCGCGCCAAGACCGAGGCGGCGCGTGCGCTGGCGCTGTACGCCGGCACGCAGATCGACCTTGCCCGCGGGCACGCCGATGACGAGGTCCGCCGGGGCGCGCAGGCGCGCCTCGATCTGGTAACGCCCATCGTCAAGGCGTGGTCCACCGACATCGGCTGCGAGGTCGCCTCCACCGGCGTGCAGGTGCACGGCGGCATGGGCTTCATCGAGGAGACCGGGGCGGCCCAGCATTACCGCGACGCCCGCATCCTGCCGATCTACGAGGGCACCAACGGCATCCAGGCCAACGATCTCGCCTTCCGCAAGATCGGCCGCGACGGCGGGGCCGCGGCGCAGGCGTTCATGGAGGAGATCCGCGCCACCCTGACCGAGCTGGAGAGCGCGCCCGGCGACGACATGGCGGCGATCCGCGCCAATCTGGCGACGGCGCTGGCGGCGCTCGATCAGGCGACCGGCTGGATGGTGCGCACCCAGCAGGAGGGCAACGCCCGCGCAGCCGCGGCCGGTGCGGCGAACTACCTGCGCCTGTGGGGCACGGTGGCCGGCGGCTGGATGATGGCGAAGGCGGCGGCCAAGGCCATGGAGGGCTTGCGCCAGCCCGGCGGGAACGCGCCGTTCCTGGAGGCCAAGCTGGTCACCGCGCGCTTCTACGCCGAGCAGATCCTGCCCTCCGCGCAGGGCCTGCTGGTGCCGATCCTGACCGCCCAGCGCACCGTCATGGCGCTGAGCGAGGATCAGTTCTAGGCCCTCCGCGCATCGTCCGCCACGCGCACACCGCGACGTACCAGGCGCTCGCCCCCAGCCACACGGCGAAGGGCAGCGCCGGGCGGGCGGGGTGCTCGGCCACCAGCCACGCGGCGGATGCCAGCCACGCCGTGGTGACGAGGACGTTCAGCGGCAGCATTGCCCGCACCCGCAACGGGTGCAGGAACGTCACCTTGGTGAAGGTCAGCACCCCCAGCGCCAGCACCACCGCGGCGTTGATCCACGGGTCGAGGCCGAGCAGCCACAGGCACAACACCACCACGTTCCAGATCGCCGGGAAGCCAACGAAATAGTGATCGGCGCTCTTCATGCCGGTGTTGGCGAAGCAGTACAGCGCGGTCACCAGCATCCACGCCGCCCCCGGCGTTCCGAGGCCGCGCGGCAGCAGGTCGTAGAAGATCACGAAGACCGCCGGCACCAGTACATAGGTGAGGTAGTCGACCACCAGATCGAGCACCGCGCCGTCGATGCCCGGCAGCACCTCGCGGACACGGGCGCGGCGCGCGAAGGTGCCGTCGACGCCATCCACCACCAGCGCCACCCCGAGGAAGGCGAAGCACAACGCCGGCTCCCCCTGCCCGGCCGAGAGCAACGCGCCCAGACCGAGCACCACGCCGCTGGCGGTGAAGCCATGCACCGCCCAGGCGGTGAGTTGGCGCCCGATGCGCTGGACGCCGGACACCCCCTACTCCGCCGCCCGCGTGTGCGCGGCGGTGGGCCAGCCGGCGAAGGCTTCGCTCTCCTCCAGCGCGCGGGGCAGCGGGCCACCGGTCGCCCAGTCCAGCAGTTCCACACTGTGCAGGATCGGGATGCCGGTGCCGGTGGCGATCTGGGTGATGCAGCCGAGATTGCCGGCGGCGATGGCGTCGGGCCCGATGCTCTCGATGTTGCGCACCTTGCGGTCGCGCAGCGCTTCCGACAGCTCGGGCTGGAGCATGTTGTAGGTGCCGGCCGAGCCGCAGCAGATGTGCCCCTCGGGGATCTCGCGCACCTCGAAGCCGGCGGCGCGCAGCAGGGCGCGCGGCGGGTCCTTGATGCGCTGGCCGTGCTGCATGGAGCACGCGGAGTGGTAGGCGATCACTTGGCCGGTGCGGTGCACGGGTTCGCCCAGCCCGATCTCCGTCAGGAACTCGGTGATGTCGCGGGCCAGCGCCGCCACGCGCATGGCGTCGGTCCTGACCGCCGCGTCCTCGGCGAACATATGGCCGTAGTCCTTCACCGTCGTGCCGCAGCCGGACGCGTTGATGATGATGGCGTCGAGTCCCTCCCCGTCGATCTCCTGCGCCCAAGCGGCGATGGTCCTGGCGGCGGTCGCGTGCGACTGGTCGGTCTTGCCCATGTGATGGGTCAGCGCGCCGCAGCAGTCGGCACCCTTGGCGATCACCACCTCAACGCCGCGGCGGGTCAGCAGACGGACGGTCGCCTCGTTGATCTCCGGTGCGAGCACCTGCTGGGCGCAGCCGACCAGCAGCGCGACGCGCTTGCGGCGCGGCCCCTGGGCGGGGTGCACCTGCGGCACGTCCACCGGGCTGGGGCCGGGGACGGACTTGGGGGCGAGGTGCAGCATGGCGCCGAGGCGGCCGGGCACCAGATTGCGGAACGGCCGCGCCACCCAGGCGGCGAGCAGCGCCAGACGGAACAGCCGCGGGTTCGGCAGCACCTTCGCCAGCACGGCGCGCAAGGCGCGGTCGAACGCCGGGCGGGTGTAGGTCTGCTCGATGTGCGTGCGCCCGCGGTCCACGAGGTGCATGTAGTCCACGCCCGAGGGGCAGGTGGTCATGCAGGACAAGCAGGAGAGGCAGCGGTCGATGTGCTTGACCACCTTGGGCGAGGGCGCCCCGCCCTTCTCGAACATGTCCTTCATCTGGTAGATGCGGCCGCGCGGGCTGTCCAGCTCGTCGCCCAGCGTGATGTAGGTCGGGCACGTCGCCGTGCAGAAGCCGCAGTGCACGCACTTGCGCAGGATGCGCTCGGCCTCCTGGATTTCGGTCTGGGCGAGTTGGGCGATGGTGAAGTTGGTCTGCATGACGCTCACACCCCCGCGTAGAGTCGGCCGGGGTTCAACAGGCGTTTGGGGTCGAAGCTCTCCTTGACGCGCGCGGCCAGCGCGGCCAGGGGCTCGGGTTGCGGGTGGTAGACGGGCACGGAGGCGCGCACATCGTCCGGGGCGCGGATCAGCGTGGCGTGGCCGCCGATGCCGTCCAGCGACTCGCGTATGTCGGTGTCGGTGGGTTCTGCGGCAACCCACAAAAGGCCGCCGGCCCAGTCGAAATAGATGTCCGCCTCAGTCAGCGCGCGGATCGCGGCGGCGACGCGCGGGCCCCCGGAGGGGGGGACGGAGAGTTTCCAGATGAGGCGGTCGGCCGGCTGGGCAAAGTACGCCACGTCGCGGATTTCCCGCCACAGCGCCAGCGAGCCGTCGCGCTCCAGCACGGCGTCGGCGCCCAGTTCGTCCTTCAGCGCGGCGACGCGCGCCGCCACGGACGGGCCGAAGCCCTCCAGGCGAATCGCCGTCACCGACGCCCCCACCCCCGCCACCACACCCGACCGCGCCGCCACGGAGGCCGGCAGGTGCGCGGCGCCCGATACCTCGTGCGGGCTCTGCATCGCCAGGGTCAGCGCACGCACCGCCTGCGCGTCGTCGCGGCCGGCGAGGATCAGCGTGCGCACGTCCTCCGGCGCCGGGAGCACCTTCAGCGTCACCTCGGTCATCGCCGTCAGCGTGCCCATGGAACCGGCCATCAGCTTGGGCATGTCGTAGCCGGTGACGTTCTTCACCACCTTGCCGCCGCCCTTGTAGACCTCGCCGCGCCCCGACACGCCCTCGATGCCGAGGAAATGGTCGCGCGCCGAACCGGCCTGGATGCGCCTGGGGCCGGTCAGTCCGGCCGCCAGCATGCCGCCCACCGTGCCGCCGCCGGGGGGCAGGCCGTACAGCGGCCCAAGGTCCTGCGGCTCGAAGGCGAAGTGCTGACGCCGTTCGGCCAGCATGGGCAGGACTTCGGCCAGGGGGGTACCGGCCTTGACGGTCAGCACCAGCTCGTCCGGCTCGTACGCCACCACGCCCGTGATCGCGGAGAGGTCGAGCGCGTAGCCGGCCTGCACCGGGCGGCCCAGGGCGCGCTTGCTGGCGGTGCCCAGCACCTCCATGGGTTCGGCGTTGGACAGCGCCCACTGCACCGTGTCGGCGAGTTGCTGGGCGGTGTCCGGCTTGAACGTGGTGATCGCCATGAACGCCCCTCAGAATCGCGGAATGTCGGGGAACGGCAGCTTGCCGCTGGAAATGTGCATGCGGCCCAGCTCGGCGCAGCGATGCAGTTCGGGGAACACCTTGCCGGGGTTCAGCAGGCCGTCCGGGTCGAAGGCGCACTTCACGCGCTGCTGCTGCTTGAGGTCGGCGTCGTTGAACTGGTGGGTCATCAGGTCGCGCTTCTCCACACCGACGCCGTGCTCGCCGGTCAGCACGCCGCCGACATCGACGCACAGGCGCAGGATGTCGTTGCCGAACTCCTCGGCGCGCTCCAGTTCGCCGGGGTTGTTGGCGTCGTAGAGGATCAGCGGGTGCAGGTTGCCGTCACCGGCGTGGAAGACGTTGGCGACTCGCAGCCCGTGCTTTTCCGACAGCTCGCGCATGCGCTGGAGCACCCGCGGCAGCATCTTGCGCGGGATCGTGCCGTCCATGCAGTAATAGTCGGGGCTGATGCGGCCCACCGCCGGGAAGGCCGCCTTGCGGCCGGCCCAGAACACCAGCCGCTCCTCCTCGCTGTTGGAGATGCGGGCGTAGACCGCGCCCTTGTCCTTGGCGATGCCTTCCACGAGGCCGATGAGGTGGTCCACCTCGGCCGCCGGGCCGTCCAGCTCGACGATCAGCAGCGCTTCGACGTCGAGGGGGTAGTTGGCGTGGACAAAGTCCTCGGCCGCGTGGATGGCCGGCTTGTCCATCATCTCCATGCCGCCGGGGATGATGCCGGCGGCGATGATCGCGGCGACGCAGTCGCCGGCCTGCTCGTTGGTGGGGAAGCCCAGCAGCACGGCGCGCGCGGTGGCCGGGCGCTTGAGAATGCGCACGGTCACCTCGGTGACCACGCCCAGCAAGCCTTCCGAGCCGGTGACGATGCCCATCAGGTCGTAGCCGCCGGCCTCCAGATGCTTGCCGCCAAGGCGGACGATGGAGCCGTCCATCAGCACCATCTCGACGCCCAGGACGTTGTTGGTGGTCAGCCCGTATTTGAGGCAGTGCACGCCGCCGGAGTTCTCGGCGATGTTGCCGCCGATGGTGCAGGCGATCTGGCTGGACGGGTCGGGCGCGTAATAGAAGCCCTTGTGCGCCACCGCGTTGGAGATGCCGAGGTTGGTCACGCCGGGCTGCACCGTGACGCAGCGGTTGTCGTAGTCGATGTCCAGGATGCGGTTGAACTTGCCCATGCCGAGCAGGACACCGTCCGCCAGCGGCAAGGCACCACCGGACAGCGAAGTGCCGGCGCCGCGCGGCACGATCTTGACGCCCATCTCCTTGCAGGCCGCGAGGACTCGCGAGACCTGGGCGGTGGTGCTGGGGAGGACGACGACGAGCGGCGGCTGGCGGTAGGCGGTGAGGCCGTCGCACTCGTAGGCGCGCAGCTCCTCCTCATCGACGATGACGCCTTCGCCTGGGACGATGGCGCGCAGGCGCTCGACGATCTCGCGGCGACGGGACACGATTCCCGCGTCCGGCGTGGGCATCTTCATGCCGGCATCCCTCCCCTTTGCGTTCGCCTTATCAGAGCTTTGCGGCCCAGGGCGTTTCAGCAAGGGGTAACACCGGCAAAAGCGGCTCGGCAAGAGGGGATGCGGCAAAACGCAAAGCCGCGCCGAATGAACGGCGCGGCCCAAACACGCTCTGCTGTGTCGCGGCCGGTTGTCGCCGGCCGGCGACCGGTATCAGCCCTGGCGGGCCTTGAAGCGCGGGTTCGTCTTGTTGATGACGTAGACGCGGCCCTTGCGGCGGATGACGCGGCAAGCCTTGTGGCGGGTCTTCATCGACTTGAGCGAGTTCACGATCTTCATGATACGAATTCCTGGTACGTGGTCAGCGGCGTGTTCACAGGGCGCGGACCATAGTGCGGCGGTTTCGGCCTGTCAACCGGAAGGAACGGCCTTCAGGAGGCAAAAACCGAGGAAATGCGCCGTCCCGATTCGGGTTTCGCCGCTGAATGCCTGTCCCGTCAGATCCGAATCGGGGGCAACATTCACACGGATTGCACGGATTTGAACACGGATTACACGGATTTTTTTGATGCTTGCGGCGCACGGGTCATCCCGAAGGCCGTTGCTGTGCACGAATAAGAAAAATCCGTGTAATCCGTGTCTAAATCCCCAAAATCCGTGTGAATTCTTGCCCGCGACTCCACGCCCTCCGGGCAGGCAACCCGTCCCCTACTCCGCCGGCTTCAGCGCGTAGAAGCGGTAGCAGCGCAGGCCAGAGTTCAGGGCGGTGACGCGGCGTGCCCACAGCTCGATCTCATCCATCACCGCCACCTTGGTGTCGTGGGCCAGGGCGTACTGCTCCAGGTACTGGGTGAAGCCCTGCAACGCGGTGAGGATCAGGTGCCGGTGGGTGTCGGTGATGTCTTCGTTGATGCGCAGGTCGAGGTTGCGCTGGGCGAAGGCGTTCTGCATCTGCTCCAGCGACCAGAGGTTCGGCTCCAGCGGCTCCTTGTCGGCCCAGGCGGCCACCGCCGCGCGATTCGCCGTGGGGCCGAGGATGTAGTCGGTGAGCAGCAGGTGGCCGCGCGGCTTCAGCGCCACCTCGATCGCGTCGAACAGCTGGTCCTTGTCGCGGACGGTGAACAGCCCTTCCTTGTAGACGATGCCGTCCACGCGCTTGGGATAGCTGAAGTGCTCGGGGTCGTAGCGCTCTATGGGCGCCCGCTTGTCCAGCCCGGCCATGTGGGAGCGCTCCATCCCCTCCTTGGCGAGCAGCGGCGAGGCTTCCAGCCCAGTGACCCAGCAGCCGAACTGTTGCGCCATGGTGCGGCTGGCGCCGCCCAGCCCGGCCGACAGGTCGAGCGCGCTCATGGCCGGGTTGAGGCCCATGGGCTTCACCAGATAGGCGATGTGCTCGGCTCCGCCCGGCGTGCTGAAGCCGTTGCCCCACAGCCGCTCGGCCACCTCGATTCGGGTGGCGTTCCACAGCGGCTTGTTCCAGCGGTTGTGGCCGACCTCGGGCGCCTTGCCCTTGCCTTGCTGCGCCGGGGCGGAGTCGCCGGCCGCATCCTCCTCGCCCTTGCGGCGCTTGAGGCCGGACAGGTCATAGCCTTCCCACCACGCGTGCAGGCGGGTCTTCAGATTGACGGGCGGGGCGTCAGCGGAGTCGGGCTTGTCGGTCATCGCACCGCGCGCCAGTGCGCTGGGCCAGGGGTTGACGGCATGATGTCCTAATGTACCGCAACGCTACCGGTTGCCGCCAATCAATTGTCGTTCCATCAGTTTTCGTCGCGGGCCGGGCCGATTCCCGGAGCCGAGGCGACGCGCGTCCCGCCGGAGCGCAGCACCGCCTGACAGGCGGCCGGCAGGCGCGGGTTGCGCGGATGCGCCCTCTCCGGCGGGGTGTCCTGCACCGGCACCGCCTTGCGGAGCCACGATTGCAGATCGCCGCCGCAGCCGTCGCCGTCCGGCAGTTCGCGCTGCTGCTCGCACTGCGGGCTGCCGGGCGGGCAGCTCAGGCGGATGTGCATGTGGCCGTCGTGGCCGTGCCAGGGGCGCAGCTTGCCCAGCCAGTCGCGGCTTTTCCAATCCTTGACGCACAGCGCCAGCTTGATGGCGGGGCTGACGAAGATGCGGGCGACGCGCGGATCGGTGGCGGCGATGCGGATCATCTCCGCCTGCTTGCTCGACCAATCGCCGGTGACGCTGGGGCCGTCGTAGTCGACGTACTTGATCTCCTCAAGGTGCTCGCGCGCGTTGCGGCCCATGGGCGGCAGGTCGAGGCGCAGCCAGACGTCGGCGTCCAGGCCGATCTGGTGGCTGGCGTGGCCGAAGCTCATCGGCCCGCCGCGCGCCTGCCCCATGTCGGCGATCAGCGCCGTGCCGAGCCCGGCCGTCGCCACCTTCGCGCCGAAGCCCTTGAGGAAATCGACCAGCGCGGGGTGGCCGTAGTTGCGGTGCCGCGACAGGCGGATCACCTGATAGCCGGTGCCCTCCCCCGGCAGCGCCACGGCGCCGGACACGCAGCCCGCCGCGTAGCCGCCGATGGCCTGCGCCGGCCCCCGCGCCGGCGCGTCGGCGCGGCTCCAGGCGATGGGATCGACGCCGGTGGGCGCGTGCTTGCGGGACTTGCGCTGTTTGGCATCCGCGTCCGTGGCCATGAGCGTGAGCGCACACGCCGCCACCAGCAGTCCCCCGAGCATCCGCCGCATCGCACCGACCCCCGCCGATCCACGTTGAACGCGATGGGTCGATTCAAACTTAACACCCGTTAACGAAACGTAGCGCCCGCGGGGGGCGAGCTCATTTGTCTCAGGGGCTAATCGAGCGTCTGGCGGTAGCGCTTCAGCGCGATCACGGTGACCACCACCAGGAAGGCGGTGAGCGGCCACAATTCGCCGAGGATGTCGGTGAAGCCGTTGCCCTTCAGCAGAATGCCGCGGACGATGCGCAGGAAGTGGGTCAGCGGCAGCACCTCGCCGATGGTCTGCGCCCAGTCCGGCATGCCGCGGAACGGGAACATGAAACCGGACAGCAGCATCGACGGCAGAAAGAAGAAGAACGACATCTGCATGGCCTGCAACTGGTTCTTCGCCACCGTCGAGAAGGTGAAGCCCACCGCCAGATTGGCGGCGATGAACAGGATCATCACCGTGGACAGCAAGAACAGGCTGCCGACGATGGGCACGCCGAACAGCACGCGCGCCGACAGCACGATGATGACCACCTGCACGTAGCCGACGCCGATGTAGGGCAGGATCTTGCCCAGCATCACCTCGAACGGGCGGACCGGCATGGCGAGCAGGTTTTCCATGGTTCCGCGCTCGCGCTCGCGGGTGACGGCGAGCGCGGTCATCATCACCATGGTCATGGTGAGGATCGTTCCCATCAGCCCCGGCACCACGTTGTACTGGGTGATGCCCTCCGGGTTGTAGCGGCGGTGGATGCGCAGTTCGATCGGGTCGGGCGTGGAGCGCAGCGTCACCAGCGGCCCGGTCAGATCACGGTCGAGCGCCGAGCGGGCGATCTGCGTCAGGCTGTTGAGCGCGTTCGACGTCGCCGCGGGGTCGGTGGCGTCGGCCTCCACCAAAAGCACCGGGCGAGTGCCCCGTTGCAGGTCGCGGGCGAAGCCGGCGGGGACGGTGACGGCGAACTGCACGCGCCCCTCGGTCAGCAGCTCATTCAGCTCGGCTTCGGTGCGGGCGGTGCGGATCATCTCGAAGTAGCCGGAATTGACCATGGCGGCCACCAGCGTGCGGGCGAACGGGCTGTCGTCGGCGGCCAGCACCGCCGCCGGCAGGCGCTTGGGATCGGAGTTGATGGCGAAGCCGAACAGGATGAGCTGCATGATCGGGATGGCGACCATCATGGCGAAGGTCAGCCGGTCCCGGCGCATCTGAATGAACTCCTTCACCATCACCGCCACGAAGCGGCGGGGGGAAAAGCGGTTGCCAGTCATCGGAAATTGTCCGTGCTCTGGTTCATCAGGTGGATGAAGACATCCTCCAGCGTCGGCTCCACCGCGGCGACGTGGATACCGGGGGTGTGCGTCCAGGGCTCCAGCGTCGTTTGAACCGCGGCGGCGTCGGTGCCGCTGACGTGCAGGCGGGTGCCGAAGACGGCGACCATTTCGATTCCGGGCTTGCCCTCCAGATCCCGCGCCACGTCGGCGAGGTTGGGGCCGGAAATCGCCCCCGAAATCGCCCAGGTGCGCAGGTTGGAACCGGCGATCACCTCCTCCACCGTGCCGCGGGCCATCAGCTTGCCGTAGGCGATGTAGGCGATGCGGTGGCAGCGCTCGGCCTCGTCCATATAATGGGTGCTGACCAGCACGGTCAGGCCGGCGTGCGCCAGCTCGTGGATCTCGTCCCAGAACTCGCGCCGCGCCTTGGGATCGACGCCGGCCGTCGGCTCGTCGAGCAGCAGCAGCTTGGGCTCGTGCAGGATGCAGGCGGCCAGCGCCACGCGCTGCTTCCAGCCGCCGGACAGCTCGCCGGCCAGCTGGTCGCGGCGGTTGGTGAGGCCAAGGCGGTCGAGCGCCTCGCGCACCCGGCGCCTGCGCTCGGGCAGGCCGTACATGCGGGCGACGAAGTCCAGGTTCTCGGCGATGCTCAGATCCTCCCAGAAGCTGAACTTCTGGGTCATGTAGCCGACCTGGCGCTTGATGGCGGCGCTCTGGGTGCGGATGTCCAGGCCGAGGCAGGTCCCCTCCCCCGCATCGGCGGTGAGCAGCCCGCAGAGCATGCGGATCGTCGTCGTCTTGCCCGAGCCGTTCGGCCCCAGGAAGCCGTAGATCTCGCCGCGCGGCACCTGGATCGAAAAGCCGTCCACCACGGTCTTGGTGCCGAACCGCTTGACCAAGCCGCGCACGTCGATGGCCAAGTCGGTTTCGGTCATGGCCCCAACTCCACATCCACCGGCAGGCCCGGATTGAGGCTGGCGCCGTCCTCGGGCTTGGCTTCGATGCGGAAGACCAGCTTTTCGCGGCTGCCGATGCTGTAGATGACCGGCGGCGTGTACTCGGCGCGCGACGCGACGAAGCTGACCCGCGCCGTCAGCCCGGCCGGGCAGCCGTCGCAGCGCAGGGACACCCGGTCGCCGGGGTGCACGCCGGCCATCAGCGGCTCCGGCACGAAGGCGATCACCTTGACCCGCCCCGGCGGCAGCAGCGACACCACCGGCGAGCCGGCCGGCACCCATTCGCCGGGGTTGTAGAGCGTGTCGTCCACCCGCGCATCGACCGGCGCCGCGGGCGCCATCTCGGACAAACGCCGGTCCTGCTGGGCCAGCGCCGCCTCGGCCATCGCCACGGCGTCGCGCGCCGCCTGGATCTGGTCGGGGCGCGCCGGCAGCCGGCTGACCGCCAGTTGCGCCGTCAGTTCGGCCAGCCGCCCACGGTCGCGCTCGAAGGCGCTGCGCGCCGCCTGGAGCTTTTCCGGCGAGCTGACGCGCGCCTGCACCAGATCCTCCTGGCGCTTCAGATCGGCCTCGCTGTAGCGCAGGCTGGCCTCGGCCTGATCCCGCTGGGCGGCGACCACCGCCAGCTCCTCCGGCCGCTTGCCGGTCAGCAGGTCGGTCAGCAGCGAACGCGCCTGCGCCAGCCCCGCCGCCAGCCGCGCCCGCTCGGCCTTCGCCGCCATGAGGTCCAGGGCGAACAACGGCTCGCCCGCCTTCACCACCTGCCCGCGCGTCACCGAAAGCGTCTCCAGCGTGGCGGCGATGGGCGCGGCGACGCGCAGGTACTCGCCCTCCACATAGCCCTGCACCCGGTGCCCGGACGAACCCGACGCAAGCCCCAGGGTGACGGCCAGCGCCGCCAGGGTGTCGCCGATCCAGCTCATGGCTCGCCTCCGGGGTCCAGAGCACGCTTCAGATGGTCGAGGTGCTCGGCGATCAGCCCGGCCACATCGAGCGGTTTGCCCTCCACCGGCTCGAACGAGGAACGCCACAGCGCGACCATCAGCATCGGCGCGATGATCAGCCGCACGGTGTGGTCCACGTTCACCGGGCGGAACTCGCCGCGGGCGATGCCGCGCTCCAGCACCGCGCCCAGCACGCGGAAGCCGCGGCCGATCACCTCATCGTAGTAGAAGCGGGCGAGGTCGGGGAAGTTGCCGGCCTCGGCGATCATCAGCTTGGGGATGCCGCCGACCTTGGAGGCCATCACCCGGCCGGCGATCCCCTCCAGCATCTGGCGGAGGATCTCCATGGACGGGCCGGGGAAGCCGCCGAGCAGGCGTTCCGCCATCTCCAGGTTCGGCACGATGGCCGAGCGGATCACCGCCTTGAACAGCTCTTCCTTGTTCGGGAAGTACAGGTACAGCGTGCCTTTGCTGACCCCGGCGCGGGCGGCGATCTCCTCCAGCCGGGTCGCGGCGTAGCCACGCTCGGCGAAGATATCGAGGGCGGCGTCGACGATCTCCTGCGGGCGGGCCTCCTTGCGGCGGCGCCAGCGCGGCGGCTGCGGAGTACCGGAATCGGGAACGGACTCGTCGGCCATGGGCGGCCCCATAGATAACTGACCAGTCAGTTATTAACACGAACGGGGTGGAATCGCCAAGCGCTTCCGCATCACCACGCCAATGTGCACAAGGAGGCGGCAAACAGCCCCCGGCGCAGGCAACGCCATGCCGGAACCGCATGGCCGGAGCTTGGAAGTCGCGCAAATCGCGCTGGCTGGGCCCCGGCATCGTGTTTGCATATGCGAAACCGGGTAGTCAGAGGATGTCGGGCATGTCCGCGCGTCACGCCACGTCGAACCTGGAACTGCTGGCGATCTACGAGGTGAGCAAGATCCTGGGGTCGTCCCTGGATTTGCAGCAGACGCTGCGTGAAGTGCTCCGCCTGTTGTCCTATCAGCTCCAGATGCACCGCGGCCGGATTTACCTGCTGGGCGACGACAGCGTCATGCGTTTGGTCGCCGTCAACGGCCAGTCCGTCGATCAGGCCGATCAGGTGGAGTTCCGCGAGGGTGAAGGCATCATCGGCCGCATCCTGAAGACCGCCATGCCCGCGGTGGTGCCCAACCTTGCCGAGGAGCCGCTGTTCCTCAACCGCACCGGCGGGCGCGAGGATATGGACGAGCAGGTGGCTTCGCTGGTCGGCGTGCCGATCAAGGCGGCCGGCAACGTCATCGGCGTGCTGACCATCGACCGCATCAGCGACGACGGGCCGACGACGCATTTCGGCACCGACGTGCGCTTCCTGACCATGGTGGCGAACCTGATCGGCCAGACCGTGCGGCTGCACCGCACGGTGGCCGAGGAACGCCGCTTCATGATGCGCGAGACGTTCCGCGCGCAGAAGGAACTGCGCACCGCGCAGCCGATCTCCGACGTTGTGTGCTCCAGCGCCCCGATGACCGAGGTGCTGGCCCAGGTGCACCGGGTGGCGCCGTTCAAGTCCACCGTGCTGATCCGCGGCGAGAGCGGCACCGGCAAGGAGCTGATCGCCCGCGCCATCCACAACCTCAGCCCGCGCAAGGACGGCGCCTTCATCCGGGTGAACTGCGCGGCGCTGCCGGAAACGCTGCTGGAATCCGAGCTGTTCGGGCATGAGAAAGGCGCCTTCACCGGCGCCCAGAAGGACCACAAGGGCCGCTTCGAGCTGGCGGCCGGCGGCACGCTGTTCCTCGACGAAATCGGCGACATCTCGCCCAACTTCCAAGGCAAGCTGCTGCGCGTGCTGCAGGAGCAGGAGTTCGAGCGCGTCGGCGGGTCGAAGACCATCAAGACCGACGTGCGGCTGATCTGCGCCACCAACCTGAACCTGGAAGAGGCGGTCGGGCACGGCAAGTTCCGCGCCGACCTGTACTTCCGCATCAACGTGGTCAGCATCTTCCTGCCGCCGCTACGCGAGCGGCGCGACGACATCGCCGCGCTGGCCAAGCACTTCGTCGCCAAGTTCAACAAGGACAACGGCCTGACCCTGGCGCTGGCGGCCGATGCGCAGGACGTGCTGAACCGCTGCCCGTGGCCCGGCAACGTGCGCGAACTGGAAAACTGCATCGAGCGCGCCGCCACGCAGTGCCGCGACGGCGCCATCCGCGGAGCGGACCTGTCGTGCAGCATGAACCTGTGCAACTCGTCGATCCTGTTCCAGTACAGCACCATGGGCGCCGCCGTCGGCGGCCTCGCCCCGGCCACCGCGGCGCACGCGGCGGCGACGGCCGGAGCCGCTTCGGCGTCCGGTCCAGCGGTGGCGAAGCCGCCGGCGTTGCCGGTGCTGCCGCCGATCCTGCCCTCGACCATTTCCGCAACGCCTTCGGGCTGCTCGACCTGCACGAACGCTCCGGGACCGGCCGGCGTGCTGGCGGCGGCCAGTGCGCCGGAGCCGGTTGACGGCGGCGACGAGACCTTACTGGACGAGCCGGAGTCGGGCAGCTTGCGCGACCGCCTGATGTGGGCGATGGAGCGCACCGGCTGGGTCCAGGCCAAGGCGGCACGCCTACTGGGCATGACGACGCGTCAGGTGAGCTACGCCCTGCGCAAGTACAACATCGAGATCAAACGCTTCTGAGGTTCCCCACCACTGCGGCAGTATGTCCGCAGCGGCGTGGTTGCCCGTTCCGGCCGCACCATCTTAGACTCGTTCCGGACCATCGCCTGGATACGAAGGAGGACGGGGCAATGTTGCAACGGCATGACCTGGAAGGCGAATTTCCCGAGCACCGCGGCAAGCTGGAATCGATCCGCGCCGCCGACGAGCGTTTCCGCACGCTGGAACACGAGTATGCCGGACTCGACAAGGAAATCCTGACGGCCGAGGAGAACGGCATCCCGCTCACCGACGAGCATTTCACAGCGCTGAAGCGGCGCCGGCTGGCGCTGAAGGAGCAGTTGGAGTCCCTGCTGAAGGCGTGGCAGCCCGCCTGACCGGCCATCATCCCCATGGGCATCCACCCCTAGGCCGGCGGGCCGGTTCCGTGGTATGCAGCCTGACTGGCATGCCCGCCCGAGCCCGACCGGCCCACGTATGGAAACACCCCTCGCCATCCTGTTCGTGGACATCGCGGATTCCACGCAACTCTATGAGCGGATCGGCAACGTCGAGGCCGCCGCCCTGACGCAGAAGATGCTGCGTCACCTGCGCATGGTGATCGAGAGCAACCACGGGCAGGTCATCAAAATGCTGGGCGACGGCCTGCTCGGCGCCTTCCCGGCCGCCGAGGAGGCGGGCTGGGCCGCCATCACCATGATCGACAGTCAGGCGGTGTTCCGCCTGCAACTGCGAGTCGGCCTGCACTATGGCCCGGTGGTGCAGCGCACCGACGATCTGTACGGCGACGCCTGCAACGTCTGCGCCCGCGTCGAGGCGCTGGCCAAGCCCGGCGAGATCCTCGCCACCGAAGACTTCACGCTGCTGCTGTCCGAACGGCTGAAGCGGCGCACCAAGCCGCTCAACAACATCTCGGTCAAGGGCAAGTCGGCGCCGCTGCACATCCACCAGCTCTGCACCACCGAGGTCGCCGACCAGCCGATGGACAGCATGACGGTGGCGGCCATCTCGCTGCCGGACTTCCAGGCGCCGAGCCGGCTGACGCTGCACGTCGCCTACAAGGGCGCGGTCCACACGCTGGACGCCGCGCACCCGCGACTGAGCGTCGGGCGCGAGGAAACCAGCGCGCTGCGCATCCTGTCGCGCCGGACCTCGCGCCAGCACGCGGTGATCGACTTCAGCCGCGAGAGCTTCATCATCACCGACCAGTCCACCAACGGCACCTTCATCCGCAGCGGCCGCTCGCTGCCGGTGGCGCTGAAGCGCGATTCGACCAAGCTGGTCGGCACCGGCCTGATCGGCTTCGGCGCCGAACCCGACGATGCCGAGCAGGACCACGTGGCGGCGTTCCGCTGCGAGCTGGCCTGAGGCCGGCTCAGCGCCGCCAGAACGGTTTGCCGCTTTCCCGCATCGCGTCCGCCCGCGTCAACCCGACATCGCGCAGCAGGCCGGGACCAAGCGCCGCCAACGCGCGCCGCTGACGCCGGCGCTGCGCCCAGGCGGACAGCATCGCCACCGCTGCCGTGATCCAAGGCGGGGCCGCGGCGGTTCGGATGGTCTGCGGCTGGGATGAGGGGCGGTGGGTTGCGGGCATGGCGTTCTCCGTGGCAACTGGACAAACCTTGCCAACGCCCAACCCATAAGGCAAATTTGGAGTTCTTTCGCGTCCCATAAGCGTTTCTTTGATTCAGGCCCATGCGCAGCCTCAATCCCGACCAGCTCCACACCTTCCTGTCGGTCGTCGAACTCGGCAGCTTTTCAGCGGCGGCGCGGCACCTCAACCTGACGCAGCCGGCAATCAGCCTGCAAATCCGCGAGCTGGAGGGGCGTCTGGGCGTGACGCTGCTCGAACGCGTCGGACGGCGGACCACGCCGACCACAGCGGGGGAGACGCTGGTCGTCCATGCCCGGCGCATCGGCGCCGAGATCGACGCCGCGTTGGAAGCGTTGCGCCGCCATCGCGACGGCACACTTGGCCGCGTGCGGCTGGGATCGGGCGCGTCGATCGCCACCTACCTGCTGCCCGGCGTGCTCAAGCGGTTGCGGGACCGGTGCCCGGATCTCGACGTCACCGTTGCCGTCGGCACTGCCGAGGACATCGCACGCCGCCTGCTCGCCAACGATTTCGACTTGGCCGTGGTCATCTTGCCGGTGGACAGCCGCGGGCTGGAGGTGGAGCCGCTGCGCCAGGAAAACGCGGTGGCCGTCTTCCCGGCCGGCACGGCCCTGCCCGACGCGATCACCCCCAACGACATGGCACGTTTCCCGCTCATCCTCGACGAGCGGCGCAGCCGTCTCGCCACGCTGACGGCGGCGTGGTTCGAGGCCGGCGGCGTCACGCCGAAGCCGGTCATGGAACTCGGCAGCTTTGCGGCGATCCGCTCGATGGTCGCGGCGGGCATGGGCGCCTCCATCGTCATGCCGAACACCGTCGCCGACATCGCCGACCGCGTGGTGACCCGGCCGCTGGACCCGCCGCTGGTGTTGCGGTTCGCCATCATCCAGCGGCAGGGCCAGCCGGACGACCCGGCGCTGGAACACACCCGTGCGGCGTTGCGCAGCCTCGCGAACGCCTGACCCGACGCCCGACCCAACACCCGACACAGTGTCGTGTCCCTGACACCGGCACGTCTTTGTCGCATTGCCGACACGCGTCGGAATCAGGCAAGCCGTTGATTCAGCGCAATCTTCCAATGTGGCCCGCTCCTTGCTTTTACCCAGGCGTCCGACAAGGACCGCTGGAACGAGGAGCTGGTCATGAGCAACGTGGTTTCGCTGGACGGCATCCTGGGGGTGGGCGAGCTGAAGGCCGCGCCGGTTGCGTCGGGCTCGGGCTGCGCCTCATCCTCGTGCGGCTCCTCCGATGGGCCGGGCGACCTGCCGGCCGAGGTGTGGGAGAAGGTCAAGAACCATCCCTGCTACAGCGAAGAGGCTCACCATTACTTCGCACGCATGCACGTCGCCGTGGCGCCGGCCTGCAACATCCAGTGCAACTACTGCAACCGCAAGTACGATTGCTCGAACGAGAGCCGCCCCGGCGTCGTCTCGGAGAAGCTGACTCCCGAGCAGGCGGTGAAGAAGGTGCTGGCGGTCGCGCAGGAGATCCCGCAGCTCTCGGTGATCGGCATCGCCGGTCCCGGCGACAGCCTCGCGGCCGGCGGCAAGAACACCTTCAAGACCTTCGAGGCGCTGGCCAAGCTGGCTCCGGACCTGAAGCTCTGCCTGTCGACCAACGGCCTGGCGCTGCCGGATTACGTCGACACCATCAAGAATTTCAACGTCGACCACGTGACGATCACCATCAACATGATCGATCCCGAGATCGGCGAGCGGATCTACCCGTGGATCTTCCACGACCACCGCCGCTGGACCGGCCGCGACGCCGCCAAGATCCTGCACGAGCGCCAGATGCTCGGCCTGGAGATGCTGACCTCGGCCGGCATCCTGGTGAAGATCAACTCGGTGATGATCCCCGGCATCAACGACGAGCACCTCAAGGAGGTGAACGTCCAGGTCAAGAAGCGCGGCGCCTTCCTGCACAACATCATGCCGCTGATCTCCGACCCGGCGCACGGCACGCACTTCGGCCTCATCGGCCAGCGAGGCCCCACCGCGCAGGAGCTGAAAGCGATCCAGGACGAGTGCGAGGGCGGCGCCAAGCTGATGCGCCACTGCCGCCAGTGCCGCGCCGATGCGGTCGGCCTGCTGGGCGAGGACCGCGGCGAGGAGTTCACCACCGACAGGATCGAGTCGATGACCGTGACCGTCGACGACGAGGCGCGCCGCGCCTACCGCGAGCACGTCGAGGCCGAGCGCGCCGAGCGCCACGCCTCCAAGGCCGCCGCCCGCGAAGACGTGGCGGAAAGTGTGGATGCCGGCGTGGCGCCGATCCTCATCGCCGTCGCCACCAAGGGCGGCGAGCGCATCAACGAGCACTTCGGCCACGCCACCGAGTTCCAGATCTACGAAGCCGGCCCGATGGGCGCCAAGTTCGTCGGCCACCGTCGCGTCGACACCTACTGCGAAGGCGGTGCGGGCGACGAGGACGCGCTGGAGACGGTCATGAAGGCCATCGCCGACTGCACCGCGGTGTTCGTCGCCAAGATCGGCGGCTGCCCCAAGGACAAGCTGACGGCGGCGGGCATCGACCCGGTGGACCGCTTCGCTTTCGAATACATCGAGGAATCGGCATTGACCTACTTCAAGGCGCACGCCGAGCGCGTGGTGCAAGGTACGGCGCAGTTCCGTACCGGCCGCGACGCCGTTATCCGCCCGGCAATGCGCGCCTGAGTTTTTTCTTACAAACCGACCCGACCAAACAGAGGAGTCCCGATCATGGCTTACAAGATCAAGGGTGCCGATTGCACCGCCTGCGGCGCTTGCGAGGCCGAGTGCCCGAACAACGCCATCAGCTTCAAGAAGGGCACCTACGTGATCGACCCGGCCAACTGCACCGAGTGCGAAGGCAAGTTCAGCAGCCAGCAGTGCGCCGCGGTCTGCCCGGCCGACTGCTGCGTGCCGGCCTGACCCTCCCGCCTCCGGCCCTTCCGCAGCCGCGGAAGGGCCGGGGGACACGATCCAACCCCGACCCGGGGACGTCCATGCTGGCGGAGCTGGATGAAACGTGGCTGGCGCGCCGTTACTACGGCGGCGACCTGCCTGCCGAAGCGGAGCGGTGCCTGCATCTCGCAGCCGCGCACTTCGCCGATGCCGCGACGGCCGAGGGTTTCCTCGCGCACGCCGCCGCCGTCGCTCCCGGTCACCGGCTGGTCGATCTCGGCCTCTACAAGTTCCATTTCTACAAGGCCAATCTGGCCGAAGCGCTGGAGTACGCCCAGCGCATGGTCGTCCACGCGCTGGCCGGCCTCGGGCTGAACAGCCCGGACTGGCGCGACGTCACCCCGGCCGCCGCCGACTTCGACTCGCTGGAACCGCCGCCCCGCTTCTTCCTATTCGCGCTCACCGCCGTCGGCTATCTGCAACTGCGCCTGCGCCTCTTCGACGAGGCGCGCGAATCCCTGGGCAAGGTGAAGGCGCTCGACACCGCCGGCCGCATGGCCGCCGAGCGCCTGCTCGACCTCGTGGACCGGATTGGTCAGAGCGAGGAGGACGAGGAATGAGCGACGACGGTCTCGACGCCGCCTTCGACTGGCTCGGCCGCCCGGTGGAGTGCGCCGCCTGCCCGTTCCATGATTTGCTCAGCCAGGGCCGCTGCGAGCCGCTGCGCGCCTGCGTGCAGGACCGCTACGCCAAGCGCATCCAGCGCTTCTTCGAGTGGAACCCGGACAGCGCGGCCGAGCACCTTGACCACCCCTATTTCGAGGTCCGTGCCATCGCCGTGCGCGTGGCGCCGATCTTCCTGATCACCCGGCTGATGGACGACCCGGACGAGACGGTGCGTACCAGCGTGGCGCGCCGCCTGCCCCGCCGGCTGCTGCTGCGCCTGCGCAACGATCCCGACCGCGAGGTGCGCATCGCCGTCGCCTCGCGGCTGGAGGAGGCCGACCTCGCCCCGATGATGCGCGACGCCGACTATGGCGTTCGCCTGCGCGTCGCCCGGCGCGTGCCGGAGGGCATGCTGCCCGCCATGATGCACGACGAGGATTCCGAGGTCCGGCTGGAGGTGGCTCGCCGCGTCGGCCTGGAGTGGCTGATGAGCATGGCCTGGGACGACAGCGCCCGCGTGCGCATCGTCGTCGCCCAGCGGCTCGCCCCGGAGAAGCTGGCTGCCCTGGCGCGCGACACGGACTGGTGCGTGCGCTACGCGGTCGCCAGCCGCATCCACCCCGACTATCTGGAGCCACTGACCCACGACCCTGTGGACGAGGTGCGCACCGCCGCGCTGGAACGCCTGGGGTCCACGGTTTCCCCCCTGCCCACGGCCAAAGACCGAGGTGAGCCATGACCACCGTTTTGCGTTCCTCCTCCCGCCGTTGCGCCGACGATGTGGTCGAGCTGATCCATCCCCCCGCCTTCGAGTTGGGCGACAAGGTCCGGGTTCTGAACGACGTGCGCAACGACGGCACCTACCCCGGCCGCCCGGTCGGCGAGGTGCTGATCAAGGCCGGCGACATCGGCTACGTGCAGTCGGTCGGGACGTACCTTCAGGTCTATTACATCTACGGCATCGACTTCTTCGAGCGGCGCATGATCGTCGGCATGCGCGCCAAGGAGCTGGAGCTGATCGATGGTTCCTGCAACGCCCCGCAATGATCGGAGCCTCCCCCATGAGCGACGTCGCCGAGAAGAAGCCTGCCTTCATACCGCCGCGCGAGCCGATCTTCGACTGGGGCATGCGCATCACCGCGGCCGTGGACCTGTTCAACGACGGCAGCCACCCGCACGCCCCGGAAGGCGCCCTGTTGGCGCCCATGGGGACGCCGGGCGAGATCGTCCGCGTCGGCCATGCCGGCGAGCCGCCGGTGCCGGTCTATCTGGTGGAGTTCCCCGGCAGCGTGCTGGTCGGCTGCCTGGAAGAGGAACTGGCGCCAACCCACGCCACCCGGCTGCCGCAACCGGGGGTGATGGGCTGATGGCCTACCTGGACCACAACGCCACCACGCCGCTGGCGCCCGAAGCGCTGGACGCCATGCTGCCCTTCCTGGGCGCGCATTTCGCCAACCCGTCCAGCCCGCACGCCGCGGGCATGGCGGCGCGGCAGGCGGTGGGCGAGGCGCGGGGCGCGGTGGCCGGGCTGATCGGCGCCAAGGCGGCGGAAATCATCTTCACCGCCAGCGCCACCGAGGCCAACCATTTGGCGATCCTCGGCACGCTGGGCGCGCTCGCCGAAACCGCCCCGGCGCGCCGCCACGTGGTGACCACGGCGGTCGAGCACCCGGCCACGCTCATGC
Organism: Azospirillum terrae; assembly: GCF_053470425.1. Taxonomy (NCBI): domain Bacteria; kingdom Pseudomonadati; phylum Pseudomonadota; class Alphaproteobacteria; order Rhodospirillales; family Azospirillaceae; genus Azospirillum; species Azospirillum terrae. The sequence goes on along the minus strand of NZ_JBPXMR010000003.1, from coordinate 444,499 downwards.
TGTTCGCCGATCTGGAGCGGCAGGGCTGGCGGGTCAGCGTGCTGCCGGTGGACGGCGCCGGGCGGATCTCGCTGAACGACCTGCGCGCGGTGGTGGACGGCACGACGGCGCTGGTCTCCATGATGTGGGCCAACAACGAGACCGGCGTGCTGATGCCGGTGGCGTCGGCCGCCGACATCGCCCAGGCGCGCGGCGCCCTGTTCCACACCGACGCCGTGCAGGCCGCCGGCCGCACGCCGGTGGATGTGGACATGGCCAATGTCGATTTGCTGACACTGTCGGCGCACAAGCTGCACGGCCCCAAGGGGATCGGCGCCCTGTACGTCCGCAAGGGCACGCCGCTGGCGCCGCTGCTGCACGGCCATCAGGAACGCGGGCGGCGCGGCGGCACCGAGAACGTACCGGCCATCGTCGGCTTCGGTGTCGCGGCGCTGCTGGCGCAACGCGCGCTGACCGCCTGCGCCGGGGCCGAGATGGCGATCCTGCGCAACACGCTGGAGCGCGGCATCCTCGAACGCTGGCCGGGCAGCCGGGTCAACGGCGGGGCGGCCGAGCGGCTGCCCAACACCTCCAACATCCGCTTCGCCGACCCGCACGGCCGGCCGATGGACGGCGAGGAACTGCTGATGCGGCTGGACCGCGCCGGCATCCAGGTGTCCATGGGCGCCGCCTGCGCCACGGGCGGCAACAAGCCCAGCCACGTGCTCACATCCATGGGGCTGTCGGCCGCGGAGGCGGCGGCGTCCCTGCGCTTTTCCCTGGGCCGCGACACCGGCATGGCGGAGGTGGAGGCGGCGCTGGACGCGCTGCTGCCGCTGCTCGCCCGCGTGGCGGCCTGACAGACACGAACAACAAAAACGAACACGAACAGGAGAGTTTCATGAAGGTGATGATCCGCAAGGTCGGCGAGCAGTACACGATCTACGTCGCCAAGAAGGACCTGGAGGAGCCGATCGTCGCCATGGAGAAGCCGACCCTGTGGGGCGGCTGGGCGAAGATCGCCAATGGCTGGACGCTGGAGCTGCCGGAAATGCCGGCGGACACCCGGCTGCCGATCACCATCGAAGCCAAGAAACTGAGCGCGGAGTGACGGCCATGGCCCTGTCGGCGGAGCGGATCGAGAACGTCGTCGCCCTTGCCAGCGGGCATTTCGCCGCCGGCGAGACGGTCAGCGCGGTGGTGCAGGCGGTCAAGGCGGCGCATCCCGGCCTGACCGTCACCGGCACCTTCGCCTCCATCATGACCGATGAGCCGTACCGCGAGGAGGAGCGCTTCGACCTCTTCCTGGTGGACGGTTCCGGCCATTGCTGGACCATCACCGGCAGCCCGGACGCTGCCACCGGTCTCGTCATCGCCGAACGCGACGAGGAGTGACCATGCCGGACACCGTGCCTGACACTGGCCCCGATACCGAAGACGAGCTGAGCTACATCCCCCTCGTCGATCCCGATATCTCGGAGGCCGAGGTGGCGGTGCTCAGCCGCGTGCTGACCGCCGGTCCGCTGAACGACGGCCGCATGACCGAGGCGTTCGAGCGGGCCTTCGCCGCCTTCGTCGGCCGGGCGCACGCGGTGGCGGTGTCCAGCGGCACCACGGCGCTGCTGCTGGCGCTGAAGGCGCAGGGCATCGGGCCGGGGGACGAGGTGCTGTGCTCCCCCTACGGCTGGCATCAGGTGCAGCAGGCGGTGGCGCTGTCCGGCGCCACGCCGGTGCTGGTGGACATCGACTATTGGCAGCACACGCTGAACCCCGAGAAGGCGGCGGCCAAGGTGACCGCGGCCACCAAGGCCATCGTCGCCGGCAACGTCAACGGCCACCCGGCGCATTGGGACGAGCTGCAAGCCCTGGCCGAGAGCCGCGGGTTGCTGCTGATCGAGGATTCCAGCGAGGCCATCGGCTCCACCTACAAGGGGCGGCCGGTCGGCAGCTTCGGCGTCTGCTCCATCTTCGACTTCTCCGAGCCCGGCGTGCTGCTGGCCGGCGGCGGCGGGATGGTGGTGACCGACGACAGCGGCTTGGCGCACGAGCTGCGCTACCTGCGCCAGCGCGAGGCCGAGCACCGCTACACCATCGGCATCACCCGCCGCCTGCCGTGGCAGGCGGGGATGAGCAACCTCAACGCCGCGCTGGGGCTGGTGCAGCTGGAGCGCCTGCCGGAGATCCTGGAGCGCCGAAGCGCGGTGGTCCGCCTCTACGACGCCGCCATGGCGTCGTTCGAGGGCATCAAGCCGCCCTACAAGGGGCCGGGGGCGGAGATCGTGCACCCCATGCTGTACGCCGTGCATCTCGGCACGCGCTTCACCGCCAGCGGCCGCAAGGCGGTGCTGGAGGATCTGGACGGGCACGAAATCGACGCGTCGGATTACGGGCAGCCGCTGTATTCGCAGCAATACTACGTGGAGCGCGGCTACAACCGGTCCGACTGCCCGGTCTGCCAGAAGACGGCCGACCGCGCGCTGGCACTGCCGCTGCACCGCAACGTCACGCAGGACCAGATCGCCTTCATCGTCGAAACGCTGAAGGACGCCACGGTGAACACCGGGGCGGGTGCGGCGATTTACTGATTCCCCTCTCCCGCCCCGGGAGAGGGTGGCCGCGACAGCGGCCGGGTGAGGGTAGCGCAAGGATCCTTGGATTGACCCTCACCCTCCCGCCCTCCGGGCGGGCCCCTCCCTCTCCCGGGACGGGAGAGGGGAAACAGAAGAAGGGACCGAGCACCATGACCACGATCACCACCGACGCCATCGCCGACATCGCGGCCGCGCTCAAGGAACGCACCGTGGTGCCCTACGTCGGGCCGGGCGTCTTCGCCCTGCTGCCGGAATGCCCGGTCCCGCGCAATTCGGCCGAGCTGACGCAGCGCCTGAACGCCAAGGTGGCCGCCCCCGGCCGCATCCGCTCCAGCCTGACCGCGGTCGCCCAGTACATCGAGAGCCGCAAGCACCGCAAGACGCTGGAAACCATCCTGAATGAGATCTTCCGCGCCGAGGTGCCGCCCACCGCCGTGCACGCGTGGCTGGCCTCGCTGCCGGCGCCGGAGCTGATCGTCGACGTCTGGTACGACGCCGTGCTGGAAGGGCTGCTGGCCGGCGCCGCGGATCGCGCCTGGGGGCAAATCCAGGGCCTGTCGCACCCGCAATCCACCGGCGAATGGGTCAAGCACTACGCCCCGGACGGAAGCGAGGTGGACGCCGCCGCGGCCGCCGCGTGGCAGACCATCCTCTACAAGCCCGCCGGCAGCGTGTCGCCGGCCGGCAACTACCTGATTTCCGACTCCGACTTCGTCGAGGTGCTGACCGAGATCGACATCCAGTCGCCGATCCCCCCCGTGGTGCAGCAGCGCCGCACGGGCAAGCACTTCCTCTACCTCGGCTGCCGTTTCGACGCGGAGATCCAGCGCACCTTCGCAAAGCAGATCTCCAAGCGGTCCTCCGACACGCACTGGGCGATCATCGACGGCAAATTGTCGAAGAACGAGGCGCGCTTCCTGGACATCCACGGCATCGCCCGCGTCGACCTGCCCTTGGCCGAAGCGGTGCGGCAGATCGGCGAGGCAATGGCGTAGGGGGTGGGGGCGAGCGCGCCCTACCCCACCTTCAGCCCGTCGCGGAACACCGCCATCTCACCGTCCTTCATGACGGTCCAGGGCTCGTCGCGGGTCAGCGGGCGGGTGGCGATCACGGTCACGACGTCGTTGGGCGTCGTCTCCTTCTCGAAATCCACCGTCATGTCCTCGTCCAGCAGCGTCGCCGGGCCGAACGGCGCCTTGCGCGTCAGCCACGCGAGGTTGGTCGAGCAGTGGCACCACAAATGCTTGCCGTCCGACAGCAGCATGTTGAAGACGCCCAGCCCGTTCAGCTCGCCGGCCAACTCCCGGATCAGCGCGAACAGCGCACCCGAACGCTTCGGCGGCTCGGGGAAGGCCGCGCGGACCCGGCCGAGCAGCCAGCAGAAGGCGTGCTCGCTGTCGGTGCTGCCGACCGGCTGGTAGAAGGACAATTCCTGCTTCTTGATGCCCTTGAGCTGGCCGTTGTGCGCGAACGTCCACACCCGGCCCCACAGTTCGCGGGTGTAGGGGTGTGTGTTCTCCAGCGCCACCCGACCGCGGTTGGCGCGGCGGATGTGCGAGATGACGATGCAGGACTTGATGGGGTACGCCCGCAGCAGCCGGGCGATCTCGGACTCGCAGCTCGGCGCCGGGTCGTGGAAGGTGCGACAGCCCTTGCCCTCGTAAAAGGCAATGCCCCAGCCGTCACGGTGCGGCCCGGTGCGCCCGCCGCGGTTCATCAGCCCGGTGAAGCTGAAGCAGATGTCCGTGGGCACGTTGGCGCTCATGCCCAGGAGTTCGCACATGGTCTCGCTCTGCGTTGGGTTTGCCTGCGGCTCGCCCCAACCTACGACGAACCGCGCGTCCCGTCATTACCCTTGGGCGGGCACCGGACATGGGGCCATGTCGGGTTTCGGACAGCCCTCGACATTGCCGGCCGGCTTGCGCGCCAGCCCGATCCAGGAATCCACCGCATCCACGTCGAAGCCGCAGGCGCTCCGGTCGCCGACGCGCATCAGCGGACGGCGGATCAGCAGGTGATCGGCCAGCAGCAGGGCCAGCGCCTCCGCCTCACCCAGCGCCTCGGGGACCACGGCGCCCGACTTCACCGCCGGGGCGGCGCGGTTGAACCACTCCGCCACCGGCCGGTCGCCGAAGAACGGGCGCAGCGTCTGCTCGGTCCACACCGTGCTCAGGATGTCGCGGACGATCAGCCGGTGCCCGGCCTCCTCCAGCAGCGCTTTCTGCCGGGCGTTGCCGCCGCAGCCGGGCTTTTCGTAGAAGACCACTTCGGCCATGGATTCATCCCCCCTGGAACAGTGGTGAACGCGCCAGCAGCGCGTCGGTCTGCCGCCCGATCTCCTCCTGCACCGCGAGGTCGAGCTTCTTCAGCCAGCGCGACGGGATCTGCTCGACCCCGTAGGTGGCGCCGGCCAGCATGCCGGCGATCGCCCCGGTGGTGTCCGCGTCGCCACCCTGGTTGACGGTCTCGACGATGCAGGATTCGACGGTGTCGGTCTGGAAGTAGTAGTGCAGCACGGTCTGCACGGTATCGACGATGAACGCCGTGGACAGGCCGCGATAGGGCTGGAACTTGAACTGGCGGTGCTGGGCGACCAGCGCGTTGGACTCGTCGCGCACGTCCCTGACGCCGCCGCCGAGGATCAGCCGGCGCACCATCATGCCCAGCGACAGGATCGCCGCGTCGGCCAGCGGGTTGACATGGGTGATGTGCGCCTGCTCCAGCGTCCAGGTGCGGAACGCCGCGTCGTCGCCCAGCGTCGCCAGCACCACCGGCAGGTTGCGCATGGCCGCGCCGTTGCCGGCGTGGTACTCGGCCGGCGGTTCGCTCAGCGTGCCGTGCATGATGTAGCGGCGGATGCCGCGCCGTGTCGTATCCCCGACATCGATGGGCTTGCCCTTGAGCCAGGTCGCAAACTCGTCGGCGACGCGGCGCGCGTCCCAGCCGGTGCCGGACAGGATGGCGCGGCCGAGGTGCAGGCTCATCTGCGTGTCGTCGGTGACCTGACCGGGCTTGAGCCGCAGCCAGCCGCCGCCCTTGATGTGCTTGTGCACGCCGTGCTGGCTGGCGATCTCCGACTTGGTCAGGAACTCCACCGTGGCGCCCAGCGCGTCGCCGCAGGCGAGGCCGAGATAGGCGCCCAGCGCGCGGGAGCGGATTTGCGGGTCCTTTCGAACGTCGGGCGTCATAACAGCGACACCCCGACCCGATAGTCGCCGCCGACCACCAGATACTCACCCTCGCCCTGGAACGGGTAATGCGGGAGGATGTCGCGGAAGAAGACGATTTTCACCACCGGCACCCAGGCCTCCAGAATGTAGTCGCCGAACTGGCCGGCAATGTCGCGGTCGTTGGAAAACGAGCAGAGATTGTTCATCCGCAGCACCGCGGTGCGCTTGTCCGGGCGCTCGACCACGTGGTGCTCGCCGAAATCGTTGACGCCGCGGTAGAGCTTCACCGCGCGCGCCCAGGCGGGCATGGGGGAATCCGGCCAGCCCCGGCGAATCCACCATTGGCAGTATTCGTACAGCAGGTCGATTTGCAGGTTGATGTTGTTGTTGTGAAAGCGCGTCGAGAATTTCTCTTCGCCATAGCGGTTCCACGCGTCGGAAGCGAAACGCCGGATCGGTTCTTTGTGGTACGTCGGCAGCAAACCGAAGCGGCTTTCTGCCCAACCCTTGAGCACGGCGCCCTCGGAATTGTTGCTGTCGAACATCCATCCCTTGAGCAGGCGCAGATAGCTGGCGCGGTAGCGCCGCTTGCCGTCCGCCCCCTCGGCGCCGGAAAAGTCCGGGTTCAGGTCGAAGGTGTTCGCCATGTAATGCTGGAACACTTCGGCCGCGGCGCCGGAGGCCGGCACCTCGTCCAGCGCCTCGAACAGTTCGCCGTGCATGCCGCGCGTGCCGTGGATGCGAAGGACGCGCGGGTTTTCGTTGAAGGCGGCGGTGGCGATCGTCGCGGCGGGGACGCCAACCATGTTGGCGCGGTGGCCGCGCAGCGCCAGCGGCGCGGTGTGCTCGCCAGTTCCCTCGTCCCCGGTGTCGTCCACGCCGTCCGCCATGCCCAGGCACCCTGCCACTTCTTGATAACCGCGTGTTTTGCAATCCATAGGCCACACGCGACAGGTGGCATTCGCGACAACGATGCCGGCAAATTCGAAACACCTTCGGAGCAATCCCCAAAGATGAGACAAGATTAGCGAAAGGTTAAGAAGATTCCGTTTGCCGCGCTTCCGCCGCGTGCGCATAATCGCCGGACCGGCGTTGCAAGAACACGAATGGAAAAACGCCGGCGAAGAACTTGGCCGAAGAATGTGATGGACGGCACCCGCAATCAGAACGGCGTCAATCGGAACGGCGGGGCCATGCACGAGCCCGTGTCCCCCGCCGCCGCGCGCCGGGCCATGCCGCGCCGTATCCGCGGCACCCGCGAGGCGAACGATTCCGTCAAAGTCGCCGACAAGTTGGGCGAGGCGCCGACACCGGCGCGGGCGGAGGCGCTGGTCACCCTGCTCACCCCCTACCGGCGGCGCCTGTTCCATGCGGATGGCAGCAATCCCCTGCATGGGCTCGAAGGGCTGCCGGCTGAGCGCCAGCACGATCTGGCGATGCGGTACGCCGCCCCCATGCTGCTCGACGTGCTGTTGCCGGCCTGCCGCGACCATCTGATCGACCGTCTGGTCGCCCCGGCCAACGCCGAACCGGCCGGGGAGCCGGCGGCGGATGAGGACGGCCTGCCGAGCATCGTCGACGTGGCAGCGGCCATGCGGACCATCATCGGCGCGTTGCGCGGCGGCGGACGCCAGCACGCCGGCGCGGTCATCGGCGCCGTCGAGGAGGCCAGCCGCGCCATGGTGCAGCAGGCCGCCAGCGCCGAACTGCCGGCCGGCACCACGCGCGGCATCACCCTGCTGTCGCACACGCTGCTGCGGCTGGAGGCGCTGCGGCTGGTGCTGGAAACGCTGGGCGCGCGCAGCGACGCGCTGGGCGAGGTCGCCTACCAGTCGCGCCGGGTGGCGCGGCTGGCGCTGCGGCACGCCGCCAACACGCTGAACGCCTATGTGGACAGCCACGATTTGATCACGCTGCACGGCAGCCTTCAGGTGATCGGCGCGGTGGACAGCCTGATCGTGGTGGCGCTGCGCATCCTCGACGCGCTGGAAGGCCAGGAGGAGGAGGAGACACCCTTCGTCAAGGTCGCCGACGAGGTGGCGCTGGACAACTACGTCGAGGCGGCCACGCGGCTGGCCCAGGCGCTGGTCGATCTCGTGCGCAACGCGCTGTCCGCCGAGGAGTTCGACACCCTGCTGTTCGCCGCCATGGTGCGCAAGATCAAGTGGCTGCACCGCTTCTGCGCCCGCCTCGGCACCGATCACAGCCGCCGCCCGGCGGCGCTGGACGAGTTGGGCGACTACATCGTCCTGCAAAGCGCCATGCTGGCGCGGCGCACCGGCGACTGGCTGACCGAGACGCTGGGCTCGGCCGACGACGAGCGCCAGAACCGGCGGCTGGAGCGCGCCGAGGTGGTCGCCGACCTGCTGGCCGAAATGAACCGCCGGCACGTCCAGGAATCCCTGGAAGTGCGCATCGCTGCCATGCGCCTGACGCTGTCGGCACGCACGCAACCGGCATCAGACTAAGACAACAGGCATATTCAAATTAGAACAATCATAAATATGCTTACCCTTTAGCAATAACCGAAGGAGCATAGTTCACTATCCGGGCCGCATCGTGAGCGGCCCGATCGCGTGGAGACCATCATGCTCATCGGTCGTTTTTCCATTCTGACCCGGCTGGTGGTCGGATTTGGCTTCGTTCTGGCGCTCACGGTCGGGCTTGGTGTGTTCGCCGCGCAGCAGATGCAGACGCTGTCCGACCTCACCGCCAAGCTCTACAAGCACCCCTTCACCGTCAGCACCAGTGCGCTGGAGGCCAAGGCGGACCTCATCGCCATGCACCGGGGCATGAAGGACGTGGTGCTGTCGCAGGACGCCGCCATGCTCGACGCCGCCACCAAGGCCGTCGACAAGTACGAGGCCGAAGTCTACGCTAATCTCAAGACGGTGCAGGAACGTTTCCTGGGCGACAAGCGTCTGGTCCAGGATCTGACGACCGCCTTCGACGCCTGGAAGCCGATCCGCGCGGAGGTGATCGCCTTCATGCGCGAGGGCAAGCGGAGCGAGGCCTTCGACATCACGCGCGGCAAGGGCGCGAAGCAGGTGCAACTGGTGTCCGGCAAGATGGACGAGCTGGTCACCTTCTCGCTGAACAAGGCCGCGGACTTCGACAAGAGCGTCACCATCGACAGCGACTCCGCCACCTTCCGCCTGTACATGTCGCTGGGCGCGCTGGTGGTGCTGGGCGTGCTGGCCGCCCTGGCGATCACCCGCAGCATCACCCTGCCGCTGGGCACGCTGCGCGCCGGCATGGCGAAGCTGGCCGACGGCGACCTCTCCACCACCGTACCGTACACCGACCTGGACAACGAGGTCGGCGCCATGGCCAAGGCCGTACAGGTCTTCAAGGAGAACGGCCAGCGCATCGCCGGCCTGACCGCCGAGCAGGAGGCGCTGAAACGCCGCGGCGAAGAGCAGCGCCGGCAGGACATGCTGCGCCTCGCCGACGAGTTCCAGAGCCACATCGAGGGGGTGGTCGAGCACGTCGCCTCCGCCTCCACCGAGATGAGCGCCACCGCGCAGTCGATGACCGGCATCGCCGACACGGCCATGCGAGAGGCCAGCAGCGCCGCCACGGCCGCGCAGCAGGCGTCCAGCAACGTGCAGACGGTAGCGTCGGCCGCCGAGCAGCTGTCCGCCTCCATCGGCGAGATCAGCACCCAGGTTTCGCAGTCCACCCGAACCTCGCAGGCCGCGGTGGAGAAGGCGGAACGCACCAACGAGATCGTCCGCAGCCTCGCCACCGCCGCCCAGACCATCGGCGAGGTGGTGAACCTCATCAACTCGATCGCCAGCCAGACCAACCTGCTGGCCTTGAACGCCACCATCGAAGCGGCGCGGGCGGGCGAAGCCGGCCGCGGCTTCGCCGTGGTCGCCTCGGAGGTGAAGAACCTCGCCAACCAGACCGCCAGCGCCACCGAGGACATCGCCCGGCAGGTGACCGCCGTGCAGGGCGCCACTGGTCAGGCCGTGGAAGCCATCCAGGACATCGTCCGCACCATCAGCGAAGTCAGCCAGACCGCGACCGCCATCGCCTCGGCGGTGGAGCAGCAGCAGGCCGCCACCGGCGAGATCGCCCGAAACGTCGAACAGGCCGCGCAGGGCACGCAGGAGGTGGCGCGCAACATCGACGGCGTGAACCACGCCGCCAAGGACGCCGGCCATGCCGCCACGCAGGTGTTCAACGAGGCACAGGAGCTGTCCCGCCAGTCCGAGATGCTGAAGCACGAGACGGCGACGTTCATCGCGCGGGTGCGCAACGCATAACCCCCCGCTCTCCACGCACGTCCGCCGGAAGGCCGCCCCTCGGGGCGGCCTTTCGCGTTTTTCGACGGGTGCGGCTGTATTCAACCCGACAATCTGTAGGGCTTTGTCAGGTATGTCACAGATCGGTCCACCCCGGCACGAATCCGACAAAGCGCCAAAAACCCATACGCACCAACCATTTGGTCTATGAAAAAGGAGTTGGCACGCTTCCTGCTCTTACCTGTTCGGCAGCGGCAACGGAGCCGCGACGGAACAACGCAAAGGAGCGACCATCATGACGAAGCCCGGTCTGCGCCAGATCGCCTTCTACGGTAAGGGCGGCATTGGCAAGTCGACGACCTCGCAGAACACGCTCGCCGCTCTCGTCGAGCTGGAGCAGAAGATCCTCATCGTCGGCTGCGACCCCAAGGCTGACTCGACCCGCCTGATCCTGCACGCAAAGGCGCAGGACACCGTTCTGCACCTGGCCGCCGAAGCCGGCTCGGTCGAGGACCTCGAGCTCGAGGACGTCGTCAAGATCGGCTACAAGGACATCAAGTGCGTCGAGTCCGGTGGTCCGGAGCCGGGGGTGGGCTGCGCCGGCCGCGGCGTCATCACCGCCATCAACTTCCTGGAAGAGAACGGCGCCTACGAGGACGTGGACTACGTGTCCTACGACGTGCTGGGTGACGTGGTGTGCGGCGGCTTCGCCATGCCGATCCGCGAGAACAAGGCCCAGGAAATCTACATCGTCATGTCCGGCGAGATGATGGCGCTGTACGCCGCCAACAACATCGCCAAGGGCATTCTGAAGTACGCCAATTCCGGCGGCGTGCGCCTGGGCGGCCTGATCTGCAACGAGCGTCAGACGGACAAGGAAGTCGAGCTGGCGGAAGCGCTGGCCAAGCGTCTGGGCACCCAGCTCATCCACTTCGTGCCGCGCGACAACATCGTGCAGCACGCCGAGCTGCGCCGCATGACGGTCATCGAGTACGCCCCGGAGAGCAAGCAGGCCGAGGAGTACCGCCAGCTCGCCCGCAAGATCCATGCGAACAAGGGCAAGGGCGTCATCCCGACCCCGATCAGCATGGAGGAGCTGGAGCAGATGCTCATGGACTTCGGCATCATGAAGTCCGACGAGCAGGCTCTCGCCGAGTTGGAGGCCAAGGAAGCCGCCAAGGCCGCCGCCGGCGCCTGATCTCGGCACGTCTGAACTGGCCCCCTCCCCAGCCCTCCCCCACGCTTGGGGGAGGGAGAGAGGGGGCCCGGTCCCGCGCTGAAGGGCGCGATGAAGAGTTCGAGCAGGAGGCCAGCTATGAGCTTGGCAGTGAACACGGAAATCGACGTCAAGGGTATCGTCGACAAGGTCCTCGAAGCCTACCCCGAGAAGTCGCGCAAGCGCCGCGCGAAGCACATCAACGTCCTTGAAGCCGAGGCCAAGGACTGCGGCGTCAAGTCGAACATCAAGTCCATCCCGGGTGTCATGACCATCCGCGGCTGCGCCTACGCCGGTTCGAAGGGCGTGGTGTGGGGCCCGATCAAGGACATGATCCACATCTCCCACGGCCCGGTGGGCTGCGGCTACTACTCCTGGTCCGGCCGCCGCAACTACTACATCGGCGACACCGGCGTGGATGCCTTCGGCACCATGCACTTCACGACCGATTTCCAGGAGAAGGACATCGTCTTCGGCGGCGACAAGAAGCTGCATAAGGCGATCGAGGAGATCAACGAGCTGTTCCCGCTCGCCAACGGCATCTCGGTGCAGTCCGAGTGCCCGATCGGCCTGATCGGCGACGACATCGAGGCGGTGTCGCGCGGCAAGGCGGCGGAGATCGGCAAGCCGGTCATCCCGGCGCGTTGCGAAGGCTTCCGCGGCGTTTCGCAGTCGCTGGGCCACCACATCGCCAACGACGTGATCCGCGACTGGGTCTTCGAGAAGACCGAGCCGAAGGCCGACTTCGTCTCGACCCCCTACGACGTGACGGTGATCGGCGACTACAACATCGGCGGCGACGCCTGGGCCTCGCGCATCCTGCTGGAAGAGATCGGCCTGCGCGTCATCGCCCAGTGGTCGGGCGACGGCACCCTGGCCGAGCTGGAGAACACGCCGAAGGCCAAGGTCAACCTGATCCACTGCTACCGCTCGATGAACTACATCGCGCGGCACATGGAAGAGAAGTTCAACATTCCTTGGATGGAATACAACTTCTTCGGCCCGTCGCAGATCGCCGAGAGCCTGCGCAAGATCGCCAAGCTCTTCGATCACTCCATCGAGCAGAAGGCCGAGGCCGTCATCGCCAAGTACCAGCCGATGGTCGACGCGGTGATCGCCAAGTACCAGCCGCGCCTCAAGGGCAAGAAGGTCATGCTGTACGTCGGCGGCCTGCGTCCGCGCCACGTGGCCGACGCCTACCACGACCTGGGCATGGAGATCGTCGGCACGGGCTATGAGTTCGCCCACAACGACGATTATCAGCGGACTTCGCACTATGTGAAGGAAGGCACGCTGATCTACGACGACGTCACCGCTTACGAGCTGGAGAAGTTCGTCGAAGAGATCCGTCCCGACCTCGTCGGCTCGGGCATCAAGGAGAAGTACGTCTTCCAGAAGATGGGCCTGCCGTTCCGCCAGCTGCACAGCTGGGATTACTCGGGTCCATACCACGGCTACGACGGCTTCGCGATCTTCGCCCGCGACATGGACATGGCGATCAGCAATCCGGTCTGGGGCCTCCAGAAGGCTCCCTGGTAATCGCTGCCCGGGCATAGGAGTACAAACAGATGTCTCAGAGCGCGGATAAGGTCCTCGACCACTTCACGCTGTTCCACCAGCCCGAATACCAGGCGCTGTTCGAGCGGAAGAAGAAGGATTTCGAATTCGGTCACTCCGACGAGAAGGTCGCGGAAGTTTCCGAGTGGACGAAGTCCAAGGAGTACCAGGCGAAGAACTTCGCCCGCGAAGCGATCACCATCAACCCGACCAAGGCCTGCCAGCCGATCGGTGCGATGTACGCGGCGCAGGGTTTCGAGGGGACGCTTCCCTTCGTGCACGGTTCGCAGGGCTGCGTCGCCTACTTCCGCACGCACCTCACCCGCCACTTCAAGGAGCCGAACAACGCGGTCTCCTCGTCGATGACGGAAGACGCGGCGGTGTTCGGCGGCCTCAACAACATGATCGACGGCTTGGCCAACGCCTACACGTTGTACAAGCCGAAGATGATCGCCGTCATGACCACCTGCATGGCGGAAGTCATCGGCGACGATCTTGGCGGCTTCATCACCAACGCCAAGTCCAAGGAGAGCGTGCCGCAGGACTTCCCGGTCCCGTATGCCCACACCCCGTCGTTCGTCGGCAGCCACATCGTCGGCTACGACAACATGATGAAGGGCATCCTGTCCTCCTTCTGGGACAAGGCCGAGGACTTCACCGTTCCGAAGACCGAGGCGATCAACCTCATCCCGGGCTTCGACGGGTACGCGGTTGGCAACAACCGCGAACTGAAGCGCATCGCCGGTGAGTTCGGCATCGACATGACGATCCTGTCGGACGTCTCCGATGTGTTCGACACCCCCGGTGACGGCGAGTACCGCATGTACGACGGCGGCACGACGCTGGAGGCCACCAAGCAGGCCCTCCACGCCAAGGCCACCATCTCCATGCAGGAGTACAACACGCCCCAGACCCTTCAGTTCGTGAAGGAAAAGGGCCAGGACGTCGCCAAGTTCAACTACCCGTTGGGCGTGACGGCCACCGACGAGCTGCTGCTCAAGCTCTCCGAGCTGAGCGGCAAGGCCATCCCGGACTCGCTCAAGCTCGAGCGCGGCCGGCTGGTCGACGCCATCGCCGACAGCCATGCCCACCTGCACGGCAAGCGCTTCGCCGTCTACGGTGACCCGGACTTCTGCATCGGCATGTCGCGCTTCCTGATGGAGCTGGGTGCGGAGCCGGTGCACATTCTCTCCACCTCGGGTTCGAAGAAGTGGGAGAAGCAGGTCACCAAGGTGCTGGAAGGCTCGACCTTCGGCGCTTCGGGCAAGGCCTACGGCGGCAAGGATCTCTGGCACCTGCGCTCGCTGCTGTTCACCGATCCGGTCGACTACATCATCGGCAACAGCTACGGCAAGTACCTGGAGCGTGACACCAAGATCCCGCTCATCCGCCTGACCTACCCTATCTTCGATCGGCACCACCACCACCGTTACCCGTCCTGGGGTTACCAGGGCGCGCTCAACGTCATGGTCCGCATCCTCGACCGTATCTTCGAGGACATGGACGCCAAGACGAGCCAAGTCGGCGTGACGGACATCTCGTTCGATCTCGTCCGCTGATCCCCGGACGCCTTCCCTCAGGGGAAGGCGCCCTCGGAACTCGAGAAAGCAGCCAGCTCCCGTCCATCCGCGGGGGCCGGTTGTTTTTTTGTGGGGGTGCCGAACGCACCCGGCTCCAAAGCAGTTGCTGGTGGTGTAAAATGCGCCCTGTAACCGTAAGAGCCCCCACCATGGCCAAGACAGTCGCCACCACTGTCCGCCCACGCGAAGACGTGGCAGCGCTCCGAGCAGACTTGCAAAAGGGGCGCGACGAACTGCGCAGTGGCTTGGGTATCGACGGGGACGAGGTCTTCGCCCACCTCGAAGCCAAGCACCCTCAAAACATCGGCGCCCGCGCGTCGCAACGGTAGAGCAGCAGGCGCACGGTCGGCAACGCGACCAGCGTCGCCACCACCCCGTATCCCAACGCCCAGGCCGGCGCTGCCTGCACGAACAGCGACAGCAGCAGCCCGCCGACCACGGCGATCTCCGCGTAGATCGAGCCCTTGAGGATCGGGTTGTGCGCATCGGCGCGAACGACGTCGCGCAGGATGGCGCCCAGGCTGGCGTTCATCATCGCGAAGGCCGGCCCCCACAGCTCCAGCGGATGGCAGTTGAACTGGATCGCCGTGAACACGCCGGTCACCGTGAAGCTGGCCAACCCGATGGCGTCGAACACCACCAGGAGCGTCGTCGGCTTCAGCCGGCGCGCCACCAATACGTAGAGATGGACGAGGTCGAAGAAGAACAGCCAGCGCCCGCGTGCCCGGTCGACGAGCCACAGGAAGCCGCGCACGACGAACACCGTGATGAGGATCGCGTACATGTAATACGGCCGGCGCCTGAAGGCGTCGTCCGTATCACCCTTTCAATCAATGCTATCGCATTGATCTGTCGGGTTTTACCGGCGGCGCTCGATGGAAGCGATCAAGCGCCGCCGGTATAAGACGGCTGGGCCAGGATGCCCGGTGGGTTGCGGCCGGCGATCAGGTCCATGATCAGGCCGCCGCCCAGCGCCGGCAGCCACGCCAGCATCAGGGCGCCGAAGATCGAATAGCGCTCGGACCGCGCGATGGTGATGCCCGACAGCGCGAAGGCGACCGTTCCCATCAGATCGATGGTGAGGAACCACGGCGTGTTGACGACCTCGCCGAACGATGCCGATACACCCATGCTGCGGAGCCCCCTTTTCGGCAGTCGTGACGACGGACGACCGTCCTTTGCCGGGTCGGGGCGTGGTTCGTCAAGGTTGCCGTCCGTGTGCGACATCCGACAAAGCCTGGGGATTGTCAGGTATCGAACAGCCCCGCCATTCCCGACATCGCTGCGATATCAATAACATAACCTGTGGCACACCCCCTGCATAAGCTCATGGCGAAAGCCGTGATCGATGCAGGCGGGAGACGGACATGCTCCAGGAAAAGATCCAAGAGGTCTTCAACGAGCCCGGTTGCGCGACCAACCAGGGGAAGACCGACAAGGAGCGCAAGAAGGGCTGCTCCAAGGCGCTGAAGCCCGGCGCGGCCGCCGGCGGCTGCGCCTATGACGGCGCGATGATCGCGCTGCAGCCCATCGCCGACGCCGCGCACCTCGTGCACGGGCCGATTGCCTGCCTGGGCAACGGCTGGGACAACCGCGGCACGCGGTCCTCGCATTCGCAGCTCTACCGCACCGGCCTCACCACCGACCTGTCCGAGCTGGACATCATCCACGGCGGCGAGAAGAAGCTCTACAAGGCCATCAAACAGGTCGTGCAGGAGCACAAGCCGCCCGCAATCTTCGTCTACCAGACCTGTGTGCCGGCGATGATCGGCGACGACATCGAGGCGGTCTGCAAGCACGCCGCCGCGAAGTTCGGCCTGCCGGTGATCCCGGTCAACGTGCCGGGCTTCGTCGGTTCGAAGAACCTCGGCAACAAGCTGGCCGGCGAGACGCTGCTCGACCAAGTGATCGGCACTCAGGAACCGGCCTTCACCACCCCCACCGACGTCTGCGTGATCGGCGAGTACAACCTCGCCGGCGAGTTGTGGCAGGTGAAGCCGCTGCTCGACGAGATCGGCATCCGCCTGCTGTCCAACATCTCCGGCGACGCCAAGTACCATGAGGTCGCCCGCGCCCACCGCGCCCGCGTCACCATGGTGGTGTGCTCGCAGGCGCTGGTGAACGTCGGCCGCAAGATGCAGGAACGCTGGGGAATGCCCTATTTCGAGGGCTCGTTCTACGGCGTCTCGGACATGTCCGACACTCTGCGCACCATGACCCGCATGCTGGTCGAGCGCGGCGCCGAGCCCGAGCTGATGGACCGCGCCGAGGGCGTCATCGCCCGCGAAGAGGCGCGCGTGCAGCGCCGCCTTGAAGCCTACCGCCCGCGCTTCCAGGGCAAGCGGGTGCTGCTGTTCACCGGCGGTGTGAAGAGCTGGTCCATGGTGACCGCGCTGGAAGAGGCCGGGCTGACCATCGCCGGCACCTCCACCAAGAAGTCCACCGCCGAGGACAAGGAGCGCATCCGCAAGAAGAAGGGCGAGGAGTTCCACATGTGGGACGACCTGAAGCCACGCGAGATGTACCGCATGCTGCGCGATTCGGAAGCCGACATCATGCTGTCGGGCGGGCGCAGCCAGTTCATCTCGCTGAAGGCCAAGGTTCCCTGGCTCGACATCAACCAGGAGCGCCACCACCCCTACGCCGGCTACGACGGCATCGTCACGCTGTGCGAGGAAATCGACAAGACGCTGTCCAGCCCGATCTGGCGGCAGGTCCGCGCTCCGGCACCGTGGGAGGTGTGAGACCATGACGCACATCAGCCGCATCCCCACCTCGGCCAAGCCCGTCGCCACCAACCCGCTGAAGATGAGCCAACCCATCGGCGCGGCGCTCGCCTTTTTGGGCATGGACCGCTCGCTGCCGCTGTTCCACGGCAGCCAGGGCTGCACCGCCTTCGGCCTCGTCCTGCTGGTCCGCCACTTCCGCGAGGCGATCCCGTTGCAGACGACCGCCATGGATCAGGTCTCGACCATCCTCGGCGGCTACGAGAACCTGGAAGAAGCGCTCAAGAACATCGACGAGCGCATGAAGCCCGGCCTGATCGGCGTCTGCACCACCGGCGTCACCGAGACCAAGGGCGAGGACCTGCAAGGGCACCTCAAGACCTTCCGCCAGCGCAACCCGAACCTCGCCGACCTCAATCTGGTGTTTGTCAACACGCCGGACTTCACGGGCGGCTTCGAGGACGGCTTCGCCGCCGCGGTCACCGGCATCGTCGAATCGTTTGCCGAGCCCTCGCGCTCGACGGTCAAGGGTCAGGTCAACGTGCTGGCCGGCTGCCACCTGACGCCGGGCGACGTGGAGGAGATCCGCGACCTGCTCGAGAGTTTCGGGCTGACGGCGATCATCCTGCCCGACCTGTCGCTGTCCATGTCCGGCCGCCAGCCCGACGACTTCACGCCCACCTCGCTGGGCGGCACCACCGTCGAGCAGGTCCGCGTCATGGGCCAGTCGGAGGCGACGCTGGTCATCGGCGAGCAGCTGCGCACCGCCGCCGCCGCGCTGGAATTGAAGACCGACGTGCGGACGCTGTTCTTCGACCGGCTGACCGGGCTGGAAGCGACCGACCGCTTCATCAAGGCGCTGGCCGAGTTGTCCGGCCGCCCGGTGCCGTCTCGCCTGCGCCGCCAGCGCGAGAGTCTGGTGGACGCCATGCTGGACGGGCACTTCTACTTCTCGCGCAAGCGCGTGGTGGCCGCTCTGGAGCCCGACCTGCTGTTCGCGGTGACCGGTTTCCTCAACGACATGGGCGTCGAGGTGGTGGGGGCGGTGTCGCCCACCCAGGCGCCGGTGCTGGAAAAGGTGCGCGCCGGAACCGTAATGGTCGGCGACCACGCCGACGTGGAAGCGCTGGCGCGCGGCTGCGACCTGATCGTGTCGAACTCGCACGGCCGGCAGGGCGCGGCGCGCGCGCAAGTCGAGTTGTTCCGCATGGGCCTGCCGCAGTTCGACCGGCTGGGCGCCGGGCTCAAGGTCAGCGTCGGCTACCGCGGCACGCGCGACCTGATCTTCGACATGGGCAACCGCTTCCTCACGCAGGAGACGGAGCACCACGCAACGGAAGAGCACGCCTGTCAGGGAGGCGGCGGATGCGGATGCAGCGCCGCCTGAGGGTGATCGACAGCAACCCGAGCGACGAGAGCGGGACCAAGCGTCCCCGAGGAGGGTCTATGAAGGTGGCGTTCTGCACCCAGGACATGCAGCACGTGGACGCGCATTTTGGCTGGGCCAAGAACATCGCGATCTACGAGGTGGCCAACGACGGCTACCGGCTGGTGGAAACCTGCCAGTTCGGCGGCTCGATGTTCGAGGACGGCAACGAGGACAAGCTGATCCCGAAGATCGAGGCGATCGGCGACTGCGCCATCGTCTACCTGTCGGCGATCGGCGCCTCGGCCGCGGCGCGCATCGTGGCGAAGAAGATCCATCCGGTGAAGGTGGAGCCGACGGTCTCCATCATCAGCCAGCTCGACCGGCTGGTCGAGACCATCAACGGCAACCCGCCGCCCTGGCTGCGCAAGGCCATGGGCCAGGTGCCGGCGCTTGCCTTTGCCGAAGACGAAGAGGATTGAGCATGTCCGACACCGCCGTTACGGAAGACATCGAGGGCGCGTTCCTCAAGACGCTGGTCCTGCTGTTCCGCGCCGAGGACACCTACGGCGCCTGGGAAGGCAAGAGCGACGACGTGATCCTGTCGCCCTTCATCCTCGACAGGGAGGCGCGCGCCGCCATCCCGATCATCGGCGACCCGGACCCGGACACGCTGTGGCGCCTCGAGCTGTTCTACAAGGCCGTGGGCATCACCATCGAAAAGATGACCGGCGTCATGGGCTCGACCATGATGAAGATGAGCCACGAGGGCTTCGGCCGCATCGTGCTGCTCTGCGGGCGTCTGGTGGTGGTGTCGAAGACGCTGCGCGACGTGCACCGCTTCGGCTTCCCGTCGCTGGAGAAGCTGACGGCCGATGGCGCCAAGCTGGTGCGCGAGGCGGTGGAACTGATCGAGGCCCACCCCGACGTGGCGCAGATGTGAGGGGCGCCGCATGTCCGACGCCGCCACCCTGAAAGACGAGATCAAGAAGCTCAACGCCCGCGCCACGGCGAAGAAGATGGACCTGCACGACCTCTCCGAGGAACTGCCGGTCATGTGGGAGCGCATCCCCGACGTGGCGCAGGAAACCTACGAAGCCTACCGGCTTCTGGCCGAGAAACGTGCCGCGCTGAAGGCGCTGGAGACCGAATAAAGGAGCATGGGACTATGAGCGAATTCGTTACCGGCCAGACCCGCGGCGGGACTCCCTGGACGCCCAAGTTCGTCGAGAGCATCGACCAGAAGCAGTGCATCGGCTGCGGCCGTTGCTTCAAGGTCTGCGGCCGCGACGTGCTGGAACTGATCGGCATCACCGAGGACGGCGACATCGTCGACGCCTTCGACGACGAGGCCGAGAAGAAGGTCATGAGCGTCAAGACCGCCGGCAACTGCGTCGGCTGCGAGAGCTGCTCGAAGGTCTGCTCGAAGAATTGCATCACCAATCTGCCGCTCGCGGCATAACGAGCCCAGCCCCTCTTCACTCTCCCCGGGGGGCTTGGAGGTGGGTGGGGAAGCACGATTCAGGCCGAAACCCTGCTTCCCCTCCCGCATCTTTTTATTGATGGCTTTTTTCTTCCGTCATCCCCGCGAAGGCGGGGATCCAGCCTTCTCCGGGACCAGCACCCGGTGCGGAGTCATGGATCCCCGCCTTCGCGGGGATGACGGTTGTTGAGGCGTGCGTGTCGTCCGCCCCACCCGCTTTGTCGCTGTCGCAAACCCGACACGTGTCGCAAAGGCGTCAGCCCGAAAAACACGACAAAGCCTTAAAATCAACAACTTACCACTTGGCACGCCACGTGCTTCATCCCTATCGGACAGGCTCACGAGCCGATGAAGGAGACGAAGACATGGTGACCCTCACGCAGACGGCGGTGGCCACGTTGGAGCGGGTTCTGGGAACGGCCGGACCGCAGGCGCGCGGCTTGCGCATCGCGGTGACCGACGGCGGTTGCGCCGGCCTCAAGTACCAGATGGGCTTGGAAGCCGACGCGGCGGACGACGATTCGGTGCTGGAGTTCGGCGACGTGCGCGTCTTCGTCGATCCCGGCAGCGCCCCGCTGCTCGACGGCGTCGTCGTCGACTTCGTCGAAGGCATCGAAGGCTCGGGCTTCAAGTTCGACAACCCGAAGGCGACGAGCTGCGGGTGCGGCAAGTCGTTCTCCGTCGGCTCCTGCTCGACCAGCACCGCGTCGGGCTGCGGCTCCTCCACCCACTAGCTGGGCACGCACTGAATTCGGATCGGAAAGGCAGGCCGCCATGTGGAACTACACCGACAAGGTCAAGGAACACTTCTTCAATCCGAAGAACGCCGGAATCCTCGACGGCGCCAACGCGGTGGGCGAGGTCGGCTCCATCACCTGCGGCGACGCGCTGAAGCTGATGCTGAACGTCAACCCCGCAACCCAGGTGATCGAGGACGCCCGCTTCCAGACCTTCGGTTGCGGCTCGGCCATCGCGTCCTCCTCGGCGCTGACCGAGATGATCATCGGCAAGACCGTCGATGAGGCCCTGGTGCTCACCAACCGCGACATCGCCGACTACCTCGGCGGTCTGCCGCCGGAGAAGATGCACTGCTCGGTCATGGGTGCGGAGGCGCTGCGCGCCGCCATCGCCGCCTACAAGGGCGAGGACTGGGTCGACGACCACGAGGAAGGCGAGTTGGTCTGCAAGTGCTTCGGCGTCGACGCCGCCATGATCGAGCGCGCCGTCTCCGTCAACGGCCTAACCACGCTGGAAGAGGTGACGCACTACACCAAGGCCGGCGGCTCCTGCCAGACCTGCCACGAGAAGATCGAGGAGGTGCTGGAGACGGTGCTCGCCAAGACCGGCGCGCTGACGCCGGCCAAGCCGCACGCCCCCGGCACCGTCGGCCTCGACGCCATCCTGCCGCTGAAGGCCCCAATTCAAACCAAGGACCAGCCGGCTGCCCCGGCGCCCAAGATGACCAACGTGCAGCGCATGCAGGCGATCATGACCGCCATCGAGGAGATGCGCCCGCAGATCCAGAAGGACGGCGGCGACGTGGAGCTGGTCGACATCGACGGCAAGGACGTCTACGTGCGCCTTTCCGGCGCCTGCTCCGGTTGCTCGCAGTCCTCGGGCACCATGATGGGCTTGCAGATGAAGCTGGTCGAGAAGCTGGGCGAGTTCGTCCGCGTCAAGCCGGCCTCCCTCATGCCGGCGGGGGCCTGATCCATGACAGGCATCTATCTGGACAACAACGCCACCACCCGCGTCGATCCCGAGGTGCTGGCCGAGATGCTGCCGCTGTTCACCGAGCAGTTCGGCAACCCCTCGTCCATGCACGGCTTCGGCGCCGCGGTCGGCGGCAAGATCGAGTGGGCGCGCCAGCAGGTGCAGGCGCTCCTGGGCGCCGGGCACGGCAGCGAGATAGTCTTCACCTCGGGCGGCACGGAAAGCGACAACACCGCCATCCTCTCCGCCATCGAGGCCTACCCGAAGAAGCGCGAGATCGTCACCAGCGTGGTCGAGCATCCCGCCGTCCTGTCGCTGTGCGAGTACCTGGAGAAGAAGCGCGGCTACACCGTCCACCGCATCGGCGTGGACGGCAAGGGCAACCTGGACATGGACGCCTACGGCAAGGCGCTGAACGAGAACACTGCCATCGTCTCCATCATGTGGGCCAACAACGAGACGGGGACGATCTTCCCCATCGAGGAACTGGCGAAGATGGCCAAGGCGGTGGGGGCGATCTTCCACACCGACGCGGTGCAGGCGGTCGGCAAGATCCCGATGAAGCTCGCCGACAGCGCGGTGGACATGCTGTCGCTGTCCGGCCACAAGCTGCACGCCCCCAAGGGCATTGGCGCGCTCTACGTCAAGCGCGGCCTGCGCTTCCGCCCGATGCTGCGCGGCGGCCATCAGGAGCGCTCGCGCCGCGCCGGCACCGAGAACGCGCCGGCCATCGTCGGGCTGGGTGCGGCGTCGCAGGCGGCGCTCGTCCACATGCAGGACGAGAACACCCGCGTGAAAGCGCTGCGCGACAAGCTGGAACAGGCGATCCTCGCCGCGGTACCGAGCTGCTTCGTCACCGGCAACCCGGACAACCGCCTGCCCAACACCTGCAACATCGCCTTCGAGTACATCGAGGGCGAGGCGATCCTGCTGCTGCTGAACGAGCACGGCATCGCCGCGTCGTCGGGCTCGGCCTGCACGTCGGGTTCGCTGGAGCCCAGCCACGTCATGCGGGCCATGGGTGTGCCGTATACGGCCGCCCACGGCGCCACGCGCTTCTCGCTGTCGCGCGAGACGACGGAAGCGGAGATCGACGCGGTGATCGCGGTGGTGCCCGGCATCATCGAGCGGCTGCGCAAGCTGTCGCCCTATTGGGCCGGTGCCGGGGCCGCACCGAAAGAGTTCGCACCGACCTACGCGTAACATTCGATTGGGGGACCTGCCGATGCTGAAGCCCGGTTTCGTCACCATCAACGACACCACGTTGCGCGACGGCGAGCAGACCGCCGGTGTCGCCTTCACGCTCGACGAGAAGATCGCCATCGCCCGGTCGCTCGACGCGGCCGGCGTGCCGGAGCTGGAGATCGGTATCCCCGCCATGGGGCCTGAGGAACGCGAGGGCATCCGCGCCGTGGCGTCCCTCGGCCTGAAGGCCCGGCTGATGGTCTGGTGCCGGATGACCGACGCCGACCTGGAGGCGGCGCTGTCCTGCCACGTGGACTTCCTCAACCTGTCCATGCCGGTCTCCGACATCCACATCACCAAGAAGCTGCGCCGCTCGCGCGAGTGGGCTCTGGGCCAGATCGACCGCACGATCCGCATGGCCTGCGACGCCGGTGTGGACGTCAGCCTGGGCGGCGAGGACTCCTCGCGCGCCGACATGGACTTCCTGATCCGCGCGGCGACCACCGCGCAGCACGCCGGTGCCCGGCGCTTCCGCTTCGCCGACACGCTGGGCGTGCTCGACCCGTTCCAGACCCACGCCTGCATCGCCCGGCTGCGCGCCGCCACCGATCTGGAGATCGAGATCCACAGCCACGACGATCTGGGTCTGGCGACGGCGAACTCGCTGGCCGCGGTGCAGGGAGGTGCGACGCACGTCAACACCACCGTCAACGGCCTGGGCGAGCGCGCCGGCAACGCGCCCATGGAAGAGGTCGTCATGGCGCTGAAGGTGCTGTACGGCCGCGACACCGGCGTCGACACGCGCGCCTTCGGCGCCATCTCGGCGCTGGTCGAGGCGGCGTCCAACCGGCCGGTGGCGGTCAACAAGTCCATCGTCGGCTCGGCGGTCTTCACGCATGAGGCCGGCATCCACGTGGATGGGCTGCTGCGCGACCGCCAGACCTACCAGAACTTCGACCCGGCCGAGGTCGGGCGCGAGCACAGCATCGTGCTGGGCAAGCACTCCGGCACCGCCGCGGTGAAGCTGGCCTACGCGCGGCTCGGCGTCTCGCTGGAGGATGCCGAGGCGCACGCGATCCTGCCCATGGTCCGCACGCTCGCCACCCGCGCCAAGCGCGCGCCGACACCGGACGAACTGCACGCCTTCCGCACGGTCCTCCCGGCATGACCGCGATCGCCGACACGGAAGCGGCACCGGCGCCCGGCTTGGCCAGCCTCCTGAAGGAGGACGTGACCTGCGTGTTCGGCCGCGACCCGGCGGCGCGCAACGTCTGGGACGTGCTGACCTGCTACCCCGGCGTCCACGCGCTGATGGCGCACCGGCTGTCTCACGCGCTGTGGACGCGCGGGGCGCGCTGGCCGGCGCGGTTCCTGTCCTATCTGTCGCGCGCGGTGACGGCCATCGACATCCATCCCGGCGCCAGGATCGGCCGCCGCTTCTTCATCGACCATGGTGCGGGCGTCGTCATCGGCGAGACGGCGGAGATCGGCGACGGCGTGACGCTGTATCATGGCGTCACGCTGGGCGGCACCACCTGGAACAAGGGCAAGCGCCACCCGACGCTGGAGGACGGCGTGCTGGTCGGTGCCGGCGCCAAGATCCTCGGGTCGATCACGGTGGGGCGCAACGCGCGCGTCGGCGCCAACTCGGTGGTCACCAAGGACGTGCCGGACGGGCTGACGGTGGTCGGCATCCCCGGCCGGTTGGTGCGGCCCTCGACGGCCCGCCGCCTTTCGGACGCCGGAATCGACCTCGACCATCATTTGATGCCCGACCCGGTCGGCAAGGCGATCGCCTGCCTGATCGACCATATCAACCGCCTCGAAGCGCGCCTGGACGCCGGCGGCATAGCGCCTGTCGGCGTAGCGTGCTCAACGTGCGGCGACCAATGCGACCAGCAGTCGTGCAACGCCGACTTGGTGAAAGGACTGGACATATGAGCTTCAAGGACGATCTGGAAGACCAGGAGACGGCGGAAGACTTCCTGTCCTTCCTGGGTGTGGCCTACGAGCGGCGGGTGGTGGACGTGAACCGCCTGCACATCCTCCAGCGCTTCCACACCTATCTCGCCGCCGACACCGGCCTGGAAGGCATCACCGACGACGAGGGTCTGGCGGCGCGCTATCGCGCGCATCTGGAGCGCGCCTATCACGACTACGTCGCCAGCAGCGGCGTCGCGGAGAAGACCTTCAAGGTCCACCGGGATCAGGCCGCCAGCATGAGCGACCGCTTCGTGTCGCTGGAGTCGCTGACGCGTTAAAGGTCGCCGGTCAGGATGTCGATCGCCGTCCTGATCTCAAGACGATGATCAGCCAAGCTCGCGACGGCCGCACCAATATCGGCCGTCGCGATGCCGGCGATCTGCGGCGTCATCATTACGAACTGTTCACCCTCGATGGTGAACACCGGCATCAGCCGCTTGATGGGTTTGCCGGTGTCGCCAGCCCGCACCAGCGGCACGACGACGCGCGAACTCCGAACCTCGACATGATTTCCCTGCACGACCAGCAGGAACGGCACCGGATGGTCGGGCAGGCCCTCAGCCTCGGGATTCCGGCAGACGTCGAGAAAGCGCATCAGAAGAGCCTCTTGCCCTTGCTGAACACGCCGTTCGCCGCGACGAAGCGATCATAGTCGGCAAAGGCTTCCTTGTTTTCCTCGCCCCACTGCCGCCGCCGCGCTTCCTGCACGGATACCTCGAGGGCGTTCTCGAACACCTCGGACAGGTTGATACCCAAGGACTTGGCTTCGTCCACCAGTTCAGGCCGGGCCGACACATTGGTCGGTTTGCGCAACGCCGCACCTCGGGCCATAATCCCCTCCGAGCGATTGATGCGCATAATTTATGCGCAAATCACCCCGCAATCAACGCCGGCTTCTGGTCTTACCACCCTGTCCCGAACCCGACAAAGCCCCTATCGTGTCATGAACGCGACACACGGGAACGGGTCTTCCCGACCTCATCACACCCGTATTTTTCCCGCCTTTTCAACATATTACACCAACACCCAGAAGACTGGCACGCACCCTGCAATATCTCTGGACGCGGCCCGGTTCGGCCGCGTGACCATAGCAGCGCATTCCTCACTATTGCCAAAGCGGCAATTTGGTACCATAATGCGATTATCCGTATGGCCAGCAATTCCCGAGGCCGCAGCAGGAGACCGGCATGCACATCGTCGTCTGTATCAAGCAGGTCCCGGACAGCGCTCAGATCCGCATCCATCCGGTGACCAACACCATCATGCGCCAGGGGGTGCCGGCGATCATCAACCCCTTCGACCTCTTCTCGCTGGAAGAGGCGTTGCGGATCAAGGATCGCACCGGCGCCCGCGTCACCGTGCTGACCATGGGCCCACCGATGGCGGAGGCCTCGCTGCGCAAGGCGCTGTCGTTCGGCGCCGACGCCGCGGTGCTGCTGACCGACCGCAAGTTCGCCGGCTCGGACACGCTGGCAACCTCCTACGCGCTCAGCTCCGCTATCAGGAAGCTGTCGGAGGAGGAGCCGGTCGATCTGGTCTTCTGCGGCAAGCAGACGGTGGACGGCGACACCGCCCAGGTCGGCCCCGGCATCGCCACGCGCCTCGGGCTCCAGCAGCTCACCTACATCGCCAGGATCGAAGGCGTCGATACCGACAAGCATGAGATCACCGTGCACCGCCGCTCGGAAGGTGGCGTGCAGGTGCTGAAGACCGCGCTGCCCTGCATGATCACCATGCTGGAGGGCACCAATTCTATGCGCTTCGGCACCATGGACGACCTGTTCCGCGCCGCCCGCACGCCGTTGCGGCAGTGGGGCAAGGACGATTGCGTCGAGGACGAGACGAAGGTCGGCCTCAAGGGTTCGCCCACCGTCGTCTCCAAGGTCTTCGTGCCGAAGCCGCGCGCCGTGAAGGCCAAGCCGATCACCGGCGACACCCCCGATGCGCTGGCCTCCGCCGCCGTCGAGACCATCTTCGCCGCCCAGCCGAAGCTCGCCACCGAGTTGCTCGGCCGCGCCGCCGGCTGTTAAGGAGACACGCACATGAGCGATACCCCCTCCAAGGGGCCTCAGGGCCGCCGCTTCGAGTTGCCCGAACACCTCAAGGCCTACAAGGGCGTCTGGGTGATCGTCGAGCAGGAGCGGGGCCAAGCCCATTCCGTCTCGTGGGAACTGGTGGGTGAAGCCCGCAAGCTGGCCGACAAGCTGGGCGTCGAGGTGGGCGCGGTGGTGCTCGGCGCCGAGAGCGCGGACCTCAACCGCATCTGCGGCGAGGCGTTCGGCTACGGCGCCGACGTGGTCTACAAGGTGACCGACCCGGTGCTGAACGACTACCGCACCGAACCCTACGCCCGCGTCATGACCGACGTGGTGAACGCCTACAAGCCGGAAATCGTGCTGCTGGGCGCCACCACGCTGGGCCGCGATCTGGCCGGCGCCATCGCCACCACCTTGAAGACCGGCCTGACCGCCGACTGCACGGAGCTGGACATCTACGCCGAGAACCGCAGCCTCGCCGCCACCCGGCCGACCTTCGGCGGCACGCTCTTGTGCACCATCCAGACGCTGGCCTACCGCCCGCAGATGGCCACCGTGCGCCCGCGCGTCATGGCCCTGCCCGACCGCGACGAGACCCGCGCCGGCCGCGTCATCGAGGTGTCGCCGCTGCTGTCCGAGGATGCCATCGTCACCAAGGTGCTGAACTTCATCCCCGACAGCGCGCAGAACGAGGCGCAGCTGGCCTTCGCCGACATCATCGTCGCCGCTGGCAAGGGGCTGGGCAAGCCGGAGAACCTGTCGCTGGTCTGGGACCTCGCCAAGGTGCTGGGGGCCGAGGTGGGCGTCACCCGGCCGCTGGTGCAGGCGGGCTGGGCGACCTTCGACCGGCAGGTCGGGCAGACCGGCAAGACGGTGCGCCCGAAGCTGTACATCGCCGCCGGGATCAGCGGCGCCATCCAGCACCGCGTCGGCATGGAGAAGGCCGACCTGATCCTGGCGATCAACACCGACCCGAACGCGACGATCTTCGATTTCGCGCACCACGCGATCGTCGGCGACGCTCTGACCGTGCTGCCCGCCCTGACGGAGGCGTTCTCCCGGCGCCTTCAAGTCAACCGGCTGGCGAGCTGAGAAGGGACCAGGACATGGTGGAAAAGTTCGATGCGATTGTCGTCGGCGCCGGCCCGTCCGGCAACGCGGCGGCCTACACGATGGCGAAGGCGGGCTTGAGCGTGCTCCAGCTTGAGCGCGGCGAGTACCCCGGCGCCAAGAACGTCCAGGGCGGCATCATGTACGCCTCGGAGCTGGAAAAGATCATCCCCGACTTCCGCGAGGACTGCCCGACCGAGCGGCACGTCATTGAGCAGCGCATCTGGCTGCTGGGGGATGACAGCTACATCGGCACCAACTACCGCTCGGACAGCTTCAACACCGACACGCCGAACCGCTACACGATCATCCGCGCCAACATCGACAAGTGGTTCTCCGAGAAGATCCGCGAGGCCGGGGCCTTGCAGATCTGCGAGACCACGGTGACCGATCTGCTGCGCGACGCGTCCGGCAAGGTCTACGGCGTGCGCACCGACCGCGTCGGCGGCGAGATCCACGCCGACGTGGTGGTGATGGCGGACGGCGTCAACGCGCTGCTGGCCAAGCGCGCCGGCATCCAGAAGGAAGCCGAGCCGCAGAACGTGGCGCTGGCGGTGAAGGAGATCCTGTTCCTCGATCCCGAGTTGATCCAGCAGCGCTTCGGCCTGAAGGGCGACGAGGGCGTGGTCATCGAGATCATGGGCAAGGTGACCAAGGGGATGGTCGGCACCGCCTTCCTCTACACCAACAAGGAATCGCTCACCATCGGCATCGGCTGCCTGATCTCCGACTTCAAGGCGGGCGGCATCCCGCCCTACAAGATGCTGGAGGATCTGAAGCGCCATCCCGTCATCGCCCCGCTGATCGAGGGTGCCGAGATGAAGGAATACGCCGCGCACATGATCCCCGAGGGCGGCTTCAACGCCGTGCCGGAGCTGTACGGCGAGGGCTGGGTGGTGGCGGGCGACGCCGCGCACTTCAACAACGCCGCGCACCGCGAGGGCTCCAACCTCGCCATGGCCTCGGGCCGCATGGCGGCGGAGACGATCATCGCGCTGAAGAAGGACGGCAAGCCCTTCACCGCCGCCAACCTCGCGGCCTACAAGAAGGCGCTGGACGCCTCCTTCGTCATGAAGGATCTGAAGAAGTACAAGGACCTGCCGGGGATCATGCACGAGAACAAGCAGTTCTTCGGCGCCTACCCCGACCTTATCAACGCCGCCGCGCACAACCTCTTCACCGTGGACAGCGTCGACAAGCTGACCAAGGAGAAGGACATCCTGCGCTCCTTCGTGAAGAAGCGCTCGGTGTTCGGGCTGGTGGGCGACGCGATCAAGCTGGCGAGGGCATTCCGATGAGCGACATGACGCTGCCGAAAGTCGAAGAGAAGCTGTACCAGAACCGCTACATCGTCGACGAAAGCCACCCGCACATCGCCATCAGGGACAAGGCGGTCTGCACGAGCTGTGAGCACAAGGCGTGCACGTGGTGCTGCCCGGCGGCCTGCTACACGGCGGACGGCGGTGGGACGGTGACGCTGGCGACGGACGGCTGCCTGGAGTGCGGCACCTGCCGCGTGATCTGCCAGGACAAGGAAAACATCGCCTGGGACTACCCGCGCGGCGGATACGGCATAAGTTACAAGTTCGGTTGAGGCCTGGGCGCACGCTATCCCGGCGCCCGGATCCCTCTCCTATCCGCCAGGACTTGAACACCCCTCCCCGCGTCCATGGGGAGGGGTTTTCTTATGGTCGGCCTCACAGCCGCGCGGCCATTTCCGCCAGTGTGGCGACGGTGTTCATGTTCCGCGCGGTGCCGGCCTTCGCCGCCGGGACGACCAGCCTGGACCGCGCCATGCCGTCGCCGTAATGGACGTAGATCTCCCGTTCCCCGGCCCGCAGTTCTTCGCCCTGCACCCCGGTCACGGTGTCGAGCGCATCGGCAGCCGGCGGCTGGTCGAGGAAGATGGCGACGACCCGGTTGGGGGCACCGTGCGGGAAGGGGTTGCCGGCCTGCACCGCCGCCATCTCCGCGGCACTGCGCACCAGGACGCCGACCGGCTTTCCCGCATAGGCCGCCAGCCGTTCCTCCAGCACCACCTTGACCTCCGCCTCCGGCAGGCCGCTTTCGAAGACGACGTTGCCGCTGGCGATGTAGGTCTGCACCCGTGCGAATCCCGCCTGCTCGCACATGGCCCGAAGCTCCGCCATGGGCAGCTTCCCGGTTCCCCCGACATTGACAGCGCGCAGCAGGGCGACGAAGGCGGTCACGGCGTTCTCCCGGCGGATCACATCTCGTCGATGAAGGCCGCCACCCGGTCCAGTTCCGCTGACGCCCGCGCCACCATGGCATCCATGCCCTCGAAGCGGCTTTCCACCAGGG
This sequence comes from Azospirillum terrae, assembly GCF_053470425.1. Classification (NCBI taxonomy): domain Bacteria; kingdom Pseudomonadati; phylum Pseudomonadota; class Alphaproteobacteria; order Rhodospirillales; family Azospirillaceae; genus Azospirillum; species Azospirillum terrae. The sequence continues at coordinate 414,232 of NZ_JBPXMR010000003.1, read as the reverse complement.
ACACCTCGATGGCGTCGCCGGCAGCCGCCAGATCGTCGGCGCCCACCGTGCGCGAGGACCCGGCCAGCTTGTGCGCCGCCTGCCGGACCTCGTCCCACGCCTTCGCCTCCGCCGCCTTCACCAGACGGTCGCGGGTCGCCCGGTTGGAAGCCAGAAACTCCTGGAGGAGCTGGCGGACGAAGTCGGCGTCGCCGTCGAACAGCGTCGCCAGCGCGCTGGTGTCCAGCGGCGGCCGGGTGCGCGGAGCGGACGGCGGCGAAGCGGCGGCCTCCCCCACCGGCGCGGCGCCGGTCACCGGCGGCAGGTAGCGTTCGACGATGCGGCGCAGGTCGCTGATTTCCGCCGGCTTGGAGACGCTGTCGTCCATGCCGGCGGCAAGGCACTTCTGCGCTTCGCCCTCCATGGCGTTGGCGGTGATGGCGACGATCGGCAGACGGCGGTGGCCGCCGGCCTCCTCGCCGCGGATGGCGCGCGTCAGGTCGAAGCCGTCCAACTCCGGCATCTGGCAGTCGGTAAGCAGCAGCGCGTAGCGCCCGGTGCGCCACTTCTCCAGCGCCTCGCGCCCATCCCCGGCAACCTCCGCGGCATGGCCGAGCAAGGCGAGCTGGCGCAGCAGCACCTGCCGGTTGGTCGGGTGGTCCTCGGCGATCAGGATCAGCCGGCCCTGCGCCAGCGCCTCATCCACCGACGGCGGGGTGCGGGCGGGAACGGGCGGGACCGAATCGTCGCCCGCCGCGTCGGCGTCGGCGTCCGCCGCCTGCCGGCCCGACGCGATCAGGACGCCGCGCACCAGCGTGCTCCGGCGCACCGGGCGCGGGACCAGCGTCGCCCCGCCGGCCTGGCCGGGGATGGCCGCCTGCGTCACCGCCACCAGCCCCGTTTCGAGCATCCGCCGGTCACAGCGCAGCCCGTCCAGATCGGCCTCTTCGGCGGCGACCACCACGTCGGTGACGGCGCCGCCGTCCAGCTCGCGGATCGCCGCCAGCGCGTCGGCGGCCTCCACCACGCGGGCGCCCTCGGCGGTCAGGTAGCGCGCGACGAAGCGGCGCTCGTCGCCTTCCGGATCGACGACCAGCACGCGCAGGCCGGCCAGCGGCAGCGTCTCGGGCGCGGCGTTTGCGGGCGCCGTCTCGGGCACGACGTCGGCGGTGAAGGTGAACCAGAAGGTGGTGCCGACGCCGGGCTCGCTCTCCACGCCGATCTCGCCGCCCATCAGCTCGGCGATGCGCCGGCAGATCGACAGGCCCAGCCCGGTGCCGCCGAAGCGCCGGGTGGTCGATGCCTCGGCCTGGGTGAAGGGGCGGAACAGGCGGGCCTGCACGTCCTTGGCGATGCCGATGCCGGTGTCGATGATGGTGATGCCCACCGTCACCTTGCCGTCGCGCAGCGAGATCAGCTCGGCGCGCAGCTTGACCGAGCCCGTGGGGGTGAACTTCACCGCGTTGCCGGCGATGTTGAACAGCACCTGCCGGATGCGCACCGGGTCGCCCATCACGCCGGCCGGCAGTTCCGGGTCGATGTAGCTGATGAGCGCCAGATCCTTCTTGCGCGCGCTGGGGGCCAGCGTGTCGGCCACCCCTTCCACCACCTGGGCCAGCGAGACCGGCATGTGTTCCAGGTCCAGCTTGCCGGCCTCGATCTTCGAGAAGTCGAGGATGTCGTTGATGATGGTCAGCAACGCCCCGGCGCTGTCGCGCACCACCGCCACCAGCTCGCGCTGCTCGGGCGTCAGCGGCGTGTATTCCAACAGCTCCAGCATGCCCTGCACGCCGTTCATCGGCGTGCGGATCTCGTGGCTCATGGTGGCGAGGAACAGCGATTTGGCCTGGTTGGCGGCCTCCGCCTCGGCGCGCGCGGTCTCGGCGGCGTGCGAGGCGGCGACCAGCTCGCGGGTGCGCTCGGTCACCTGCCCTTCCAGGGTGCGGTTGAAGGCGCCCAGCTCCTCGTAGAGGTGGACGTTGTCGAAGCCGACCGCGACCTTGGAGCAGAACACCTCCAGCAGCCGCCGCTCGTCCTCGTCCAGCGGGCGCTGGTGGCTGAGGAACACCACCGTGTCGTGATGGCGCGAGGTGGAGCGGAACACCAGCACGCTGCGTTCGCGCTCATAGCGGTGGTGCATGTCGTCCAGCGCTTCGGCCACCAGCGCCGCGTCCGCCTCGGGCAGGGCCGCGCCGATGGTGTGCCCATCCAGCCCGGACAGCCGGCCACCGCCGCCCAGCACCCGCGACTCGCGGGCCGCGTCGGCGGTCTCCCCGGCCGGCGTGCCGGCCGTCGCCTCGGCCGAGCGGCTGCCCAGCAGCGCCCCGGTGCAGGCCGGGCACACGGCGTGGATCTGCTGCACGGCGCCGCCCACGTATTCGGCGATGGTGCGCTTGTCCAGCAGTTCCGAAGACGCGTTCAGCAGGCGCTCCAGCCCCAGGCGGTTCTGCTCGATGGCCGAGATGTCCTGGTAGCCGCGCAGCGCCGCCACCACCGAGGTGAACAGCTTCTGCGCCGTCAGCTCGGTCTTCGATTTGTAGTCGTTGATGTCATAGTTGAGGATGACGTCGCGTTCCGGCGCCTGTCCGGGCTGGCCGGTGCGCAGGATGATGCGCACGCGGCGGTTCTTCAGCTCGTTGCGGATGTAGCGGACCAGACGCAGGCCGGCATCGTCCGACTCCATCACCACGTCGAGCAGCACGACGGCGACCTGCGAGGTCTCCGCCAGGATGCCGCGCGCCTCGGCGGCGGTGGCGGCCGACAGGAATTGCGCCGGGCGGCCTTCGAAGGTGAAGCCGCGCAGCACCATCTTGGTGGTGGCGTGGATGGCCGGATCGTCGTCGACGATGAGGATCAGCCATGGCTCGGCCGGCTCCGGCGGGGAGTCTTTCGCCGATGCCGCCTCGGCGTCCGAGCCCGGCTCCTCATCGGCAAACAGAAACTCGTCGCTCATCCAGCCCAGCCCCGCTCGAAACCCTAGCCCGGCACGTTATCACAGCCCTCGGCGGCATGACCAGCCGGCGCACCCGACGTGCAGGGTTCCCCCTCACTCCGCATCCTCGTCTTCCTCCTCGGCGCGGCAGAAGCGGCGCAGGCCCTCCAGATCCGCCACGGAGATGGTGGAGCCGTGCGCCTCCACCCCCACGGCGCGCAGTTTGGCCAGCGCGCGCGAGAAGGTTTCCGGCTGCATCCCCAGGCGGCGCGCGATCAGCGCCTTGTCGAAGGGCAGCGCGAACACCGCCGAACCCGCCCCCTCCGGGCAGAAGCGCAGCAGGAAGGTGCCGACGCGCTGCGGAGTCGGCTGCACCTGCAACTGCTCGATGGCCTGGACGAGGTGGCGCAGGCGCAGCGACAGCGAGCCCAGCATGGCGAAGGCGATCTGATCGTCCTCGCGCAGGCAGCGGGCGAAGCCCTCGGCGGTCAGCGTCAGCATGCGCGAATCGGCCACCGCCTCGGCACACACCGGGAACTTGCCGCTGGCGAACATGGCGGCCTCGGCGAAGGTCTCGCCCGGCGCCACGACGTTCACCACCGCCTCCGCCCCGTCGCGGGTCAGGCGGTAGAGCTTCACCCAGCCCTCCAGCAGCACGAAAAAGCGGTCGGCGGGCTCGTCCTGCACGAACAGGGTGGTGCCGCGCGGCACCTGACGCACCTGGGCGGTGCCTACCAGCATGGTGAGCGCGCGGTCGGGCAACCGCTGGAAGAGCGGGATGGTGCGGATCGTCGCCGCGTCGTGCGACCGCAACCCCGGAACTTCGGTCTTCATGCTTTCGCTCGCTCTCCCAATCTTGGCGGCCATTCTATCCGGTCGCCGTTCACACCGGTCAAGAACGATCGATGGAACACGAAGCGCCGCCGGTTCGGATGCGACGCTATGCAACGCTGCGAAACGCGATTCGATGGAGTGTTGCATCCGTCCGGCGCCGGATGAGACGGAGTGAAACGCTATGAAACACATTTTTACCCAGCGTCTCATCCGCTCGGCATCGTGCGGACACACCTTTCCCAATAAGGACTTCCATCCTAGAGCGAGCGGCCGGCAAGAGCAAGAAGATCGGCGGCCCGACGCGCCCTCACGCCCGCGCCACGTCCTTCAAGTGCCGGGCAAGCACGCCGACCACCAGAGCCGGGGCGGTCAGGTGCGGCAGGTGGCCGGACACCGGCAGCACCTCGCGCTCGACGCAGGGCCACAGGCCATAGAGGTGGTGGGCCGCCTCCTCGGGCACCAGCGGGTCGTCCTCGGTGTGCACCAGCACGGAAGGCACGTCGAAGTCGTCGATCCAGCCGCGCAGGTCGGACTGGAACGCCACCGCGGCCAGCCGGAAGGCCACGTCCGGCCGCACCGCGCCCAGGCAGGACGCCACCTCCTCCGTCTCCGGGCTGGAGGGCGGAGCGTCCACCGCCAGCGCCGCGAACTCGCGCACCCAGGTCGCGTAGTTGAGGGTCATACAGCCGATCATCCGCCGCATGGTGGTGGCGTCGATGCCGCTGCGGTAGCGGTCGCGGTCGACGCCGCAGGCGCTGGGGGTAAGCAGGACCATGCGCTCGAAACGCTGCGGCGCCAGGATGCCGGCGATCACCGCCGCCATGGCGCCGGCCTCGTGCCCGACATAGACGCAGCTCTCGATGCCGAAGGCGTCGAGAATGGCGATCAGGTCCTCGGCGAAGCCGGCGTGCGAGCCGTGGCGGAAGCCGTCGTAGCCCGTGCCGTCGCCGCCGCTGCCGGCGGCGTCGAAGCCGATGGTCAGGAAGTGGCGTTCGGCCCACGGACGGATGCGCCGCCACACGCGCTGGTCGGTGCCGAACCCGTGGCCGAGCACCAGCGCCTTGTGGCCGCAGCCGCCCACCGTCACGTTGTGCCGCCGCAGGATGTCCACCATCGCCGCGCTCTCCGCCGGTGCGTCCGGAAGTGCAACGGGCGCGGACCGGCCCCCGTTCCGGCCGCAGGACGCTGGCGTGCGGGGTACCCCGTTCCCGGCCGGGCGGGTGGGCTCAGCAGCCGCTCAGCGCGCGGATCCGGTCGATCAGCGCCCGGCCGCCGACGCGGTGCACGGTGACGTCGGCCACCCCGTCGCAGCGCCGGCCGCTCTGGTGGGCGTAGGTGTACTGCACGCGCACGACCAGCGGGTCGATCCGCCCGACGCCGATCACCCGCAGCGGCTCGCTCATGGCCGAGTAGAAGCGGCTCATCGAGGCGATCTCATAGGCGCCCTGGTTGCGTTTCTCCGGCACCAGGAATTCGTTGGCCTGCCGCCCGTCGCCCCGCCCCAGCGCGGCGTAGAACCCCTCGACCACGGCGAGCACATCGTCTTGCGGCGCCCCTTGGCCCGGCGCGGGCTGGACTGGCTTAGGCTGGATTGGCGGCGGGATGGCGGCGGGTTGCGGCGGGATGGGTGGTTGCGGCACGGGGGGCGCCGGTTCCTGGCTGGGCGGCGGGACGGCCGGGGCGGGGCGCGGGTAGAGCTGGACCGGAGCCTGGGCGAACCCCGGCCCGGCGGCCATCGGTGCCGCCAGCGCCATCATGACCAGCATGGAAACCAGGAGCCGTCCTGTCATCGTCCCCGCCACCGAACGGACCGGTCAGCCGCGGGCACGGTCGTACAGCGCCATGTAGCCGCCGATCATCACCACCAGCCCGACCAGCGTCTCCATCCCGCGAAACGGCGGCAGGTAAGCGGACAGGAACGCCGCCGCGCTGCCGGCCAGCAGCATCAACCAGGCGAGCGTGTCGCGGTGCAGGGTGGACCGGCGGGGCGGCTTGGGACGCCGCAATTCATGGATGTTCGACATGGACGCGCTTCCTGATGGCGAACCCCATGTATGGGACCGCTCATGGGAGCGCGCAAGGGCGTCGTGGCGGGTCCGATGACCGGCCGTTGCGAAATGCCGCATTGCATTCAAGGCGGGTATTGGCGATTTTCACAGCCAACCGGGGCACGACGAATTGGATAGCAGGCATAGCCATGACCGATGAGATTCTGAACAAGCTCGCGCAACTGGACGAGGCCGAGAAACTCCTGTCCTGCGCCAGCGTGCGCGGCATCGCGAGCGGTTTCCGGACGCAGATGGACCTCAACAAGCTGTTGATCGAGGGGGCCCGCAACACCCTCGATCAGAGCAAGGGCTCCGACGACGGCCAGTGATGCGCCGCGCCGTCAGGGCGCGGCTTTGAGGGTTGCGGCGACGATCAGCAGGTCGTCATTCACACCATCGCCGAATTCGGCGAGAAAGCGCTCGCCGAGCCACGGCGCCAGCTCCTCCTGTGATGGGGCATCCCTGAGCAGCGGCGCCATCCAGGCTTGCAGGTCGTCCTCGCTCTTCGGCGCGGCCGTGCAGGACTCGTCGCACTCGACCATGGCGTCGCTGTAGAGGATCAGCGTGTCGCCGTCGTCGAACGCGATCTCGCTAGCCACGCGCGCCGTCTGGGCGACGATGCCGAAGGGCAGCCCCGACAGGGTCACGGGGTCCAGCGCGCCGTCGCGGCGCAGGATGAATCCGTCGCGAAGCCCGCCGGGAACGAAGCGGAACGACCGCCCGGCCACGTCGATGACGCCGTAGGTCCCGGCCACGTACTGCGCCCGGCGGTGACCATAGGCGTGGAGGCGCTGGTCGAGGTGGCCGGCGACCGCTTCCGGTTTGGCGCCGAAGGGCGGCAGCGGCGAGACCAGCGTGTGCAGGGCGAACATCCGCAGCGCCGCGGAGACACCGTGGCCCGAGACGTCGCCGACCATCAGCGCCACCTTGCCGCCCCCCAGATCCCAGGTGTTCCAGTAATCCCCGCCGATGGTGGAGCACGGGCGGTAGAAGTGGCTGAGCGACACGCCGCGCGCCGCCACGTCGGCGAGCGCCTCGGGCTGCGGCAGGACGGTTTCCGACAGCGCGCGCGCCTCGCCCAGCTCGGCTTCCATGTGGGAGCGGTAGGCGAGCAGGCCGGCCGAGAGGATGGCGTTGGACAGGTGCACGCGGACGCGCGCCTCCAGTTCCGCCGGATCGTAGGGCTTGGCCACCACGTCGGACGCCCCCGCGGCGAACGCCGCACGGCGGTCCTCGCGGCTGGTCATCGCCGTCTGGATGATGATGGGAACCCTGGCGTAGCGCGGATCGGCGCGGAGCCGGCGGCACACCTCCAGCCCGTCCACCTCCGGCATCATCACGTCGAGCAGGATGCACGCCGGGGTCCGCGCCTGCACGAAGGCCAGCGCCTCGGCGCCGTCGACGGCACAGGCCACGTTGCGGAACCCGCCCTTCTGGAGAAGGGCTTCGATGATCATGCGGTTCAGCGGCTCGTCGTCGACGACGAGGACGAGGGAGTCTTCCAGGATCGTCAAGGCATCAGACATGGAGGAACCCCAGTGTGGTGCGGCGGCCGTCGCGGGAAACCCGCACACGCCGCGCGAAGGCCGTCATCAGTGCCCAACCGCGGCCGGAGGCCGGCACGGCAGCGGCGGAGCGCCGAAGGGAGGACCGCTTGTAGCCGTGGCCCGCATCGTCCACGTGCAGCAGCAGCAACCGCCGGGTCCGCCGCCACATGAGCCCGACCGGGCGCAGGCCGTAGGAATCGTCGGCAAGGCGGACGGAAATGTCGGCGAGAAAGGCGTTCACGTCGCCGCCATAGGCATCCAGGCCCGGCAGTTCCAGGTTCCCGTGGATGAGCGCGTTGGCGAGCGCTTCGCACAGCGCGGTTTCCGCCTCGCAGCGCCGGTCGGCGGGCAGGTGGCCGTGGTGGACCGCCCAGCCGACGACGGACGGCACCAGCGCGCCGTCGTAGGCCGTGCGCGTGGCGAGCACCGCGGCGAACAGCGTGCGCGGCGGCGGCCAGCGCTGGTCGAGAAGAACCGCCGAGCATCGCTCGTCGACGGCGCCGTCCAGCACCGGGCACTCCGCCCCGGCAAGCGCCGCGGCCAGGGAATCCCCGAGCAGGGGCGGCATCAGCACCCGTAACGCGGATCTGGCGGCCGGCATCGCGACGGCCTCAGCGGATGATGGTGAAGAGCTTGCTGAAGCCGACGACGTCGAGCACCCGCTCGACGTGGGCGGGCGGGCGCTGCAAGGTGATCGACGCGCCCGCCTTCGACAGCTGCTCGCGCAGCAGGACGAACTGGCTCAATCCGGCGGAATCGACGATCCGCACGCCGGACAGGTCCACCGCGACGGCGGTCGGCTTGGCCGCGATCACCGCGGTGATCATGTCCCGGAACGCGGCGCTCTCGGCAAACGTGACGTCACCGGACAAGGCAACCGTCAGCGCCGGGCCGTTGCGGTCGAGTGTGTGACCAAGGCTCATGGAATCACCTCAAGAGTCAAGTCGTTGAACTGGGCAGGGGGAGGCGTGCGGCAGGCGCGCGAACGCCGACAGGCGGTCGATGGTGACGGTCGCGTCCGTGCCGCCGGGAGCATGCATCTCAGGACTCCGCCGCGGCGGTCACCGGCAACTCTGACGAGGCTGGGGCCGATGCTGCCAGCGCCGAGAGCGTGTCGTCGAGAACCTCGGCCAGCGTGGCGGCGAGGCGGCGCGCCTCCTCCTCCGGGGCCTTTTCGATGATCTGCCCCATGTCGCCCAACCGCTTGGCACCGAGGTTCCAGGACTGCCCCTTCAGCATGTGCGCGGCGCGGGCACAGTCGCCGCCGCCCTCCAGCGCCGCGAGGATCTCATGGATCAGTTCGCGCGACGACTGCCCGAACGCCTCGACGGTGTCCATCCACAACGGCCCGAGGGCGTCGGCGACGGCCCCCACCTGCTCGCTGTCGATCAGCCCGGCGGCCGGCCGGGGCACCGGGTCGTCCCACTCGATGTCGTTGGACGACCGCAGCACGGTGCCGATCTCGGCAAGCAGGGCCGAGGGACGGATGGGCTTCGTCACGAAACCGTTCATCCCCGCCGCCAGGCACTCCGACCGCGAGCTGCGTGAGGCGTGCGCGGTCAGCGCGATCACGGGAACGCCGTTTTTCGGCTGCGGCAGGCCGCGGATCAGCCGGGTCGCCGTCAGACCGTCCATCTCCGGCATCTGGACGTCCATCAGCACGAGGTCGAAATCCCGTTCGCTGGCCAGCCGGACCGCCGCGACCCCGTCGGCGGCGGTGACGACGCTGTGCCCGGCCCCCTGCAGGAGGCTGCGCGCGATGTCCCGGTTCACCGCGCTGTCGTCCACGGCCAGAATCCGCAAGGGCGGCAGCGACCGCTCCGGCCCGCCATCGGCCGCCCGCGCCGCCTCGCGCAGCGCCGCCGCGTCGCCCGGCGCGCAGGTGATGGAGAAACGGAAGACACTGCCCTGCCCCGGCGCGCTGCTGACGCCGATGCCGCCCTCCATCGCCTCGCAGAGCTGCTTGCAGATCGCCAGGCCGAGGCCGGTTCCGCCATAGCGCCGGGTGATCGAGCTGTCGCCCTGCATGAAGCGCTGGAACAGCTTGGGCTGCGTCTCGGCGGGGATGCCGATACCGGTGTCCTCCACCTCGAATTCCAGGAGGAAGCGGCCGTCCGCCCGGTCGGCGCCGCGGCGCGCCAGGACGGCGACATGGCCGGACTTGGTGAATTTGACGGCGTTGCCGACGAGGTTGAACAGGATCTGCCGCAGCCGGGCCGGATCGGTGGCGACGGCTTCGGGAACCGACGGGTCCATGCGGCACGACAGCCGCAACCCCTTCTCCTCCGCCCGCGGACGGAGAACCTGGACGACCGCCTCGGCGATCTGGGCGGGGTCGCAGTCGGACACCTCGATGCTGAGCTTGCCGGCGTCCATCTTCGAGAAATCCAGGATCTCGTCGATCAGCCGCAGCAGCACCTCGCCGGACTGGCGCGACAGCTCCGCCAGCCGCCGCTGCTCGGGATTGAGGTCGCTGTCGGCCAGCAGGGCCAGCGTGCCGAGCACGCCGTTCATCGGCGTGCGGATCTCGTGGCTCATGGTGGCCAGGAACTCGGACTTGGCGCGGCTGGCCGCCTCCGCCGTCGTCTTGGCCGCCCGCAGTTCGTCCTCCAGGCGCTGGCGCGAGATGGCGTAGCGGATGGCGCGCTGCATCAGCGCGGCGTCCGCCTGCCCCTTGACCAGGAAATCCTGCGCGCCGGCCTCTACGGCGTGCACCGCGAAATCGGTGTCGTCCAGGCCGGTCAGAACGATGACGGGAATGCCCGGAAACGCGCCCCGGACCTTTTCGATGGTCCCGAACCCCGTGCTGTCCGGCAGCGACAGGTCGAGCAGGATGACGTCGACGCTGTTCGCGGCAAGCCAGCCGAGCGCCTCGCCGAGCTTGGCCGCGTGATGCACGGCGAAAGCACCGGGCTTGGGTTGCCGCAGGCAGATCTGCACCAGACGGGCGTCGCCCGGATCGTCCTCGACCAGAAGCACCTGGATGGGCAGTGCCTGGGTGGTGTCAGTGTTGGACATCAGGGCTTGCCTAGGACGCCGGGGATAGGGCGGAAATCTCGGACTCGATGCGGTTCCGGCCCGCTCCCTTGGCCCGGTAGAGGGCGCGGTCGGCCCGGCCGAGCGCCTGTTCGATGCTGCCGTCGCGGGCCTCGCAGACCGCCACGCCGATGCTGGCGGTGAGCGTCAGGGTGGCGCCCTCCGGCGCCGGGACCACCGCCGCCGCCAGCGCGGCGCGCAGCCGTTCCGCGACGTCCAGCGCCGAGGCCGTGTCGGTTTCCGGCAACAGGACGCCGAACTCCTCGCCCCCCAGCCGGCCGACGAGGTCGCTGTCGCGCAGCAGCTCCCGGCAGGCCGCCGCCACGCGTTGCAGGGCCACGTCCCCCACGGCGTGGCCGTGCGTGTCGTTGATGCGCTTGAAATGGTCGATGTCGAACATCAGCACCGCCGCCGGACGCCCGTAGCGGCGCACGCGGCCCAGTTCGCGCTCGGCCGCCGACAGGAACGCCCGCCGGTTGGACAGCCCGGTCAACGGATCCGTGGTGGCGAGGATCTTGAGTTCGCTCTCGAAGCGCTTGCGTTCCGTCACGTCGCGGATGACCGCCGTCAGCAGCAGCCCGTCCTGCTGGACGTCCTTGGAAATGGAAATCTCCACCGGGAACTCCCGCCCGTCCTTGGCAAGGCCGATGACCTCGCGGCGGTGGGCCATGCTGCGCGACGACGGCCCGGTGGCGGCGTAGTCGTTCACATGGGACGCGTGGCTCTGCTGGTAGCGCTCCGGCAGAAGGGTGTTCAGCGGCGCGCCGGCGACCTCGTCCGCCGCGTAGCCGAACATGCGCTCGGCGGCCGGATTGAACAGCACGATGCGGTGGCCCTGGTCCACCGACACGATGGCGTCCTGGGCCAGCGTGATGATGCCCTGCAAGCGCTGTTCGGACTGCCGCAGCTTCTCTTCGAGCTGCTTGCGGGCGATGGCGTAGCGGATGGCGCGTTGCAGGCCGAGCCCGTCGGTGGTGCCCTTGAACAAATAGTCCTGGGTGCCCGCCGCCACGGCCTCCATGGCGAAGTCCTCGTCGTCGTGCCCGGTCAGCACGATCAGCGGCATGGCCGGGCTGGCCTCGCGCACCCGGCGGATGGTGTCGAAGCCGGACGAATCCGGCAGCGTCAGGTCGAGCAGAACGACGTCGCAGTGGTTGTCCCTCAACGAGGCGAGGCCATCCTCCAGCGTCAAGCGGTGGGTCAGCGTGAAGCGGCCTCCCAGCGAGCGGAGCGCATGGCGGACCAGCCCCGCGTCGGCGGGGTCGTCCTCGACCAGAAGAACGTCAATTATCGACCTGTCGGCCATGCGGCGTCTCGCTCAACGAATACGGTGCGATTACTTCGGTAACTTCACGGTGCGGAACCAATAGCTCTCGACAGTGTGGATCAGCGCGAAGAAGTCCTCCACGTCCATCGGCTTGGTGACGAAGCTGTTGGCGCCGCTCAGATAGCTGGCCTCGATGTCGCGCTGCACGTCCGACGTGGTCAGCACGACGACGGGAATGCCCCGCAGATCCGGGTCGCCCTTCAGGTCGCCAAGGACTTCGCGGCCATCCTTGCGCGGCATGTTGAGGTCGAGCAGGATCAGATCCGGGCGCGGGGCGGACGCATGGCGCTCGCCCTCCCGGCGCAGGAACGCCAGCGCCTCGACACCGTCCTTGGCGTGGTGGACCTCACACGGGATCGGCCCTTGCTTCAGCGCCCGCCTTGCGAGCGCCGCGTCCGCCGGATCGTCCTCCACCAGCAGGATGGTGAACGCTTTGTCGTCCTGAATGGGCATCATAAGCCTCGGTGATCATGGTCGGCAGGAATACGGAAAAGGTGCTGCCGGCGCCGGGCGCCGACGCGACCTCGATGCGGCCGCCCAGCCGGTCCGCCATCTTGCGCACGATGGCCAGACCCATGCCGGTGCCGGGGTAGTCGGCGCGGCTGTGCAGGCGCTGGAAGATCTCGAAGATCCGTTCGAAATACTGCGGTTCGATGCCGATGCCGTTGTCGCTCACGTCGATCACGTCGAAAGCGCCCTCGCGCCGCGCGCCGATGCGGATGCGGAGCGGCCGGTCGGCGGAGCGGTATTGCACGGCGTTGGCGACGAGCACGGAAAAGATCTCCGTCAGCCGCCGCGCGTCGGCCGCGACCGCCGGCAGCGGCGACACGTCGATCTCGGCCTGCGCCGCCGCGATGGAGTGGGCGAGCTTGCCCAGCGCGGCATCCAGGGCGTCGCCCGCCGGGGTCGCCCCCGGCGACAGGGGAAGGGCCTTTTCCGCGAGGTAGAGCTGGATGTCCCGCAGCAGCACCTTCATCCGCGAGGCGGCCGAGACGACCTCGCCCAGCCACTCCCGCCCCTCGTCGTCGAGGCTGGCGCCATGGTTGGCGCTCACCAGCTGGCTGTAGCTGGTGAGCGCCCGCAAGGGCTCCTGAAGGTCGTGGGCGGCGGCGTAGGCCAGCCGCTCGACCTCCTCGTTCGCCAGACGCAACTCGTCCGCATGCCGGCGCAACTGGTGCTGCGCCCGCTCCCGGCGATCCAGCAGATTGCCGAAGCCGAGCGCCCCGGCCAGCAGCACGGCCGTGACCAGACTTCCGACGATGTACAGGTTGCGCTCGACGGATGCGCCCTGCTCCAGCACGTCCTCGTCGGCGATCTGCACGCCCACGACGAGCGGGAAGGTCTTGATCTGGCGCCAGCCCGTGTGCCGCTCCATCCCGTCCAGGAAGCTGGTGACCGAGGTGACGCCCACCGGCTGCGCCGGATCGAAGAAGGGATAGCTGGACGGCAGCACCTCGCCGAGTCCCTGGGTGCCGGCCTCTTGCCGGTTGAACCGGGCGCGAACGACCTGATCCATTCCGGCCAGCAGGGTCACGCCGTGCGGCCCGGTGTCGATCGCCTCGAAATTGGCGATGAAGTAGTCCGGCTCGACCGACAGCACGATGACGCCGGCGAAGGAGCCGTTCGGATTGTACAGCCGCCGCGTGAACTGGATGGACCACCGCTGCGAGACGCGCCCGAGCACCGGTTTGCTGATGTAGAGCTCGTCGCGGTCGGAGTCGCGGTGCACCCGGAAATGCTCGCGGTCGCTCAGATCCAGCGGCTTGGTCACCGGGGCCAGATTGGAGTAGACCACCATGCCGCTGGCATCGACGACCGTCCACTGGAACACGCCCCCTTCCTTGAGGTAGGCGTTCCGCCACCCCTCGCCCGGCGGAACGCCCGGATTGGACCAGTGATAGTCGCGGTAATCCAGGAGGGCCAGATCGATCATCGTGACGGTGCGCCGGATGTGCTCGGCGAACACGCGCGCCATGTTGTTGGCATCGACCTGGGCACCGGCACGCAACGCCCCGCGATTGTGCGCGATGATGGTGAAGACGGCCCCCCACAGGGCAGCCACCATCACCAGCCCGACCGCGAACGCCCAGAGGTAGTTGTGGTGTTGCCGAAGCCGCATTCTCATGCCTCCGCGCCACCGGACAGCGCAGCGTTCATCCCTGGGCGCGCCCCCCGGCGGGCAGGGCCGGCGTCCTGCCGAGCCGATACAGCGTAACCATCCCGTCCCCCATCGCCGAGCCTGATCGCAGCCCCGATACGCCGGCCGCGGCACCCGATTCCCGAAGCCCCGGAGGCGATTGGTGAGTCGGTACCGGTTTATACTACTTTTGACATAGTTTCCCAATCCTTGATAACGAACCTTCACGCGCGAGCTTTGCTGCGACCAATGCGCGCAGGGAGGGCATGGCGCGCCGGGCCGGTCATGCGTGCGGCGCCTTGCGGGACGACAGCGTGATGTGGAAGACGCTTCCCTCTCCCAGTCGGGACTCGACCCAGATGCGGCCGCCGTGGTGCTCGACGATCTTCTTGCACACGGCGAGGCCGACGCCCGTGCCTTCGTACTCGTCGCGGCCGTGCAGCCGTTGGAAGATGCCGAACACGCGCTCGAAATCCTCCGCCCCGATCCCGATGCCGTTGTCGCGAACCGTGAAATGCCACACGTCCGCCCCGCCCTCGGCGGAGCCCCCCTCGCAGGAGACATGAATCACCGGATCGCGGGCGGCGTCACGGTACTTCACCGCGTTGCCGACGATGTTCTGGAACAGCCGAACCAGTTCGTTCGCGTCGCCCCAGAGCGTGGGAAGGCCGTCGTCCACCGTGACCGTCGCCGAGGCTTCGGCGATCGCGACCTCCAGGTTCTGGATGGCGGTCTCGACGATCTCCGACGCCGGGCAGTCCTCGAACGGCTTCGACTTGCGGCCGACGCGGCTGTACTCCAGCAAGTCGATGATCAGCCGGTCCATGCGCTGGGCGCCGCTGCGGGCGAAGGCGATGTATTCCCTGGTATCATCGTCCAGTTGGCCTTCCAGGTCCTTTTCCACCAGCGCCAGATAGCTGTTGATGGTGCGCAACGGCTGGCGGAGGTCGTGCGAGGCCACATAGGCGAAGGCCTCCAACTCGGCGTTCGAGCGCTGGAGTTCGGCCGTCTGGCGTTCGAGCGCCTCTTCCGCCTTCCGGCGCTCGGTGACGTCGTGGACGAGGAAAAGCAGGAGGCTGCGGCCGTTCACCTCGATGAGGCTGCTGTAGACCTCGACGTCGCGGATCTCGCCGCCGGCCACCCGGTGCCGGAACAGGCAACAGCGCCGCCCCTCGGCCGCGGCCCGTTCCGTTTCCTGCCGGACCTCGCCGGCCGACAGCGTGTCGATGTCGGCGATGCGCATGGTCGTCAGCTCGTCCAGGCCGCGGCCGTAGAACGCCGCCGCCGCGGGGTTCGCGTCGACGATCCGCCCGTCCGCCGGATCGACCAGCAGCTTGACCGCCAGATTGGCGACGAAGATCTGCTCGAAGAGTTCCTGGCGTTTGCGCAGCGCCAGTTCGGCCTGCTTGCGCCCGCTGACGTCGATCATGATGCCGACGATGCCGGCGGGAACGCCCGCGGCGTCGTGGAAGACGGCCTTGGAGAACTCCACCTCGCGCTCGATGCCGTCGGCGCCCTTGGTGAGGGCTTCGTAGACCTGGGTGTGCGGCGAGGCGAGGAGGGTCCGGTCGGCCTCCTCGTAGACGCGCGCGAGTTCCGGCGGCGCGATGGCGCTGACCGGCAGGCCCCGCAGGGCGTCCCGCTCCTTGCCGATCCACCGCTCGAAAGCGGCGTTCGCGTCGATGTAGCGGAACGCGGCGTCCTTGACGAAGATCGGGATGGGAATCGTGTCGATCAGCGTCCGCTGGAAGCGGTAGCTGGCGTCCAGGGCCAGTTCGGCCTTCTTGCGTTGGCTGACGTCGTCGACGGCCCAAACGGTGCCGAGCGACGGATCGTCCATCGCGATGCGCCGCCCGGCCATGCGCGCCCAGAACGACGTCCCGTCGCTGCGGCGCATCGGCAGTTCCTCACTGACCGTGCCGCCGAAGTTGACCATGGGATAGAGGCGCTGGCCGATGTTCTCGTCCAACTCGCCGGAGCCATGGAGGATCTGCGCCGGCGCCCCCACCAGTTCGTCCACGGTCCGCTGGAGCATCTGCGCCATCTTGGCGTTGGCCACGGTGATGCGCCGATCGGAATCGACGATGACGATACCGACCGGAACGCTGTCGAGAATGGCGGTCAGGCGCGCCGCGGTGGCGTTGAGAGCCCCTTCCGTGCGCTTGCGCTCGGTGATGTCGGTGTGCGTGCCCACGACCCGCGTCGGCCGCCCGTCCGCCCCGCGGCTGACGACGACGCCGCGGTCGAGAATCCACGTGTAACGGCCGTCCTTACAGCGGACCCGGTGCTCGTCGGCGTAGAACGGGGTTTGCCCGGAAAAGTGCCGCTCCAGTGCGGCGTGGACGGCGTCGCGGTCGTCGGGGTGGATGCGGCTGTCCCGCTCGCTGATCCCGTCGCCAATCTCGTCCTCGGCGAAGCCGAGCATGGCCTTCCAGCGCGCCGAGTAATAGACCTCCCCGCTTTGCGGGTTCCAGTCCCACACGCCGTAGCCGACCGCCCCCAGGGCAAGGCGCCAGCGTTCCTCGGTCTGCGCCAGCAGCGCCTTCGCCGCCCTCAGCCGGTGCTGCTGGCGCGCCTGGAGGTGGGTGAGCCACGCAACCGCCAGCACCCCGCAGAGCACAATGGCGGACACGATGATTTCGGCCCGGACGATGGATTGCCGCCGCTCCTCGAACCCGGCCATGGCCTCCGCCTCGCCGAGCGAGACGATCACCACGAGGGGATCGACGGAAAGCCGCCGGTAGGCGACGACGCGCGGAACGCCGTCGATCGGGCTGGACGCATGGAAGACGCCGGACGACGGCTGCGCGGAGTCGAAGAAGGGACGGTCCGGGTGCGTGCTTCCCACCGCCTGCGCCGGAGCCGGAAGCGCAGGCCGGAATGAGGACGAGCGGGCGCGGATCACCCGGTCCGTCCCCACCAGCATCACCGTCCCGGTCGTGCCGATTTCGGCCGGGCCGTAAAAGCCGGCCAGCCGCTCCGGGTCCACCGACAGCACCATGACCCCGCCGAACGCCCCGTCGGGGCGGCGCAGGCGGCGCGTGACCTGGACGGTCTGCTGGCCGGAGATCCGCCCCACCAGCGGCTTGCCGATGTACAGCCGGTCCTCGGCGGAGTCGCGGTGGAACCGGAAATACTCGCGGTCGCTGAAATCCAGCGGGTGCGCCGGCACCTCCAGGCTGCTGGCCACCGGCAGGCCGTCCGCACCGACCACGAGGACGTGGAAGCCGAGATCCCCATGCATCGGCGAATGCCACGCCGCCTTGCCGGCGAAGGCCGCCGGATCGCGCTCGTAGTCGTCGCGCAGATCGGTCAGGGCGGTGTCGAGGCGGCGGACGACCTGATGGACGTGCTCCTCATAGGCGCGCGCGAGGATGGCCGTTTCCTTTTCCACGCCGGCCACGGCCTGGAGGCGCTCGTGTTCGATCACCTGCCCCGCCACGAAGAAACCGGCGGCGATCAGCAGCAGGCCCAGCCCGACGACGATGAGAGGGATTCGGGGCTGCACGCGCCGGATCACCGCGCGGAAGCCCGAAGAAGCGAAGTCTATGGAAGCCGACACGGCGCCGTCATGAAATCGATTGCATTCTAATTGTTGCATTTGCCATCGACATGCCCGGACAGCAAGTCTTCGAGGGCGCCTGGATTGGGTTTATGCTTGTAGCCCCGGATTTCAAACAGACAACCCCCGCTGGTCGTGCGGCTGAACGCCGCAATCCCGCCGTCGACGCGCCGCGGCGGCGGGGACGGCCGATCGCGTGCAGGGCAGCAACGCGCGCTCAACGGCGCGTACCGCGATTCTTCCGACTTTCTTCAAATTCGCATCAAAGGTAGGCTCACCGGCAACCTTTCTAACGCTCCCTCCTGGTTTTGTTTCAAACACGAACGGCTCATGGTTCAAAGTGCGGACATACCGGCATCCGAAGGCCCGCCACGGGGCGTGGAGCGGCGGCGCGCCAATCCCGCCGGCGCCCCCGTGGCCAAGCCGTCCACCGGCAACCGTGACCGCGACCGCTTCGTCGGGTTCGCCTTCGCCGCCGCCGACCTGCTGATCGAGACCGACCCGAAGGGCGTCATCCTGTTCTCGGCCGGCGCGCGCTGCCGGCTGACGGCGGAGGACGTCGGCGCGCTGGTCGGCACCAGCCTGCACGACCACGTGGCAACGAGCGACCGCAAGTACCTGGACGTGCTGCTCAACCGAATCGCCGAGAAGACGCGCATCAAGCCGGCCCGCCTGGTGTTCCAGGGCTTCGACGGCCACCGCTTCCCGGCGCTGCTCGGCGGCTGCCGGCTCGACTCCTGCCCCGGCTCGCTGTTCCTGACGGTGCAGCTGGCTTCCGGTCCGCGCGGCATGCACAACGCAATGCCCGGCGGCACCGCCGGGGCCGGGCAACTGCTGGACGGCCACGCCTTCACCGCCATCCTGGAGGAACGCATCGTCCAGGCGCGCGAGCGGGGCCTGGACAACGGCCTGACGCTGCTGCTGATCGAGGGCTTGCAGAGCATGGTCGATTCCATGCCCGAGGGTGCGGCGGCCGAGGTGCGGCAGGGCATCGACGCCTATCTGCGGGGCATTTCCGCCGATGGCGACAGCGCCGGCCAACTGGGCGCCGACCGCTTCGGCATCGTGCACGCCACCGACGTGGACGGCGACGAGGTGGAAACCCACATCGCCGACATCATCAAGGAGGCCGGCGGCGAACTGGAGGGCGGCATCCGCAGCTGGTCGCTGGACATGGCCGACTCGCAGCTCGACGCCACCGACGCGGCGCGGGCGCTGGTCTATACGGTGCAGGCCTTCGCCACGGCGCAGAGCGGCGAATACACCATCGCCTCGCTGGAAGACGGCGCGCAACGCATGCTGTCCGACGCGGTGGACCGCATCGGCCGGGCGCGCGCCACCATCGAGAAGCGCGATTTCTTCGTCGTCTACCAGCCTATCGTCGATCTGGAGACCGAGCAGGTCCACCATCTGGAGGCGCTGACGCGCCTGGAAGGCATGCCGTCGCCAGCCGACTTCATCACCTTCGCCGAGGACGTCGGGCTGATCTACGACTTCGACCTGCTGCTGACGCAATCGGTGCTCGACACGCTGAAGACCTACCACCGGGAGCCCAAGCTGCCGGACGTGGCGATCAACCTGTCGGCCAAGACGCTGATGAGCCCGCTGTTCCTGCGCCAGTTCCAGGCGGTCACCGAACCCTATGGCGAGCTGGCGCGCAAGCTGCTGCTGGAGGTGACGGAGACGGTGGTGGTCTCCGACATCGGCAAGCTGAACGACGTGTTGCAGAAGCTGCGCGGGGCGGGCTACCGGCTGTGCCTGGACGACGTCGGCGCCGGGTCCACCTCGTTCCAGTCGCTGTACGGGTTGCAGGTGGACTTCGCCAAGATCGACGGCAGCTTCGTGCGCGGCGCGGCGGGCAGCGCCCGCGACATGGCGATGCTGCGCTCCATGGTGGATGTCTGCCACCAGCTCGACCTCACGCTGATCGGCGAGCAGGTCGAGGAGCCGGACCACGCCAGGCTGCTGGCCGACCTGAAGGTGCCGCTGGCCCAAGGCTTCCTGTTCGGTCACCCCAGCCGCGACTTCGCCTACTTCGCCAAGGACTGGTCGAAGATGGCGAAGAAAGGCGGCAAGGTGCTGCGGAAATAGGCCGGGCGCGAGGGTATAAAATTTTTCCTTCGGCCGCGCAGGAGTCGCGCGGCGGCGCCGTCCAATCGGTTTAGGGGCCGTTCCGCCGGAACGGGTGCCCCCAAAACCGGGGTGCCGCGCCATGACCTCCTCCATCGACACCTACCAGAAATACGTGATCAGCGGCACCTCGCTGGAAAAGACGTTCCAGCAGACATCCAACATCCAGAAGGACATCGACTACTTCACCAAGGCGGTGTCCAAGGCGGAGAGCGTCGACGATCTGTTCAAGGACTATCGTCTGGTGGCGTTCCTCGCCACCGCCACCAACCTGTCCGGAGAGGAGCAGTATCCCGGCAAGATGCGCCGCATCCTGTCCGAGAAGGTGGACGACACGAACGCCGTCATGAACCGCTTGAGCGACAAGCGCTACGCCCAGGCGGCCGATACGCTGCGGTTCGGCGAGAGCGGCCTGGACCGGCTGAAGCTGCAATCCACCCAGGACAACCTGATCGCCGCCTACAAGCAGGCGAAGTTCGAGAACTCCATCGGCACCGAGAACATCGCCGTCCGCAAGGCGCGCTATTTCGAGAAGTACATCGGCAACTCGACCTCGTCGGTCTATTCGATCCTCGGCGACGGCATCCTGCGCGACGTGGTGACCTCGACGCTCGGGCTGCCCGCTCAGATCGCCATCCAGCCCATCGAAACCCAGGCGGCGGCGATCACCAGCCGCCTGGACCTCAGCAAGCTGAACGACAAGACCTACCGCGAGGCGTTCATCAAGCGCTATCTGACGCAGTACGATCAGGCCAACCCGGACAGCGGCGCGTCGAGCGACTGGCGCCTCAGCCTGTTCGGCGGCGCCAGCGCGGACACGACCAGCAACCTCATCGTGAGCCTGTACGCCTGATGGGGCCTACGCCTCGTCCTCGCGCTTCACCAGATCGCGGTAGGCGTGCCAGCTCGCGTGGCCGATCAACGGCAGCGCCACCACCAGACCGACGAACGCGGTGACCAGACCGATGCCGGTGACCAGCACGATCAGCCCGGCCCACAGCGCCATGACACGGGGGTTCTTCACAACCGCGAGCACCGACACCAGCGCCGCGCTGAAGATGTCCTCCTGGCGGTCCAGCATCATCGGCAGCGTGGTGACGTTGGTGACGAAGGCGACGGCGGCGAAGGCGAAGCCCAGCGCAGTGACGAACAGCGTGAAGATCACCCCCTGGAACGTGAAGGTCTGCTCCAGCAAGCTGGCGACGCTCATCGACACGTAGGGGAAGAACAGCGCGAAAGCGATGACGTTGAGCCGCGCCCAGATCATCATGAACAGCATCAGCACGAGGCCGGCGGTGAGGATGTGGTAGGGGTTGGCCCGCCACGCCGTCAGCGCCCGCCAGAAGGTCGGCCGCCGCCCCTCCTCCACGTCCTTGGACACCTTGTAGAGCCCCAGCGACAGCAGCGGCGCCACCAGCAGGAAGGCGCCGATCATCGGCGCGATCAGGTAGGGCATGCCGGCCTTGCCCAGCCCGGCGGTGAGGGCGAAGCCGATGACGACGAACATGGCGCCGTAGGCCGGGCTGACCCAGCCGGCCGCGCGCATGTCGGCCCACCCCGCCCACAGCCAGCCGACGACCCGCGCTGCGTCGACGGTGCGCACCTCGTCCGCGCGGGGAAACCCCGCGGCCGCCGGTTCCGGCGTCTGCCGAACGTCGTGCATGCTCATGCTCTCCCCCCAGGAAACGTCGGTCCATTTGGAAGGGATGTGGAACGCGGCGGAAGCGCGCAAAGGAGGTATCGCAAACAATCCGCTTTGGCGACGGCTTCTATCGCCGCTTTTTTTCCAGCGCGTCGGCCTGGGCGGAGATGACCCGCTCGGTGCGCGAGAATCCCTGCCGGCGCACCAGCACCAGCAGCACGCCGCCGGTCGCGGCGATCAGGATTCCGGGATGGATGAACCACGCCAGCGCCGCCAGCGCGAAGTAGTAGGCGCGCAGGCCCCCGTTGAACGCCTTCACCGCCAGCGTCAGCGCCGAGGCGATGTTCTGGGCCATGATCTTGCGCTCCGCCTCCGGCACCGGCGGCAACGGCGCCGAGCCGAGCAGCGCGCACAGGTAGTTGTACTGGCGCAGCGCCCAGGTGAACTTGAAGAAGCCGAACACGAAGATGCCCATGAGCACCAGCATCTTCAGTTCCATCAGCTCGCGCGAGGTGTGGACGGTGAAGGACAGCCCGCCGATGATCTCGTGCACCCGCTCGATGGCGCCGAACGAGCCGACCAGCCCGGCCAGCACCAGCATGGTGGTGGAGGCGAAGAAGGTGCAGCTGTTCATGGTGTGGCCGACGAGCTGCGAGTCCATGATGCGGTTGTCGCGCTCCAGCATGCGCTCCATCCATTCGCGGCGGATCAGCGTCAGGTGTTGGTTGACGGCGACGCGGCCCTGCAACAGGTAGTCCTGCACGATGGTGAAGACGGCCCAGGCGCCGATGAACCAGACGAAGGCGATCAGGTCGAGCGGGGTGGTGTCGGCGGGCACGGGCGCACACGGGGGCTGGGGTGGGCGATGGGCTTCGGTGTAGAGCGCTCACGCCCCGGCGGCAAGGCGCCGTTGCAGCTCGTTCAGGACGAAGACGCGGACGGCGCTGGACAGGTTGCCGGCGCGGCCAGCGTCGATCTCCTCGATCAGCGCGTTGACGGAGACCCCGCGGGTGGACGCGATGTCCTTGAGCGCGTCCCAGAACTCTTCCTCCAGCGAGACGCTGGTGGGGTGGCCGGCAATGAGGACAGAGCGCTTTTTCATGGGTAGGGCTCGTTGATGCGCTGCGGCGTTGCCCGCATTTACCACATCACCGCGGCCCAATCATCGTCTCCGGCTTGACCCACTGGTCGAACTGATCCTCGGTCAGCAGGCCCAGCGCCACGCCGGCCTGCTTCAGCGTCGAGCCCTCCTTGTGGGCCTTCTTGGCGATCTTGGCGGCATTGTCGTAGCCGATGTGCGGGTTGAGCGCGGTCACCAGCATCAGGCTGTCGTTCAACAACTGGGTGATCCGCTCGCGGTTGGGCTCGATGCCGACCAGGGCGTTGTCGGTGAAGCTCACCGCCGCGTCGGACAGCAGGCGGATCGACTGCAACACGTTGTAGGCGATCACTGGCTTGAAGACGTTCAGCTCGAAATGCCCGGTGGCGCCGGCGATGGTAACCGTCGTCTGGTTGCCCATCACCTGGGCCGCGACCATGGTCATCGCCTCGGACTGCGTCGGGTTGACCTTGCCGGGCATGATGGAGGAGCCGGGTTCATTCTCCGGCAGGACGATCTCGCCGATGCCGCAGCGCGGGCCGGACCCCAGAAGCCGCACGTCGTTGGCGATCTTCATGAAGGAGACGGCAATGGTGTTCAGCATGCCGTGCGCCTCGACCAGCGCATCGTGCGTGGCGAGGGCTTCGAACTTGTTCGCGGCGGTGACGAACGGCAGGCCGGTGATGGCCGCCACTTGCGCCGCGAACTCCTCGGCGAAGCCCTTGCGGGCGTTGAGGCCGGTGCCGACCGCCGTGCCGCCCTGCGCCAGCGGGTAGAGCCGCGGCAGACAGGCGCGCAGCCGCTCGATGCCGAAGCGCACCTGCGCGGCATAGCCGGAGAACTCCTGCCCGAGCGTCAAGGGCGTCGCGTCCTGGAGGTGGGTGCGGCCGATCTTCACGATGCCGGCAAAGGCCTTCACCTTGTCCTCCAGCACGCCGGCCATGTGCTCCAGCGCCGGGATCAGTTCGTGGCGCAACTGCTCGCACGCGGCGATGTGCATGGCGGTCGGGAAGCTGTCATTGGACGACTGGCCCATGTTGACGTGGTCGTTGGGGTGCACAGGCGTCTTCGAGCCCATCTCCCCGCCCAGCATCTGGATCGCCCGGTTCGAGATCACCTCGTTGGCGTTCATGTTGGTCTGCGTGCCGGAACCGGTCTGCCAGACCACCAGCGGGAAGTGGTCGATGAGGGTTCCGTCCACCACCTCCTCCGCCGCGTCGGCGATGGCGCGGCCGAGGGTCTGGTCCAGCGCCCCCAGCACCATGTTGGCCTGCGCCGCCGCCTTCTTCTGGATGCCCACCGCCCGCACCAGCGGCGGCGGCATGCGCTCGCCGCCGATCTTGAAGTTCTGGAGCGAGCGCTGCGTCTGCGCCCCCCAATAGCGGTCCGCCGGAACCTCGATGGGGCCGAAGGAATCCGTCTCGATGCGCGCGTCCTTGCCGGGCATGGTGGCCGTCCCCGATGGCTGTCGTCCTGCCGGTCAATCTTGCCCCGCGTGGGGCTGCGGCAAGGGATGAGGCGCACCACACAAAGAATGTTCTTGATTTGTTCCCACAGCTACGACACAGTTCGTCCGCGGGTGACGTTGACGGATCGGGAGGCTGCCATGGGTTCGTATGCGGTCGAGAACGTTAAGGCGTACATCTCCAGGAAACGGGTGGCGGAGATGCAGGCGCGCGGCTGGACCATCCTCGGTCCGGGCGGCGAGGGCATGATGCTGATGGAAGGCCCGGACCCCGACGGCATGCCGGAACACTTGGAATCCCTGGCCCGCCCGCTGGTCAGCCGGGCTTGGCTGCGCGCCATGGAACGCCTGGACGAGGCGGCCCAGGCCGGATGGGGGTACCCCGTTCGAGTAATGGCTCAGTATACGACTTTGCTCAACGGAGTAATTCCCAAGATACGCCTCCGCACCTAGGCTCGTTAGTAAGTCGTTAACTGAATCGGCCGCTTAATGGCTTCATCGACGCACACCCACCGATGGAGCTTCCCAATGGCCTTCTCTTCCGCTAGCAGCCGCGTTCAGTCCGCTTCCCTGGCGCACATGGCGCTTTTGGATGAGTTCATTCGGATTACCAAGGACAAGCTGGGTAGCCAGGAAGATGCGTTCGTGCGCGACAGCTTGGCCGACCTGCTGCTGACCCTGCGCGACGAGCGCGACGGCTATGCCCGTCTGGTCGAGCTGCCGGTTCTCGAAAAGGCGGCGTGAACACCGGGAAGCGATGCGGTGGGCGCGGCACCGCTTCCGGTTCGATGGACGTAAGCGGTTACAGCGCCCTCTCCCGCGCGTGCGAAGCAGGCGCGGCGGCGGCAGGCGGATCGCAGATCCGCTGAGAGCCGAGGCCTTCAGGCCTCGCTCGCAAGTTTTGCGAGATCCTCGCCGGTCAGGCGGTAGGGCAGCCACTCTTTCATCTGCTTGAAGCCGATGCGGTCGTAAAAGCCGCGCGCCGGGTTCCAGTTCAGCACGTTCAGGTCCACACGCTTGCAGCCGCGCTCGACGGCGCGTTGCGCCACCGCGGCCAGCAGCTTGCGGCCAACCCCGTACGTGCGGGCGTGCGGCTGCACATACAGATCCTCGACGAACAGGCCGGCCCGGCCCTCCCAGGTCGAGTAGTTGCGGAAGGTCAGCGCGAAACCGACCGGCACGCCGTCCAGTTCGGCCATCAGCGCCTCGAACACCGGGTCCGGCCCCCAGCCCTCGCGGCGGATGTCGTCCACGGTGGACTTCACGGCGTCGGGCTCGCGCTCGAACTCGGCCAATTCCCGAACGAAGCCGAGGATGGCCACGGCGTCGGCCTCGACGGCCGGGCGAATGGTGACGGTGGGCATGCGGGCCTCTCCCCAGGGATTTTTTGCGCGCCGGACGATAGCCGCGCCGCCACCGCCCGACAACGCGCTTTGCGTCCGCCCTGCCCTGCGGGTGTAATGCGGCCATGCACGACCCGATCGCCACCCGCCCCGCCCGCCCGAATGAAGCCCCTGCCCTCCTCGCGCTGATGGCCGAGGTGAACGCCCACGCCCCCCACACGCTGCACGAGCCCGGCGAGCGGCCGGCGTGGCATGGCGGCGCCGACCCTGTTGAGGATCTGTCTGCGTTCCTGGCCTTTGCCAGCAACACGCTGCTGGTCGCGGAAGCGGATGGCCAACCGGTCGGCACGCTGACCGCCACCGGCGGGCGCTTTCGGCGCAACCGCGGCGTGGCGACGCTGATGCTCGGCGTGCTGCCGCGGTGGCAGGGCCGCGGTGTGGGCACGCGCCTGTTCGCGGCGGTCGAGGCGTGGGCGCAGTCGCAAGGGTGCCGCCGGCTGGAGCTGACGGTCGCCGAACCCAACCGGCGGGCGCTCGCGCTGTACCGCCGTTTGGGCTTCCAGGACGAGGGGCGGCTGGTGCACGCGCTGCGCTTCGGCGGCGGGTTCTGCGACGAACACATCCTGGCCAAGGATTTCAGCGCGCCGGACACGCCGGAGTGGCCGCCGCTGCTGTTCGACGCGCTGCCGCCGGCAGCGCTCGCCGGACTGGCGGTGCGCGAGGCGATGCCCGGTGACGCCGCGGCCTATGTCGACTACGACCAGACCGTGCGGCGGGAGACGCCGTTCCTCCTGCGCACCGCCGCGGAGGGACTGACCGACGCCGCGGCTGCGCGCCGCTTCCTGGCCGGGCAGCGGCTGGACCCGCAGCGAACGACCATCGTCGCGGCGGTGGACGGCGTGCTGGCCGGCACGATCTCGGTGTGGACCGGAGGCTGCCGGCGCACCGCGCACGAGGCCAGCGTCGGCATGGCGGTGCGCCGCGAGTACTGGGCGAGCGGAATCGGCAGGCGGCTGATGGCGGCGGCCGAGGCTTGGGCGCGCGGGCGCGGCGCGCACCGGCTGGCGCTGTGGGTGCTCGGCCCGAACGTCAGGGCGCGGCGGTTCTACACCGCGTGCGGTTTCGAGGAGGAGGCGGTGTGCCGCCGCTACGCCCTCATCGACGGGCGGTTCGCCGACCATGTGGCGATGGGGAGGATCCTCGGCTAAGCCGCCCCCGCCGCGCGCTCCTCGCTGCGCTCCTCGCTGCGCTCCTCGCCGGCCACCAGATCCCCGTACAGCGCCAGATAGCGCGCGGCCATGCGCTCCTCGGAATGGCGGCTGCGGGCGGCGGCGCGGCAGGCTTCGGGGTCGAGGTGTTCGGCGTCGGCGATGGCGTCGGCCATCTCCTGCACGTCGTTCACCAGGAAGCCGGTGACGCCCGGCTCGACCACATCGGCCAGCGCGCCACACGGGAAAGCCACCACCGGCGTGCCGCAGGCCAGCGCCTCCATGGCGGCCAGCGCGCTGGCCTCCGGCTCCCGGCTGGGCGCCAGCAGACAGCGGGCCGAGCCGAGCATCCAGCGCTTGCGGCCGAAGCCGATGTCCCCCAGGAAGCGCCGCCGGCTGTCCAGGCGCGGCTGGATCTCCTCGCGGAAATAGCGCTGGTGCTCTGGGTGGGCGTCGACCTCGCCGGCCAGCAGGATCTGCACCTCGGCCATGGCCGCGGCGTCGAGCGCCAGATGCAGCCCGGTCTCCGGGCCGATGCGGCCGAGCGCCACGGCGAAGCGGCGCTTCGGCACGCGGATCGACAGCTTGTCCACCGCCACGCCGGGCTCGATGGGCGGCAGCAGGGACACGCCGGGGGGCGCCGTGCGCTGCTGCACCGCCGACACGCTGTGCAGCCACGTCGCCGGCCGGTTGGGGGTGAGCGCCGCCGGGGGATAGTGCGCCAACGGCCGGTGCAGCGTGACCAGCGTCGGCACGCCGGGCGGCGGCAAGTGGGCGTGGAAGTCCGCGTCGTGCAGGTGCACCAGATCGACCGCGGTGCGGTTCAACGCCCCGGCGATGGTGGCGCGCACGCGGGCGTGCACGGCGGCGCGCGCCGCCTCGTCCAAGGGACCGTGCACCCGCGGCAGCGGAATCAGCGTTCCGGCCACCCGCGCCCCGTCCGGGGCGATCACCAGCGAGCGGTGCCCGGCGCGCACCAGCGCGGCGTCGAGCACGGTCAGCGCCGCATCGGCTTCGCCGCCGGCCTCCGGGCCGAAGGGCGAGGCGACGCTGAGAATGGTCAGGACCATGGCACGCCCTCCAGCGCGGTGGCGCCGGGCGCGGCACCCGCCGGGGCGTAGCGGCGCACCATCTCGGCGCAGAATTCCGCGAACTGCTCGTTGGCCTTGGGCGGGCTGGTGTGGTGCGGCTCGATGCCCAGATGCTCGGGCGTGAAGCAGAAGGTGACCGTCACGTCGAAGTCGGCCAGCGCCTCCATCTGCCGGTCGAACCAGTCCAGCGCCCCCTCGCGGTAAGAGTCGGCCCAGCTCAGGCCGGTGCGCAGGTACGTGACGCCGAGGTCCTTCATCCAGCGCACGCCCTCGTCCAGGCGGTGGTCCTGGAAGTGGAACCACTGGCACAGGCCGATGTCCGGCGTCACCGCGCGGAAGGCGTCGAGCGCCGGCTTCGGCGTGCCGTCCTCGCGGATCAGGCCCATGTAGAAGTGCCGGTAGTAGGAGGAGCCCTCCGCCTCCTTGTGGCGCGTCGTCGCCGGCCAGGAGCGCGGCAGGTCGAACAGGCTGTACCAGTGGATGCGCGGGGCGCGGCCGGTCAGCAACTCGGCGGTGCGCTGCACGCCGAAGACCTGCACCTCCTCGGCGCCGAAGGTGGAGACGCCGACCTCCGACACCCACACGGGCAAGTCGGTGACCGCCTGGATTTCCTTCAGCTTGGCCGGCCACTCGTTGATCTGCCAGTGGTTCCAATCCAGGGGAAAGCCGTGCACCGCCACCGCGTCCAGCTTGTCCAGCACGCCCTGGCGCTTCATGTTGGCGATGAAGGCGGGGTCGATGGGCGAGATGCCGCCGAGCACCTGCGGCAGGGCCGGGTTGACCGCCCGGATCGCGTCGGCCGCACACTTCGTCATGTCGGCGAACCGGGTCCACTCCGGATCGATGGGGAAGTCCCAGTGGGACTTGTTGTTGGGCTCGTTCCAGAGCATCACCGCTTCGATCATCCCCCCTGCTCCCCCCTTTATTCCCCGTGCGACGGATACACCGGCGCCACCCAGCGCGAACGCTCGGCGACGCGGCAGACGAAGACCTCCTCCTCCGGGTGGCCGATCACCTGGAACCCGGCCGAGCGCAGCATCGCCTCGGCGCAGGCCCGGTTCGGGACCCACCAGTTCGTCTCGTCGCCGCAGTATTTATTCTCAATGAATGCCATGCGCGGGTAAGCCGGGCGTTCGAAGTGTTCGGTCGCGCTGAAGGGATAGTCGGGTTCCACCGTCTCCACCTCCTGCGTGCCGCGCAGCATGGATTGGAACACCAGAAGGTCACCGGCGACGTGCTCGCGGATGAGGTCGAGCGCCAGCAGGGGATGGCGCAGGTGGTAGAGCACCCCCATGAAGAGCACGAGATCGAACCTCTCCCGGAGCGCCGCCACGTCGTAGACGGACAGTTTGCGGAACTCGATATCGGCCCCCGTCACTTCGGCGGCGAAGCGCGCCTGGGCGAGGTAATCGTCGTCATAGTCCACCGCGACGACCCGATCCGCCCCCCGCCGCTTCATCTCCAGCGCGTAGAAGCCGCCGTTGCAGCCGAGGTCCAGCACCGTCCTGCCGGTCAGGTCCGCCGGGATGGCATGGGCGAAGCGCTGCCACTTGACGCGCGGGTAGTCGCCGAGGAAATGGTCGGGCGCGGTCTGCACGCCCTTGAGGTCGAGGTTGTGGAACCAGCGGCCCAGCTCACGGACGCGCCGCTCGATCAGGTCGGGGGGGAGGTCGGGGGTCAAGGGGCTTGCCTCCATGGTCAATCCGTCGCTTCCGGTTGGGCGCTGCCGAGCAGGCCGATGGCGGCGCGGTAGCCGCGCACGGTGCCGACGTCCACGTACGACGTGCCGGCGCGCACGCCGGCCGCCTCGCCACCTTCGGCGATCCAGGCGTTGACGAGGGTGCCGATGTACTCGTCCTGCCGCTCGCGCTCGACCCACAGGCGGTGCAGGTCGTGGAACACCGCGCCGGGCATCTTGAACGCACCCCAGATCCAGCGGGTGGCGGCTTGTGGGCTTTTCACCTGGATCTCCCGCACGCGGCCCTGCCCGTCGGTTACCACGGCGTCGAAGAGGTGCGGCTGCTCGACGGGGAACAGCAGGAAGGACAGCCGGTCGCCGGGCAGCGTGGCCAGCGCGTCTTCGGGAAACCAGACCGTGTCCGGCAGGCCGATCATCACCAGCTCGCTCGGGTGGATCAGGTGGCGGGCGCGGAACAGCGCGTCGCACAGGCCGCCGGGGCGCGGCTGCACCACATAGGCCATGTCCACGCCGTCCAGGCGGCCGCCGTAATATTGCAGGATGTCGAACTTGGCCGGCGAGATGACGAAGGCGATCTTGTCCGCCCCGCCCCGGACCATGCGGTCCACGAGGTACTCGCTGACCGCGCGCGGGCGCTCGGTGCCGCCGTCCAGGCGGACACCGACGGGCAGCAGCTCCTTGGAAAAGGCAAGTGGTTGGATGCGCGTGCCGCTGCCGGCCGCGGGAATGATGCCCCACATGTCAGATGCCCTTTCCCCGACCCGCCATCACATGCCCCCCGCGCGTTTGCCGGCGGCTTCCAGCGCCTTGCGCAGGTCGATGACGCGGCGCTCGGCGGTGTGTTCGGCCAGCGTGCGCTCGCGCGCCCGGCGGGCGATCTGCTCCAGGTGGCCGCGCGGCAGGGACAGCGCCGTCGTCACGTCGTCGGTGTCGCGCGCCACCAGGATCTCGCGGCCCGGCTCGAAGAAGGCGTTCATCCCCTCGAACGCGTCGGAGATGACCGGGGCGCCGCAGGCCGCCGCCTCGAACAGCCGGCCGGACGGGCACCAGCCCATGCGCTTCATCGCCCCGCGCGTGACGTTCAGCGTCAGCCGCGACGAGCTGAAGAACGCCGGGTGCTCGCCGGGCGGCAGATGGCGGACGAAGTACAGGTTGGGCGTCCATGGGAAGTCGTGCGGGTACTGCGCGCCGCCGATGACGAAGCGCCGCCGCGGCAGCCGGCGCGCCGGTTCGAGGAACAGTCGCTCCAGCGCCTCCTGCCGATCCTCGGCGTAGGTGCCGAGGTAGGAGAGGTCGGCCATGTAGGTCTCGACCATGGAGGTCGGCTTGTGCACCTCCGGGTCCACCCAGCCGTAGAGCGGCAGCGCCACTTTGGCCCCCAGCCGCTCGCGCAGTTCGGTCAGCGCCTGCCCGCCGGTGTAGCTGAGCACGAGGTCGAAGCCGCCCAAGCCGTCCTTGGGCAGGTAGCCCGGCCGCTCGCCGGCCTTGAGGCGGGCCAGCGTCACCGGCGTGTCGAGGTCGTAGAAGACCTTGCGCTGCGCCTTGGAGCCGAGCACGAGGTCGCAGGCCGCTACCCCGTTCGGGCAATAGGAGGTGACCATCGCCACGTCCGCGTCGGCCAGCCGGCCCTCGGCGTCGTGGACGACGCTGTCCCAGTCGGGATAGAGCACCAGCTCGCCACCGGGGATTTCCCAGCAGTCGCGGTGCTCCGCGTAATAGGGCACGTCGCGCTCGAAGAACACCACCCGGTGTCCCCGGCGCGCCAGCGCCTTGACCATGCCCCGCCACAGCGTGGCGTGCCCGTTGCCCCAGGAGGAGCTGATGGTGAGTCCGAAGATGACGAATTTCATGGCGTCACCGCGATGCTTCCGTCCCCGACCGAGCCGTTCACCCGCAGGACGCGCGGGCTCCAGCCGTCGATGGCTAGAACGCTGATGGAGCCGGGATAGACCTCGATCCGCAAAAAAAGGTCGATGGGAACACCGAGGTAATACGCCAGAGCCGCGCGGATCGGGTCGCCGTGGCTGACCAGCACGTGGCAGCCCTGGGGATCGCGATCGCACAGGTCGTTGATGAAGCCGCACATGCGCGCCTGCACCTCAATCATCGCTTCACCGCCCGGTGCGCGCACCCGGCCGCGCACGCCGTTCCAGCGCGGCCACGCCGGATCGTGGTCCAGGTCGGTGAACGCCTTGCCCTCCCATTCGCCGAAGTCCACCTCCAGCAGCGCGTCGGCGGTCTGGACCGGCAGGCCGAGGGCGCGGGCGATGGGCTCGGCGGTCTGCTGCGTGCGCACCAGCGGGCTCGCCCACACGCCATCCACGCGCTGCCCGGCGTACCAGCGGCCGAGCGCCTCGGCCTGGGCGACGCCCCGCTCGTTCAGCGGCACGGCCAAGCGCCCGGCGAGCCCCCGTTCGACCCAATCATGGTCGGTGTGGCGGATGAGGTGGATGGACGTCATCCGCGTCAACAGGGGTCGCCGGACTCGATGAACCGCTCGGTGCGCAGACGCGCTTCGGCGTCGGTGAACTGCACCGGCGGTGACTTCATGAAATAGGACGACGGCCCCTCCAGCGGGCCGCCGATGCCGCGGTCGAGCGCCAGCTTGGCGCAGCGCACCGCGTCGATCACCACGCCCGCGGAGTTCGGGCTGTCCCACACCTCCAGCTTCAGGTCGATGCTGAGCGGCACGCCGCCGAAGGCCGTGGCCTCCAGGCGGATGTGCGCCCACTTGCGGTCGGTCAGCCACGGCACGTGGTCGGATGGGCCGATGTGGCAGTCGCCCTTGGGCAGCGTGTGGCCGACCTGGCTGATGACCGCCTGCGTCTTGGAGATCTTCTTCGACTCCAGCCGCTCGCGCTCCAGCATGTTGAGGAAGTCGGTGTTGCCGCCGAAGTTCAGCTGGTAGGTGCGGTCCAGCCGCACGCCGCGCTCGCGCATCAAATTGGCCAGCACACGGTGCACGATGGTGGCGCCGACCTGGGACTTGATGTCATCGCCGATGAGCGGCAACCCCCTCTCAGCGAAGCGGCGCGTCCACGCCGCGTCGGACGCGATGAACACCGGGATGCAGTTGACGAAGGCGCAGCCGGCCTCCAGCGCCCGCTCGGCGTACCAGCGCGTCGCCTGCTCCGACCCCACCGGCAGGTAGGAGACCAGCACGTCGGCGCGCGTGCGCCTGAGGATGGCGGTCACGTCGTCGACGGGGGCGGAGGACTCCTCGACGAAGCCGGACAGGTATTTGCCGAAACCGTCCATCGTCGGCCCGCGGTGCACCGGCACGTCGAGCGGGGGCACGTCGGCGAAGCGCATGGTGTTGTTGGGCTCGGCGAACACGGCTTCGGACAGGTCGCGGCCGACCTTGGTGGCGGCCACGTCGAAGGCGGCGCAGAAGGTCACATCACCGACATGGTAGCCGCCCAGGCGCACGTGCATCAGCCCCGGCACCTCGGCATCGTCCGCGGCGTCGCGGTAGTACCGCACGCCCTGCACCAGGGACGACGCGCAGTTGCCGACGCCGGCCACCGCCACCCGCACCGTGCCGCCGCCCTTGCCCCTGCCCGCGCCCATGCCCGTCATCGCAACTCCACCCCGCGCGTGTAAGCCGCGGTACTCGCAGCATTTGCTGAGGAAACGGGGGGGAATGCGCAGGGGTTCCGCAAGCGGGCACGCCCCTTAGGCGTGAGTGGTAAGGGACTTGCCTATGAGACGGATTCGGGAGAACCCGTTGCCGCGGTGCTGGGCCTGCCTCCACAGTAGGGGTGGGTCGCCGATTGGGGCACGCGCGGAGATGCCCCTTTTGCTTCGGCGTGCACCCGATTGATCAAGACTTACACAGTCGATCTAAGCTCATCGAGAGCATCATCTGTAAAGCTGCTGTGCAACGACGCGGAATCGCAAGACTATTTCACCCAAATAGCGTTGCTGCGGGCAAAAATCAGCATGATATGAGTCCCGCATAAGAACGGACCACCACCCCACGTCCGGTGGACGACAGGATATTGCGCTCTTTTGAAGGCCTGGAGACATGGCATGGTGAATGCGAGCCTGCGCGGTGTTTCTCTGTCGGAAGCGGAAGACGTTCTCGTCACCGTCTGGCGCCGCGTCGAGGAGTATCGGGTCGATGCACCAAAACTGCGCTTCGGCTTTGGGCGCGACGGAAGCGTTACCATCCGGTTCTCCTTTTCCGACCCGGCGAGCGCCTTCCTGATCATGAACGGGCTCGACGCACCGGGGAGCGCCACCCCCGTCCCCGAACGCAAAAAGCCCCGACGGCGGGTCGCCGTCGGGGCTGAATGGTAGCGAAACCCGGCCTTACGCGGCCGTGTCGTAGTGGTGCAGCGGGTCCACCAGCGTGTGCACCGCGGTGTCGGTGAACGTCAGGTCCGTCGACGCAACCGGGTGGCTGGCGGTGTGGGCGTCCACCGGGGCGGTCTGCACGGTCTGGGTGACCAGATGCTGGTAGACGTCCTGCTGGGCCGCCGCCGCGGTGGGCGCCGCAGGGAAGTAGGACTTGTCGGCGTTGACCACCAGCGTGCCGTTCCACCACATGCCCGACTGGCCGGCAAGCACGTCCTGCCCATCCAGCGCGCCGCGGTCGTAGGTCACGTTCGACGCGGTCGGCGCCACGGCGTGGCCGTTGATGGTGATCTTGTTGACGATCAGGTTGCGGTCCTGGCCGTTGATGATGGCGTCGTTGTCGAACTGCACCTGCACCTTGTGCGCGGCATCCGCCGTCGCGCTGGTGGTAAAGGTGTAGTCCTTGGCCGTGCTGCCGGCGACACCCTCGCCCACCTTCTGACCGTCGATCAGCAGGTTGAAGTGCGCGTCCACGCCGCCCGCCGGGGTGCCCTGCGCGTTGACCGTGACCGTCGAGCCGGACGCGGTCGGCGTGGTCGTGGTGGTGCCGGCCGGGAAGTACGACTTGTCGGCGCCGACGACCAGCGTGCCGCCCCACCACATGCCGGACTGGCCGGCGACCACGTCCTTGCCGTCGAGCGCCCCCTTGTCGTAGGTGACGATGCTGTCGGTCGGCGCCACGGCGTGGCCGTTGATGGTGATCTTGTTGACCAGCAGGTTGCGGTCCTGGCCGTTGATGTAGGCGTCGTTGTCGAACTGCACCTGCACCTTGTGCGCGGCGTCGGCGGTCGCGTTGGCGGTGAACGTGTAGTCCTTCGCCGTGGTGCCGGCCGTGGCCTCGCCGACCTTCACGCCGTCGACCAGCACGTTGAAGTGCGCGTTGACGCCGGCCGCCACGGTGCCCGAGGCGTTCACCACGATGCTCGACGCACCGGCGGTCGGCGTTGGGGTGGGCGTCGGAGTGGGCGTCGGCGTCGGAGTGGGCGTCGGCGCCGGGGGCGGCGTGGTGGTGCCGGAGGTGAACTCGAAGGCGCCGATGTCCACCGCACCCACGCGGGCGGCGCCCGTCATGTCCGTCGTCGGAGCGCCCGAGGTGGTGCCGGCGTCGATGGCCGGCGAGCCGGACGCCAGATGATAGTCGCCGCCGCCGACATCCACGTACTTCACGAACTTCGGATCGGCGGAGACCGTGCCGGTCGCCGTCAGCCCGTTCTGCAGGCTCAGGTTCGTGCCGTTCCCATAGATCAGATTGTCGGTGTAGGTGTTGTGGGTGCCGGTGCTGCCGCCCTCGGAGATGCCGGAGGAGCGGTTGTCGTAGAAGATGTTGTTGGCGACCTTCACGTAATCGGCCGGACCGAAGTAATTGTAGTTGTCGCCGGAGCCGATCCAGGCGCCCATGTTGTTGTTGAACGCCGTGTTGTTGGCGATGGTCACGTTGTGCGCGTCGTGCCAGAGGTGGATGCCGACGCCGGCGTTGTTGTAGACGAGGTTGTTGGAAATGGTGCCGGTGGTGCTGTGATAGATGCCGTGGATCAGGCTGCTGTTCTGCCCGGCCGGACCGACCTCGAACACCTCGTTGTTGCTGATGGTGATGTTGGTGCCGCCGTTGTAGCCGTCACCATAGATGCCCGCACCACCGTTGCTGGAACCGGCGGTCGCCGGGTTGGCGGCGATGTCGTGCACCTTGTTGTTCTCGATCACCGTGTTGGAACCGGTGGTGTAGATACCGATGCGCGTGTTCGAACCGGTGCCGTCGACTTCGAAGCCGTTGATGGTGACGTTGGCGCCCTTGTTGTTCCACGCCATGTCCGGCGAGTTCGGCGTGACGATCTTGGCGCCCCACTTCACATCCGAAACGTAGGTCACGCCATTGGCGTAGGTGGTGAAACCGCCCTGGTAGTTGCCGGGGGCAACGTGCACGACCGACCCGTCCGATGACACCGAGGACGCCTTGGAGATGGTCTTGAAGGGCGAATCCTTGGTGCCGGCGTTGGAGTCCGAACCGGTCGTCGAGACGTAGAAGTCGGTCATAGCTTTCAATTCCTTTGCTGTGCGCGCTTTCGCGAAGGTCGCGACGCGGCGGTCGAGCAAGGGAGCCCATTGGCCGGGATCGTTCCCGAATGCGGCTCCGTTCGTGGCGGAACCATAGCCCGAGCCGATGAGGCGAAAGTCGGACAAATTAAAGTAACATTTTATGTAAATCGTATCATTTTGGCCGAACGTTGCGTCGGCGCCACACTGCTATTTTTCGGGCCACTTCTCGGGCCACTTCTCGGGATTGTCAGGACGCGGCCACGCGGGTGCGGGCTGCCGGTCGGCCCTGGCGAAGCCGGGAGTGCTCGGACGGGCGGGCGCGTTCCAACTCGATGCGCGTGCGCGCGGCCACCCGCATCAGGCGGTCGGTGGCGTCCAGGAGCTGGTCGTAGCTCTCCGCCGAGTTTTCCGTAAGAAAGGAGTCGAACACCACGAGGAACGAGGCGATCTCACTGCTGACCCGCCAGCGCAGTTCGGGGTCGATGGGCGCTGGCGCGGGCGTCGGCATGGGCGCGTCTTCGCGGGCGGGTGCCGGCGCATCGCTGTCGGCCGGGGCGGGATGCCGGACGGGCTCGGCCACGGCCGGCGCCAGCCCATCGGCCTCCGCCGGCCGGTTGACGATGTAGCGGATGGCCGGGCCGGTGCACCCGTAATCCCGTGCGATGCTCGCGAGCGATTCCCCGGCCGCATACCGCGTGCGGATCGCCGGCCATTCCTGATGGGGAATCTTCCCCTTTTCGCGTCGCTTTGCCATGTTCCCGAGCCCAAGGCAGGTTCAGCATTCGCCGGAGGCGGTCGCCCGCCGCTGTTGTCTCAAATAACACGGATCCTTTTATTATGCACCCTCTTTTTGCCCTGGGTGCAAAAGAAGGTGTGCGTCAGGTCAAAGGACAGGGAGTGGCGTGTTCCTCGGCCTGCTCATAAGACAGGTGCTGCACCGTGTCCCGCCCGAGG
The DNA here is from genome assembly GCF_053470425.1 of Azospirillum terrae. NCBI lineage: Bacteria > Pseudomonadati > Pseudomonadota > Alphaproteobacteria > Rhodospirillales > Azospirillaceae > Azospirillum > Azospirillum terrae. The sequence goes on along the minus strand of NZ_JBPXMR010000003.1, from coordinate 377,806 downwards.
TTGAACATCGCGTCCAGGATGGTCAGGCCGGACAGGAAGCCGCCCTGGCTTTGAAAATACGGCCGCGGCCTGTACTCGCAGACGCACAGGTCGATGCCGGCCGCTGCGAACTTTTCCGGGCTTTGATAGTTCTGCCCGCCGGCACCGGAAATGTAGGTGTCGCCGCCGACCATCCTGACCAGTTCGATAAGGCGGTCGTCGCTGCTGGCGGCCACGGCGAAGTCGCTGGACAGCTCGAACCGGCAGGTCAGGCCGAGGAATTCCGCCAGCAGGACCACCGCGTTCCGGTTGAAGCCGGCCAGACTGTCGGCGCCGAAGGCGTAGATCGCCTCCACCAGCGGCATGACCGCATCGAAGAACGGCGCCTTGCGGTAGGTGTGGAACAGCGTCGCCTGATGGCGGCGGCGCCAGTCCTCCTCGGCGAATTGCACGTCCTTGATCAGTTGCCGCTCCTCCCGGCGGATCGGCGCCGACAGCCAGGCGCCGCCGGACGGCGAGTGGACCTTCGTCCGGTGAACGTAACTCCGCCCCTGCGGCAGCTGCACGTCATCGAGGAATACAAAAATATCCACACTCGCCAGCTTTGCAAAATAGCCGAGCCACGGGATGTAGTTCGGCTGGTGCACAGCAACTTTCATGGCAAGACCACGCTCCCCTCTGCGGACGATAATTCCTAGATGCTGAAACGCCGATCCTCGCCGCCGAGCAGGCCGGCGAACACTTTTGGAAAGTTCTTCATCATGTAACGGCGAAGCTGGTCGGTCCGGCGGTCGCTCAACCGCTGCCAGAACTGACCGAGGGAGTCGACCTCGCACCACCATTCGGGGTGCAGCAGCAATTGGACGCGCGGTCTCTCCTCCGCTAGCCAGTCCATCAGCGTGTCGTGAAACGCCAGACTGCGGCGGGAGTCCGACAGATAAGACGCGGCGTCGAAAACACGGTCGTCGTAGGCGTTCATGAACGTCGCGTAGCGGCGGCCGAGCACGTCGGGCGACGGGCGGTGGAAACTCACCGCCCGGTCCACCGCGGCGATGTGGTCGGTCACCCAGTCGAAGGTCCGCGCGATGGCGCGCTCGTCGGCGCCGATCAGCAGCTCGTCGATGTGCAGGCCGACGCAATGCCCCATGTCGCGCAGGCGGCGGATGATGTCGAGCGTCTCCGGCACGAAGAAGGAATAGGTCTCGGCGTTGAGCTGGAAGAAGAAATTCCCGCGCACGCCGTGCTCGTGCTCGATCTCGCCGAGGCGCAGCGCCATGGGTGTCGATATGTCCACGTCGTGGCGAAGGTAGAACACCGGGCGGCCGGAAGGCGCCGTGGCGACCGGCTCGTCGAAGCGCGCGAAGCCGTACCCGCCGTCGAGCGCTCGGGCGAGGATGGCGCGAAACGTGTCCTCCCCGAAACGCGCGGTGTCCACCAGCCCGGCGGCGGGTGACAGCGCGTGGCTCTCGTTCATATCTTTCATCGCACCACCATCTTATCGATTGTCCTTACGGAAGCTGCCGAGCGACTGCGGGCCGATGATATTTTCAGCCGAACTTATTACCCACGGTGATTTCAGGCAAGAAGCGAAAAAGACGAACACCAAAAGACGAGCCGCATCCCGCAAAAAAGACAAACCCGCCCAGGTGGACGACCGCGGCCAATCGCACACGCTGCGCGCGCCGGTCATCGGACGTCGCGGCATCTCAACAAATTGATATTATTGCAACTACCCAGCAGGCGCCGCACTGGAAGCCGCCCGCCCCGGAACGCACAGCCAAAGCAGGGTACCACCGAGATCGGCTTCCTTTGGGGCCGGAATGCTGAGAAAATCGCAGACCATAAAAAACATAACAGCAACAACCACCAGCCGAACCGTCTTCCTCAACCCACCGGACATGGGAGAGTGCCGAATGGTCAGCGTTTCGTCCGGCCGCCGGGCGATGGCGTGCGTCATGGGCAGCATGAACCTGCTGCGGCCGATCGGATTGGCCGGCATCCGCTGCGCCTCGGTCGCGCGGCACGGCAGCCCGACGCTCTACTCGCGCTTCACGCGGGCGGCGCTTCCGTGCGAGAGCTTCACGGAGGACACCGACGCGCTCGTCGGTGAGCTGGTGCGCTTCGGCACCGCGCAGCCCGAGCCGCCCGTGCTGTTCTTCGAGGAGGACACGCAGCTTTTGCTGGTCTCCCGCTACCGGGACCGGCTGGCGTCCGCCTTCCGCTTCACCATCGCCGACGCGCAGCTGGTCGAGGACCTTGTCGACAAGACGCGGTTCCAGGTGCTGGCGGAGCGCCTCGGCCTTCCCGTGCCGAAAACGCAACGGCTGCGCCCGGCCGCCTCGCCGACGCCGCCGGACCTCGACCTGCGCTTCCCCATCATCGTCAAGCCGGCGACGCGCGACCGCGCTTGGAAGGAGATGGGCGAGGCCGCCAAGGCGCGGCAGGTCGACAGCCCCGAGGCCTTTCGCGCGCTGTGGCCGTATCTGGTGGACGCGGGCCAGGATCTGCTGGCCCAGGAAATGATCCCAGGCCCCGAATCCTGCATCGAGAGCTACCACGTCTATGTGGACCAGCGGGGCGCCATCGCCGGCGAGTTCACCGGCCGCAAGATCCGCACCTACCCGCAGGCGTTCGGGCACAGCACGGCGCTGATCATCACCGACGAGGCGGACGTCGCGGCGCTCGGCCGCACGCTCACCGGCACGCTGGGACTGCGAGGCGTCGCCAAGTTCGATTTCAAGCGCGGCCCGGACGGCACGCTGCACCTGCTGGAGGTCAATCCGCGGTTCAGCCTCTGGCACCTGCCCGGCGCCCTGGCGGGCGTAAATTTGCCGGCCATGGTTTATGCCGACCTGCTCGGCCTGCCCCGGCCGGAGGTGACGCGCGCCCGCTCCGGGGTGCGGTGGTGCCATGTCGTCAATGACCTGACAGCGGCCCGCGCGGCGGGCTTGCCGCTGCTGCCGTGGGCACGCTGGGCTTGGGAGTGCGAGGCCAAGTCGGCCATGGCCTGGGACGACCCCATGCCCTTCCTGCGCGGCGCCTGGCACCGTTGGGCCTCCCGGCGCGCCGGGGCCGGCGTCGACCCCCACGCCTTGCGGGGCAAGTCGTGAGGCCAGGCAGACTGTCGCCACTGTCGGAAACCTGGAGACGCCTCGCACGCTACGCCAACAGCGTGCGGCAGAACGGCCTGCGCGGCACCGTTGAGAACGCGGCGGCGCTGTTCGACGATGTGCGCTTCGACCGCCTGCACGGCACCGAGACCTCGCGGATCGTTCCCCTGCACGCGTTGGATGTCGGCAGCGAGAACAAGCACCTGGGCGTCGAGTACACGCCGACGCGGGTGCGGGCGTTCCGCAAGCTGATGGAGCGGCTGAACCTGCCGGACGGCCGGGTGTTCGTGGATTTCGGGTGCGGCAAGGGCCGGGTCCTGTGCGCGGCGGCCGGCTACCCGTTCCGCCGGATCGTCGGCGTCGAGTTCGCACCGGAGCTGTCCGCCGTATGCCACAGCAACATCGCCGCTTACCGGAAACGCTTCGGACCGGGTCCGGCGATCTCCGTCGTCGAGAGCGACGCCGCGCACTACCGTTTCGCCGGCGACGAGGACGTGCTCTTCCTGTTCAACCCATTCCGGCCGGCGGTCATGGCGACGGTGCTGGCCAACACCCACGCGTCGATCCGCACGCGCCGCCGCACCATCCTGCTGATCGTCTCCAACCCCGACGATCTGGCGCCGGTGCTGGACGCGGACCGTATACTGACCAAGGTGGACGAGTACGCCTACGGCAGTTCGCGCTTCTTCATCTATTCGAACGTCGGGTCGAACGTCGGGCGCTGATGATGCATCGGAAACGCTGAAAGCCCCTCTCCCGTCGAGGGAGAGGGGCTTTAAGATACCCTACGCCTTGCCCAGCACCGTCAGCACCTGATCGCAGGCGTACGCCGCTTCGTCGTCGGTGATCTCGCCGCAGATCGGCAGGCTGAGGATGCGCGACGCCGCCCGTTCGGCGTTCGGCAGCGCCTCGCCCCGCAGATGGCGGAAGGCCGGCTGGAGGTGCAGCGGGCACGGGTAGTGAACCCCCGTCTCGACGCCCAGCGCCGCCAGCTCGGCCGCGGTCTTGTGCTGGTCGTCCACCTCGATGACGTAGAGGTGATAGACCGACACCGCCCCCGGCGGCGGCGCGATGACCTTGACGCCCGCGGGCTTCAGGCGGCTGTCGTAGTAGGCCGCCACCGTTCGGCGCCGCGCGGTCCAGGCCGGCAGGTGCGGCAGCTTGACCGACAGCATCGCCGCCTGAAGGCCGTCGAGCCGCTGGTTGTAGCCGACGATGTCGTGCTCGTACTTCGACAGGCGGCCGTGGTCGGCGAGCTTGCGGATGCGCTCCGCCAGCGCCGCGTCAGCCGTCGCCACCGCCCCGGCATCGCCCAGCGCGCCGAGGTTCTTCCCCGGAAAGAAGCTGAAGCAGCCGGCGGTGCCGATGGTGCCGGCGCTGCGCCCGCGGTGGGTGGCGAGGTGCGCCTGGGCGCAGTCCTCGATCACCACCAGATTGTGCGCGGAGGCCACCGCCATGACGGCGTCCATGTCCGCCGGCGTGCCGTAGAGGTGGACCGGGATCACCGCCCGCGTGCGCGGCGTCAGGCGCCGTTCCAAGTCCTTGGGGCAGATCGTGTAGCTGTCCGGGTCGATGTCGCAGAACACCGGCGTGGCACCGACGTGGCAGACCGCCTCGCCCGTCGCGATGAAGGTCAGCGACGGGACGATCACCTCGTCGCCGGGACCGATGCCGGCCGCCTCCAGCGCCAGCGCCACGGCGGCGGTGCCGTTGGCGCAGCCGACGACGTGCGGGCTGGCGAGTGCTTGGGCGAACGCCGCCTCGAAGGCCGCGACGTGCGGCCCCTTGATGAAGCCGCGGCTATCGAGCACCGCCTCGAACGCGGCGACGAGGTCGGGCCGCAGCCGTTCGATCTGCCGGCCGAGGTTGACGAAGGGAATGCGTTGCAGGGTGGTGACGCTGCTCATGCCGCGGACACTCCGAGGGGGGAGACCTGAGGCCGGAAGCGCAGCCGGACCTCCTGTTTGGTGGCGATGGATTCGTAGATGGCCGACAGCAGGTAGAGCGACTTGTAGCCCTCCAGCCCGTCCACCAGGGCGCGCCCGCCGTGCTGGATGCTGTCCACCACGTTGTTCAGGTAATGCTGGTGGCCGAAGCCGTAGACGTCCGGCGGAGTCTCTCGGCACTCGCGCAGGATGGCCTCGTCCTCCGGGCCCTGGTCGATGAAGTTCCAGGTCTTCATCTCGTTGACCGCGAAGCCGCCGATCTCCACGGTGCCGCGCTCGCCGAGGATGGAGATGGAGCCCTCCAGATCCTTGGGCCGCGTCGCGGTCGTCGCCTCGACGACGCCGAGCGCGCCGCTGGCGAAGTTGATCAGCGCGACGCCGGTGTCCTCCGCCTCGATGTTGACCAGCGCGGTGCGCGCCTTGGCGAACACCGATTCCGGCTCGCCCAGCAGCCATTCCAGCAGGTCCACGTGGTGGCTCGCCTGGTTGGCGAAGACGCCGCCGTCCAGCGCCCAGGTGCCGCGCCACGGCGCCTGGTCGTAGTAGGATTGCGGGCGGCACCAGCGCACCCGCACCGTGCCCATGACGATCTTGCCGAAGCGCCCCTGCTCGATGGCTTGGCGCAGGCGGACGACCGGCAGGTTGAAACGGTTCTGCTTGACGACGAACAGCTTGACGTTGGCGGCGTCGCAGGCGCGGATCATCGCGTCGGCGTCGGGCAGCGTCAGCGCCATCGGCTTTTCGACGACGATGTGCTTGCCGTAGCGGGCGAGGTCGATGGTGTGGCGGGAATGGTTGCCGCTCTCGGTCAGGACGCTGACCACATCGATCCTGTCGCCCATCTCCGCCATCATGGCGTGATAGTCGGCGTAGGCGGGGACGCCGTATTCCCTGGCGAAATGCTGGCGGCGGGCCTCGTCGATCTCCGCCACGGCAGCCAGGGTCGCCCCCTTGATCTGCCCGCCGGCCAGGAGGTCGGCGTGCCGCTTCGCGATGCGCCCGCAGCCGACCAAAGCAAATGCCGTCATCCGCTCTTCCTCCCAGTGCGTGATACAGCGATGTTATTATGTTTTCTATCGGCGCAAGCATAAGAACTAGGAGAAAGAGGCGGCACAGAAGGGGTGCCCGAAGCGGAGAGCGCCGGCTATCGGACGATGGCCCGCCGTGGCGCCGTGCGCGCCAGGGTGCTGCGCATCCCGATCACCAGCCCGAGGTAAGCGAAGTAGATGCGGTCGTCCGGGAGATAGCCCTGCACCGTCGTGTGTGAGAGGAAATCGGTGAGGAACATCAGCACGATGGCGGCGTCCACCCAGCCCATGCTCTCCCGCCGGGCGACGCGGATGCAGGTCACCACGGCGATGCCCAGCAGCGGAAAGAACAGGACCGCCCCCGCCAGCCCCATCTCCATGAGGATCTCCAGCGACAGATTGTGCGGGTATTCCAGGCTGTGCTGGACGCGGAATTCGCCCATGCCCCAGCCCAGGATGGGCTGCTCCAGCCAACGGCGGTAAGCGAGGTCGCGCGCTTCCTCCCGCACGTCCAACGAATGGGTGTTTTCGTTGGAAAGCTGGAGCGTCATGCGCGTGACCGTGTAGAGCTGCGCCGAGGCGCCTTCCGCCCCCTGGATGGCGACCAGCGCCACATAGCCGGCCCAGGCCATGGCGAACAGAACCGCCAGCAGCACCAGCAGCCGCTTCATACCGCGGGCGAAGACGCGCCGGCACAGCATCAGGCCGACGACGGTCAGCGGCACGCCCAGAAACGCGAACAGCATGGGGCCACGCGCGCCGATGGTCATCAGCGCAAACAGCGCCGCGACCGCCGCGCCGATCGCCGCCAGCCGCCATTTCGTCGGCCCGTAGACCACCGTCGCCAGACCGGCGAAGAACAGGATGCCGGCGTGGTCGCCGTATTCCAGGTAATTGTTCCCTTGGATTCGACCCGTGAAGTACAGTTCGCGCTCGTCGATGCCGATCACCCAGCGATACGTCGCGTAGTATACCAGCAGCGCGACGCTGAAGCCGATCATCAGCCGGACCAGACGCTCGCGCCGTTGCGCCTCCTGCGCCAGCACGACGACGAAGAAATAGCTGCTGGCGCCGAGCAGGATGAAGCGCCACGCCTTGTCGACGTTGCGCGGCTCGACGCTGGACCAGAACACGCTGACCACGCTGAGCGCGCAGAAAGCCATCATCAGGACGTTCGGCGCGTCGAGTTCCGGTGCCTTCAGCCTGCGCGCGAAGACGGCCCAGACGATCAGCGCCAGAGTCAGCGCAAAGAACAGGAACGTGAAATCCAGCGGAAAGCTGCGGAACTCGGGCAGCATCTTGTAGCGGCCGGCGAAGATGAACAGGATGTAGCTCGCCTCGATGGACAGCACATCGTCGAGGATGGCGGGCAGCGGACCGGCGCTGCGTTTTACGCCGAGGGGCTGCTCGAACTGAGCCTGCATCGTCATGTCCACTCCCGATATCCGGCGGTTGGGCGCACGCAGCGATGTTATCTTATCGGCACCGAACGGCAAACAAATGATACTCGCAAAAAAGAGGTGACCGGCCCGCGCCGCCGCCTGCCTCGAAAGAAGGCGCGTTGGAGGGAAGCGCCTTGGTCTTTTGCGCGGTTCACCGGTGCCGGCGGCGCCGGTAGGATAAGATAACACGACCGCGTCAGTACAAAATCGGGGGAAACGGTCTCATGCCTGACAGCCTCTCGCCGCCGGATCGGGTCAAAATCGTCCATTTGACATCCACGCACCTCGCCGACGACGCCCGCGTCTTCGCAAAGGAATGCGTTGGTCTGGCACGGGCCGGATACGACGTGTCGCTGGTCATCCCCGACAACCGCTTCGTCACCGCCGACGGGCAGCCGGTCCGCCGGCAGGACGTGGACATCGTGGCGCTGAAGCGCAAACCGGGCCTGCTGGCGCGCCTGCTGTCGACGATGCCCGCGGTGGTGGCCGCCGGATTGAAGCTGAAGGCCGACGTCTATCACTTCCACGACCCCGAGCTGATCCCCGGCGCCCTGGTGCTGCGCCTGCTGGGCAAGCGGGTGATCTACGACGTGCACGAGGATCTGCCGCGCGACATCCTGACCCGCACCTGGATTCCTCAAGCCCTGCGCCCGCCCATTGCGGCGCTGGCCGAGTTCGTGGAGTGGATTGCCGGGCGGGCCATGTCCGGCGTGGTGGCGGCGACGCCGACCATCGCCCAGCGCTTCCCGCGCCGCAAGACCGTGCTGGTGCAGAACTTCGCACTGTTCACCGAGTTCACCGGCGAGACAGCCATCCCCTTCGCCGAGCGCCGCGGCGTCGCCTTCGCCGGCACGATCTCCGCTGACCGCTGCGCCGCGGAGATGGTGGACGCCATGGCGCAGCTTCCGGGCGCGCCGCAGGCGACCATGCTGCTGGCCGGGAGCATCGAGACCTCGGCGCTGCGGGAGCGGATGCAGGGCTCGCCGGGCTGGCCGCGGGTGGATTATCGCGGGCGGGTGGACCGCGCCGGGGTGCAGCGCCTGCTGGCCGAGTCGCGGGTCGGGCTGGCGCTGTATTACCCGACGCAGAACTATTTCGACACCCAGCCGGTCAAGCTCTACGAGTACATGGCCGCCGGCATTCCGGTGATCACCGCCGACTTCCCCTACCACCGCGGCATCGTCGAGAAGTACGGCTGCGGCCTGTGCGTGCCGCCGACCGACACGAACGCCATCGCCAAGGCGATCCAGTGGATGTTCGACCACGCGGAAGAGGCCGAAGCCATGGGCCGGCGTGGCCGCGAAGCGGTGAAGGCGCACTACAACTGGGCCAACGAGGAACGCGAGTTGATGCAGCTCTACGACCGGGTGGCACCGGTGTATGGGGCGGTGCAGGCGGGTTGCTGAGCCGCCTTTCCCCAGGTGGGGAGCCCCTGGTGCGGGCGGGGGGACTCGAACCCCCACACCGTTTCCGGCCACGGATTTTAAGTCCGATGCGTCTACCGTTCCGCCACGCCCGCGCACCCGGCGCTCTACACCCAGGAGTTGTCTCCCGTTGCGGGGGTCGATACGCACCCGCGTGGGTTGAATAGACGCTTGCGCCGGGCGGGTCAAGGCCCGTGGACATCGCCGATTCATCGCCTATCCTGGGGTGCGGGCGGCACGGCGGGAGACGGGCGATGGGCGAGAACCAGTGGATGGCGCTGGTGTGGCTGCTGATGGCCGCGGTGCTGGTGGTACCCAGTGCGCTGCGGAGCAACCGCCGCACGTGGCTGCCCTACGCGGCGGCATGGCTCGCCATCGTGGCGGCGCTGGCCTTCGCCTACACGGCCTTCGGTCCGTTCTGATGCCTATTCGTCACGCCAGGACTCCATGCCGATGGACATGATGCCGATGCCCATGGCGACGCTGCCGAACGTGATCATCAGGCTGGCGAACAGCAGGAAACAGGCAACGAGGCCGTAATCGCTGGACAGCATCATCGTGCGCAGATTGGCCACGTCGCACAGCAACAACCCGACACCCGACACCACAGCGCCCGCCATCCCCGCGAACAGATGGTTCAGCAGGAAGAAAACAGCCTCTTTCTCGAAGGGCTTCATGGCACGACCGCCGAATTGTTCACCAACTCCTGGAGTTAGAGACAACAGGCCCCATAGCAATTCGTCACTCCGAAATAGGATGAAAGCTACCCCTTCGACCCGATTGTGACGGTCGGCATACCGCCCAACCCTCGGACGATGCCCGCCAACTCTTCCGTGGCCTGCTCCAGAAGCGCCGCGTCGGTGCCGCGCAGCACCAGCGAAACGCCGAAGTCGCCACGCCGGAAGTACGGATAGCTGCCGATGTCGAGCATCGGATAGCGCTCCTGCAAGGCGCCCAGATCGGCGGCCAGCGCCCCCTCGGCCAGAGTGCAGCTGACCGTGCGGGCGAGGATCGGCGGGCCGCCCTTCAGGTTCGGCAGCACGCTGTCCAGCATCGACTGCATGATGTTGGGCACGCCGGCCATCACGAAGACGTTGCCGATGCGGAAGCCCGGCGCGGCGCTGATCGGGTTGTCGATGAGTTCGCCGCCGGCCGGGATGTTCGCCATACGCAGCCGCGCCTCGTTGAGCTTGGACGGGTCGCCGTAGTGCCGCTCCAGCCGCGCCACCGCCTCCGGGTTGCGTTCGAGATCGACGCCGAAGGCCATGGCGATGCACTCCGACGTGATGTCGTCGTGCGTCGGCCCGATGCCGCCGGTGGTGAAGACGTAATCGTAGCGGGCGCGCAGCGCGTTCACCGCGGCGATGATCTCCTCGGCCACGTCGGGCACGACGCGCGCCTCGCGGACGCGGATGCCCAACTCTCCGAGCGTCTCGGCGATGTGCGGCAGGTTGGCGTCCTTGGTGCGGCCGGACAGGATCTCGTTGCCGACGATGAGCACGGCGGCGGTGGGGGCGTGGTCGGTGGCGGTCATGGGATCCGGCGTCGGTGGAAGGGGTGGTGGCGGGGCGGGGCTTCTCCTACATTAGCACATGGGGGACGTTGTCAAGGCCAAGGCCGCGCGCGTAACGTGCGGCCATGCGCTTCCCCTCCCCGCTCCTCGAAGGCCGGCTGGTCCGCCGCTACAAACGCTTCCTCGCCGATGTGGATCTCGGCGGGGAGCTGGTCACCGCACATGTGCCGAACTCCGGCAGCATGATCGGCGTGGACATGCCGGGCTCGGCCGTCTGGCTGTCGCGCTCAGCCAATCCGAATCGCAAGCTGGCCTTCACGCTGGAACTGGTGGAGGCGGACGGCGGGCTGGTCGGCGTCAACACCGCGCACCCCAACGCCCTGGTCGCCGAGGCGATCTCTGCCGGCACGATTCCCGAGCTGGCCGGCTACGCCCGCCTCCGGCGCGAGGTGAAGTACGGGAAGAACTCGCGCATCGACGTGCTGCTGGAGGACGACGGCCGGCCGCCGGCCTATGTGGAGGTCAAGAACGTCCATCTGCGCCGGCCGCAGTTGGACAATGGCCAAGGGGATATGGTTTTCGCCGAGTTCCCGGACTGCGTCACCACGCGGGGCGCCAAGCACCTGGAGGAACTGGCGGCGATGGTCGCCCAGGGCTGCCGCGCGGTCATGCTCTACCTTGTCCAGCGCATGGACTGCACCCACTTCCGGGTGGCCCGCGACATCGACCCCGCCTACGATGCCGGCCTGCGCCGGGCGGTGGAGGCCGGTGTGGAAACTTTGTGTTGGTCTTGCGCGCTGACGCGGGAATCGATTGAATTGGACCGGCCGCTGCCGTTGCGCCTTGCCGATTGAGGAGGCGGGGGCGGCGCCGGGAACGCCCGTGACGAAGAAGGACAGTCTGTGGAACACAACGACCTCGATTCCCATCGCATCCGGCTGCACGGGCCGGAGGACTTCGAGGGGATGCGCAAGGCCGGCCGGCTGGCCGCCGCCGCGCTCGACTTCATCACCCCCTATGTGCAGCCGGGCGTCGCCACGGCCGAACTGGACCGTCTGTGCGCCGCCTTCATCGCCGACCATGGCGGCATCTCGGCGCCGATGGGCTACCGGGGCTACCCGAAGTCGACCTGCATCTCGGTCAACCACGTGGTCTGCCACGGCATCCCCGGCGACAAGCGGTTGCAGAGCGGCGACATCCTGAACATCGACGTCACTCCCATCGTCGACGGCTGGCACGGCGACACCAGCCGCATGTACCTGTGCGGCGACGTCAGCGTGAAGGCGAAGAAGCTGGTCGAGGTCACCTACGACGCGCTGATGATCGGCATCGCCAAGGTGAAGCCGGGCGCCACGCTGGGCGACGTCGGGTATGCGATCCAGCAGTTCGCCGAGAGCCACCGCTATTCGGTGGTGCGCGATTTCTGCGGGCACGGGCTGGGCCGCGTCTTCCACGAGCCGCCGAGCGTGCTGCACTTCGGCAAGCCCGGCCAGGGCGTGGTGCTGAAGGAGGGCATGTTCTTCACCATCGAGCCGATGGTCAACGCCGGCCGCCACGACGTGAAGATCCTCGGCGACGGCTGGACCGCGGTCACCAAGGACAAGTCGCTGTCGGCACAGTTCGAGCATTCCATCGGCGTGACCAGGGACGGCTGCGAGATCTTCACCGCCTCGCCCGCCGGCCTTCACAAGCCGCCCTACCCGCTCGTCGAGGCGACGGCGGGGGTGTGAGGCGGGTCTACCGCGAGCCGGCCGCCCGACGCGCGGCCGGCGTCTCGGGCAGCGTCAACGGTACGAGGGCGACCACCGCCTCCTCGAAATCCTCGGTAAATTCAGGGTCGGCGCGCAGCGTCGCCTCGTCGTGCGGCTCCGGGATGGGGTCGCCGTCCTCCAGCATGCCGCGGACATGGAAGTCCAGGGCCTCGGCGCCCATGCGCAACGCGCCTTCATAGCTGTCGGCACCACTGATGCAGCCGGGAAAATCGGGAAACGAAATACCCCAGCCGCCGCTGTCCGAATGGTGCAGAGTGGCAACGTACCGGCGCATCATCACCTCCGCGTCTTCCAATCCCACCCGGCCTGCCGGTAGACACTGCGCAGGAGCTTGACGTCGATGTCCTTGCGCGGGTGCGGCACCGTAACGCGGCCGGGCTTCTTCGGGTGCTTGAATTGCCAATGATCGCCTGCCGTCGCGATCAGCGCCCACCCGTCTTCCTTCAGCATGCGGATCAGCTCGCGGCTGGACAACCCTTTCGTCACGAACGCCCGCTCCAGGTAAGATAGCGCCTGTGCGGGAGACCGGCAACGCGCCACCCCGCGTGCGGAGGAGCGTACAGATTCACGCGGAGGAGGTACAGTCCCACCACACACCTTTGTAGGCTTCTACCCAGCCGCCCCACCCTTCTCCGCCGGGCCTTCGACCAGCGCCCCGTAGTTGTCCTTGCGCAGTTCGTCCAGCGCGTCGTCCACCGCCTCGGCCGGCACCCCCGCCGAGCGCAGCACGAGGCCGGCCATCTGCAAGCTGGCCTCAATGGTCTCCGGCACCACCGACGAGGCGCCGGAACTCTTCAGGCGGCCGAACTGCGCCAGATCGTGGGCGCGGGTGATGATCGGCAGGTGCGGGGCGTGGCGGCGGATCGCGTCCACCGCCTTTTCGGCCAGCGCCGGGCGGTTGACGGTGACCACGGCGGCGCGGGCGCGCTCCACCCCCGCGGCGCGCAGCACGCCGCCGTGCGTGGCGTCGCCGTAGTAGATCGGCCGCCCGCCGTCGCGCATCGCCGCCACCCGGTGCGCATCGAGATCCAGCGCCACATAGGGGATGCCGTGCCGCGTCAGGATGTGCGCCACCGTGCGCCCGACCCGGCCATAGCCGGCGATCAGCACGTGGCCCTTGACGTCGCTGGTCTCGACCCGGAACGCTTCCGAGCCCCAGCGGCGCTCCCAGGTTTCGGCCAGATTGTGCGCCATCAGGCCGATCGCCGGGGTCAGCGCCATGCTGAGCGCCACCACGGTGGTCAGCGTCTGGCCGTCGTCGCCGTCGAGGATGTGCAGGCCGACCGCACGGCTGACCACCACGAAGGCGAACTCGCCGCCCTGCGCCAGCAGCAGGCCGACCCGCAGCGCGTTGGCGGTGCCCAGCCCCGACACCCGGCACAGCACGAACAGCAGCAGGCTCTTGCCGACCAGCAGCGCCGCGGTGAGCGCCAGCACGATCTCCACCTTACGGGCCATGAAGGGCAGGTCCAGCGACATGCCCACGGTCACGAAGAACAGGCCGAGCAGCAGGCCGCGGAACGGCTCGATGTCGGCCTCGACCTGATGGCGGTAGGCGGTGTCGGCGAGCAGCAGCCCGGCGAGAAACGCTCCCAGCGCCATGGACATGCCGGCCTGCGCGGTCAGCAGGCCGACCGCCAGCACCAGGAACAGGTTCGCGGCGGTGAACACCTCCGGACTGTTGGCCGAGGCGACGAAACGGTAGGCCGGCCGCACCACGTAGCGGCCCAGCAGCATGATGCCGACGATGGCCGCCACACCCTTGGCCAACGCGACGGCCAGGGCTTCCGGCAAATTGGCCGCGTCGCCGGCCAGCAGTGGCAGCAGGGTCAGCAGCGGCACCACCGCCAGATCCTGGAAGATCAGCACGGCCACCGAGACGCGGCCGAAGCGCGCCACCGTCTCGCCGCGCTCGACCAGCACCTTGAGCACCGTGGCGGTGGAGGAGAAGGCCAGCGCCCCCCCGACCACCAGCGCCGCGCTGGAGTCGAGGCCGAGCGCCCAGGCCGCCACGCCGATGGCGGCGGTGGTCGCCACCACCTGCAACATCCCCAGCCCGAAAATGAAGCGCCGCATGGCCTGGAGGCGCGACAGCGGCAGTTCCAGCCCCACGGCGAACAGCAGGAAGACCACGCCGAACTCGGCGAGCACGCCCGGCAACTCGGGATCAACCACCGGCCCCGGCGTGTGCGGCCCCAGGACGACGCCCGCGATCAGGTAGGCGAGCACCGCCGGAATGCGCAGCGCCCGGAACAGCGGCACCAGCACGATCGCCGACAGCAGCAGAAGCAGCACGTCGAAGAGAAGTTGCGGGTCGTGAATCACAAAAATGGACTTTCGCGGAGGCTCAGGGCTGGACGCCGCCGATGGTCTGGCCCCGGCTTATAAGCGAAATCCCCCGCGTCCCGACACCCCCGACCATCACCGCCTCGATCAGCGGGTCGCTGGCGGCCTCGGCGGCGCTCCACTCGACGACGAAGTTGGCGCCCGGACCGCCGCGACCGTCGGTCAGGTCGATGTAGAACTCGGCCGTGCCCATGGGCGCCAGCGTGTGCGGCCGGTCGATGAAGGTCTGCACCACCGTGCCGGCGGTGTCGAAGTAGGTGATCCGCCGCACCGTCAGCGCCATGGCCGGCGCGGTGTTGCGCACGCTGAGCGTCACCGCCAGATTGGGCTGCGCCACGCCGTGGCCGAGATAGAGCGTCGAGTAGACCGGAACGTATACGGTGCCGCCGCGCGCCTCCTTGCCCGCCGCTTCCACTGCCGGGCGGAAGAAGTTGCTGTTGGGGCGGGCGGCCGGAACGTCCACCGACTCCGCGTCGCGCACCCGCGCCGGGTCGGCGGCGGGGGAACGCTCGCGCTTTTCCGCCAGCAGAACGGTGGCGACGACGGCCCACACCAGGATGCCGGCGACGATGAAACTGCGGATGGGGTTCATGGGACTCCGGGCGGGCCGCGGTGGGGACGGCGCAGCATAGTCGATTGCTCCGCCTGTGTGTATGGCCGCAGCAGCCGCCGCTGACGTGCGGCAGAGTGTGTAATTTCGCGCGGAAGCGGTATAGTCGGCCCGCACACGTATGTAGGACATCCATGACCGCCCCCCGCACGCGCAAGCCCTTGCCGAGCTTCGCCGAACCCGCCCTGCCCAGCGTCTCCCCGGAGGAGCCGATGGTCTCCACCCGCGAGGACCCGCACTATCACGGGCACCGCGACCGGCTGCGCGGGCGCTTTCTGGCCGGTGGGACGGACGCGTTGCAGGATTATGAACTGCTGGAGATGATCCTGTTCGGCGCCATCCCGCGGGTGGACGTCAAGCCGCTCGCCAAGGCGCTGATCGACCGCTTCGGCGGGTTGTGGAACGTCGTCAACGCGCCGCCGGAGAAGCTGCGCGGCATCAAGGTGGACAAGGCCGGCCTGGCCAGCGACGCGGCGGTCGCCGCGGTGCGCGCCGTGGGGGCGGCGGCGTTGCGCGGCATGCGGCAGGAGGTGATGAAGCGGCCGGTGCTGGGGTCGTGGCAGGCGCTGCTGGACTATGTCCAGGCGGCGATGGCGCACGAGACGACCGAGCAGTTCCGCCTGCTGTTCCTCGACATCAAGAACACGCTGATCGCCGACGAGGTGCAGCAGCGCGGCACCGTGGACCACACGCCGGTCTACCCGCGCGAGGTGGCGAAGCGCGCGCTGGAGCTGGGGGCGACCGCCATCATCCTGGTCCACAACCACCCCTCGGGCGACCCCAGCCCGAGCCGGGCCGACATCGACATGACCAAGGAGATCGTCCGCGCGGCCGACGCCATCGGCGTGACGGTGCACGACCACATCATCGTCGGCAAGGGCAAGCACGCCAGCTTCAAGGCGCTGCACCTGCTGTAGGGTGGCTGTGGCGCGTCGCTTGCAGCGGTGTCCCTCGGATTGAGGAGGGATGCCATGCATTCTCGCGCGCTGCCGGCTGAGATTGGCGACTATCCGGTCGAAGACCTGGAAAGCGTCGCCGACATGCCGCGCTATCAGGCCTGGGTCCTTTCCCATTTTCAGGAATTTCTCAAGGGCCAGTGTCTCGAATTGGGCGCCGGAACCGGGACGATGTCGCGCCACCTCCTGCCGCACGTCGACCGTCTGGCGGCGGTCGAGCCTTCGGCCCGCTGCGTCGCCCTGCTGACCACCACCCTGGCCGAGACCGGCGCGGTGGTCCATCATCAGACGCTGGAACGGCATATGGCCGAAGCGGCGGACGCCTCGCAGGACTGCGTCGTCATGTTCAACGTCCTCGAACACATCGACGACGACGAGGCCGTTCTGGCGGAATGCCGGCGCGTGCTGCGCCCCGGCGGGCATCTGCTGGTCTTCGTTCCGGCCCTGCCGCTGCTCTACAGCCCCGTCGACCGCTGGCTCGGCCACCACCGGCGCTATTGGAGCCGCGATCTGCTCGACAAGGCCACGCGCGCGCGGTTCCAAATCGTGCGGTGCAGCTATTTCGATCTGATCGGCGCGGTCGCCTGGGGGGTGCTGTACACGCTGCTGCGGCGCCAGCCGGCAAGCGGCGGATTGACCCGGCTGTTCGACCGGGTGCTGGTGCCGCTGTCGCGCCGCATCGAGTCCTGGGCCAGCTTGCCGTTCGGCAAGAACCTCGTCCTCGTCGCCCGCGCCGCGCCGTGAACCGCGCCCTGCTGCCATGGCTGGGATGCCTGCCGGTGCTGCTGCTGTCGTTGTGGCTGGCGGGGACCTGGGATTACGGCCTGCTGTCGCGGACGGCCGACATTCCCGGACTGGTCACCGGGCGCTTCTACGACGAGCAGGCCGCGGCGGCGCTGCGCGGCGCGCTGGACGTTCCGTGCGACAGCCTGCTGAGCGAAGCCGTGGTCATCGACGGGCGCTGCACCGGCTATTTCGGGCTGACGCCGTCGCTGCTGCGGGCGCCGCTGAACGCCGTCTGCCCGTCGTGCGCCGGGCAGTGGAACCGCCTGTCCATGGTCGGCGGGGCGCTGGCGACCTATCTCGGCTGCCTGCTTCTGGCGATGCGCGGGAGCGGCGGCCGGCACGGCGTCGCGGCGGCCTTCGCCGTGGCCGCGTGCCTGGGCTCGTCGCTGGTGTTCATCGTCGGCAACCCCATCGCCTACCACGAGGCCATCCTGTGGGGGACGGCGTTCCTGCTGCTTGCCCTGTGGGCCATCGCCGCCTATGCGGAAACCGGCTCCGCGTGGCTGCTGGCCGCGGCGCTGGGGGCAGCGTTGCTGTCGCTCAACAGCCGGTTGACCCTCGGTCTCGGCGCCGCGCTCGCCATAGGCCTTGTCCTGGCGATGGGTCTCCCCCGGCGCCGCTCCGTTCTGGGGTTGGCGCTGCTGGCCACCATCGCCGCGACGCCGATTCTGGTCAACCAGCTGAAGTTCGGACAGGTCTCACCGCCGTTCGACAAGCACGTCACCTACACCAGCGACCCGCAGCGACTGGCGCTGGTGCAGGGCGGCGCGTTCCGGTTGGGCAATCTCGGCTGCACCCTGTCCTCCTACCTGTCGCCGCGCAGCATCGACACCTACCCGTCCTACCCCTGGGTGGTCCCGGCCTACGCGTGGGAACCGCCCGGCCCCTTGCCGGCCGGGCTGGAAGCGTGCGCGGGAACCAGCCTGGAGAACGTCGAGCCGTTCTTTGCCGTCTATTACACGTACCCGGCGTTGCTTGTTCTGGCGGCTGTTGGCTGGGCCGTGCCGACCGGCGGACTCGCCCGGCGCTGGCGCCGGTCCTTCGTCCTGTCCGCCGGAGCCCTGGCCGGTGGCGTGCCGGTCCTGCTGTTCAGCACGCTGACGCACCGCTACCTGCACGACCTGTTCCCGTTTCTCGTCGTCGGCGCGGCCCTGGGCCTGAGCGTCGTCGTGACGCTGCCGCGGGGCTGGCGCTGGGCGGTTTCGGCGGGGGTCGGCGTGCTGGTGGCGGTGGGGCTTCACGTCAATCTGGCGGCCGTGTTCGATCACGGACTGGCCCAGCCGGAAGCCGCGGCGCACGTGCGGATTCTGCAACGCGCGCTGCCCTTCGTGGTGCGCTGGTAGGCAAGAAAAAAGGCGATGCGGAACGGGTCCGCATCGCCTTTCGACTGCATCACGTCATCAGGCGCCGAAGACGCGCTTGAAGACCGTGTCCACGTGCTTGGTGTGGTAGGCCATGTTGAACATCGGCGCCAAATCTTCGCGGGCGATGTGCTTGGTCACTTCGGCGTCGGCCAGCAGATTGTCCAGCAGGTTGCCGCCCTCGGCCCACACCTTCATGGCGTTGCGCTGGACGGCGAGATAGGCGTCCTCGCGGCTCATGCCGGCCTGGGTCAGCGCCAGCAGCACGCGCTGCGAGAACACCAGACCGCCGAGGTCCTCCAGGTTCTTCTTCATGCGCTCGGGATAGACGACCAGCTTTTCCATCATGCCGGTGGCGCGCACCAGCGCGAAGTCCAGCGTGACGGTGGCGTCCGGGCCGATCATGCGCTCGACCGAGGAGTGCGAGATGTCGCGCTCGTGCCACAGCGCCACGTTCTCCTGCGCCGGCACCACGGCCGAGCGGACGATGCGCGCCAGACCGGTGATGTTCTCCGACAGCACCGGATTGCGCTTGTGCGGCATCGCCGACGAGCCCTTCTGGCCGGGATGGAAGAACTCCTCCGCCTCGCGCACCTCGGTGCGCTGGAGGTGGCGGACCTCCACGGCGAGGTTCTCCAGCGACGAGGCGATGACGCCCAGCACCGAGAAGAACATGGCGTGCCGGTCGCGCGGGATGACCTGGGTGGAGACCGGCTCCACCGTCAGGCCGAGCTGCTCGGCGACGTACTGCTCGACGAACGGGTCGATGTTGGCGAAGGTGCCGACCGCGCCGGAGATGGCGCAGGTGGCGATGTCGGCGCGCGCCGCCACCAGCCGCTCGCGGGAGCGCTGGAAGGCGGCGTAGTGGCCGGCCAGCTTCAGGCCGAAGGTCGTCGGCTCGGCGTGGATGCCGTGGCTGCGGCCGATGGTGACGGTGTCCTTGTGCTCGATGGCGCGGCGCTTCAGCGCGGCCAGCAGCCCGTCGAGATCCTCGATCAGCAGGTCGGCGGCCTGCTTCAGCTGCACGGCGAGGCAGGTGTCCAGCACGTCCGACGAGGTCATGCCCTGGTGCACGAAGCGCGCCTCGGGGCCGACGTACTCGGCGAGGTTGGTGAGGAAGGCGATGACGTCGTGCCGGGTCTCACGCTCGATGGCGTCGATGCGCTCGACCTCCCACTTGCCGCGCTCCCACACCGCCTTGGCGGCGTCGGCCGGGATGACGCCCAGCTTGGCCTGCGCATCGCAGGCGTGCGCCTCGATCTCGAACCAGATGCGGAACTTGTTTTCCGGGTCCCAGATGCGGGCCATTTCGGGGCGGGTGTAGCGCGGAATCATCGTGCGGGTCTCCAGACAAGGCGAGCGCCGGACCTTAGCCGCCTGGGACGCGCGTGAAAAGGTTTTGCACGCAAGCGGGCATCGGCCCTTCGCCGGCTCTTTGTCGGCGCGACGTTTCATTCGTGACAAAAACAGTCAAAAATATTGCAAACTTTTCATCCCCTCGCGTACCATCCCCGGTTGGTGGGCTATAAAAAATATAACCGCACTTCGCGGGAGGAACGCTTTGATCCACGGGCTTTTTGGCCTTCAGGACCGCTCGGTTGGCGCGAGCATGGACTCCGCCTCGGCGATGGCCGACTCGAATCTGGAGTTGCTGAACATCCTGCAAGGGACGCCGGTCCCGACCTTCGTGATCGACGCGCAGCACCGCGTCACTCACTGGAACAAGGCGTGCGAGGCGATCATCGGCGTCGCCGCCGCCGACATCGTCGGCACGTCCGAGCAGTGGCGCGCCTTCTACCCCGAACCGCGGCCGACCATGGCCGACCTGATCGTCGACGGCATCACCGAGGAGATGGTGGCGCAGCTGTACGCCGGGCGCTGGCGCGCTTCGCCGCTGGTCGAGGGCGCCTACGAGGCGGATTCCTGGTTCCCGCACTTCCCCGGCGGCGGCCGCTGGCTGACCTTCACCGCGGCACCGCTGCGCGCCAAGGACGGCCGCGTGCTGGGCGCCATCGAAACGTTGCAGGACATCACCGAGCGCAAGCACGCCGAGGAAACCCGCCGCGAGCGCATGGCGCAGCAGCGCCTGGGCGAGATCGTCGAGGGCAGCCCGGTCCCCACCTTCGTCATCGACGCCGAACACCGCGTCACCCACTGGAACAAGGCGTGCGAAGCGATCATCGGCGCCTCGGCGGCCTCGCTGACCGGCACGCGGCTGCAATGGCAGGCGTTCTACAGCGAGGAGCGGCCGGTGATGGCCGACCTCATCGTCGACGGCGCCACCGAAGAGGAGATCATCCGCCACTACCCCGTCAAATGCCGGCGCTCCGCCTTCGTCGACGGGGCGTACGAGGCCGAGGATTTCTTCCCGAACTGCCCCGGCGGCGGCCGCTGGCTGGCCTTCACGGCAGCGCCCCTGCACGATTCCGAAGGCCGCGTCATCGGCGCCATCGAGACCATGCAGGACATCACCGAGCGCAAGCGCGCCGAGGAGGCCATGCGCCTCTACCACCGCGCGGTGGAATCGACCAACAACGGCATCATCATCACCGACCTCCACGCCACCGACCATCCCGTGGTCTACGCCAACCCGGCGTTCGAGCGGATGACCGGCTATCCGATGAGCGAGACCATCGGGCGCAACCCGCGCTTCCTGCTGGGCCAGGACCGTGCGCAGATGGAACTGGAGGCGGTCAAGTCGGCGCTGCGCCAGCACCGCCCCGGCAGCGCGGTGCTGCGCAACTACCGCAAGGACGGCACGCTGTTCTACAACGAGCTGTACGTCTCCCCGGTGCGCGACGGTGCGGGCGACATCTCGCACTACGTCAGCGTGATGACCGACATCACCGAGCGCAAACGCTATGAGGAACAGCTCGAACACCAGGCCAACCACGACGCGCTGACCGGGCTGGCCAACCGCAATTTGCTGATGGACCGGCTGGAGCACACGCTGGCCTGCGCCCAGCGCTACACGCAGAAGCCGGCGGTGCTGTTCGTCGATCTCGACAACTTCAAGTCCATCAACGACACGCTGGGGCACGACGTCGGCGACCATCTGGTGCAGGCGGTCGCCAAGCGCCTCGTGCACTGCATGCGCGAGGTGGACACGGTGGCCCGCCTGGGCGGCGACGAATTCGTCGCCATCATCCAGGACGCCCCGGAAGAGAGCGACGTCACCCACGTCATCCGCCGCATCATGGACGCGCTGGGCCGGCCGTTCACCATCGACGGGTCGGAGCTGTTCGTCACCTGCTCCATGGGGGCGGCGCTGTACCCGCGCGACGGCGACGACGTGGCGACGCTGCTGAAGAACGCCGACGCCGCCATGTACCGCGCCAAGGAGATGGGCCGCGCCGGCTTCCAGTTCTTCACCCGCGAGATCAACGAGCGCGTCAGCGAGCGCATGGTGATCGAACGCGAGTTGCACGGCGCCATCGCCCGCAACGAACTGGCGGTGTACTACCAGCCGCAGCTGGACGTGCGCACCGGCGCCATCGTCGGGGCGGAGGCGCTGCTGCGCTGGAACAACCCGCGCCTGGGCGCCGTCTCACCGGCCCGCTTCATCCCGGTGGCGGAAGAGAGCGGGCTGATCCTCAGCGTCGGCCGCTGGGTTCTGGAGACGGCGTGCAGCGACAGCCGCGGCTGGATCGCCGAGGGCTGGCAGAACGCGCGCCTGTCGGTGAACCTGTCGGCGCGGCAGTTCCGTCAGGCCGACCTCTACCACCACATCGAGGATCTGTTGCAGGACGCCGGCCTGTCCAACTTCATCCTGGAGCTGGAGCTGACCGAGTCCATGGTCATGCAGAACCCCGAGCAGGCCATCGGCACCATGCAGGCGCTGAAGGACATCGGGCTGCGACTGGCCATCGACGATTTCGGGACAGGGTATTCCAGCTTGAGCCACCTCAGGCACTTCCCGCTGGACATCCTGAAGGTGGACCAAAGCTTCGTGCGCGACATCTCCAACCACGCCGAGGGCGAGGCGATCGCCGCGGCGGTGGTCTCCATCGGCCACGCGCTGGGCAAGAAGGTGGTGGCGGAGGGTGTCGAGACCGAGGACCAGCTGGCGTTCCTGCGCAGCCACGGCTGCGACGAGTACCAGGGATTCCTGTTCAGCCCCGCGGTGCCGGCGGCGCGCTTCCGCGAACTGCTGCTGAACAACGGGCAACTGCCGGGGGCCGTGGGGTAGACGGCAAAGAAAGAGCCCCTCCCCCGCGAGGGGGGAGGGCTATACAAAACGCCCCTACTCGCTGACCACCTGATCGTGCGCGACCTGGAGCAGATGTTGCAGCTCCTTCTCGATGCGGTGCTCGGAGATGTCGATCCCCTTGCCTTTCAGGTCGCCCAGCAGGCGGGTGCGCAGCTCGTGCGGGCCGGCGGTGCCGAAATCGGTCTCCACGGTCTGCTTGGCATAGGCCTCGGCCTCGGCGCCCGACAGCCCCATCAGGTCGGCCGCCCACAGGCCGGCCAGCATGTCGCGCCGCGCCCTGATCCGGAACATCAGGTCCTGATCGTGCTGGAACTTATTCTCGAAGGCCCTCTCGCGATCGTCGAACGTGGTCATGGGGACCAGGACTCCTTGGCTTGTCTGCGCTTCCCGTTCCGGTCTTTATATAGCCGGCTCACCGCCCCACGTCACCGGGGGCCCAACGGCGAGATTACCGGGAGAGGGCTGGAAGGCAAGGACCCATGTGCAGCGTGATCATCCTGCGGCGACCGGACGCGGCTTGGCCGCTGATTCTGGGCGCCAACCGCGACGAGATGGCGGACCGCCCCTGGCTGCCCCCGGCGCGCCACTGGCCCGACCGCCCCAACGTGGTGGCGGGCCTGGACGAACTGGGCGGCGGCTCGTGGCTCGGCCTCAACGACGAGGGCTTGGTGGCCGCCATCCTGAACCGCCCCGGCACGCTCGGCCCCGAGCAGGGCAAGCGCTCGCGCGGCGAGTTGGTGCTGGAGGCGCTGGACCACGCCGACGCGGCGGAAGCGGCGCTGGCGCTGGGCCAGCTCGACACCCGCGCCTACCGGCCGTTCAACCTGCTGATCGCCGACAACCGCGACGCCTACGTGCTGATGCACCGCGGCGATTCCCCCCGCCACCGCCCGGAGGCGCAGCCGATCCCCGAGGGCCTGCACATGCTGACCGCCTTCGACCTGGACGACACGCAGGACCCGCGCACCGCACTCTATCTGCCGCTGTTCCGGCACGCGGCGGCGCCGGACCCGGACACCGCATCCCAGGACACGATGTGGGGCGGCTGGCCGGAGTTGCTGGCCAGCCGCATCTGGGATGGCGCGAGTGCGCGCGGCGCCATGAACTTCCGGCTGCCGAACGGCTTCGGCACCTCGTCGAGCGCACTGATCGCGCTGCCGGCGGTGGAGCGGCCGGACTTGGACCCAATCTGGCACTTCGCGCCCGGCTCGCCGCACGAAACCGCGTGGAAACCGCTGGAATTGGGCTGAAGCTGGTCATCCCCCTCGCCCACCCCCTCGCATTGTGTTCCGTACGCCGGCTTGCTATATCACTGGCGTACTTCCCTGGAGCGGCTACGGTTAAGCCGGTCCTACCGCAGTTCGGACGACCACCCATGAGCAGACGCCGGCGCATCTATGAAGGCAAGGCGAAAGTCCTGTTCGAAGGCCCTGAGCCGGGGACTCTCGTCCAGTACTTCAAGGACGACGCAAGCGCCTTCAACAACAAGAAGCAGGGTGTCATCACCGGCAAGGGGGTGCTGAACAACCGCATCTCCGAATACCTGATGAGCCGGTTGTCGGAGATCGGCGTGCCGACGCACTTCGTGCGCCGCCTGAACATGCGCGAACAGCTGATCCGCGAGGTCGAGATCGTTCCCATCGAGTTGGTGGTGCGCAACGTCGCCGCCGGGTCGCTGTCCAAGCGCTTCGGCATCCCCGAGGGGACGCCGCTGCCGCGCTCGATCATCGAGTACTATTACAAGTCCGAGGAACTCGGGAAGCCGATGGTCACCGAGGAGCACATCACCGCCTTCGGCTGGGCCGCCCCGCAGGACCTGGACGACATGGTGGCGCTGGCGCTGAGGGTGAACGATTACCTCTCGGGCCTGTTCCTCGGCATCGGCCTGCGGCTGGTGGACTTCAAGCTGGAGTTCGGCCGGCTGTGGGAGGACGAGGACATGCGCATCGTGCTGGCCGACGAGATCAGCCCGGACAATTGCCGGCTGTGGGACATCAAGACCAACGAGAAGCTGGACAAAGACCGCTTCCGCCAGGACCTCGGCAAGGTCGAGGAGGCGTATCAGGAGGTGGCCCGCCGGCTCGGCATCCTGCCCGAGGGCGGCCCCGGCGACGTCAAAGGCCCCAAGACCATTCAGTAACGGCAAACAAACCCAAGAGCGAGACAACACCCATGAAGGCCAAGGTTCACGTCACCCTGAAGCGCGGCGTCCTCGATCCGCAGGGCAAGGCCATCGAGCACGCGCTGCACACGCTGGGCTTCGACGGCGTCGACAACGTCCGCGCCGGCAAGGTCATCGAGCTGGAGCTGAAGAGCACCGACAAGGACGCCGCCCGCAAGGAGGTGGAAGCCATGTGCGCCAAGCTGCTGGCCAACACCGTCATCGAAGACTACGCCATCGAGCTGGCGTAACGTTTTTACTCCCTCTCCCCTCTGGGGAGAGGGTTGGGGTGAGGGGGTCCGGCACTGCGGATGTTCCGGGTCCCCCGAAAACCCCCTCACCCGACGCCTTCGGCGTCACCCTCTCCCCAGAGGGGAGAGGGTTTGTGGGCCTCCCATGACCCTCGAACACCTCGCCTCCATCGACCCCATTTTCGCCGAATGCGTGCGCGTCGGCGGGCCGGTGCTGCGCGACTTCACCCGCCCGGCGGGCTTTGCCGGCCTGCTGCGCATCATCATCGAACAGCAGCTCTCCACCCAGGTGGCGCTCGCGCTGTGGCGTAAGCTGGAGGAGCGGGTGCCGGCGATCACCCCCGACACCTACCTGATGCAGGACGAGGCGACGCTGAAATCCTGCGGATTCAGCGGCCGCAAGATCGAGTACGGCCGCATCCTCGCGGAATCCGTCGCCTCTGGCCGGCTCGACCTCGACGCCGTGCACGCCATGGAGGACGAGGCCGCCATCGAGGCGCTGGTCGCGCTCAAGGGCATCGGCCGCTGGAGCGCCGAAATCTACCTGATGACCGCGCTGAACCGCCCGGACGTGTGGCCGGTGGACGACCTCGCCATCATGCTCGGCGTGCAGCGTCTGAAGGGCTGGCCCGAGCGCCCGACCCGCGCCGACCTGATCGCCGTCGCCGAGCCCTGGCGCCCGCACCGCAGCCTCGCCGCACGGCTGGTCTGGCATCATTACGTGGCGCTCCAGCAGCAGGCGCGGCACAATCGGGCGGCCAAGTCCAAGCCGTGAGGTTTCCATGCCGCGCAGCGCGCTCGTCATCCGCCACGTCCATTTCGAGGATCTGGGCGCCTTCGCCGCCCCTATCGAGGAGCAAGGATTCCGGATCACCTACCTTGAGGCGGGTGTCGACGACCTGAAGGCCGTCGACCCTCTGGCGCCCGACCTGCTGGCCGTGCTGGGCGGCCCCATCGGCGCCTACGAGGAGGATCGCTACCCCTTCGTGGCCGACGAGGTGGCGATCCTCGAACGCCGCCTTGCGGCCGGGAAGCCGACGCTCGGTGTCTGCCTGGGCGCGCAGATGATGGCCCGCGCGCTGGGAGCCCGCGTCTACCCCGGCCCCGCCAAGGAGATCGGCTGGAAGCCGGTGACTCTCACCGCCGACGGCGCGGCCGGGCCGCTGAAGCATCTGGACGGCGTGCCGGTGCTGCACTGGCACGGCGATACCTTCGACCTGCCCGCGGGCGCAACCCTGCTGGCCTCGACCGACATCTGCCGGAACCAGGCCTTCGCGGTGGGCCGTCACGCGCTGGCCTTCCAGTTCCATCCCGAGGCATCGCCGGTCGGCTTCGAGCGCTGGCTGATCGGGCACGCTCTGGAAATCGCCGTGGCCGGGCTGTCGGTCACCGAACTGCGCGAGGGGGCGGCCCGCTTCGGCCACGACACCGCCGCGGCGGGCCGGCGCTGTCTGGCGGATTGGCTGGAGGGAAGCCGGTAGCATTCCCTGTGCCCTGCCCCTTGCTTCGTTCGCCCTATGCCTCTAGTGTCCCGCCTGCATCGCCACCCACGCCTGAGCGGAACCGCGCCCCATGAAGGCTGCCGTCATCGTTTTCCCCGGCTCCAACCGCGAGCGCGACGCCGTCGTCGCTCTGGAGGCCGCCTCCGGGGTCAAGCCGTACGAGGTTTGGCACCGCGACACCGAACTGCCCAAGGTCGACCTGATCGTCGTCCCCGGCGGCTTCTCCTATGGCGACTACCTGCGCTCCGGCGCCATGGCGGCGCACTCGCCGATCATGCGCGAGGTGAAGGCACGCGCCGATCAGGGCGTGCGGGTGCTGGGCATCTGCAACGGCTTCCAGATCATCACCGAAGCGGGCCTGCTGCCCGGCGCGCTCCGCCGCAACGCCGGCCTGAAGTTCGTGTGCAAGCTGGTGCACCTGCGCGTCGAGAACACCGACAGCCCGTTCACCGCCAAGTACCGCAAGGGCGAGATCGTGCGCTATCCGGTGGCGCACGGCGACGGCAATTTCTGGGCCGACGCCGACACCGTCAAGCGCATCGAGGACCGCGGCCAAGTCGCCTTCCGCTACGTCGATGCCAACGGCGGCGACGACGCGCTGGGCAACCCGAACGGCTCGGCCGCGGGCATCGCCGGCATCTTCAACGAGAAAAAGACCGTGCTCGGCCTGATGCCGCACCCCGAGGACGCCATCGAGGCGCTGCACGGCAACACCGACGGACGGCCTATGTTCGATGGCCTGGTTGACGCGCTGGCGTAAGCCTGATCGCGAAAACAGTTCTTTGGTAATGCCGGCATTTTGAAACTAACGCTGTGCGAATCGTTTGCATTAGGCTAGTCTCCCAAGATCTGGGGCTAAAAGCCCCAGAAAATGGGGAGGCCAAGCATGCGCGGATTTCTCCTGACGGCTGCCACCATTCTCGCAACGGCCCTCGCCGTGCTGCTGGCCGGCACCCCGGCCGACGCGGCGGAACGCCTGCCCCGCGGCGACTGCGCCGCTCCCCAGCCGCACACCCGACTCGTGCATTGCGCCTTCGCCGGGCAGCAACTGACGGGCACCGACCTGAGCGGCGCTGACTTGGCGCAAGCCGGGTTGAGCAGCGTCGATTTGAGCGGCTGCCAGTTGGACGGCGCCGATCTGCGCGGCGCCGATCTGCGCTGGGCGAACCTGACGGGGTGCAGCCTCGTCGGCGCCGATCTTTCCGACGCGGACCTGTTCAACACCGTCCTCGACGGCGCCGACCTGTCCGGCGCCTCGCTGGCTGGGGCCAATTTGCAGGGCGTGCGGCTGATCGGCGCGCAGGCCCCCGCCGCCGACTTCGCCGGGGCCTACATCCGCGACGCCCGGCTGGACCGCGCCGGGCTCGACGGCGCGCGCATGGCGCGGGCGCTGCTGCTGCACAGCGTGATCGCCGGCGCGTCGCTGAAGGGGGCGGACCTGCGCGGCGCGGTGCTGACCGGCGCCAACGCGGTCGCCGCCGACTTTTCGAGCGCCGACCTGACCGGCGGCGTGCTGCTCGACGCCCAGTTGGCCGGCGCGGTGTTCGAGAACGCAGACCTGACGGGCGCGGTGTTCGACAACGCGCGCATCGCCGGCTCGCGCTTCGCCGGGGCGCTCAACCTGCCCGGCAATCTCTCGACCACGGTGGCGGAGCGTTGAGGAGCAGACGGATCGGCTTGCTTTCGCGCGGGCGGGGCTTATAAACCCCTGGTGAACCCACCCCTCGGGCACGGGCCAGCCGTGCGCCGGGACGAACCGGTGAGACCCGCCTTGACCGAAGCCGCCGTCACCCCCGAAATCGCCGCCGAGCACGGCCTCACGTCCGAAGAATTCCAGCGCGTCCTGGAAATCATGGGCCGCGCCCCGACGCTCACCGAGTTGGGCATCTTCTCGGTCATGTGGTCGGAGCACTGCTCGTACAAATCCTCCAAGGTGTGGCTGACGACGCTGCCGACCACCGGCCCGCAAGTCATCTGCGGCCCCGGCGAGAACGCCGGCGTGGTCGACGTCGGCGACGGCGACGCCGTCATCTTCAAGATGGAAAGCCACAACCACCCGTCGTTCATCGAGCCCTACCAGGGCGCTGCGACCGGCGTGGGCGGCATTCTGCGCGACGTGTTCACCATGGGCGCCCGGCCCATCGCCAACATGAACGCGCTGCGCTTCGGTTCCCCCGACCATCCCAAGACCCGGCATCTGGTGTCGGGCGTGGTGTCGGGCATCGGCGGTTACGGCAACTGCGTCGGCGTGCCCACGGTAGGCGGCGAGACCAATTTCCACGCCTCCTACAACGGCAACATCCTGGTCAACGCCATGACCGTGGGCGTGGCCAAGGCCGACCGCATCTTCTATTCGGCCGCTGCGGGCGTCGGCAATTCGGTGGTCTATGTCGGCTCCAAGACCGGCCGCGACGGCATCCACGGCGCCACCATGGCGTCCGCCGAGTTCTCCGAGGATTCGGAGGAGAAGCGCCCCACCGTCCAGGTCGGCGACCCGTTCACCGAGAAGCTGCTGATCGAGGCCTGCCTGGAGCTGATGGAGACCGACGCCATCGTCGCCATCCAGGACATGGGCGCCGCCGGCCTGACCTCCTCGGCCGTCGAGATGGCCGGCAAGGGCGGGCTGGGCATCGAAATGGTGCTCGACCACGTGCCGATGCGCGAGACGGGCATGAGCCCGTACGAGATCATGCTCTCCGAAAGCCAGGAGCGCATGCTGTTCATCCTCAAGCCCGGCCGCGAGGATGTCGCCCGCAAGATCTTCGAGAAGTGGGAACTGGACTTCGCCGTCATCGGCACGCTGACCGACACCGGCCGGCTGGTGCTGAAGATGCACGGCCAGACCTGGGCCGACATGCCCATCGCCCCCATCTCCAACCGCGCCCCGGTCTACGAGCGCCCGTGGGAGCCGACCCCGCCGCAGCCGGAACTCGACGACAGCGTGTGGGATGGCTGGACGCTGTCGCTGGAAGAGACGCTGGTCAAGCTGGTCTCCTGCCCCGATCAGGCGTCCAAGCGCTGGCTGTTCGAGCAGTACGACAGCCTCGTGGGCGGCGACACCCGCTTCATGTCCGGTCAGGCCGACGCCGCGGTGGTGCGCCTGCCGGGCCAGAAGAAGGCGGTGGCGATCACCACCGACTGCACGCCGCGCTACTGCCTCGCCGACCCGGTGCGCGGCGGTGCCCAGGCGGTGGCCGAGGCGTACCGCAACCTGTCCGCGGTCGGCGCCCTGCCGCTGGCGGTCACCGACAACCTGAACTTCGGCAACCCCGAGAAGCCGCGGATCATGGGCCAGATCGTCGGCGCCATCCAGGGCATGGGCGAGGCCTGCCGCACGCTGGACTTCCCGGTCGTGTCGGGCAACGTGTCGCTCTACAACGAGACCAACGGCGAGGCCATCCTGCCCACCCCGGCCATCGGCGCCGTGGGCATCATGCCCGACGCCATGCAGGCGGTGAGCATCGCCTTCAAGAACGAGGGCGACGTGATCCTCGTCATCGGCGACACCAAGGGCCACATCGGCCAGTCGCTGTTCCTGCGCGAGATCCTCGGCCGCGAGGAAGGCCCGCCGCCGCCGGTGGATTTGAAGGCGGAGCGCCGCAACGGCGACTTCGTGCGCGGGATCATCCGCGACGGGCTGGTGACGTCGAGCCACGACGTGTCGGACGGCGGTTTGCTGGTCGCGGTCGCCGAGATGGCGATGGCCGGCGGCATCGGCGCCCACATCACCGGCCTGGACGGCGCGCACCCGAAGGTTCTGTTCGGCGAGGATCAGGCCCGCTACGTGCTGGCGGTGCGCCCGGACACGGCGGACCAGGTGCAGGCCCGCGCCACGGCGGCCGGCGTGCCGGTGACCGTTCTGGGCACGACGCGCGGCACCGCGTTGACCGGGCGCGGCGCCGAGACCATCGCCGTCGAGCGCCTGCGCAAGGCGAACGAGGCTTGGCTTCCGGCCTACATGACGGCCGGAGTGGAGTGAAGCCGGCGTCGAGCGGCATTCGCCAAACACGGGAGAGGGCGCCTTCGGGCGCCCTCTTCTTATTTGTGCGCACTTTCGGATGACTCGTTGAGATTGCGTGTCTAGCGTCAACCCTGGATCGACACTCCAGCGTTGAGGACACCCCATGACGAGCTTCAAGTACGTCGTCTGCATTGATGGAACCTGGAACAGCCCCGGTGCGGTGGACAAGGATCCGATCACCCAGGAGGAAGCCGCCTGCCCGACGAACGTCGAGCGCATGTGGAACGCGCTGTCCGGCCGCGCTCTCGACAACAAGGTGTGCTACGGCCGCATCTGCGACCTGAAGAACGAGCCCGGCGAGGCGGCCTATTTCGACGGCGTCGGCAGCGCGGGCACCGTTCTGGACAAGTGCTTCGAGGGCAGCACGGGAACCGGCACGTCGGAGCGCATCCGCGACGCCTACCGCTTCCTTGCCGAGCGCTGGGACAGCGGTGACGAGATCCACATCTTCGGCTTCAGCCGCGGCGCCTTCGCGGCGCGCAGCCTTGCCGGCTTCCTGAACCGGGTCGGGCTGCCGGCGGAGCGCTCCATGCTCGACGACGCCGCCATCGCCAAGCTTTACGAACCGTACCGCACACGCACCCCCGGCCCGCTTCCCGAGGGGCACGTCCCGGCAGCTGTCACCTTCGTCGGGGTGTGGGACACGGTGGGCGCGCTGGCCTTCGGCAAGGGCTTCAACAACTTCCACGAGACCAGCCCCGGCAACGTCGAACGGGTCGCGCACGCCCTGGCGCTCGACGAGCGGCGCGAAGCGTTCGGCCCGACCTTCTGGGGCCCGAAGACCGGCCAGACCAAGTTCGTCCGCGAGGTCTGGTTCCCCGGCGTCCACTCCAACGTCGGCGGCGGGTACGCCGACGCCAAGCTGTCCGACATCACGCTGTCCTGGATGATCCAGCAGGCCAAAGCCGCCGGGCTCTCCTTCGACGCATCCGCCATCGCCCGGGTGGACAGCGCCGCCGCCTTCGGCGAGATCCGCGACTCCTACAAGGAGTTCATGGGAAAATTCAGCGTGGTCGGAGGGCTGCTCGCCAAAGTGAATTGGGAGGCCGTGCCGCGCACGATCCTCGACGGCCAGTCGATTCACGAGGCGGTCCGCGAGCGCATGGAGCACGACGCCGGTTCGCCGTACGTGCCGGCCGCCCGCCTGCCAGGGAAGCTTCCGCTGACGCCGGCGGTCGTCTCGGCCCGCGAGGAGCCCTGGCAGAAGCTGGACGGCTAAATCCCTAGAACCTCTAAGGATGACAAAAGGCGTTCGGAGAACTACTTATTCGTTGATCATAGGCGGGGCCATAGCGGCTCCGCCTATATGGCATGGCAGGAGACAGGCACACCATGGCGATGGACGCCCCGAGCATCGAGCGCCTGATCAGGGAAGGCATCCCGGATTCGACGGTGCAGATCGCCGATCTGCGTGGCGACGGCGACCATTACGCCGCGCACGTCGTATCCGCCGCCTTCAAGGGCAAATCCCGCGTGCAGCAGCACCAGATGGTCTACGCAGCGCTGCAAGGCAAGATGGGCGGCGAGTTGCACGCGCTGGCCCTCACCACGGAGGTCCCGGAAGGGGCCTGAGGCTTACACACGAAGGGTACGAGAAATGGTCGATCCGAACGTCGTCGAACGCATCAAGCAGGACATCACCGGCAACGATGTCGTGCTGTACATGAAGGGCACTCCGGTGTTCCCGCAGTGCGGCTTTTCCTCTGCCGTCGTCCAGGTGCTGACCCACGTGGGCGTGAAGTTCAAGGGCGTCGACATTCTGTCGGACCCCGGCCTGCGCCAGGGCCTGAAGGAGTTCTCGAACTGGCCGACCTTCCCGCAGCTCTACGTCAAGGGCGAGCTGGTCGGCGGCTGCGACATCGTGCGCGAGATGTACGAGAACGGCGAGCTGACCCAGCTCTTCGCCGACAAAGGCGTCGCCACCGGCGCTGCCGCCTGACGGCCCCGTCCGGCATCGGTTTGAAGCAAGGGCTCCGCCACGGCGGGGCCCTTGTCGTTTCAAG
Organism: Azospirillum terrae; assembly: GCF_053470425.1. NCBI lineage: Bacteria > Pseudomonadati > Pseudomonadota > Alphaproteobacteria > Rhodospirillales > Azospirillaceae > Azospirillum > Azospirillum terrae. The sequence goes on along the minus strand of NZ_JBPXMR010000003.1, from coordinate 345,385 downwards.
CCCCCCTTACACCTCCACCCGCTCGGCCTTCCCCACCACGGGACCCGCATCCTCGAACAGCGTCACCCCCGCCGGCACGGGCAGGCGCCGGCCTTCGTGCCAGGCGGTCAGGAAGCGCACCACGGCGAACAGCGAATCCGGCGACAGCGGCTTCTCGGCCACGCCGATGGCGTGGGTGCCATAGCGATAGGCGAAGTCGCGGTTGGCGGTGACGTACAGCGCGGTCGTGCCGAACGCCTCGTGCAGGTACGCGTCCACCTTGGCGCCGCAACGGCCGTAGCCCAGGCGCAGATCGATCAGCGCCACGTCGGGGGCGGCATGCCGCGTCAGTTCGCGGGCGTCCGGCAGGCTGGCGCAGATGCCCAGCACCGTGTGACCGAGGCTCTCCACCACCTGCGCCCAACTCAGCGCGATCAGCGCCTCGTCCTCGACGATCAGCACGTTCATGGCCGCCACCACCCGAACGGGACGGACTGCCCCACCGGAAACACGTGACTCCCCCGTGCGATCAGCGCAAGCGCTCTTTCGCCCTAGCCGATTCGGGACACCGGCCGGAACCGGGCTCACGTTCCTCCTGTTGCCTCTGCCAAAGGACGAACATCGAAGGAGTGCAGCATGGCCACCGACGATCATGGCCCGCGCAAGATGGGCGTCTACGAGGGCGCCGGCACGGTCCGCTCGCAGTCCAGAACGGTCCTCTGGATCGTGGCGCTGGTGGTGGTGGCGGCCCTCCTGCTCGTCTGGCTGCGGTAAAGGAGGCAACCATGGCCAAGACCATCGTGGCGCTTTACGACACCCCGGCGGAGGCCGACGCCGCCGCGCAGGACATCAGGGCCACCGGATTCACCGATTTGGAGGTCGAGCTAATCCGCCACTCCGGTTATGGCGGCGGCGAGGGATACGGCGAGGTGATGCCGCAGCTCTTGGGCTGGGGCGTGCCGCACGACGAGGCGATCGCCTACGCCGAGGGGTTGCGCCGCGGCGGCGCGCTGCTGGTGATCTCGCCGCAGGACGATGACGCGACGGCGCGTGCCGTCACCACGCTCGAGCACCGCAGGCCGGTGGACCTCGCCGAGCGCTCCGCCGAGTGGCGCGCCTCGGGCTGGACCGGCGATCCGCCGGCCCCTATGCCCAAGCCCATCACCACCCCCTCCACCACCGACGCTGACCGCAACTTGGGCGACGCCGCGGAGGCGCTGCGCGTCAGCAACGCCGAGGCCGTGCCGCCTCCCCCGCCGCATTCCGGCACCGCGTCGCCGTCGTTCCAGCCGGCCTCGGCCGCCGACGTGGCGCGGCAGCGGCTCGACCGCGAAGACCCGGAGCGCCGGTCATGAGCCGGCCGGCGCTCCTGCTGGCGGCGGCGCTGCTGCTGGGCGCCGCGCCGTCCATGGCGCAATCCCCGCAAAAGAATCAGCAGACCGACGCCTGCCGCCACGAGGCCGAGCGCTTCGAGGCGACCATCACCGGCCCCGAGCGCGCCAACCGCAACGCGGAACCCGACACCGCGCCGGGGGCGCGCGCCGGCAAGACGCTGACCGACGAGGATCGGCAGCGGTTGCGCCGCCACACCGACGAGGCGCGCGCCGCCGCCGACCGCGGCGACGCCGAGGGCTGCTTGCGCAACCTGCGCGAAGCCCGCACCGCCGCCCGCGAGGCGGGGTTCGGCGGTGGAGCCGGCGGTTCGGCCGCCCCCTCGCAGGGCAGCAGCGGGAGTTCCGGCAGCGGATCGCTGAACACCAACACCGCCGGCAGTCGCCCGCCGGGCGCGCCAAGGGCCGCCGGTTCCAACGCTGGCAGCGTCGGGGGCAGCGCCGGGGGCAGCGCCGGGAGTAGCGGACGCTAAACGGCCTGCCCGGATCGTTGGCCGCACGGAGAGTCATGCCCGCGGCGCAGTCCCGTCATGCCCGGCGCCGGCTCGCGAACGGTTCGCAGCCATGCTAAACCGGGGGCATGACGATTTCCCCTGACCGGCACAACCCGGCGTTCACCGGCTTTCTGGCGGCGAGCGGCGCCTTCCTCCTGTGGGGGCTGGTGGCGCCGGTCTATTTCAAGATGCTGACCGGCATCGGCGCGGTGGAGATCGTCGCGCACCGGGTGGTGTGGACGGTGCTGCTGGTGGGCGTCTACGTGCTGGTGGCCAGAGGCCCAATGGCGGTGGTGCGCGCGGTTGGCACGTGGCGGAGGCTGGGCATTCTGACGGTGACCACGGCGCTGATCTCGGTCAACTGGGTCATCTTCATCTATGCCACGATCAGCGGCCAGATGCTGCAATCCAGCCTCGGCTACTACATCAACCCGCTGGTCAACGTGCTGCTGGGCGTCGTCTTCCTGCACGAGCGTCTGTCGCGCCAGCAGGTGATGGCGGTCGCCGTCGCCGCCGCGGGCGTGCTCAGCCTCGTGCTGTGGTACGGCGTGGTGCCGTGGATCGCGCTGGCGCTGGCGGCGACCTTCGGAGTCTACGCGCTGGTGCGCAAGAAGGCCGCCATCGATCCGATGATCGGCCTGCTGGTGGAAACCGGGCTGCTGGTGCCGCCGGCGCTCGGCTACCTGCTGTGGTTGGGGGCGGACGGCGCATTCCTCACGCACGGGCTGGGGACGGGCGTCCTGCTCGTGCTGGCCGGGCCGGTCACGGCGGTGCCGCTGGTGCTTTTCATGGTGGGCGCCGGGCGGCTCAAGCTGTCCACCCTCGGGCTGTTGCAGTACATCGGGCCGACCGGGCAGCTCATCCTCGGCGTGCTGGTCTATGGTGAACTCTTCACCCCGGCGCACGCCGTCGCCTTCGGCTGCATCTGGGTGGCGCTGCTGCTGTACTCGCAAGACGCCTTCGCCACTCACCGGGCCGCCGTGCGGGCCGCGGCGGCGGATTGAGACTGGATCCTTGCGGGCAACAGGGTCTTCACGGATTTTGGGGATTTGAACACGGATTACACGGATTTTTATATGCTTGCAGCGCGTCGGCTCACCCGCCAGCCCATCGCTGCGCACGGACAAAGAAAAATCCGTGAAATCCGTGCCAAAGTCCGTGGAATCCGTGTGAAAATGGCGACCTATCCCCTCCCGACCCTCGGCACCAGCCCGTGGGCGATGCTGACGGCGAGGCTGCGGGCCACGGCGCGCACCCGGTCGGAGTCCTCGGCGAACACCACCTGATCCAGGAAGCCCAGCCCGAAGCTCAGCGTCGCGATGCCGGCGGCGATGTTGGGCAGGTCGGCTTGCCCGTCGATCAGCCCCTTGTCGCGCAACGCCTCCAGCCGCGAGAGCATGCAGGGGATGCGGCTCTCCGACAGGGTGCGGCCCATCTCGGCGGCGATGGCCGGATCAACCAGCGCGCGGCCCATCACCACCTTGGTGAAGTCGCGGCACTTCCAGCTGTGCTCGGCCTGACCGATCAGGAAGCTGTGGATCTCCGTCTCGACGCAGTTCCCCGTCGGCGGCAGCGTGCAGCCCTGCGCCTCCTCGCGCCCATAGCGCTCGACCACCGCCAGCAGCAGGCCGGCCTTGCCTTGGAAATAGCGCTGGATCAGCTGCTCGTTGACGCCGGCCCGCGCCGCGATCTCCCGCGTCGTCGCGGCGTCGAAGCCGCGCTCGGCGAACACCTGCTTGCCGGCGTCGAGCAACGCCTTGGCCGTGGCTTCGCGGTCGCGCTTGCGCGGGCTTGTGCAGCCCTCGCCACCCTGCGCGCAGGGGGTGTCCTCGTCCAACATGGTGCCCTTCCTCGCCGGGCCACCGTGACCCGACATTCTTATAATAGGTATGCACGCGCATACTTGACAAGACGCTCCTTTGGGATCATGTATGTATCCACATACATACCATAGGACGCGAGCCAACCATGAGCCAGATCGATCTCTTCACGCCCGTCCGCGTCGGTTCTCTGGAACTGCCGAATCGCCTTGTCATGGCGCCGATGACGCGCAGCCGCGCCGGTGCCGGCAACGTGCCGACGGCGCTGATGGCCGAGTACTACTCGCAGCGCGCCTCGGCCGGCCTGATCATCGCCGAGGCGACGCAGGTGTCCGACACCGCGCAGGGCTACCCGAGCACGCCCGGCATCCACACCAACTCCCAGGCGGCCGGCTGGCGCACCGTGACCGAGGCGGTGCACGCCAAGGGCGGGCGGATCTTTGTGCAGCTCTGGCACGTCGGCCGCATTTCGCACCCGATGTTCCAGCCCAACGGCGCGCTGCCCATCGCCCCCTCCGCCATTGCTGCGAAGGGTGAGCTGTACACCGGCGAGGGCATGAAGCCGTTCCCGGTGCCGCGGGCGCTGGACGCCGCCGAAATCCCCGGTCTGGTCCGCGACTTCGCCGAGGCCGCCAAGCGCGCGGTGTTCGACGCCGGCTTCGACGGCGTGGAGATCCACGCGGCCAACGGCTACCTGATCGACCAGTTCCTGCGCGACGGCACCAACAAGCGCACCGACGAGTACGGCGGCTCGGTCGAGAACCGCGCCCGCTTCCTGTTGGAAGTGACCGAGGCGGTGGTCAACGCCATCGGCGCCGAGCGCGTCGGCGTGCGCCTGTCGCCGAACGGCACCTTCAACGACATGAGCGACAGCAACCCGGCGGCGCTGTTCGGCTATGTCGCCAAGGCGCTCAGCCACTTCGGCCTGGGCTATCTGCACGTGATCGAGGGCATCGCCGGCCCGATGGCCCTGCCGGAAGGCGCCAAGCCAGTGGCCGGCGACCTGAAGCGCGCCTTCCAGGGCACGTTCATGATCAACGGCGGCTACACCCGCGCCGCCGCCGACGCCGCGCTGGCGAAGGGCGAGGCCGATCTGGTGAGCATCGGCGTGCCGTTCATCGCCAACCCCGACCTTGCGGTCCGCCTGAAGCGCGGCGCCCCGCTGGCCGAGGGCGACGCCGCGACCTTCTACGGCGGGACCGAAAAAGGTTACACCGACTATCCGGCGCTGGAGACGGTGGCGGCGTAAGAAGCAAGGGAATGCGGGAGGGCTCTGCCCTCTCGCGCTCTGCTTTCCCAGCAATCGATAATTTACAAACAATCTGCCGGACTTGCGAAAGAACAAGACTCGCAAAGGCTCCAATATCCACCTTCGGGAGAACAACTCACTTTCCAATTCAACAAAACCGCTACCACGAAGCATAACCGACGTTCAAACGGAGTTTTGCTTCAGGCGCAATTTTGCGATGGTGACACGGTTTGATTTCGATGTACGGTGCTGTTGAACACCGATCCTACGCGGACTTGCATGAAACGAGTCAGGCGCCTCCACTGGCTCATCATTTTGGGCTTGGTCCCGCTGCTGGCGTATATGCTGCTCTTGTTCGGCATGATACGAGAGCAGCAACGGGAGGCAGTCGCCGCGACCCTTGAGCGGGCGGCGCAGGGCATCTCCAATGCTGTTGGAAACAGGCTGACGGACGAGATGGCCCACCTGGCCGGTCTGGCACAGTCGACCGCACTCGACCGGGGCGACATCGAGAGCTTCAGAACGGAAGCGCAGCGCCTTCTCGACTTGAGGACGGATTGGATCACCGTCGTCCTCACCGACAGCGAGCGGCCACTGGTCAACCTGCGCTTCCCCCAAGGCGAGGCGTTGCCGCCTCTGCGGGACCCCGAATCCCTCAGGCGCGTTTGGACGACCCGATCGCCGGCCATCGGCAATTTCATCGACCGCACGGTCGGCGTGCGCTTCCCGGTCATCCGCAACGGCACCATGCGCCACACGGTCGTGGCGGCCCTGAGCACCACGGTGATCTCCGACCTGCTGCAAGCCTATGGCCTTCCAGCGCAATGGGTTGGCGCCGTGGTGGACGGCAACGGCATCATCCTCGCGCGCAACACCGCGGCCGAGCGGTTCGTCGGCACGTTGGCGACCGCGGACGTCCGGGCCCAATTCGGCCCAACCCCTTCGGGCGTCTTTCAGGCAACCGTCAAAGAGGGAGGGCCGGTCTACGCCTTTTCCATGCCCATCCCGGAAACGCCGTGGCACGTCGCCATCGCCGCCCCGGTCGCTGTGGTGGAGGCGGAGTACCGCGCCATCATGTGGCTGCTGGTCAGCGGCGCGGCCGTCGCCATCGCCGCGGCCGGGGCCCTGTCGATGTCGCTGGCCCGGCGCGGAACGCGAGTCGCGGAGCGGCGTATGGAGGAATTCAAGGGAGAGAGGGACCGCGCCGACCAGGAAAACCGCGAAAAGTCGGCGTTCCTGGCGTTGATGAGTCATGAGCTGCGCACCCCGCTCAATGGCATCCTCGGCTTTGCCCAGGTTCTCGCGCAATCCGGCCTCACTCAAGAGCAGGCAAGTCACGTCGAGCACCAGAAGCAAGCAGCTCACACGCTGCTTCGCCTGATCGACGGCGTCCTCGATTACTCCAAGATTGAAGCCGGGTGCCTCGAACTCGAGTCGATCTCCTTCGACTTGCCGGACCTTGTCGGCGAATGCGTCGCCCTCATTCGGCCCATGGCAAAAGAAAAGGGCCTTGAAATCAGGCTCATGCCCGAGCCGGACCTGCCGCGCTTCATCCTGGGGGATCCGCTGCGATTGCGGCAGATCCTCGTCAATCTGCTGGGCAACGCGGTGAAGTTCACCACCCACGGCGCCGTCAGCGTGTCCGTCGGGCATCGGAGGCGCGACGACGGATCGCTCGACCTCTCGTTCATCGTCCGGGACACCGGCCCCGGCATTCCCGCGGAGCGCATGGATCGGCTGTTTCACCGCTTCAGCCAAGTCGACGCTTCGACAACACGCCAATTCGGCGGCACCGGACTCGGGCTGGCAATCTGCAAAGCGCTGGTCGATCTGATGGGCGGAGCGATCCGGGTCGAAAGCGTGGTCGGCAAAGGCAGCGCTTTCCACTTCACGATCCACGCCGCCCTTGGCGACAAGCCTTCGGACGACGAGACACCACCCGCGCCGCAGCCACCGAGAGCCGCCCGCCAAGGCGCGATCCTGCTCGTCGAAGACAGCCAATTGAACCAGATCGTGGCCCGCGCGATGTTGCAAAAGGCCGGTCACCACGTCGACGTGGCCGAGAATGGCGCCGAGGCGGTCGCGGCGGTCCAGGAGCGTCCTTTCGACCTCGTCCTGATGGACGTGATGATGCCGGTGCTCGACGGCATCGAGGCGACCAGGACGATCCGCAGCTTGCCGGGACCGGTCTCCGCCCTTCCCATCATCGCCCTGACGGCAAGCACGGATCCGCAGGATATAGAGGCATGCCATGCCGCGGGGATGAACGGCTGCCTCGGCAAGCCGATTGTCTGGCAGGAGTTGCTGGACACGATCGCGGACCATATCGAAGCCGGCAATGCTCCCGCCGCCATGGAGAACGCGGCCCACACGGCACCATTCCTCGCCGAGGAAATGGAATTCGCGCTGTCCGAGGCGATAAAGCCCGCACTGTTGATACCGTTGCTGGAAATGTTCGTCGAGCAGGCGGATGGCTGGGTGGAAGAGTTGGAGCGTCACCGAACCGATCCCCACGAGCTTAGAGCCGTGGCTCACCGCCTCTCCGGCACCTCCGGGTATTTCGGCTTCACGGCCCTGTGGGAAGCCTGCCGCGCCTTGGAATGCGCCTGCCGCGAAGGCCGGACGGAGCATGTCCAACACGGGTTGGAGACGGTCGAAAGCGAACTCCACAAGGCCAAGACCGCAGCCTTCACCAAGGCCACCGCCCTTGCCGGTGAACTGGATCCTGCGAAGTCCCGAGATTAGGTACGGCTGGTGCCTGGTGGCGCTGCCCACAAAGAAAAAGGCCGCACCCGAGGGTGCGGCCTTTCGTCTGTCGGCGGAGGACCGCCCGGTCTTTAGCGCGAGTAGAACTCGACGACCAGATTCGGCTCCATCTGCACCGGGTACGGCACGTCGGCCAGCAGCGGGGCGCGGACGAAGCGGCCCTTCAGCGCACCGGTGTCGACTTCCAGGTATTCGGGGATGTCGCGCTCACCCGAGGCGACCGCCTCGAGGACCAGCGCCATCTGCTTGGACTTGCTCTTCACCTCGATCACATCGTTGTCCTTGACGCGGAAGGACGGGATGTTGACGCGGACGCCGTTGACCGTGATGTGGCCGTGGTTGATGAACTGGCGCGCGGCGAACGGGGTCGGCACGAACTTCATGCGGTAGACCACGGCGTCCAGGCGGCGCTCCAGCAGACCGATCAGGTTCTCGCCGGTGTCGCCCTTGCGGCGCACGGCCTCCTGGTAGATCTTGCGGAACTGCTTCTCGCCGATGTTGCCGTAGTAGCCCTTCAGCTTCTGCTTGGCCATCAGCTGCAGGCCGTAGTCGGACGGCTTCTTGCGGCGCTGGCCGTGCTGGCCGGGGCCATACTCACGACGGTTGATCGGGCTCTTGGAACGGCCCCAGAGGTTGACGCCGAGACGGCGGTCGATCTTGTACTTGGACTCTTGACGCTTGCTCATAACTCGTCCTCGTTTTTCGCGAGTTGGTTTTGTCCCGGTAGTTCCACCGGCCCTTACGGACCGGGGACGGGGCGCAGACACTCAGCCACGCCCGCCTTCCCAGGAAGTGAAGGCGCGCACTATACGGATCGCGCCCCCATTGTCAAACCCGCAAATCGCCGGACGCGCTCAGAAGCACTCCACCTCCAGCTTCTTCAGCGCGGCCAGGGCCTCCTCGTCGTCATGGTCCTCGAACAGCTCGACCATGTAGTAGACGTGGGAGTGCATCAGCAGCAGCTTGTCCGCCACCGGCACCCGGTCGCTTTCGGCCTTCGCCAGGCGCTGCTTGAAGCGTTCCCAGAACGCGTTGCTCTTCTCCGGGTCGTCGATGTAGCGGCGCAGGTGATCCAGCACCACGCGCATGTTGGCCTCGAAGTCGATGCTGGCGAAGCTGGTGTAACGGGCGAGCTGGCTCATCATGGCACCTGTGGAACACGGAACCCGCACAGGGTCGCACCCACGCCGCCGATGCTCAACCGGCCGCACCCCAAGCGCGCCGGCGCTGCATGAACGGCATCATTGGCGCATGAACGGCGGTCAAACCGCCAGCAACCGGCGCACCAGCTCCACCTTGTCGCGGCCGACGGGGATGCGGGGGCCGTGGTCGCCGGACAGTGCAAGTGTCCAGCGGCCGTCCAGGCGTTCGGCGGCGCGCACATGGCGCAAATTCACCAGATGCCGCCGGTGGACCCGCACGAACGTCAGCGGATCGACCCGCTTTTCCAGCTCGGCCAGGGGCAGTGGGCAGAGATGGGTGCCGGCCAGGGTCAGCGCCTCAGCGTAGTGCCCCTGGGCGGTCAGGCACACCACCTCGGCGATATCCACCAGCACCGTGGCGCCGCCGCGCAGCACCGGCAGCTTCAGCAGATGCGGGCGCCCGGCGGGCTCGCCCTCGCCCATGGCCGACTCGCCCAGGGCGTGGAACATCATGCAGAAGCCCTGGTCGCCCAGCAGCGTGACCTTCGCCACCAGACTGCCCATGGGCGTGGTCACCACCATGCCGGCGGTGCCGTCGGTGGCGTTCTCCGCTGCGTCGATCAGCCAGCGCACCTTGGCCCGCGCGGCCGGGGGATGAAAATCGAGGATGTCGGCGCCCAGCGGATTGGCGCCCTTCAGCCTCAGCAGCCGCCCCGCCACCGCGTTCACCGCCATGATGCGGCGCCCGAGGTCCAGCATCACCACCCCGACCGGGGTGCGCTGCAACCGATATTCGAAACTGCCTGAGGGCGAGGGGGCGGGGGTGCGGATGGGAGGCATGGCGACCCTCAGCGTCGGCCAGCCCCGCGCACCGCGCAAGCGGTTTCTATGGCGGAGAGGCCACGCATCGCCTTTGCGCAGGCCCCGTCATTCTGCGGCGTTCAACAGGGCGCCGACCGCCATCTTGTCGCGCGCGTTCAGCACCTCAAGGGCGATGATTCGATGCTGATCGTCGAAATCAAGGATGATGCCGGGCGCCACCTCTTGCGATTCCTCGATGGTGCCGTCGGAGAAGCGCACGTACAGCGCGTCGGCCTCAGCGTCGTAGCGCGACTTCATGGCTTGGCTCCTCGATCAAGAAAGGCCGTGATCACCAGTATATCCGCACCGTGCGGGCGGTGGACAACCCGGATGATCCGGTTTCCAGCTTCGGGTATCCGCTTGAACGACCGGACGGCGGCCGGATCGCCGGGGTCCGGCTCGGTGCGGTCGGGATCCAGCACGGCTCGTTCCACCCACGCCCGCGACAGCGCACGCTCCTCGATCGTCAGCTGCGCATGCGCGGTGTAAATGAACATTATGAAACTTTACTTGTCGCCCTTCCGCCGGCCCGTCAGGCTGGCGAGGATGCCGTGGAAGGTGCGGACCTCCTGCTCGGTCATCTGCATGCGCTCGAACGCGTTGCGGATGGTGCGCTGGATGGAGGGGCGCTTCGCCGCCGAGGTGAAGAAGCCGCTGTGCTCCAACTGGTCCTCGATGTGCTCGAAGAAGTTCAGCAGCTCCGCCTTGGTGGCCGGGCGGGTCTGGCCGGTGTGCAGGAAGCGTTCGGGCGGCAGCTCGCCGGTCTGGAACCACTCGTAGCCGATCAGCAGCACCGCCTGCGCCAGATTGAGCGAGCTGAACGCCGGGTTGAGCGGCACGGTGATCAGCTTCTCGGCCAGGGTCAGGTCGTCGTTGAACAGGCCGGTGCGCTCCGGCCCGAACATCACGCCGACCTTGTGCCCGACGGTGTGGTGGGCGCGCAGCTGCTCGGCGGCGACGCGGGGCGTCACGAACTCCTGGATCATATCGCGGGTGCGCACGGTGGTGGCGTAGACCACCTGCAAATCGGCCACCGCCTCGGCCGTGCTGGCGTGCAGCGTGGCGTTGTCCAGCACGAGGTCGGCGCCGGACGCGTTGGCCTGCGCCTTCTCGTTGGGCCAGCCGTCGCGCGGACGCACCAGACGCATCTCGGTCAGGCCGCAGTTCAGCATGGCGCGGGCGCAGGCGCCGATGTTCTCGCCCATCTGCGGCTCGACGAGGATGATGGTGGGGCCGCCCAGGATCGACGGCCGTTTCGGGTCGTTGCCGGAAGTCATTCTCTACACTCTTGAGGAAAGCGCCGGTCAGCTCCGCGGCGGCACGCCGGCCTTGAACAGCTTGTAGGTGTAGCTGTCCACCAGCGCCTCCATCGACGCCTCGATGATGTTGGTGGACACGCCCAGCGTCGACCACTCCACGCCGTCGCCGTTCTGGCTGCGGATCAGCACGCGCGGCATGGCGGCCGACGCGGCGCTGGCGGCGAGGATACGCACGCGGTAGTCCACCAGCTTGACGCCCTTCAGTTCGGGATAGCAGCCCTCCAGCGCCTTGCGCATGGCGTGGTCGAGCGCGTTCACCGGGCCGTTGCCCTCGGCCACGTGCAGATGCACGTCGGCGCCGACGCGCACGCGCACCACCGCCTCCGACTCCACCACCAGCTTGCCCACCGCGTTGTAGCGGCGCTCGTCCGTCACGTGGAAGCGCAGCAGTTCGAAGTAGTTGGGCAACTGTTTCAGCTCGCCGCGCACCAGCAGCTCGAAGCTCGCCTCGGCGGTGTCGTAGGCGTAGCCCTCGGTATCGCGCTGTTTGACGAGGTCGAGGAGGCGCGGCAGCCGCGGGTCCTTGGCGTCGATGTCGATGCCGGCCTCGCGCAGGCGCGCCAGGATGTTGGAGCGGCCGGCCTGGTCCGACACGACGATCTGCCGCCGGTTGCCCACCGTTTCCGGCGGCACGTGCTCATAGCACGCCGGGTCCTTCTCGATGGCCGAGACGTGCAGCCCGCCCTTGTGCGCGAACGCCGAGGAACCGACGTAGGGCGCGTGCCGGTTGGGCGCACGGTTCAGGCACTCGTCCAGGTTCCGGCTGACCTCGGTCAGCAGTGGCAGGTCGTCGCGGCCGATGCCGGTCTCGAAGCCCATCTTCAGCATCAGCGTCGGGATCAGCGAGACGAGGTTGGCGTTGCCGCAGCGCTCGCCCAACCCGTTGATGGTGCCCTGGACCATGCGCGCCCCGGCGCGCACCGCGGCCAGCGAGTTGGCGACCGCGTTCTCGGTGTCGTTGTGGCAATGGATGCCCAGGCGCTCGCCGGGGATGCCGTGCTTCGCCACCACGTCGCGGACGATGGCCTCGATCTCGTCGGGCAGCGTGCCGCCGTTGGTGTCGCACAGCACGATCCAGCGCGCACCGGCGTCGTACGCCGCTTTGATGCACTGGACGGCGTAATCGGGATTGCGCTTGTAGCCGTCGAAGAAGTGCTCGGCGTCGAACAGCGCCTCGCCCTTGGCGGCCTTGGCGGCGGCGACGCTGTCGGCGATCAGCTCCAGGTTCTCGGCGCGCGGGATGCCCAGCGCCACGTCGACCTGGAAGTCCCACGACTTGCCGACCATGCACACGGCACGGCAGCGCGAATTGAACAGCGCGGACAGGCCGGGGTCGTTGGCGGCGCTGCGGCCGGGGCGGCGCGTCATGCCGAAGGCGGTGAAGGTGGCGCGCGACAGTTCCGGCATTTCAGCGAAGAACTGGTCGTCGGTGGGGTTGGCGCCCGGCCAGCCGCCCTCGACATAGTCGATGCCCAGCCGGTCCAAATCCTTGGCGATGGCGATCTTGTCGGCGACCGCGAAGTCCACGTCCTGGGTCTGCGCTCCGTCGCGCAGCGTGGTGTCGTACAGGTAGATCCGTTCGCCGGTCATCGCCAATCCCTGCCGAAGGGCCAAGCAGCCCTTGCCGAAAAGGCGAGAAGAATGGCGGAAGGGCCGGATTATCTCAACCGATTCCTGCGGCTGATCCGGCTCTTCGTATTCAGCGGCGGCGGTGGTCGTCGTCGATGCGGATGGGGATCGGCTTCAGGTCGCGCTCGTCCTCCAGCAGCATCAGCCGGTGGATCAGCCAGCCTCCCAGGACGGTGACCGGCCCCATCAGCCCAAAGCCCAGCGCGTCGGTGAGCACCCGCGCGTCGACCCGGAAATCCCCGTTCCACCAGTAGAGGAAACCAGCCACACCGCACAGGTACCAGGCGGCGATCGCCAACAGCAAATCCCACATGCGTCGTCACTCCACAGTGATCGTCGTTACCCCGCAACGCAACAGCGGCACCTCCATGGCGGCAACGGCTCCGCCGCGGTACCTCATTCACCAAAACACGCGGAATCGCAAATTGATCCCCGCCGGAATTCCGGGCGCCCTGCCCGGCCCTCAAGCGAGCGTTCAGCGGTGCGGGCGAGTGCCGGTGACGTCCCTCCAATCGGCCTCCGCTTCGGCCTTTCCCTTGTCGCTCATCAGCCGGTGCACGAGGTAGCCGGTCAGCACGTTCAGCGGCCCCATGATGCCGAAGGCGAGCGAATCGATCAATGCCATGCCGTCCACCTCGCAATCCTCGCTCCACCAGTAGAGGAAGCCGGCGATACCGCAGGCGTACCAAGCCAGAAACGTCAGGAACAGCGCGAACATCGATAGCCCCGTTGCGGCATTCCGCCGAGTGATTAAGCCTGACTATCCACATAATCGCCGGCGGGAGCGTGACAAGTCGGCGCCGGGAGCAAGTGCCGCCAACCTTCCGCAGTGGCCGGTCGGAGGCGATCCGACGAACGATTTAGGCGGTCAGCCCACGTCCCATTCCCGCCCCAACTTCTTCGCATTTATGGCTTATTCGCGCTAAACACCGCAGAGCTACAACACGCACCGGTTTCGATCCCGACCGGAGCGTCCCATGCCCATCCCCGCGCCGCGCGCCGCGCTGCCGCTGTTCGCCTCGGTGGCGGCTGTCGTGCTGTCCACCGGCTTCACCGCGACGCTCCTGCCGCTCGCCGCCGGCGGCACCGGGGCGGCGGCCGGGGTCGCCTCGGCGCACTTCGCGGGGTTCGTGGTCGGCGCGCCGGCCACCGGGCGGATCATCGCGGCGCTGGGCTCCGCGCGGGCGGCGCTGCTGTTCGCGCTGGGCATCGCGCTGACCACCGCCGGGCTGGTCGCGGCGAACGGGTTGGCGAGTTGGATGGCGTTGCGCTTCGCCTCGGGGATCTGTGTGTCCGGGTATTTCGTGCTGGTGGAAAGCCGGCTCAACGACCTCGCCGACACCGCCAGCCGCGGGCGGCTGATGGGCGCTTACCTCATGGCCTTCTACGCCGCCCAGGCGGTGGGCTCGTCCATGGCTGGGCTGGCCGGGCCGGACGGGGCGGTGTGGATGCTCGCCACGCTGCCATTGCCGCTGCTGGGCGCGCTGCCGCTGCTCCGGGCGGCAGCCCCGGCACCGAAGACCGGCCGCCGCACGCCATGGCCGCAATTGCTGGCGCGGGCACCGGCGGCCTACGCCAGCAGCTTCAGCGGCGGGCTGTTGCTCGGGGCGTTCTACGGGCTGGGGCCGCTCTACGCGGCGGCGGTGGGCGGCGGCGCCTTCGCGTCGGGGCCGTTCATGGCGGCGGCCATGCTGGGCGGCATGGCGGTGCTGGGCCCGGTCGGACGCGGCGCCGACCACGGCCACCGCGAGCGCTGGCTCACATCCGCTCTTGCGGCCACCGCCGGGGCGACGGTGGTGCTGGCACTGGTGCCGGAAGGCGATCTGCTGATGCTCGGCATGGGCGGGGCGCTGCTGGGGGCGGCGGGCTTCACTCTGTACCCCCTGGGGTCCGGCTGCGTGAACGACGCGGTGACCGCCGACGAGCGGCTGGCCGCCAACGGGCTGTTCCTGCTGCTGAGCGCCTTGGGAAGCTGCGCCGGGCCGATGCTGGCCGGCTGGGCGATGGCGCACCTGGGAACCGGGCGCTTCCTGCTGCCGGCCGCCGCGGCGTGCATCGTCGCCTCGTCCGCGGTGGTCGGGACGCGCCCCTGGCCGGACGTGCGCGGCGCGTCCCGAAGTGTTTAGGCGGTCGCCAGGGCACGCCCCTCACGGGCGCGCATCAGCAACCACACCACCGACACGCCGGCCAGCTTGGAGGCGACGCTGGCCGTCCACACGGTCGGCGACCACACGCCGATCATGCCGAAGAAGATCGCGGTGTCGACCGGCACCGACAGCGCGGCGCTCAGCCACAGGCGGTCGCGCAGCGGGCGCCTGGTGATGGTGAAGACCGCCCAATCGATGGTCTCCGACACCGCGAAGGCGGACACGCTGGCGGCGGCGACGAACGGGTCGGCCAGCAGGTAAGAGAGCGCGATGCCCGCCGCCATGGCGGCCAGCGACCCATGGCCGTAGCGCACCTGCACCATGTCGCGGAGCACGAAGATCAGGCCGACCCAGCAGGACCACACGAGGTCCAGGTGCGGGGCGATGCTGAAGGCGTAGTTGATGGCAAGCACACTGCCGATGTAGGCGGCGAGCCAGATCATGGCTGGAATCCTCCGATGCCACCCGCCTGAACGCGGGCGCGTAAAAACGAAACCGGGGCAAACCCGCCTGGTGCGAGCGCCCCGGTGCGTGACTTAACACGGGTGGGAGGAGAAAGTCAGCCCCGCTTCCAGGTCGTCCCCTGCGGACCGTCCTCCAGCACGATGCCCTGGTCGAGCAGGTGCTTGCGGATGCGGTCGGCCTCGGCGAAGTTCTTGCCCCCCCGCGCCGCCTTGCGGTCGGCGATCAGTTGCTCAATGTCGGCGTCGGCGAGTTCCGCCGCCCCCTTGGGCGCCCAGCGGAACCACGCCTCCGGGTCCTGCTCCAGCAGGCCCAGCGCGCGGCCGGCGGCCAGCAACCCACCCTTCGCCATCGCCTTGGCGGCCGGCGTCGCCGCCTTGTTCACCGCCCCGGCGAACTCGTGCAGGTGGGAGATGGCGAGCGGAGTGTTGAGGTCGTCCTCCAGCGCCGCCAGCATGTCGAAGGGCAAATCCTGGTCGAGCGGCGCCGGGTCGCCGCGCAGCGCGCCGTACCAGCGGTCCAGCGTCGCCTTCGCCGCCTTCAGCCCGTCGCGGGTGAAGTCCAGCGGCTGGCGGTAATGCGCGCTCAGCAGCGTCAGGCGGATCGCCTCGCCGGGGAACTCGTCCAGCAAGTCGTGCACGGTGAAGAAGTTGCCCAGGGACTTGGACATCTTCTCGCCCTCGACCGTGACGAAGCCGTTGTGCACCCAATAACGCGCCAGATGCGCGCCGTCGTGGGCGCAGCGGCTCTGCGCGATCTCGTTCTCGTGGTGCGGGAAGATCAGGTCCAGGCCGCCGCCGTGAATGTCGAAGGTGACGCCCAGATGCTCCCGCGCCATGGCCGAGCACTCGATGTGCCAGCCCGGCCGGCCACGGCCCCACGGGCTGTCCCAGCCCGGCTGCTCCGCCGCACTCGGCTTCCACAGCACGAAGTCCTGCGCGTCGCGCTTGTACGGCGCCACGTCCACCCGCGCCCCGGCGATCAGCTCGTCGATGGAGCGGCGCGAGAGCTGCCCGTACTCCGGCATGGACGGCACGGAGAACAGCACGTGCCCATCGGCGGCGTACGCGTGGCCGGCGTCGATCAGGCGCTGGATGATGGCGATCATCTGGCCGATGTGGTGCGTGGCGCGCGGCTCGATGTCGGGCCTGAGCGCGTTCAGCGCCCCCATGTCCTCGTGGTACAGACGGGCCGTACGTTCGGTCAGAGCCTCGATGGACTCGCCGGACTCGCGCGAGCGGTCGATGATCTTGTCGTCCACGTCGGTGATGTTGCGGACGTACGTCACCGACGCGTACAGGCGCTTCAGCAACCGGTACAGCACGTCGAACACCACCACCGGGCGGGCGTTGCCGATGTGCGCCGTGTCGTACACCGTGGGGCCGCACACGTACATGCCGACGCTGTCGGGCGACAGCGGCTCGAAACGCTCTTTGCGGCGGTTCAGCGTGTTGTAAAGATCGAGCGGCATGGCGTCCTCAGGCGGTCTCTTCTTAAGCGGTTTGGCCGAGAAGCCGGTGCACGGCGCGCGCACGGCCGATCAGGGGTAACAGGTTCTTCAATTCCGGTCCATGCTCGCGCCCGGTCAGCGCGAGGCGCAGCGGGTGGAACAGCTCCTTTCCCTTGCGGCCGGTCGCCTGCTTCACCGCGGCGGTCCACGCCCCCCAGGTGGCGGCGTCCCACGGCTCGTCGGGCAGCAGGCCGGCGGCGGCCTGGGTGAAGGCGGCGTCCTCGACCACCGGCGCCACGGGCGCGTGCGTCACGCTCCACCACGCGCCGACGTCGGAAAGCGTCTCCACATTCGCCCGCACCGCCTCCCAGAACGCGGCATCGACGCCGTGGAAGCCGCGCGCCTCCAGATCGGCGCGCACCGCCTCGAACGGCGTCATGTGCAGCAGCCGCGCGTTGAGGCGCTTCAACTCTTCCAGATCGAACTTCGGCGTGGCGCGCGAGACTTTCTCCATGGCGAACTCGGCGACCAGATCGTCCAGCGCAACGCGCGGCTCGATGGCGTCCGACGTGCCGAGCTTGGCGAGCAGGCTGGCCAGCGCCATCGGCTGGATGCCCTCCTCCTCGCGCAAGGAGGTGACCGACAGGCTGCCCAGGCGCTTCGACAGCCCCTGCCCGCCCGCGTCGGTCAGCAACGGCAGGTGCGCGAACACCGGCACCGCGGCGCCCAGCGCCTGCCAGATCTGGATCTGCACGGCGGTGTTGGCGACGTGGTCCTCGCCGCGGATGACGTGGCTGATGGCGAAGTCGGCGTCGTCCACCACCGAGGTCAGCGTGTAGAGCGGCCGTCCGTCCTCGCGGATCAGCACCGGGTCGGACAGCGCCGCGCCCTCGAAATGCACCGGCCCGCGCACGAGGTCGGTCCATTCCACGGGCGTGTGCTCCAGCTTGAAGCGCCAGTGCGGCGTGCGCCCCTCGCCCTCCTGCCGCGCGCGGTCGGCGTCGGTCAGGCGCAGCGCCGAGCGGTCGTAGAGCGGCGGCCGGCCCTGCGACAGCAGGCTGGCGCGCTTCAGCGATAGTTCCTCCGCCGTCTCATAGCAGGGGTACAGCCGCCCGGAGGCCTTCAGCGCCGCCGCCGTCTCGTCATAGCGGCCGTAACGGTCGCTCTCCCGCGCGAAGCGGTCCCAGCCCAGGCCGAGCCACGTCAGGTCCGCCTCGATGCCCTGGGCGTACTCGGGCTTGGAGCGTTCCTCGTCGGTGTCGTCCATACGCAGCAGGAAAGTGCCGCCTTGGCGGCGGGCGAACAGCCAGTTGACCAGCGCCAGACGCACGTTGCCCACGTGCAGCAACCCGGTCGGGCTCGGAGCGAAACGGACGGCGACGGACATGGCGGGATGCCGCTGATGGTGAACGGGTGTGTGGGGATAGCATGGAGAGAACGGGTGCGGAAGGGGGGCGGACGCGCCACCCGCAAACCCATCGCCCGATAAGGGTTTTTCGCCGCCCAGCCGAGGGATAGTCTACCCCGCGGAAGGTTCGCGATGCCCCGGATACCCATCAGCCGCCGCCTGATCTTCCTGCTTCCGCTGGTCGCGTTGCCGTTGCTGGCGTTCGAGATCGGCTCGCAGATCGTGCTGCGCGAAACCCGCAAGGCGGAGGTGCGCCAGGACGCCCTGCGCCTGCTGGACTCAGTGGAGGCCGAGCAGCAGCGCCTGATCGACGACATCGAACACACGCTGATCACCCTGGCGGAGGTCGGCGCCGCTGAACTCCAGGGCAGCGGCTGCCAATCCGCCCTGGACCGGCTGAAGCGGCGCTATCCACCATACCTGACCATCGAGGTCACCGGCCTGGACGGCGTCGTCCACTGCTCGACGGACCGGCAGAGGATCGGCGTCTCCAACGGCGACCGCGAGGACGTTCGCCGCGCGCTCGCCACCGGGCGCTTCGCCGCCGGCACCTACGACCTCGCCCGCCAGACCGGCAGCCCGATCCTGCCCTTCGGCCTGCCTTTCCAGGACCCCGGCGGACACACCGTGGGGGTGATCACCGCGCTGCTCGACATCGGCTGGCTGGAGGATTACCTGACCCGCAAGCCGATGCCGAACAGCGCAGCCGTGCTGATCGCCGACCGCAGCGGCACGGTGCTGGTCCGCACACCGCACATCCCCGGTCTGGTCGGCGGGCCGCTGCCGGAGCGTTTCTCCTTCATGCTGAAAGGCAGCCAGCACGCCATCATCGAGGCGATCAGCCTCGACGGCGTGCCGCGGGTGATCGCCTATTCCACCACCGAATCCGGGGTGCCGGGCCTGCTGATCTCCGCGGCGCTCGACAAGGACGAAGCCATGCGGCCGGTCAACGCCGCGCTCATGCGGTCGCTGGCGCTGTTCGCCAGCGTGCTGCTGATGACGGTGCTGGCGGCGCTCTGGGGCGTGCGGCGCTTCACCCGCTTGCAGGACCGCCTGATGCTGGCGCTGCAATCCGCCCACGCCGGCACCTTCGACGCCGACCTGCGGACCGGACGGTCGAGGTGGTCGGAGGCGACCTACCGCATCTTCGGCCTCGACCCGAAGCAGCACCCGTCCTCGGTGGAGAGCTGGAAGTCCGTGCTGCACCCCGACGACCGCGAGCGGGTGCTCGCCGAGCGGCTGCACGGTTTCGAGACGCACAGTCTCGACCACCACATGGAATACCGCATCGTTCATCCCGACGGTGGCGTACGCTGGGTGGAGACCCTCGGCCGGGCCGCCTACGCCGCCGACGGCACGCCGCGCAACCTCGCCGGGCTGCACATCGACATCACCCGGCGCAAGGAGGTCGAGGAGGCGCTGCGCACCGCCAAGGAGGAGGCCGAGCGCGCCAACCTGTCGAAGACCAAGTTCCTGGCGGCGGCCAGCCACGATCTGCGCCAGCCCATGCAGTCCATGGTCTTCTTCGCCTCGGCGCTGCACGGCCACGTGGACAGCAGCCGGGGCCGCGAGGCGCTGACCATGCTGGAGCGCGGCATGGACACGCTGAGGGGCCTGCTGGACAGCCTGCTCGACGTGTCGCGCCTGGACGCCGGCGTCGTCACGCCGACCATCGAGGACTTCTCCATCGGCCCGGTGCTCAACCACATCGGCGCCTCCTACACGCCGCTGGCGGCGGTCAAGGGGCTGACGTTCGAGATGGCGATATCCTGCGACACCCCCGTGCGCAGCGACCGCAACCTGCTGGGCCGCATGGTGCGCAACCTGATCGAGAACGCCATCCGCTACACCGAATCCGGCTTCGTCCGGCTGGAATGCCACGTGACATCCGGCCACGTCCTGATCGAGATCCACGACAGCGGCATCGGCATCCCGCCCGACCAGCGCGAGCAAATCTTCGAGGAGTTCCACCAGATCGGCAACCCGGCGCGCGACCGCGCGCGCGGCCTTGGCCTCGGGCTGTCCATCGTCAAGCGCCTGTCCGGGCTGCTGCAACACCCTGTGGAGGTGCGCGCGGCGCCGGGCCGCGGTTCGGTGTTCTCCATCCGGGTGCCGCTGGGCCAGAGGGCGGCGCCGGTGGCGGAGGCGGCACCGCTGCCCAGGGCCAGCGGCCTCGGCCGGCTGGCGCTGCTGGTGGACGACGACGTCATCGTGCTGCTGGGTTTGCAGACGATCCTGCGCGAGTGGGGGTACGACACGATGATCGCCGCCTCCGCCGACGACGCGCTGAAGCGCCTGAAGGCGGACGGGCGGACGCCGGACATCGTCGTCGCCGACTACCGCCTGCGCGAGGGGCGCACCGGCACCGAGGCGGTGCGGCGCATCCGCGAGGCGGTCGGCGCCGCGGTGCCCGGCATCATCCTGAGCGGCGAGGCCGGGCGCGAGTGGCAGCAGGACGCCGAGGGCCTCGGCCTCGGCCTCGCCTTCAAGCCGGTGACGCCGCGCCAGCTGCACGAAGTGATGACCCGCCACCTGGGCACCGCCGCGTGATGCCAGCGCTGTTCCTGGCCCAACATCAAGGCCGCGCGTTCGCCCCGCAATACTCGGCCGGGTCCACCACGCCGACCACCGTGACCTCGGTGTCCTTGGCGACGACATACTCCTGGGCGCCGCGGATGTCCGGGGCCGCCGGGTCCCAGTTGTAGGTGTAGCCGAGGCGCGTCCATGGATAGCCAGACTTCGCCATATCGGGGCTCACCTGATGCGCGCCGACCATCCAGTTGGCGAACCACGCCACGTACTCCGGCGAGCCCTTCACCACGTTGCCGCAGGAAAGCGTTGTAGGGTCCGGGTCGGCGCAGGGGCGGAACACGCCGGCCGCGGTCGGGCCGGTCTTCTGCGGGCCGTCGATGCGGATGCGGACGAAGCGCCGCTTGGCGATGTCGGCCTCCGTCGCCGGCTTCAGCCCGAGCAGCTGGTTCAGCCGCGGGACCGCCGCGTCGCGCGGGAAGCTGCGGCACAGATCGCGCACCTCCGGCTCCACGGTGATCCAGGTCTCACGCTGGAGCTTGACCGTGCCACCGACACTGCCCGCCGCCCAGTCCGGGTAGGTCGTGTAGGTCACGGCATGGATCGGGTAGGCGAGCGGCGTGAGCGGCCGGACGTTGGCCTCCTCGAACACCGCGGAGCGGGCGACGGAGCGGTCGTAGAGCTGCGGTTCCGTCGCGCACGCCGCCAGGACCAAAGTTGCGGACACAAATACAAATCGACGCATTTCGCACTCACCGCTCAGCCGACACACGGAGCGGTAGCGTAGACGCGAACAGCACCCCTTGATCCAGGACAATGTGCCGCACCCCGTCCTCGGCCATCCTCCACACCAGGGAAATGAACCCGAAGGGGATGGAGACGATGAAGCTCGCAGAAGCTCTGCTGCGCGCGCTGAAGGAGCGCGGCGCGCAGACGGTGTTCGGCATTCCGGGCGACTTCGCCCTGCCGTTCTTCAAGGTGATGGAAGAGACGCAGATCCTGCCGCTGGTCACGCTGAGCCACGAGCCGGCGGTGGGTTTTGCCGCCGATGCCGCGGCGCGCGCCGGCACCACGCTGGGCGTGGCGGCGGTGACTTATGGGGCTGGCGCGCTCAATCTGGTCAACGCGGTGGCCGGGGCCTACGCCGAGAAGTCGCCGGTGGTGGTCATCTCCGGCGCGCCCGGTGCCGGCGAGGGCGGCGGGCTCTTGCTGCACCACCAGGGCAAGACGCTGGACACCCAGTACCGCGTCTTCCAGGAAATCACCGTGGCGCAGGCACGCCTGGACGACCCGGCCACCGCCCCAGCCGAGATCGCCCGCGTGCTGGGCGCCGCCCGCGCGCTGTCGCGGCCGGTCTATCTGGAACTGCCGCGCGACATGGTGAACCGCGAGGTCGAGCCGGTCGGCCCCGACCCCGAGCTGCCGGTGGAGCCCGACGCGCTGGACGCCTGCGCCGACGAGGTTCTGGCGTGCCTGAAGGCGGCGTCCTCGCCGGTGCTGATGGTGTGCGTCGAGGTGCGCCGCTACGGCCTGGAGGACAAGGTGGCGGAGTTGGCGCGGCGGCTGGCCGTGCCGGTGGTGACCTCGTTCATGGGGCGCGGGCTGCTGTCCGGCGGACCGTGGCCGCCGCTCGGCACCTATCTGGGCGTGGCCGGCGACCCGGCGATCACCAGGCTGGTCGAGGAGTCCGATGGGCTGTTCCTGCTCGGTACCATCCTGTCCGACACCAACTTCGCGGTGTCCGAGCGCAAGCTGGACCTGCGCAAGACCATCCACGCCTTCGACCGCGAGGTGACGCTGGGCTACCACAGCTACCGCGACCTGCCGCTCGACCGGCTGGTGGACGCGCTCCTGGAGCGTCTGCCGCCGTCCGACCGCACGGCCGAGCCGCAGGGGCGCGCCTACCCCACCGGCCTGATCGCCGACGCCCAGCCCATCGGCCCGATGGACATCGCCTGCGGCGTCAACGACCTGTCCGCCGCGCACGGCGACCTCCTGATCGCGTCGGACGTCGGCGACTGCCTGTTCACCGCCATGGACATCCGCGACGCCGGGCTGATGGCGCCGGGCTATTACGCGGGGATGGGCTTCGGCGTGCCGGCCGGCATGGGCGCGCAGGCGGCATCGGGACAGCGGCTGCTGATCCTGGTGGGCGACGGGGCGTTCCAGATGACCGGGTGGGAGCTGGGCAACTGCCGGCGCTACGGCCTCGACCCCATCGTCATCCTGTTCAACAACCAGAGCTGGGAGATGCTGCGCACCTTCCAGCCGGAATCGCGCTTCACCGATCTGGACGACTGGCACTACGCCGACATGGCGCGCAGCTTGGGCGGCGACGGCGTGCGCGTGCACACAAGGGCGGAGTTGCAGGCCGCGCTGGAAAAGGCATGGGAGACGCGCGGGCGCTTCCAGCTGATCGAGGCGATGATCCCGCGCGGCGTGCTGTCCGACACGCTCGCCCGCTTCGTGAAGGGGCAGAAGCGGCTGCACAAATAGCCGGGGCTGCGCTAGGCTCGGTTCCAACCAAACACAATGGAGGAACCGAGCATGGCGGACAGCAAGATCCGGGTCGGCGTGGTGTTGGCCGGCTGCGGCGTCTACGACGGCGCGGAGATCCACGAGGCGGTGTGCACGTTGCTCGCCATCGACCGCGCGGGCGCGCAAGCCGTGTGCTACGCCCCCAACGTCGATCAGGCACACGTCGTCAACCACCTGACCGGCGACGAGTCGGCCGGACCCCGCAACGTTCTGGTGGAATCGGCGCGCATCGCCCGCGGCAAGATCGCGGATCTCGCCACCTTCCAGGCCAGCGCCGTCGACGCGCTGATCTTCCCCGGCGGCTTCGGAGCGGCGAAGAACCTGTGCAGCTTCGCCTTCCAGGGGGCGGACTGCTCGGTGAACCCCGATGTCGAGGCCGCCGTGCGCGCCATGACCGCCGCCGGCAAGCCCATTGGCGCGCTGTGCATCGCCCCGGCGATCCTCGCCAAGCTGCTGGGCAAGGAGGGGGTGGAACTGACCATCGGCTCCGACCCCGGCACCGCCGAGGCGCTGGAGGCCATGGGCGCCAGGCACCGCGTCACCACGCACTGCGAGATCGTCGTGGACCGGGCGCACAAGCTGGTCACGGCGCCCTGCTATATGCTGGACGCATCCATTTCGCAGATCGCCGATGGTGCGGCCAACGCGGTGAACGCGCTGATCGGGCTGGTCCGTTCGGCCTAGCAAGCCCTTCCATAGGACCCCGAGAGTAACCCGCCGGGTGGAATTTACCCGGCGGGATCACCCCCGTACCATTCGCCTTCCAAGCTGGCTTGGAGGGCAGCATGGCGCGCACGCTCATCCTCATGGTCCTGATGCTGCTGGCCGGTATCGGCACGGCGCAGGCGGACTGGTACGCGGTGGATGCGGGGCGCGTGCGCATCTCCGTCCGGCACCCGGCCTTCCCCGGCCAGCAGCCGGCGGTGAGCGTGCGCATCCCCGACGACGTCGCCCGCACCGCACAGTCCGACTGGCTGCGCTTCGGCAAGCTGTCGGAGCCCGGAGCGGTGTTCACCGCCACCTACCAGACCGAGCACCGGCGCTTTCCGGCCTATTCGCTGCTCGACAGCTTCCGCCACAAGGAGGCGTTCCGCGCCTGGACGACGGTCGCCGTCGAGAACGGCCCGGCCGTGCGCTCGGAGTTCGGCCCGGTGGAAACCCTGAAGGTGCTGATCCGCAAGGACGGGGTGGAGCGCCGGTGCGGCTACTGGCATTGGCAGGACAGCGATAACCGCGCCTATTTCGACGGCTGGTACTGCCCGGCGGCGGGCCAGGAGATCAGCGACGCCGACCTCGACCGCTCAATCCGCGCCGTCCGCTTCCGCACCCAGGAGGCACGGGCGCCCTGACCAATCCATCGCCCTCGCATGATCGGAAAGCCGAATCATACGGTGGCAACACCACTTGCCAATAACGGCACCACCACCGGACGACGCCGCACCGATACGAAAGCAGCGCTCAATAAAACAGCAACATGGTGAACATTCATGCAAATCGCGAGCGGATTTCGCATACGCGAACGTATTATGAAAGCCATAAAGCAACTTGCCGCAGTCATAATCTTGAAACCTCACCAACATCGGATACCGTTACCCGCACGGCTTTATGGGGTAATGGACATGACTGAGCGTGTGTGGAGGCGCCCGAAGATTGCCGGGCTGGTCAACTGGTTCGGCATCCTGCTCACGCTCGCGTTCCTGGCCGCCGGTGCTTCGGGGAATCTGGCGATCAATCAGTTGAAGGTCGGCGGGCCGATCTACCAGCGCATCGTGCTCGGCAAGGACTTGATCGCCGACATCCTGCCGCCGCCCGAATACGTGATCGAGGCGTATCTGGAAACCACGCTGGCGTTGAACGACCCGGCGTCGCTGGACGAGCGCCGCGCCCGTCTGGCGCAGTTGCGCAAGGACTACGACGAGCGCCACACCTACTGGCTGACGCAGGACTTCGATCCGGTCCTGCGCGACATGATCACCAAGACCTCGCACGCCCCCGTGATGCGTTTCTGGGAAAAGACCGAGACCCGCCTGCTGCCGGCCCTGGCCAAGCGCGACATGGACGCGGCGCGCGCGGCGTACGCCGAGGTCGCCGCCGCCTACCACGCGCACCGCGCGGTCGTCGACGATCTGGTCAAGGGCGCCGAGCGGTTCAACACCGCCACCGAAACCGATGCCGCCGCGCGCGAGACGCTGTTCATGACCATCGTCTGGGTGGCGTCCGCGGTGGTGCTGACGCTTCTGGTCGCCGGCGTCCTGGGCATCGCGCGCGGCGTCATCCGCCCGGTGATCGCCATGACCGACGTCATGAAGACGCTGGCCGGCGGCGACCTGACCGTCGCCATCCCCTCCGCCGAGCGAAACGACGAGGTGGGCGCCATGGCCGGCGCCATCGCCGTGTTCAAGCGAAACGCGCTGGAGGCCGAGCATCTGCGCCGCCAGCAGGAGGAAGACCGCGCGCGCGCCGAGCGGGACAAACGCACCGCGCTGATGCACATGGCCGAGACCGTGGAGCGCGAGGCCACCGCCGCGGTGGAGAACGTGGCGACCCACACCGGCCGCATGGCCAGCAACGCGACGGACATGGCCGCGTCGGCCGGCGCGGTGAGCACCAACAGCCAGAACGTCGCCGCCGCCGCCGCGCAGGCGCTGGCGAACGCCCAGACGGTGGCCTCGGCGACCGAGCAGCTCACCGCGTCGATCCGCGAGATCGCCGGGCAGATCGGCAACGCCACCGACATCACCGGCAAGGCGGTCGCCGCTTCCGGCCACGCCGAGCAGACCATGCTGCAACTGGTGGACGCGGTGAACCGGATCAGCGAAGTGACCAGCCTGATCAACGACATCGCCGGGCAGACCAACCTGCTGGCGCTCAACGCCACCATCGAGGCGGCGCGCGCCGGGGAGATGGGCAAGGGCTTCGCGGTGGTGGCGTCGGAGGTGAAGAACCTCGCCAACCAGACCGCCAAGGCCACCGACGAGATCGCCAGCCAGATCACCGAGATCCAGTCCACCACGGCCGAGACGGTGGAGGCGGTGCGCGCCATCACCAGCGCCATTCGCAACGTCGAGGCCGTGTCCACCACCATCGCCACGGCCATCGACCAGCAGGGTTCGGCCACCAACGAGATCGCCCGCAACGTCGCCCAGACCTCGACCGCGGCGCAGGAGGTGGCGACGCGCATCGCCCAGGTTTCGGACGAAGCCTCGGTCACCGGCGAGCGGGCGACCCAGGTGAACAGCCTGTCGGGGCTGGTGGCGCAGAGCATCGACCAGCTCCGCCACGTGGTCATCGAAGCGGTGCGGACCGCCACGCCGGAGGTCAACCGGCGCGCCTCGCCGCGCTACGCGCTGAACCGGCCGGGGACGCTGTCCGTCGCCGGACGCTCGTGCCCGGTGACCGTCGAGAACGCCTCGGAGGGCGGCGCCCAGGTTTCCGGGGCGGTCGCCGGGCTCAGCGCGGGGAACGCCGTCCAGCTGGCCGTGCAGGGCATCGACCGCATCATCCCCGCCGTGGTGAAGGGCGTGGAGGACGGCCACGTCCATCTCACCTTCACCCTGCCCGCCGCCGACACGCCGGCCTTCGCCGACGCCTTCCGCCGGCTGGTGGCCGGGCTCCGGCCGATGGATCGGGCGGCGTAAGAAAAAGCCCCTCTCCCGTGAAGGAAGAGGGGCTTTTTCTTCATCAGAAGCGCAGCACCTTCGCCTGCACCACGCTCGGCAATGCCGCGATCTTGCCCAGCACCTCGTCGCCAATCTGCTGGTCCACCGAGACGAGCGCGATGGCGTTCTCGCCGGCCGCGGTGCGGCCGAGGTGGAAGGACGCGATGTTGACGCCGGCATCGCCCAGCGTCGCCCCCAGCCGGCCGATGAAGCCCGGCTTGTCCTCGTTGCGGATGTAGAGCATGTGCGTCGACAGCTCGGCCTCGATCGGCACCTCGTCGATGCCGACGAGGCGCGGCTTGTCGCCGCCGAACAGCGAGCCGGTGATGGTCCGCGTGCGCTGGTCGGTGACGATGGTCAGCCGGATCAGCGTGTGATAGTCGCCGGCCCGCTCGCGCTTCACCTCGGTGATGTCGATGTTGCGCTCGCGCGCGATGACCGGGGCGTTGACCATGTTGACGCTGTCCAGCAGCGGCGCCAGCAGGCCCATGACCACCAGCGCCGTCAGCGGCTTGGTGTTCAGCTCGGCAACGTGGCCCTCGTACTCGATGGTGATGCCGCGCAAGCCCGACCGCGTCACCTGCCCCGCAAAGCTGCCGAGCTGTTCGGCCAGCCGCATGTACGGCTTCAGCTTCGGCGCGTCCTCGGCCGAGACCGACGGGCTGTTCAGCGCGTTCACCACCGCGCCGCTCATCAGATAGTCGGACAGCTGCTCGGCCACCTGCAACGCCACCTTCTCCTGCGCTTCCGACGTGGAGGCGCCGAGGTGCGGGGTGCAGATCACCTGCTCCATGCCGAACAGGATGCTCTCTTTGGCCGGCTCGACCGCGAAGACGTCGAGCGCCACGCCGGCAACCTGCCCGGACTCCAGCGCCGCCTTCAGATCCTCCTCGACGATCAGGCCGCCGCGGGCGCAGTTGACGATGCGCACGCCCTTCTTGCACTTGGCGAGCGCCTTGGCGTCGAGGATGTTCCTGGTCTGCTCGGTCAGCGGCGTGTGCAGCGTGATGAAGTCGGCACGGGCCAACAGCTCGTCCAACTCGACCTTCTCGACGCCCATGTCGGCGGCGCGCTCGGCCGACAGGAACGGATCGTAGGCGACGACCTTCATCTTCAGCCCGAGCGCCCGGTCGGCGACGATGGAGCCGATGTTGCCGGCGCCGATCAGGCCGAGGGTCTTGCCGGTGACCTCGACGCCCATGAAGCGGTTCTTCTCCCACTTTCCGGCGTGGGTCGAGGCGTTGGCCTGCGGGATGTCGCGGGCGACGGCGAACAGCAGGGCGATGGCGTGCTCGGCGGTGGTGATCGAGTTGCCGAACGGCGTGTTCATGACGACGACGCCGCGCTGGGTGGCGGCCGGCACGTCGACGTTGTCGACGCCGATGCCGGCGCGCCCGACGACCTTGAGCTTGTGCGCGACGGCCAGCACGTCCTTGGTCACCTTGGTGGCCGAGCGGATGGCGAGGCCGTCGTAGTCGCCGATGATGGTCTTCAGGTCGTCGGCGGAGAGACCGGGACGCACGTCCACCTCGACGCCGCGCTCGCGGAAGATCTCGACCGCGCGGGCGCTCAGCTTGTCGGAAATCAGGACCTTAGGCATTTTTGTTTCCCCCAGGAATTTATTGTTATGCCAAGTGGTTAGCCCCCACCCCATCCCTCCCCCGCTGTCGCAGGGGAGGGGGTCGGATTCTTGCCTTCCCCCCGAAGCGGCGGAGTTCCCTCCCCTGCGTAGCTCACGCGCAAGCTTCGCTTGCGCTGACGTGGCTGGCGGGTCCTCTGGACCCGCCGAGAGCGGGGGAGGGTTAGGGTGGGGGCCAGTGCCCGCGCTTACGCGGCCGCCGTGATCTCGGCCTTCGCCGTGGCGAACGCCCAGTCCAGCCATGGCAGCAGCGCCTCGATGTCGGCGCCCTCCACCGTGGCGCCGCCCCAGATGCGCAGTCCCGGAGGCGCATCGCGGTACGCCCCGACATCCAGCGCGACGCCCTCCTTCTCCAGCAGCGACGCCAGCTTCTTGGCGAAGTCCGCCTGTCCGGCAGCGTCGAGCTTGGTCACCGCCGGGTCGGCGATGGTCAGGCAGATCGACGTGCAGGAGCGGATGGCCGGGTCCTTGGCGAGGAACGCCGCCCAGCCGCCGGTCTTGCCCTGCCATTCGGCGAAGCGCGCGAGGTTGCCTTCCGAACGCTTGATCAGCGCCGGCAGCCCGCCGATGGACTTGGCCCAGACCAGCCCGTCGATGGCGTCCTCGACCGCCAGCATGGACGGCGTGTTGATGGTGTCGCCCTTGAAGATGCCCTCGTTGATCTTGCCGTCCTTGGTCATGCGGAAGATCTTCGGCATCGGCCACGCCGGCTTGTAGCTCTCCAGCCGTTCGACCGCGCGCGGGCTGAGCACCAGCATGCCGTGCGCCGCCTCGCCGCCCAGCACCTTCTGCCAGGACCACGTGACGACATCGAGCTTGTCCCACGGCAGATCCATGGCGAACGCCGCCGAGGTGGCGTCGCAGATGGCCAGCCCCTGACGGTCGGCCGGAATCCAGTCGCCGTTCGGCACGCGCACGCCCGAGGTCGTGCCGTTCCAGGCGAACACCACGTCGCGCGACCAGTCGGCTTGGCTCAGGTCGGGGATCTCGCCGTAGCCGGCCTGGAGGATGCGGGCGTCGAGCTTGATCTGCTTGGCGATGTCGGTGCCCCAGTCCTTGCCGAAGCTCTCCCACACCAGCACGTCCACCGGACGCGCGCCGAGCAGCGACCACAGCGCCATCTCGACGGCGCCGGTGTCGGAGGCCGGCACGATGCCCAGGCGGTAGTCAGCGGGGATGCCCAGGATTTCCTTGGAGAGGTCGATCACCTGCTGAAGCTTGGCCTTGCCCGGCTTGGAGCGGTGCGAGCGGCCGAGGCAGGCGTCCTTCAGCGCGTCCAGCGCCCAGCCCGGCCGCTTGGCGCAAGGGCCGGAGGAGAAGTTGGGAACGTTCGGCCGGACGGAAGGCTTCATGCGGCGTTTCCTTCGATTCTAGGCGACCGGGTGGGCGGTCGCGGCCCAGCGCGACGATAGGAGCGACGCGGGGGTACGTCAATCGAAGGGACTGAGGCGCAATGACGCGTGGGCTGCGCATTCGGGCGGATGCCCGACTGGCAATTTGCGGTTGCCGACGCGCCCAAGGAACCGAGGCGACGGATTGTTGTTTCTTTCACGCCACAAGCATGGAGCACGACCATGGTCGTCCGCCTCGCTATTGCAGCGCTTGTTTTCATGATGGTTCAAGCCGTTCTGTTCGGGATCGGCGCCGTGCTCGTTCTGGCAACGCCGCTCTCCGAGTTCGCCATGACGCTCATGCCGTGGGTGGTGGGGGCCAGCACCGTGATTTCGCTGCCGTTGTCCTGGTTCGTCGCCCCCCGCCTGCGCCTGCGCTATTGGCGGGAACGGGAGGGCTACGGCCAGATGAGGAAGGCGTGACCGCAGCCGTCAGAACTGCGTGCCCCTGACGTTGCCCGAGGCGTTGGCGGTGTGCTTCTGCTCTTCCGACAGCATGTTTTCGAGCCGGATGCGCATCGTCTGCACCACGGTGTCGTAATCGGCTTTCCGGTTGGCCTTGAAGGCATCCGCCGCCCGCCGCAAGATGGCATCGAACTTCGGCAACGGCAGTATCTGCTTCAGCGAATCCGGGAAGTCTTCTTTGAGCTTGCCGTAGAACCGCTCCATCTGGTCGATCGACGCGAACGACTCCAGGAACATTTTTATCTTCCCTTCGGAGAAATGCTCCAGATTGTCCATGATCACCCGGAGCGCCTCCGCGTGCTCGCGCAACAGATCGATATGTCCAGAATGATTGTCGAGCGTCGGCCAGGTGTCCAGTCCCTTTGAATTGAGCATGTCGCTCAAGAACGTCACCCAATTCTCCCGAGCCTTCACATCCTCGGCATCCTTGCTGAACAGCTTCATGATCAGAGAGTCGACGGCGCACATATCCTCGAAGGCGTTTCCCGAGGACATGGCGTCTCTCGGCAGGGACTCCTTCGGATTCTTCGCGCAGAATTCCTCGGCCCGCGACTGCGCGGATCGGACGATGTGCATCAGGGCAGACAGCGTGTCCGCCGAGGTGTCGTTGATGAACGCGATCTGCTTGGGCGTTTTCAGGTGGCGCAGCTGCGCTCCGATCAGTGACGCCTTGCCCGGTATCTGCCGCGCTCTCTTGACGATGTCGATGTTTTCCGGCTGGGTGAACTTTTCGCTGAAGATGAAGACGGCGGAACAGGGGTGGTCCGCCGCGAAGGGAGACGTCTTCCCGTTGGGCTCCTCACCCTTTTCAAGGCACTGCTCTATATAGCGAAGCAATTTTTGCCGATCTTCGGACGACAGCGTGTCGAGAAGCGGCTCGATGACGGACAGCCGGACGACCCATGACGGCACGCCGTAGGCGGCGCTTGTCCCCAGCCAGCTCGGGTGCGGCTCGCACGACGCCTCTCCGGGAAGCTTCAAGCGGATGTCGAACAGAGTCTGCAAACCGACGTACCGGGTATCCGCATCCGCCGCCAGGGAAAGTTCCATCGGGTAGTGGATAACCGACTCCACCTCCCGGCGCTTTGCCTCGGTGAGCTGATGCTGAGCTTCGAGATACGCGAACAGCGCCTCGACGACGCGGTCGCGGATGACCCGCTTCAGCGCTTCGTAATCGATGGGGCGGTCGCCGTGTCCCTGTTGTCCTTCCGGCACTTCCTCCATGAGGAAGCCCAGCCCCTTCTCGAACAAACTCAGCTTTTTCTTTTTCGGGGCTTTTGCTTCCGCCGCGGCCATACGCGGGAAGAGAGGCTCTTTGGCGGTCATGGTATCCTCTGACGGGATACCGGGTCGTGTGCACGGCCAAGGGTCATAAGCCGACGTTTCCCAAATGGTCGGACATTCCACACGTCATGGGGCCCACACGTCATAGGGCGCAGAATACCCCCGCCGGGGGCATTCAGGAAGGGGAGTTCTGCATCATTTTCGCGCTTGTTGCGTCGTGCCGGGAGCGCCTCATACCGAAGGCGCTTGATGTCTTCCATCAAGCGCCTTCGGTTCAAACCCGGCAGCATATTGCGCAGCAATGTGCGGGAGGGTGATACGGCCGGCCGATCATGGAAGCATTCATGCGCCGGCCGTATCACACCACGCTGGTGAACCCGTTGGTGATCGGATAGCGCCGGTCACGGTTGAAGATCCGCCGAGTGATCTTCACCCCCGGAGGCGCCTGACGGCGCTTGTACTCGGCAAGGTGCAGCATGCGCCAGACCTTGTTCACCGTCTCCGCCGCGTGGCCGCGGGCGACGATCTCGGGGATGCTCAAATCCTGCTCGACCAGACATTCCAGGATATCGTCCAGCACGTCGTAGGGCGGCAGCGTGTCCTGGTCCGTCTGGTCGGGCTTGAGTTCCGCCGTCGGCGCCTTGGTCAGGATGCGCTCGGGCACGACGCGGCCGGCCGGCCCCCTGGCGTTGGGCGGCAGGTTCCCATTGCGCCAGCGGCACAGGCCGTAGACCGTCGTCTTGTAGACGTCCTTGAGGATCGAATAGCCGCCGCACATGTCGCCGTACAGCGTCGAGTACCCCACCGACAGCTCCGACTTGTTGCCGGTGGACAGCACCATGGCGCCGAACTTGTTGGACAGCGCCATCAGCGTCACGCCGCGCGAGCGGGCCTGGAGGTTCTCTTCCGTGATGTCCGGGTCGCGGCCGGCGAAGGCCGGGGCGAGCATGTGGCCGAACGCCTCCATGGCCGGCATGATGGCGATGGTGTCGATGCGGCAGCCGAGCAGTTCCGCCGCCTCGGCCGCGTCGTCCAGGCTGTCCTGCGAGGTGTAGGGCGACGGCATCATCACGCAATGCACGCGGTCCGGCCCCAGCGCGTCCACCGCCAGCGCCGCCGACAGCGCCGAGTCGATGCCGCCGGACATGCCCAGGATCACGCCGGGAAAGCGGTTCTTGTTCACGTAGTCCTTGAGGCCCAGCACCAGCGCCTCGTAGATGCCGCCCAGCCCCTCGGCCGGCTGGGTCGTCTCGCCCTCGGCGCAGGTCCAGACATCGTCGGCGCCGCGCTCCCAGCGGGTCATCAGCAGATGCTCGGCGAAGCTCGGCGCCTGGGCCTTCAGCGTGCGGTCGGCGTCCAGCGCGAAGGAGGCGCCGTCGAACACCAGTTCGTCCTGGCCGCCGACCTGATTGACGTAGAGCAGCGGCAGGCCGGTCTCGGTCACCCGCTGCACGGCGAGTTGCAGGCGACGGTCGAGCTTGTCGGCCTCGTAGGGGCTGCCGTTGGGGACGATGAGGATCTCCGCGCCGGTTTCGGCCAGCGTCTCGGTGACGTCGGGGGTCCACATGTCCTCGCAGACCAGCACGCCCAGCCGCACGCCACGGAAGTTGATCGGCCCCGGCAGCGGGCCGGCGGCGAACACGCGCTTCTCGTCGAAGACGCCGTAGTTCGGCAGATCGTGCTTGAACCGCACCGCCGCGACCTTTCCGCCGTCCAGCAGCAGCGCCGCGTTGTAGGTCTTGCCGCCGTCGCGCCAGGGCGCGCCGATCAGCACGGCCGGGCCGCCGTCGGCGGTCTCGGCGGCGTACTCGGTCACCGCGCGCTCGACCATGTCGAGGAAGAACGGCTTCAGCACGAGGTCTTCCGGCGGATAGCCGCACACCACCAGTTCGGAGAAGACGACGAGGTCGGCCCCCCGCGCCGCCGCTTCGGCCCGCGCGGTGCGGATGCGGTCGATGTTGGCGGGGATGGCGCCCATGGTCGGGTTGATCTGGGCGAGCGCGATGGACAGGCGATCGGTCATGGTCGGTTCAATCCGTTTCCCGGCGGTCACACGCACCGTAGCAGCCGGGACCGCGCTGCGGAAGCCGTTGCGATCACGCTTGGAACCCGCTCGGGTACCCGCTGTTTGGTCGGGAGGCACAGCCCCTCACCGGGAAGGAAACAGGCCATGCAGGGTTCCGGCACCACGACGTCCGTGTGGATGGCGACCGCGACGACGCCCTCAGGGACCACCGACCCGCGAGCGGTCCGGCCGGATGTGGTGGTGATCGGCGCCGGCATCGCCGGGGTCAGCACCGCCTATTTCCTCCAGCGTTCGGGGAAAAAGGTGCTGCTGCTCGACGACGGCAAGCCCGGCGACGGCGAGACCGGGCGCACCACCGCGCACCTGTCCAACGCCATCGACGACCGCTTCACCGAGATCGAGCGCCTGCACGGCCGCGCCGGCGCCCGGCTGGCCGCCGAGAGCCACGGTGCCGCCATCGACGCCATCGAGCGACTGTGCCGCGAGGAAAACATCGCGTGCGACTTCACCCGCCTCGACGGCTACCTGATGGCGGTCCCCGGCCAGGACCCGGCGGAGATGGACAAGGAGCAGGCCGCCGCGCACCGCGCCGGATTGAGCGCGGTGGAGATGTTGGACAAAGCCCCCGGCATCGACCATCCCGGCCCGGTGCTGCGCTTCCCGAACCAGGGCATGTTCCACCCGCTGAAGTACCTGACCGGGCTGGTCGAGGCGTTCCGCAAGCGCGGCGGCCTGCTGTCCACCGACTCCCACGTCACCAGCCTGGAAGAGACCGACGACGGGGTGCGCATCCACATCGACGGTGGCGCTGCGATCGAAGCGAAGGCGGTGGTGGTGGCCACCAACGCGCCGATCAGCGACCGCTTCTCCATCCACTCCAAGCAGGCGCCCTATCGCACCTACGTCATCGGGGTGCGGGTGGCGCAGGGTGCGCTGCCGACCGCGCTGTGGTGGGACGACCTGGACCCCTACCACTACGTCCGCCTCCAGCCGCAGGGCGACCACGCCGTGCTGATCGTCGGCGGCGAGGATCACAAGACCGGCGAGGCGGACGATATGGACACCCGCTGGGCGCGGCTGGAGGCGTGGACGCGCCGGCACTTCCCCATGGCCGGCGACGTGGAATACCGCTGGTCGGGCCAAGTGATGGAGCCGTTCGACGGCCTCGCCTTCATCGGCCGCGATCCGGGGTGGAAGCGGCACGTCTTCGTCGTGACCGGTGACAGCGGCATGGGCATGACGCACGGCACGCTGGCCGGCCTGATGCTGTGCGAGATGGTGCACGGCTGCGGCCATCCCTGGGCCGAGCTGTACGCCCCCTCGCGCAAGATGATCCGCAAGCTCGGCACCTACCTGCGCGAAAACCTCGACGCGGCGCGGCACCTGGCGGCGGCGTTCGGGGCATCCGACGTGGAGTCCGAAGCCGATATCCGCCCCGGCGAGGGCGCGGTGATGCGGCACTTCGGCCGGCCGGTGGCGGCCTATCGCGACGAGCAGGGCCACCTGCACCGCATGTCGGCTATCTGCCCGCATTTGAAGTGCACGGTGGAATGGAACTCCGCCGAGAAGACCTGGGACTGCCCCTGCCACGGCTCGCGCTTCGCCTGCGACGGGGCGGTGCTGAACGGCCCGGCGACCACGGCCCTCGTCCGCATCGAGCAGGAGGCGCACGGCCGCGCGGAGTAGGCTTGCGGCGGCGGCCCGCTTCCGACACCATGCGGGAAACCGAGGACCCGCCCGCATGACCGACGACGACGCCGTCCTGGCGCTCAACCAAGCCTTCTACCGGGCGTTCGCCAGCCTGAACTACGCCGCCATGGACGCGCTGTGGGCGCGCCGCCTGCCGGTGGCCTGCCTGCATCCGGGCTGGACGCTGCTGCTGGGCCGCGAGCCGGTGATGGAAAGCTGGAAAGCGCTGCTCGCCGGCTCGCAGCAGCCGGCCATCCACCCGCGCAACGAACAGGTGCTGATGCTGGGCGACAGCGCGCTGGTGCTGTGCGAGGAGGTGCTGCCGGGCACGGTGTGCGCGGCCTCCAACCTGTTCGTCCGCGAGGACGGTGCCTGGCGCCTCGTCCACCACCAGTCCGGCCCGCTCGCCCCCGCCGCCGAAC
Source organism: Azospirillum terrae (assembly GCF_053470425.1). NCBI lineage: Bacteria > Pseudomonadati > Pseudomonadota > Alphaproteobacteria > Rhodospirillales > Azospirillaceae > Azospirillum > Azospirillum terrae. The sequence continues at coordinate 309,626 of NZ_JBPXMR010000003.1, read as the reverse complement.
GCACGCCGACGCCCGCACGCCGGCTGCACTAATTTATTTTTTTGCCCTCAAACGGCGGGCGGCCCCATCCGGGGCCTTGCCTTCGCGCCCATGGGGGCGCAGGGCCTCAATGGCCCAGTCGCGCTGCGCGCTCCGGTCAGCGTTCTTCGAAACTCCGCAGCAGGTCGATGGCGACCTTGTCGGCGACGGTGCGCTCCGGGTCGGTGTTGGTCAGCGCCACCACCGCCCAGCGGTGCGCCCTGGACACCGCCATGTAGGCGTTGAAGCCGCCCGTGGCGCCCGAGTGCCAATAGATCGGCGTGCCGTCGCGCGCCCACGCCACGAACCAGCCCAGCGCCATCGCCCCGTACCCCAGGCTGCCGGAATCGGCCAGCGCCGGCCCCTGCACCTGCACGGTCTGGGCGAGCGCCAGCGTGCCCACCGTGTCCGCCCCGCAGCCGCCGGGGCAGTCGCCCATATTGACGCGCAGCCACTTCAGCAGATCGTCCGCCGTCGAGTAGAGCCCGAAGGACGGCAGCATGGCCGGCGCCTCCCAATCCGGCACTTCCGTACCATGGGCGTGGCCCACCGCCTTGCGGGTGCGCTGCTCCGAGGTCAGGCGCAGCGTGGTGTCCCGCAGGCCGAAGCGCTCGGTGACGACCCGCTTCAGCAGATCCTCGTAGCTGGCGCCGGCCGCGGTGGACAGCGCCGCCCCCAGCACCGCCATGCCGACGTTGGAATAACGGAAGCGCGTGCCCGGCGGCACCCGCAGCTCATAGCCGGACAGCCACGCGGCCACCTCGCCCGGCGTGAGCGGCTTGTAGGGGTTGCGCGGGTCCTCCAGGCGCGACCAGGAGAAGTTCGGCGTCTCCGGCACGTTGGGCAGGCCGGCGGTGTGCGTCGCCAGATCGACCAGCCGGATCGGCCGCCCCTCATAGGCCGGCACGTGCGGCGACTGGCGCAGGTGGCGGTCGAGCGGGTCGGTGGCGGCCACGGCACCCGCGCGGATCAACTCGGCCAGGATGGTGCCGGTGAAAGGCTTGGTCAGCGAGGCGATCTGAAACACGGTCCGGCCGTCCGGCCGCGGACCGTTGCGCCGCCCGAGGCTGCCGTAGCCGGCCACCATGCTGCGCCCCTGGTAAACCACGCCGATCACAAGACCGCCGTCCTGTGCGCCGGCCTCGGCCATCCGTGTCGCGGCGGCCTGCTCCACCGTGTCGCGAAGCTGGTCGAGGTTGAGCGCCGAGGCCGGTGGCGCCAAGCCCACCGATGCCGCCAGCGCAAGGCCAAATCCCATCGCCGCCGCCCGCATTCCCACAGCTCCCGTCCAGGGTCGCTAGGGGAGAGTGGGAAGCGGGAGAGCCCCGCAGGACTCACGCGTTGGGCGATGCCTCGACGGCGTGCGGGTGCGCCGAACGACGCACCCCCGGCCGATGCCGCGGGTACCCCGTTCTCGCCAAGCCGGGTGGAGGGAACCTTAGTGGACGCGCTTCTCGGGCGGACGGCGGTCCTTGACGATGGAAAGCGGCACGCCATCGGCGGCGATCTCCAGGATGGGCTGGCCGTCCAGCAGGTTGGGGCAGCCGCGCACCTGGGTGAACGCCATGAAGAAGTCGGCGCGGCGCCAGTCCGGGTCCTTGTCCACCAGCTTCAGCCAGGGCGGCAGGTCGTAGCGCACCGCCAGCGGATTGCCGCAGACCGCCACCGTGTAGGTCTGCTTCGGCGCCTCGCCGTTGTTCTCCCGCTCGATGAAGGAGATCAGTTCCTTGGTCGCCTCGTGCAGCGAGTTGCCCCAGTAGTCCAGCTCGAACTTGCCCACGGCGCCGCGCAGGCCGCCGATGAACTGGTTGTAGTAGACGTACTGGTTGGGGTGCATGCTGGCGAGCTGCCAGACATACACCACCCCCAGCACCGTCAGCGCGCTGGCGAAGATGTGCCCGGCCTTGCGCCCCCAGCCCTCGGACGCCGCCCACGCGCGGTCGAGGGCGAAGGCGGCCAGCACCGCCATCGGCGGCACGACGAACAGGAAGTGCCGAATGCCGTTGTAGATGGTCGGCCGCATCAGCACGAACACCAGGATCGGCACGAAGACCGCCAGCACGGTCGGCACCCAGAAAATCGCCGTGTAGCGCCGGCCCGGCTGCAACACCAGCCGTCCCGTGGCCACCGCGCCGATCCCCAGCGCCCACACCAGCCCGACAACCATCACCTCCGGCAGCTTTACCAGCAGGTACAGGGGCACGTAATAGGCCGGCGGGTCGTTGGACTGCACCGAGACGCCGTTCAGCAGCGTGGCGATCTTGATCGGGAAGTGTGAGAAGGCGGACAGTGCCTCCAGCGGATTGAGCGGGTTCATCACCGCCCAGGGCCAGAACACCGCCATCACCACATAGGCGATGGGCAGCACCGGCAGCAGGGTCAGCGCGGCGCGGGTGACGTCTTGCAGCATCTGCCGCCGCCCCTCGGTGTGCCAGACCAGCGCCGCATGCAGCAACAGCGCGACACCCAGATAGAACACGCCGAACACCGCGCCGACGCGGATGCCCAACGACAGTCCCAGCATCAGACCAAACTTCAGCGAGGCCGAACGGCTGGGCCGCGGCATCTGCTGGAGGATGCGGGTGGCGAAATACAGCATCCACACCATGCCGGCCGCGAAAGGCACGTCCTTGGTGTTGTTGAACATCGCCCCGTAATAGACACCGGACAGCGCCAGCAGCGCCGCCGCAAGCAGGCCGGCGCGCGGACCCCCGAGCTGGCGCCCGAGCCGCCATGTGCCGGCGACGCCGACCACGCCCAACAAGCCGCACAGCAGGTGGCGCGTCGCGTATTCGTCGAAGGGCGAGACCGGCAGCAGCACCGCGACCACAAGGTCGAACAGCCCGCCGTACAGGTACAGATCCTTGAAATGGAACGCCGACTGGTCCTGGAACCCCGACAGGTAGAAGGACAGCAGCTCCTTGCCGTAGATGTGCTGCACCTCCTCGTCGGTGGTGATGCCGTAGTCCTGGAAGGACAGTGCGACGATCACCAGCATGCCGAGCAGCAGCACGCGGGCAAGCTGGTCCCACACCGGGCCATAATGCAACTGGCCGCGCGCGTCGGTCTGGACGGCCGTCTGGGTCAGGGAAAGCGGGTAGTTCAAGACGTCCTCTCCGGCCGCGCCTCGGCGGTCCGCGCGGGCTCGGCGGCGGCCGTCCCGTCTTCTAATCCATGAGTCGAGCGCACGATGAACAGCGGACGCCCCTTCACTTCGTCGAAGACCCGGCCCAGATAGTCGCCGATGATGCCCAGGGTGATGAGCTGAAGCCCGCCCATGAACAGCACCGAGACGATCAGCGATTCATAGCCCGGCACGTCGACGCCGTAAAACAGAGTCCGCATCAGGCGCAGCACGATGTAGACGAAGGCGAAGCCCGACACGGCGACGCCGATCAGGCTCCACACCCGCAAGGGGAAGGTGGAGAACGCCGTCAGCCCGTCGATGGCGAAGCGCAGCAGCTTGATGAAGCCCCACTTGGTGTCGCCGCCAGCGCGCTCGCCCTGTTCATAGGTGACCACCGCCTGACGGAAGCCGACCCAGGCGAAGATGCCCTTCATGAAGCGCGTGCGCTCGGGCATGCGGTTGATGACCTCGACCACCTTGCGGTCCATCAGGCGGAAATCGCCGACCTCGCGGGGCAGCTTCACGTCGGACAGCGTGTCGAAGATCCAGTAGAACGCCTTGGCGAACAGGCGGTGCTTCCAGGTCTGGCCGATGCGGGCGTGGCGCGCCGCCACCACCACGTCGTAGCCCTCCCGCCACTTGGCGATGAACAGCGGCAGCACCTCCGGCGGGTGCTGGAGGTCGGCGTCCATGGGCACCACCGCGTCGCCGCGGGCGTGCGCCAGACCGGCCGACAGCGCCAGCTCCTTGCCGAAGTTGCGCGACAGGTCGACCACCTTGATGCGCCCGTCGCGGCCATGCGCGGCGATCAGACGCTCCAGCGTGTCGTCGCGGCTGCCGTCGTTGACGCAGACCACCTCCCATTCCATGCCAAGCCCGCCATCGCCAAGCCCGTCGAGCACCGGCGCGAGGCGCGCGAACAGCGCCTCGACGTTGGGCCCCTCGTTGTAGAACGGGATGACGACGGAGAGTAGCCGGCGTCCACCGCCGGGCGCGGTGCGCTCCTCCTTAGGATCGGCCAGCTTAGGATCGGCCGGGGCCTGGACCGGGGTGGGCGCCGTACGGGGCGCCTGGATAAGGGACATGGGGGACCGTAAACTCACATCGCGCGCTGCCGGATTGCGTCCAACGGGCGCCGCGACCCCGGCCGGTCCCAGCACTTTGTTTGCGTATACCATGTTACCCGCGTATGGGCAAAATGCCTGTCCTGTGACCATTGGCCGTTTTGCGAACCGGTTTGCCCGTCCGGGGACGCTCGCCGGCCAATCCTCAACGAACGTCGCTGGCCCTGCGCTTATTCCAGCGCTGCCTGCGGCCAGCACTTGCGGGACGGCGGCGAGGCGGCGCAAATAGGCTTTACCTCTATCCTGCCGACACCAGCCCGGTCCCCGATGATCCTGACCCCCATCCCCGCCGACACCATGACCGAGGCGCTCGCCCGCTTCGCCGCGCACCTCGCCGACCGCCCGCAGCCGCTGGCCGCCTTCCGCCGCATCGCGGCGACGTGGCCGGTCCCCGGCGGCGTCGACACGCCCGAGCAGCGCGCCGACGGCGTGGCGCTGGCGCACGCCCACGGCGTCGGCACGCTGGACGAGAAGCCCAGCGCCTCCTTCATGTGGGACGGCCAGGTCATCCGCACGGAGGTCGAGGCGACGGTCATCGTGCACGAACTGGCGCACTGGCTGTGCGCCGCGCCGGAGCGCCGCGGCCTCCTGGAGTTCGGCCTCGGGCCGGGACCGGAGACCAGCCGGCGCCAGGAGGCCCGCGCCCAGCAGAAACTCACCTTCCAGCAATGCATGCATGAGGAGGCGCAGACCTCGCTGCTCGGCATCCTGTGGGAGGCGGAACTGGGCCACCCGGCGATCCTCGCCTTCATGGAGCAGAACTGGATGGAAGCGTGGGAGCGCCCGACCACCGCCGACTGGTTCGCCGGCCACGCGGCCGAGCTGTTCGAGCGCGGCCTGATCGACGCCGATGGCCGCCCGACCACGGTGCGGGAATGGGCCGACGCCCGCCGGAAGGATCTGGTGCATGGTTGAGGTGACGGTCATACCGCTGGCGCGCGAGCACGAGGATGCGTGGCGCCGCCTGTTCCGCGGCTACCGCACGTTCTACAAGTGGCCGGAGGACGAGGCGGTGCTCGACCGCGTGTGGGCGTGGCTGCACGACCCGGCGCACGTGCTGGAAGGCGTGGTGGCGGTGCTGGACGGCCGCGTCGTCGGCCTGGCGCATTTCCGCGGCGAGCCCAGCCCGAGCCGGGGAGTGGAGGTGGGCTTTCTCAACGACCTGTTCGTCGATCCCGACACGCGCGGCGGCAAGGTGGGCGAAGCGCTGCTGGCCGATCTGCGCCGCACCGCCAAGGCGCGCGGCTGGCCCTTCGTGCGCTGGATCACCGCCGACGACAACTACCGGGCGCGCACGCTGTACGACCGGGTGGCGAAGAAGACGGCGTGGAACCTGTACGAGATGCCGGCGGAGTGAGGGGGCGGGGCCTCGTATAGCGCTTTGCGCGTGGCTTCGAAACGGCGCGCTTGCTCTTGCCGCCCATCGGCTGTAGGATGAAAATCCTCGTTGGCGAGGTGCGTCTGCGTGGTGCCGAACGGAATGAAACATTGCGTCGAACCACGTTTCATAGCGTTCCACAGTGTTGCATCCGGCATCGCCAAACCAGATCAAGCCATTGATTTTCACTGAAAATCATGAATCGTCGCGAAACGCCGATGCAACACCGGCGGCCCCGAATGAAACACCGGCGTTTCACGGCGACGGGACAGCACTTCCAGGCCTACAAACCTGACATCGCCCCCGTCATTCGTTCGCGTCCTTGGCTTGGCTTTGCAGGTATTTGAGCACCAGCGTCCGCTCGTCGCGGGTGAGTTGGGCGCGCGGTCCCATGGTTTGCAGGAACACGAACAGCTGGTTCGCCGTGTAGCGCGCCGGCACCCGGCGTTCGTGGCAGACGGTGCAGCGGGTGGCGAAGAGCGCCTCGGCCTCGGCCCACACGGCAGCGCGGTCGGCGGCGACATCGTCCGCGGCGACCCAGGCGGTCAGCGACACCCGGCGCCAGGACGCCCCGGTCTCGTCGGTTGCGGTTTCTCCGATGCTCAGCATGGCCGCAGCCGGCGCGCCTTTGGGCGTGGCGGCGAGGATTCGCTTGCCCGGCCGTTCGTACAGCAGGGCGGCGTTGCCGTCCGGGTGCCACGCGTCGACGCGCACCTGCACCCGGTCGCCCTGGCGGCCGAGCACCTGAAGCGGCGTCGCCGCCATGACGCTGCCGCCCTCCCCGCCCTCCGGCGTGGCGGTGAGCGGCGCCGTGCGCCGGGCGACCTGCGCCTCCTGCGCCAAGGCCATCGGCGCGATGAGCAGGGTTGCCAGCAGGACGAGCGTTCGCATGTCAGCCCCCGGTCAGGCTCATGCGGCGGGTCCGTGCCGCGGGCTGTTCGGCGAAGGCGTGCCCCTTGGGCTTGCGCAGCACCGCGGCGCGCACGGCGCCCGCCAACGCTTCGTCGTCGTCGCTCGTGCGCAAGGGCGTGCGCAGGTCGGCGGACTCCTCCTGGCCCAGGCACAGGTAGAGCGTGCCGGTGCAGGTCAGCCGGACGCGGTTGCAGCTTTCGCAAAAACTGTGGGTCAGCGGTGTGATGAAGCCGACGCGCCGGCCGGTCTCCTTGACACGCGCGTAGCGCGCCGGGCCGCCGGTGCGGTGATCGGTGTCCTCCAGCGTCCAGCGGGTTTCCAGTTCGGACCGCACCTGCGTCAGCGGCATGTACTGGCCCGAGCGCGGAACGCCGCCCAGCGGCATGACCTCGATGAAGGTCAGGTCGTAACCGCGCTCGCCGCACCATTCCACCATGCGGTGGAACTCGTCGTCGTTGACGCCCTTCAGCGCCACCGCGTTGATCTTGATCGCCAGCCCGGCGTCGCTGGCCGCCTGGATGCCCTCCACCACCTTGGGCAGCTTGCCCCAGCGGGTGATGGCCTGGAACTTGTGCGGGTCGAGGGTGTCCAGCGACACGTTGATGCGCCGGACGCCGGCCTCGGCCAGCCCCTCGGCGTGCTTGAACAGCATCGCGCCGTTGGTGGTCAGCGTCAGTTCGTCGAGCGCGCCGGACGTCACGTGCCGGCCGAGCGAGCGGACGAGGTTCATGATGCCGGGGCGCACCAGCGGCTCGCCGCCGGTCAGGCGCAGCTTGCGGGTGCCGAGAGTGATGAACGCCGAGGAGATTCGGTCGATCTCCTCCAGCGTCAGCACCTCGGCCTTGGGCAGGAAGCCTGCATCCTCCGCCATGCAGTAGACGCAACGGAAGCCGCAGCGGTCGGTTACCGAGACACGCAGGTAGCTGACCGTGCGGCCGAAGGAGTCCTGGAGAGGCGTCATGATGGTCGCTCTCTGTTGGGAAGGCCGTTGCCCCACCCTCCCGCGTTCCGCGGGTCCCTCCCTCCCCCGCCGGAGGCGGGGGAGGGCAAGGAAAGGACTTACGCGCTCTTCGGGGCGCCGAAGGCGGTCACGGCCGGGGCCGCGTCGGCGTATTTCTCGATCTGGGCGACGGCGGTGTGGCCGCAGTTGCCCTGGCCGAGTTTCGAGGTCGGCACGTCGACGGTCAGCGTGTTGACGTCGCCGTACTTGCACAGGGTGCCCGCCTTGCCCGGCTCGACGGGGTCGTACCAGCCGCCCTCGTTGACGCGGACGACGCCCGGACGAACCTTGTCGGTCACCACGGCGCCGGCCAGCATCTGGCCGCGATCGTTGAAGACCCGCACCACGTCGCCGGTCTTGATGCCGCGCGCCTCGGCGTCCTTGGTGTTGACGAGGCAGGGTTCACGGCCGGCCACCGCGTATTTGTCGCGCAGCACCGTCCCGGCGAGCTGCGAGTGCAGGCGCAGGTTCGGGTGGCTGGTGGTGACGTGCAGCGGATACTTGTCCTTGCTCGGGCCGCCCATCCACTCGACCGGCTCCATCCACCTGGGGTGCGGGCCGCAGTCGTCGTAGCCCATCTTCTCGATGTTCTTCGAGTAGATCTCGATCTTGCCGGACGGCGTGCCCAGAGGCTCCAGCAGCGGTTCGTCGCGGAAGCTCTTGTAGCGCACGAACTCCTTGGCGTCCTTCGGGATGTCGAATTCGACCACGGAGTCGCCCTTCCAGAACTCCTCGAAGGACGGCATCTTCTGCTTCTTCGCCTTGGCCTGGCTGAGCGCGGCGTTGTAGAAGGACTTGATCCAGTCGAGCTGGGTCTTGCCCTCGGTGAACTCCTTCTCCTTGCCGAGGCGCTTGGCGATCTCGCGGAAGATCTCGTAGTCGTCGCGGGCTTCGAACACCGGGTCGATGACCCTGTGCAGGCCGATGATCGCTTTCATGGCGTAATCGCCGACCTGCTCCACGTCGTCGCGCTCGAAGGTCGTGGTCGCCGGCAGCACGATGTCGGCGTGCCGGCAGGTGGCGGTCCACTGGAAGTCGTGGACGATCACCGTCTCCAGCTTCTGCCACGCCTTGACCAGACGGTTGCGGTCCTGGTGGTGGGCGAACGGGTTGCCGCCGACCCAGTAGCACAGCTTGACGTCCGGGTAGGTGACCTTGGTGCCGTTGAAGTCGATCACCTTGCCGGGGTTCAGCAGCATGTCGGACACCCGCGCCACCGGGATGACCACCGCACCGCCGGTCGCCAGCCACGCCGCCCCGCCGGCTTTGGAGCCGTCGGTGATGCCCGGCAGCACCGGGCTGTCGGCGCTCGGCGCGCCGCCGTTGGCGTAGTGGTAGGACAAGCCGAAGCCGCCGCCCGGCAGACCGATCTGCCCGAGCATGCTGGCCAGGGTGATCAGCATCCAGTGCGCCTGCTCGCCGTGGTGCATGCGCTGCATGGACCAGCCGCTCATCAGCATGGTGCGGTTCTTGGCGAAGTCGCGGGCGAGGCGCTTGATGATGTCGGCGTCGATGCCGCTGATGGCCGCCGCCCACTCCGCGGTCTTCGGCGTCTTGTCGGTGTCGCCCATCAGGTAGGGCAGGAACTTGTCGAAGCCGACCGTGTAGTCGTCGAGGAATTTCTGGTCGTGCAGCTTCTCGGCGACCAGCGTGTGGGCGATGCCCAGCATGATCGCCACGTCGGTCTGCGGCTTGGGCGCCAGCCACTCGGCGTTCAGATAGTCAGCCGTCGCGGTGCGGACGGGATCGATGCAGATGACCTTGGTGCCCTTCTCCTTCAGCGCCTTCAGGCCCTCGTAGCCGCCATGGTCGGGGACGATCCAGCCGATCTGGTTGGTGGTCATGGGGTCGGCGCCCCAGATGACGACGAGCTTGGAATGCTCGACCACCACCGGCCACGCGGTCTGCTGCTCATAGACTTCCAGGCGGCCGACGACGTGCGGCATGACCACCTGCGAGGCGCCGGTCGAATAATCGCCGGCCGACGAGCAATAGCTGCCGTTGAGGTTCAGCATGCGGCGCAGCAGGTTCTGGCAGTTGTGCAGCTTGCCCACACTCTTCCAGCCGTAGGAGCCGGCGTAGATGCCGGTCGGGCCGTAGTCCTTGGAGACGCGTTGCAGCTCCTTGGCGACGAGGTCGAGCGCCTGGTCCCAGGTGACGCGGACGAACTCGTCGGCGCCGCGCCTGGAGGTGTCGCTCTTCGCCCCGTCCTTCAGGTAGCCGGCGCGGACCATCGGGTACTTGATGCGGGTCGGCGAGTAGACGGCGTCGAGCACGCCGGGCAATTGCGGGCTGGGGAACAGGTCGCGCTCGTAGGGGACGGCCTCGACGAACTTGCCGTTCTCGACGCGCGCCCGGAAGGCGCCCCAGTGGCAGCCGGACATCGCCAGCGCCGAGGGTTGCGCCGCCATCACCCCCTTGGCCAGCAGCGACGGCCCGGCCATCAGCCCGGCGCCGGCGATCAGCGCACCTTCGAGGAAGGATCGGCGCGACACGAAGGGCTGGAAACCCTTCTCGAACAGCTTCGTCATGGCGTTCATCCCTTGCAGGGGGCTGCCGGGGCCGAAGGGCTCCGCACACCCATGTTCAGTGCTGACCGTTGTAGACGGGTGTTGTGAACGGGATTTCGGGGTCGGGTAACGGGCGTGAAAAATCTTGTAAACGGGGTGTGAATGGCCGCGCTCAGGCCGCGTCCATCGCCAGCATGCCGCGCAGCACCCGCGCCGCGGCGGCGTAGTAGCCCTGCCCGTCCCGCTCGATGCAGGCGTCGCAGAATCCGGGCGCCCAGCGCAGCAGATGCTCGTCCAGCAGCCGGCGCTCCAGCGCCGCCGCACCCGCTTGGATCAGTTCGGCCAGATACTCCAGTTCGACCGCGATGTGATCGGCCGGCTCCGGCGTGCCGGTGACCGACAGGCCGTGTTCGGCCAGAAGGCGCTCCATGTCGGTGGTGGCCTGCTGGAACAGCCGGCCTTCCGGGCTGGTGTGCACCGATTCGTACGGCGACACCGCCGAGGGGCCGCCGGCCCCCAGGAACAGCCGGGCGTAAGTGCCCGCCAGATCGAAGGCCATGGCCTCCAGGTCGGTGTCGTCGTTGACCATGGTGAGAAATCCCGCCACGCCCTCGCGCAGCGGCTCCGCCTGCGCCAGGTGCAGCAGCAGGCCGCGCGCCTCAGGGCTGCGATAGCCGGCCAGCGTTTCCGCCGTCGGCTCGCGGGCGAACACGCCCGCCAGCCACCGGTAGATTTCGGCCCGCAGGGGGCGCACCGCGTCGTTGGTTCGGGTCATCATCGCTGCTCCCCCTCGCTCAATGCGTGGCCGCGGCACCGCCGGTGTCCTTGGCGTAGAGTTGCAGGTACTTGAGGAGGAAGCGGTACTCCTCCTTGTCCAGCGTGATGAAGCGCTTCATGGAATCGAGGTTGCCGATCCACTGGTTCGCCAGGAAGTGGTTGGGGTTGCGCAGCGAATGGCAGGTGCCGCAGGACGCGCCGTACATCTCGTTGGCGTAGTTCCACAGCTTCTTCTCGTCGGCGGCCATCTCCTTGTCGGCGATCCAGGCGGTCAGCGCGACCTCGTTCCAGGTCAGGTCGGTGTCGGGGTCGAGGGTGCTGCGCTTCACCTCTACCGCCTTCTCGCTCCCCTTGCCCAGCGCCGCCGAGAAGATGCGCTTGCCGGACGCGGCGTAGACCATCTGCCCGACGCCGTCCTGCTGCCAGCCGTCCACCCGCACCTTCACCAGATCGCCGCTGCGCTCCAGCACCGTCACGCCGGTGGCCGGCAGAAGCACGCCGTCGCCGCGCGCGTCGGGCTTGGCGTCGGCGCGGTCGAGGAAGAACGGCTTGGAGCGCAGCGTGTACAGCCGCTCCGCCGTGCCCGTGCCCTTGGCGGACGACACGATCAGTTCCTCGAAGGCCTTCTTGTAGCCGCCGCTCATGTCCGGCAGCTTGTGGGCGATGCCCTTGTGGCAGGTGATGCAGGTCTCGCCGTCCTTGATGCCCTGCGGGTGCATCTTGCGGGCGCTCTCGCGCTGCTTCTCGATGTCCATGGTGGCGAAGGCGTGGCAGCTGCGGCATTCGCGCGAGTCGTTGGCCTCCATGCCCGCCCAGACTCGCTTGGCCATCTCAAGCCGGTGCTCGTCGAACTTTTCGGGCGTGTCCACGGTGCCGAGCAGCGCGTGCCAGACCTCCTTCGCCGCCTCGGCCTTGCGGATCAGCTTGTGGCCCAGGTCCTTGGCGACGTGGCAGTCCGCGCACACGGCACGCACGCCCGAGCGGTTCTGGAAGTGCGGCGACTGGGTGTACTCCTGGTACACGGACTGCTTCATCTCATGGCAGGAGATGCAGAACTCCAGCGTGTTGGTCTTGTCCAGGGCGACGGTGAAACCGCCCCAGCCCACCAGCGCCACCACCGCGGCGACCAGCGCCGTGGCGCCCCAGGCGACCGGCTTCGTGATCCACGTCCACACACGTCCAAGCATAACGCCCTCCATACCCACCGGGCGGGTGCGAACCGCAATCCCGCAGCGTCACGTTTAGCGGGTGCTTGTGAACGGTGTTCCAGCTAGGCTTGAACGGCGTGTAGAATGTTGTAAACGAACTGCAAACGACGTTCCGGCGGGAGAGCAGCCGCATGGCGGCCCAGCAGCACATTCTTGTCGTCGATGACGAGCTGACCACCCGCACCACCCTGACCGCCTATTTCGAGGCCGAGGGCTTCCGCGTCAGCGCCGTCGAGAATGGCCAGCGCATGCGCGCCGTTCTGGCCGCCGGCGGCGTCGATCTCGTGCTGCTCGACATCCGGCTGGCCGGCGAGGATGGCTTGACCCTGCTGCGCGACGTGCGCCGCACGTCGGACATCGGCGTCATCCTGGTCAGCGGAAAAAGCGACGAGATCGACCGCGTCGTCGGGCTGGAAACCGGGGCGGACGATTACGTCACCAAGCCGTTCAGCGCCCGCGAACTGCTGGCCCGCGCCAAGGGCCTGCTGCGCCGCACCGGCGGCGCCCACGCCGCACCGGCCGACGAGCCGGCGGTCAAGAGCTTCGCCGGCTGGTCGCTCGACGTGTCCAAGCGCCGGCTCAGCTCACCGGCGGGCGAGGACGTGCGCCTCACCCGCGCCGAGTTCGAGCTGCTGCTGGCCTTCGTGCGCAAACCCGGCCGGGTGCTGACGCGCGACAATCTGCTGGATCACGTCAGCCGGCGCGACTGGGCGCCCAACGACCGCACGGTGGACGTGCTGGTCGGCCGCCTGCGCCGCAAGATCGAGGCGGACCCCAACGAGCCGCGCATGATCCTGACCGAACACGGCGTCGGCTACGTGTTCGTCGAAGCGGTGACCTGATCGCCGGACAGCCGCCGCCACGCGGCGTCGAGTGCCTCCAGCGCCGCCGGATAGGCGGCGTCCAGGGCCGAGGCCGACTCAGTGTCCGCCGCGTTCTCGGCCCGCTTCGCCAGTTCGGCGAACGCCGTCAGCCCGACGTTGTAGGATGCGCTCTTCAGCGCGTGCGCCCGGTCGGCCACCACCGTCCAATCCCCGGCCCCGGCGGCGGCACGCAGTTCGGCCAGCAGCGCGGTGCTGGACGTGCGGAAGGCCTCGACGATGCGCTCCAGCCGCTCGCGGCCGAGCAGTTGGGCGTGTTCCTCCAGAACCGCCGCGTCAAGGACGGGGGCGCGACGCGTCGGCGGTGGCGGCGGGCGCTCGGCCAGCGCGGCGCGCAACGCCTTGTCCAGATCCTCGCGCCGGAACGGCTTGCCGAGGAAGCCGTCCATGCCCGCCGCGAAGCAGTCGCCGAGCTTGCCGCGCTGGCTGTTGGCGGTGATCGCCACGATGGGCACGCGGGAGCGCCGCGGGTCGGCCAGCGCGCGGATGCGCCGCGTCGCCTCCAGCCCGTCCAGGCCGGGCATGCGCAGATCCATCAGCACCAGATCGAAGTCGTGCGCCGCCGCCAGTTCCACCGCCCGCAGCCCGTCATCGGCCAGCGTCACCCGGTGCCCGCCGAGTTCGAGCAGCCCGGACAGCACGGTGGCGTTCACCGCGTTGTCCTCCGCCGCCAGGACGGACAGCGGCGGCAGCGGTGCGCCGCCGTCCACGGCCGGCAACGGCAGCCGCGCCGCGCGGGCGCCGCGGTCGAGCTCGATGACGAACCAGAAGGTGCTGCCCTCGCCCGGCGTGCTCTCGGCGCCGATGCTGCCGCCCACCGCATCGACGATGCGCTTGCAGATCGCCAGCCCCAGTCCGGTGCCGCCGTAGCGGCGCGAGATGGAGGTGTCGCCCTGCGCGAACGCCTCGAACAGCCGCTTGCGCGCTTCCGCGTCGATGCCGATGCCGGTGTCGGTCACTGCGAAGCGCAGCCGCGCCCGGCTGGCAGGGGCGCCGCGTTCGGCCGAGACGCGCAGCACGACCTCGCCCCGCTCGGTGAACTTGACGGCGTTGCCGATCAGGTTGAGCAGCACCTGACTGAGCTTCGCCGGATCGCCGCGCAAGCGCTGCGGCACGCGCGGCGCCCGCTCCAGACGCAGCGTGATGCCCTTGCGCACCGCCTGATGCTGGGTCAGCGAGCGCATGGTCTCCAGCAGATCGTCGAGGTGGAAGTCGATGGCCTCGAACTCCAGCCGGCCGGCCTCTATCTTCGAATAGTCCAGCACGTCGTTGAGGATCGCCAGCAGCGCCTCGCCGGAGGTGGAGATCGCGTCGATGTAGCCGTGCTGCTGCGGCGACGGCTCGGTCGCCTTGAGGAGCTGCGCCATGCCGAGGATGCCGTTGAGCGGCGTGCGGATCTCATGGCTCATGGTCGCCAGGAAGGCGGACTTGGCGCGGTTGGCACGCTCGGCCTGCTCGCGGGCGCGCTGGTAGTCGGTGACGTCGGTGAGGATGACCACCGTGCCGAGGAAGCGCTCGGAGATGTCCAGCATCGCCCGCAGCTTGGCGTCGAAGCGGCGCGGGCCGAGGCGGGTTTCCAGCGTGCACTCCACATCGCTCTTGTCGCCGGCGGCGCGCAGCAGCTCGCCCATGCGCTCCGCCACCGGGCCAAGGCTGCGGCTGCCGTAGTACACCATTCCCGGACTGGTCCCGACGCCGAAGACGTCGCAGGCGGCGTTGTTCATGTTCTCGATGCGGCCGTGCGGATCGAGGAAGATCACCGGATCGCGCACGCTTTCGAAGATGGTCAGGTACTTCAGCTTCTCGCGCGTGATGGCGACGTTGTGCTCCTGGATCTCGCGGATCTTGTCGGTGTCGGCGAGCCCGCTCCACTGGCTGCACAGCCCCAACTCGACCCGGTCGAAGACGCGATCCACGAAGCGCCGGCAGACGCGCTCGCCGGCCAGCGGCAGGCCGGCCGTCTCCACGAGGTCCTGGTAGCTCTGCCGGTAGTATTTGAGCAGACCGAGGAACAGCGTGATCGGGATGCCGCGCGCACCGTGCGCGCGGGCCTCATCGACGCCGAAGCGGGCCACGGAATCCTCGCCGTACTTCAGCGCGGCGTTCAGGTCCGGCGGCGAGTCGTGCAGGTCGAGCGCGTGCAGGATCGCCGTGGACAGCCCAACGACCGACGAGCGCCACGCCTCGACCAGGGTCGAGCTGTACATGGCGTAGCCGTGCTCCTTGGCATAGCCGAGCACGCGGTGGATCAGCCAGTCCTCGCCGCCTTCCACCAACTCGCGCAGAGGCGCCAACAAAACCTCGGGCCGCTCGACCATGATCGCACCTCGGGAACGCCGTGCGACGGCGAGTATACGCCGCCGGCAGAGGATGACCATGCGGCATCCGGGCTCGCCAGGAATGGGTTGTCAAACCAACGTCACTGCACCAGGCCGGGCAGCGGCGACTTGGCCGGTGATGCCCACCGCCTCGTGCGGGAACAGCGCCCGCCGGCGCTCGACCAGCTCCGCCGGGTCCAGGGGGGAGCGAACGGGCGGGAGTGGCCGCGTCGTAACGCAGCCGGTGCCGCACCGTCAAGGCACGCTCGAACCGGACATCCTCTGAGCCACAGCCGAGCTTTGCCCCGATCCAAGCAATGATTTGTCGCAAAATTCGCAACAGCCAATTGATTCGCCTCAATGTGGTTGCGTGATTTGCGGGAGGATAGTCGTCTTCAGGTCCTGACCAAGACAACCCGCGCCGACGCGATGCGCGCCAGCGCACAGGAGACGTCCAATGACCCTCTCAAAGCGCGATTTCGACCTGTCCGAACCAGCAATCGTCGTGCGGATGATGTGCGGCTTGCTGTATATTCCCCACATTTTGTTCAAATTGAACGCCATGGACGGCGCCGCGGCCTTTTTCGGCAAGGCGGGCTTCACCCCGCCGATGGCCTTCGTCGTGCTGGCCCTGGTGATGGAGACGGTCTGTGCGGTCGGCCTGACCTTCAACATCCACACCAAGTGGGTCGGCCTGCTGTCGGCCGGCGTGATGGCGGTGGCCGCCTACGCGGTGTTCGCCACCAAGGGCGTGGGCTGGCTATGGAACCTGGGCGGCGTCGAATACCTGGCGTTCTGGGGCGTGTCCTCGCTGGCGCTCGCCGCGCATGCCTGGAAGCAGGAACGCAAGACTTATGGCCGCATCACCCTGTTCGGCCACGCCCATTCAGTATGATCCCCTTCCGCCGGTAGGCGCTGGTCCGGTCGCGCGCCGCCGGACAGCCGCCCTGGCGGAAGTCGATCTTCATCGTCCGTCGTGCGGCGCTCGCGCAGGCGGCGCCTCGGGTCTGCTCAAGGCATCCCGAATTTTTTAAAACCTCAAGCAGCAAACCAAACGCTGAACGCCCGCGGCAGGCGCATACAGCTTGACCAAGCGGCCCAAAGGCACACCAATCTTCCGCCCTGTCGCATTCGAGCATTGTGATGCATTTGGATCTCCAGCCACGTGCGAAAATTGCTGTATGGCGGTCATCAAAACATTACGGCAGCGTCTGGACGGTCCAAACACTTATCCAATTATTGAGGAGCACGCAGAGCGTGCTATGCGCTTTGACAGACTTGGCTTGCTCGGATTACAGTTGTCTAATCCAAGCGCGGCGCAAAGGTTGCGCATCAAGGATTACCAAGATCATGAAGGTTGCATTCGCCAACACTGCTCTTACAGCAACCATATTTTGCCTGGACGCTGCCCTTCCCGACGGCGTATCCATCAACATTCTCTACGTTATCCCCTTGTACCTTTCTTCTTATTCCAATTATCCCCACGCCACCTTTCTGTGGGCGCTACTCCTCAGCATAGCTTCAGCCGCGGTGTCATTGATTGCCCCGCAAGGGCTGCCAATGGAATGGGAGCTGCTGGACCGGACACTAACCATTATTGTCCTCTGGTTGAGCGCGGTCATCATCCATCAATTGAAGCATCAGCGTGAACGTGCCCTGCAAGAGCAGGCGGCCGCCGTGGACGCAACGAAGGCAAAGACGCATTTCTTGGCAGCAGCCAGCCACGACTTGAGCCAACCCGTCCAGTCATTGTTCTTTTTCGCGGAAGCACTGCGCGACCACGTCCAGGGAGATGGCGGCAAAAAGTTGCTGGAAAGGCTGGAGCATGGCCTCGACGTGCTGAAGGAGTTGCTGGATGACCTCCTCGAGATATCCCGGATCGATGCCGGTGGCATTACGCCGCACGTTGAGGACTTCGCGATCAAACCGATGCTGGACGAAATCGCCACAAGCTGCGGCCCCATCACCGCGGCAAAAGGACTGGACCTGACCATCGCGGGAGCCGCCGGCATCGCGGTGCGCAGTGATCCGCACCTTCTGCGCCGTATAATACGCAACCTCGTTGAGAATGCGATCAAGTACACTGAGAAGGGCGGCATACGCATCGAGTGCACGACGGCAGGCGAACGCCTGCGCCTCGAAGTGCACGACACCGGTATCGGGATCGCGCCCAGTCAACAGGAGCGGATCTTTGACGAATTTCATCAGGTCGGAAATCCGGAGCGGGATCGCAACCTTGGCCTCGGCCTTGGGCTGTCAATCGTAAGGCGGCTGTCCGCACTGCTGGATCATCCGATGACGGTGACCTCGGAACTCGGCAAGGG
This sequence comes from Azospirillum terrae, assembly GCF_053470425.1. Classification (NCBI taxonomy): domain Bacteria; kingdom Pseudomonadati; phylum Pseudomonadota; class Alphaproteobacteria; order Rhodospirillales; family Azospirillaceae; genus Azospirillum; species Azospirillum terrae. Next base: position 292,049 of record NZ_JBPXMR010000003.1, on the reverse strand, counting down.
ATCTGTGTTCGTTGTGGACCTGCCGTTGAGCACGGTGAAAATCGAACTCCCTGCACATGCAAGCGCCCCAACCGCCTCGAACGGCCTGGACAGGCTCGCGGTGCTGGTGGATGACGACGCCATTGTCCTGATGGGGCTGCAGGCGACCCTCCAAGAGTGGGGATACGACACGCTGGTCGGCGCCTCCACCGAGCAGGTCGTGGAACGACTAAAGGCAAACGAGCGGGCTCCCGACATCATCATCGCCGATTATCGGCTGCGTCAGGGCCGGACGGGGATGGAAGCGATCCGGGAGATCAGGAAACTGGTTGGCGCCGAAATCCCCGCCATCATCCTGACGGGCGAGGTTGAAACAGAGTGGCGTCGGGACGCATCGGACCTCAGCGTAGGGGTCGCGGCCAAGCCAATCACACCGCGGCAACTGCGCCAAATCCTGGAACAACACCTTGGAGCGAAGGTGTAGACAGCCGGCGGACTGGTTCGGTTCGGCACCGGGAATACCCGAGCGTTTTAGTTTGTAAACCAAACAATTCGGATGCTAGGCTTTCCGTCGACCCGATCCCCTGGCCTCAGGACGCGGGCTCTGCGGGACGGCCCTGCAATGGCCGCCGGCGGATGATCGGGCCGGAAAGGAACGACGCGCGGCGATGAGCCTGCTGAACCGTCTGATGCTGCTGGTGGTCCTGGCCATGATCCCGGCCGTGGCCGTCCAGGTCTACAACGAATACGAGCTGCGCCGGGAGCGCGAGGCCGAGGTCGGCCAGCAGAGCGAACGACTGCTTGCCCTGATCGAGGCCGAGCAGGCACGCCTCATCGAGGGCTTCCGCCAGACCATGGTGGCGATCCGGGAAACCCGCTCCGTGCGTGAGGGTGACACCCCGGCCTGCCAAGCCTACATGACCCGGCTGAAGAACAACTACCCGGAGTTCATCGACTTCTACGTCACCGATGCCGAGGGCGTCGTCCGCTGCGGAACAGAAATCGGCTCCACCCGTCTAAGGGTCGCCGATCGCTTCCACTTCCGGGAGGCCGTGCGAACCGCCGGCTTCGTCGTCGGAGAGTACATCCAGAGCCGCGCCACCGACAGGCCCGTCCTGCCCTTCGCCATGCCGCTCCAGGATGCCGCCGGCAACACCCAGGGCATTGTGTCCGCCCTGCTCGATCTCGGCTGGCTGGTCGCCTACCTGAAGGCCAAGCCGCTCCCGGCCGGCGCGGCGATCACGGTGGCCGATCGCAATGGCATCGTCGCGGTTCGGATCCCGGCGGTGCCGAACATCGTCGGGCAGATGCCGCCGGACCGCTACATGGCCCTGCTGAGCGCCCCGACCCGCGGCGTCATGGACCTGATCACCCTCGACGGCGTGCCGCGTGTCGTCGCCTACTCGCCGGTCGATGCCGACCCCAAGGGGCTCTTCATCAACGTCGGCCTGGACAAGGCCGCGGCCATCGGCTCCATCAACGACGCCACGCGGCGCTCACTGGGCTTGGTAACGGCCAGCTTCGCGCTGCTCCTCGCCGGCGTAGCGGTCGGCGGGAACCTGCTGCTGCATCGGCCGGTCGCCACGCTCGCCGCGACGGCCCGCCGCTGGCGCGAGGGCGACCTCTCCGCGCGCACCGGCCTCAAGGGCGGCACCGAGATCGTCGCCCTCTGCCATGACTTCGACACCATGGCCAACCACCTGGAAGCCCAGATGCGCCGGCGGGAGCAGGCCGAGGAGGAGCTGCGCCGCAGCTCCGGACTGCTGGATCTGGTCATGGAGCACCTGCCGGTCGGCGTGATGATGATCGCCGCCGACGGGCGCATCCTGCGCCTGAACGCCGCCTCCGAGCGCATCTGGGCGGGCCGGCGCATGGTCGGCATCGACCGCTACGGCGAGTACAAGGGCTGGTGGGCGGACACCGGCAAACCCGTTGAGGCCCACGAGTGGGCGGCGGCGCGGGCGATCACGAAGGGGGAGACCGCGCTGGGTGAGGAGATCGATATCGAGTGCTTTGACGGCACCAGCAAGACCATCCGCAATTCGGCGGTGCCGCTCCGGAGCGGAGACGGCGCGATCGTGGGTGCCGTGGTGGTGAACGAGGACATCACCGAGCGGCGCGTCGCCCGACAAGCCCTGGAGGACAGCGAAGCCCGCTACCGCGCGGTCGTCCAGACCGCGGTGGACGCCATGGCGATCATCGACGAGCGCGGCATCATCCAGTCGTTCAATCACGCTGCCGAGCGCATCTTCGGCTACGCCGCCAACGAGGTGATCGGGCGCAACGTCAAGCTGCTGATGCCGGAGCCGCACCATTCCGCCCATGACGGCTACATCGCCAGCTACCTGCGCACCGGCCGGGGCAAGATCATCGGCATCGGGCGCGAGGTCGAGGGCCTGCACCGCGACGGCAGGCCGATCCCCCTGGAGCTCTCCATCGCCGAATGGCGGGCTCGCGGTCAGCGCTTCTTCACCGGGATCATGCGCGACGTCTCGCGGCGGCGTGCGGCGGAGCGGCACCTACGGGAGAACCTGACGCTGCTCAACACCATCATCGAGAGTTCCCCGGATCGGATCTTCGTCAAGGACCGCAAGGGCCGCTATCTGCTCGTCAACTCCGCCACGGCCATCGCCCACGGCCGACCACACGAGCAGATCATCGGCGTGCCCGAGCAGGACCTCGTTTCGCTCGAGGACGGCGCCGCACTGGCGGCGACCGATCGCCGGGTCATGGAGGCCGGGCACGCGCTGACCGTCGAGGAGACCGTCCTCAGCAAGGGCCATGGCGAACCCCGATGCTATCTCTCGACCAAGGTGCCGCTGCGCGACGACACGGGGGAGGTGATCGACATCATCGGCATCTCGCGCGACATTACCGAGCGCAGGGCGATGGAGGACGAACTGCAGCGGGCCAAGGAGGCGGCCGAGCAGGCGAACCTCGCCAAGTCGAAGTTCCTGGCGGCCGCCAGCCACGACCTGCGCCAGCCCATGCAGTCGCTGTTCCTGTTCTCCGCCGCCCTGGCCCCGCACGTGGCGAACGAGCGCGGCCAGAAGACGCTGACGATGCTGGAGCGCGGGCTGGACACGCTCAAGGCGCTGCTCGACAGCCTGCTCGACGTCTCGCGCCTGGATGCCGGCGTGATCAAGCCCGAGATCGGCAACGTGGCGCTCGGCCCGATCGTTGAGGACCTGGAGGCCGCCTACACGCCCATCGCCCAGTCCAAGGGACTGACCCTGCACGCGGAGACATCATGCGGGGTCGCCATCCGGTCCGATCCCATGCTGCTCGGCCGCATGGTCCGCAACCTCATCGAGAACGCCATCCGCTACACCGAACACGGCGAGGTGCGCATCGGCTGCGCCATCGCGGACGCCACGGCGCGGATCGAGGTGAGCGATACCGGCATCGGCATCCCGCCCGAGCAGCTGGAGCGCATCTTCGAGGAGTTCCACCAAGTCGCCAATCCCGAGCGGGATCGGACACAGGGGCTTGGTTTGGGGCTGGCCATCGTGCAACGCCTGTCCAGGCTTCTCGACCACCCGGTCTGCGTGCGCTCGGAGTTGGGCAAGGGGTCGGTGTTCGCCATCGAGGTGCCGCTCGGGCTGGCCGACGCGATCCCCACCGGACCGCCGTGCGCGCCGGCTCCGGTCACCGAGGCGGGCCTGCTCGCCGTGGTCGTGGACGACGACGCCATGGTGCTGGCCGGCCTCCGAACGGTGCTGGAGGGGTGGGGCTACGAAGTGCTGATCGCAGGGTCCGGCGACGAGGCCATGGAGCGGCTGCGGGAGAGCGGGCGCACGCCGGACGTCGTCATCGCCGATTACCGGCTGCGCGACGATGAGGTCGGTCCTGAGGTGGTGCGGCGCGTCCGCGCGTTCGTGGGAAGCCAGGTACCCGGCATTCTCCTTACCGGCGAGACCGGTCCCGAGTTCCAGCACGAGGCCGCAGCCAACGATCTGGGGCTCGCCAACAAGCCGGTTACTCCGCGGCAGCTTCACAGAGCCTTGGAGCGGCTGCTTCAGGCCGGCGATTGATTCCACACAGCGGTACGCGGGGTCCAGCCGGCAGCGCCGTGAACCACGGCACCATGATCGCCTTGAGCGTCGCACCGGCCGTCCGCCTCGACGCTCGTTCGCTACCGCACGCGGCTCTCCGCATCCCGGCGTAGGGCGCAACGTGGGACGTAAGTGCACTGCTAGGGGGGAGCTCGTTAAAATCAATGACTTGCGTCATTGCGATGGCGGATGGGGGGAGATTCGAACTCCCGATACCCTTGCAGGTATGCCGCATTTCGAGTGCGGTGCATTCAACCGCTCTGCCACCCATCCATACGCCTCGGTGTCGAGCGGCGCGGAACCTAACCGAAGCGCTCCGGCGCTGCAAGCCCTTTGATGAGCCCACAGCGCCGGTTTTTTTCGTCAGCCGATTTCGCCCTAGCTGATCTCGTAAGCGCGCTCGCCGTGGGTGACGAGGTCGAGGCCCTCGTACTCCTCCTCGGCGCTGACGCGGCGGGCGATGGCGATGTTGACCGCCTTGACGATGCCCCAGGTCACCACGCCCGACCACGCCGCCGTGACACCCACCGCCAACGCCTGCACGCCGAGTTGGCCGGTCCAGCTCATGCCCTCGGCCAGCCCGTTGCCGCCCAGCGCTGGCAGCGCGAACACCGCCAGCAGCAGCGAGCCCAGCATGCCGCCCACGCCGTGTACGGCGAACACGTCCAGCGAGTCGTCGATCAGCAGGCGGTGCTTGACGAACATCACGCACTGGAAGCACACCACGCCGCCCAGCGCGCCGATGACGATGGCGCCGCCCGGCCCCACATAGCCGGCCGCCGGGGTGATGGTGGCGAGCCCGGCGACGCAGCCGGTCACCAGACCGACCGAGGTCGGCTTGCCCAGCTTCACCCACTCGATGGCGGTCCAGGTCAGCGCGCCGGCCGACGCGGCGACGTGCGTGGCGATGATGGCGCCGGCCGCGGCCTGATCGGCGGCCAGCGCGCCGCCGCCGTTGAAGCCGAACCACCCCACCCACAGGATGCCGGCGCCGGTCATCGTCATGGCCGGGCTGTGCGGCGGGATCAGCTCGTGCGGGAAGCCCTTGCGGCGGCCGATCATGATGGCGGCCACCAGCGCCGACACGCCCGCCGTGGTGTGCACGACGATACCGCCGGCGAAGTCCATCGCCCCCATGGCCGCCAGCCAGCCGCCACCCCACAGCCAATGCGCCGCCGGCAGATAGACCAGCACCAGCCACACCGTGGAGAACACCACCACGAAGGCGAAGGGCGCGCGCTCGGGGAAGGCGCCGATGATCAGCGCCGGGGTGATGATGGCGAACGTCATCTGGAACAGCGCGAAGACGTTCTCCGGCAGGCCGGAGGTCGGCATCGCCGCGTCCATGTGGCCGAGGAAGCTCTTGCCCAGGCCGCCGATGAAGGGCGCGGTGCCGTCGAAGGCCAGGCTGTAGCCGAAGATCACCCAGATCAGCGACGCGATGCAGCAGATGGCGAAGCAGTTCATCAGCACCGACAGCACGTTGCGCGCCCGCACGAGCCCGCCGTAGAACAGTGCCAGCCCCGGCAGCGTCATGAACAGCACCAGCGCCGACGCGATGAGGATCCACGCCGTGTTGGCGCCGGACGGCGCCGCAGCCGGCGCGTCCGCCGCGAAAGCCGGCAGGCTTGTGGCGAGAGCGCCGATGAGGCCCGCAGAGCCTCCCTTTCCGATCAGCCGAAGTTCCATAGATCCAGGTTCCCCTTCACTGGCGCGCCGCGCGCCGGTCTGTCGCTTAAAAACTGTGCAAATGCCCATGAAGCGGCCGATTTCCCATCCAGTCCGCCCCGTCGCCCGAACCCTTCGACTCCGTTGCATCGGCAGGCGTGGAGCCCATTCCTTATGCAGCAGAGCCGCGGCATTCAGCCAATCCGGCATTCCGCGGCGTCATTTCTTGCAATTTTACTGCCACGTTTTCAGGCAGCCCCGCCGGATATGCGATATCCGTAGGCAAATCGTTGAGAATTCAACGAGTCGCACGGTGCGTCCGGAGGTTTGGCCGGACTGAGGGGGATTGGCGCCGCAGGAGGCACCCGCGTCTAAATTTTAGGCGCCAGAGTCCCCTCCCTGCCTCCGGCGGGAAGGGTCAGGGTGGGGCGAGGCGCATATGGCTGGAGGGGCGCTTCGGGCACGCACATATAGAGTGCCGGCCGGCCGCAATACCTTGCCCCCCGCCCGGCCCCTTCCTCAGCAAGGGAGGGGAAGGGGAAGAAGGAAGCGGCAATCCCTGTTGACTCTGGGGGGAAGCTGCGTATAAATCGCCGCTCTCCACGAACGGGCGCGCACCAACACGGTGGGCGGGCGGCCCGCCGTTTGTTTTGCAATAGGTATGACGACAATGTTCGCAGTGATCCGCACCGGCGGCAAGCAGTACAAGGTCGCTAATGGCGACGTGATCAAGGTCGAGAAGCTCGCGGGCGACGCTGGCGCTTCCATCACGCTCGGTGACGTGCTGATGGTCAGCGATGCCGGCGCCACGACGATCGGCACGCCGACGGTGGCGGGCGCTTCGGTGGTGGCCGAGGTCATCGCCCAGGACCGCGGCCCGAAGATCATCGTCTTCAAGAAGAAGCGCCGCCAGAACTACCGCCGTAAGAACGGCCACCGCCAGGACCTGACTGTCCTGCGCATCACCGGGATCAACGGCGCGGCCTGAGGCCGCAGCCGCGTGTAAGGGAGTAAGACTATGGCTCATAAAAAGGCAGGCGGCTCCTCGCGGAACGGTCGCGACAGCGCCGGCCGCCGTCTCGGCGTGAAGAAGTTCGGTGGTGAAGTCGTCCTCGCGGGCAACATCCTGGTCCGCCAGCGCGGCACCAAGTTCCACCCGGGCACCAACGTCGGCATCGGCAAGGACCACACCCTGTTCGCCCTGAGCGATGGTCAGGTGTCGTTCAAGCACAGCTCGGGCGGTCGCACCTACGTCCAGGTCGACGCGTTCGAGGTTGCCGTCGCGGCCGAGTAAGCCGCGCGCGACCCTTAAAGGGTTAGCGAAAATCGGGGGACCGGGCGACCGGCCCCCGATTTTTGTTTTTCAGGCGTTTGTGCTGTTATTCTCTCCTGCCGCCCCCTGCCCAGCAGTCGCGGGGATGAGGGCAGGACGATATCTGACCGGTAAGGTCCCACGATGAAGTTCCTCGATCAGGCCAAGGTGTTCCTCAAGAGCGGCGACGGCGGCCCCGGCGCCGTGGCGTTCCGCCGCGAGAAGTTCATCGAGTACGGCGGGCCGGACGGCGGCAACGGCGGGCGCGGCGGCGACGTGATCATCCTGGCGGTGAACGGCCTCAACACGCTGATCGACTACCGCTACGCCCAGCATTTCAAGGCCAAGCGCGGCGGCCACGGCATGGGCAGCGACCGCACCGGCGCCAAGGGCAACGACATCGTGCTGCGCGTCCCCGTCGGCACCCAGGTTCTGGACGAGGACCAGGAGACGGTGCTCGCCGACCTGACCGAGGAGGGTCAGCGGGTCGTCCTGCTGAAGGGCGGCGACGGCGGCTTCGGCAACGCGCACTTCAAGACCTCGACCAACCGCGCGCCGCGCCGCTCGCACCCCGGCTGGCCGGGCGAGGAGCGCCTGGTGTGGCTGCGCCTGAAGCTGATCGCCGACGCCGGTCTGGTCGGCCTGCCCAACGCCGGCAAGTCCACCTTCCTGGCCGCCACCACCGCGGCCAAGCCGAAGATCGCCGACTATCCCTTCACCACGCTGACCCCGAACCTGGGCGTGCTGCGCGCCGGTGACGAGGAAATCGTCATCGCCGACATCCCCGGCCTGATCGAGGGCGCGCATGAGGGGCTTGGTTTGGGCGACCGCTTCCTCGGCCATGTCGAGCGCACGCGCATCCTGCTGCACCTCATCGACGGCACCGCCGAGGACGTCGTCGAGTCGTACCGCATCATCCGCGGCGAGTTGGACGCCTACGGCAACGGCGTGCTCGCCGATAAGCCGGAGATCATCGGCCTGAACAAGGCCGACGCCATCCTCGAAGAGGAGTTGGAGGAGAAGAAGGCCGCGCTGGAAGAGGCGTCGGGGGCCAAGGTGATGATCCTCTCCGGCGCCACCGGCCAGGGCGTGCAACAGGTGCTCTACCGCCTGCTGACCGCCATCAAGGAATCGAAGGAGGCGGAGCCGGGCATCCTGCACCCCGCCGCCACCAAGACCCAGCGGCCGGAAATCCCCATGTACAAGACCAACCGCGATCCCGACTCCGAGGACTACGACGAGGACAACTGGGACGACGGCCAGGACGACGATGACGACGACAACCGCTGAGGCGACCGTGTCCATCCCCACCCTGCTCGACGCTCGCCGGCTGGTCATCAAGATCGGCTCGGCGTTGCTGGTGGACAGCGCCACCGGCAAGATCCGCCGCGCGTGGCTGGACGCGCTGGCCGACGACGTGGCCGCCGCCCGCATGCGCGGCACCGAGGTGGTGGTCGTCACCTCCGGCGCCGTCGCCGCCGGGCGCGAGCACCTCGGCCTGATCGGCCGCCCGCTCAAGCTCGAGGAAAAGCAGGCCGCCGCCGCCACCGGGCAGATCCGTCTGGCGCACGCCTATCAGGAGACGCTGGCCCGCCACGAGGTGACCGTGGCGCAGGTGCTGCTGACGCTGGAAGACACCGAGGAGCGCCGCCGCCACCTCAACGCCCGCGCCACCATCGACACGCTGCTGAAGCTGGGCGCCGTGCCGGTCATCAACGAGAACGACACGGTCGCGACCTCGGAGATCCGCTTCGGCGACAACGACCGCCTCGCCGCCCGCGTGGCGCAGATGATTTCGGCGGACACGCTGGTGCTGCTGTCGGACATCGACGGCCTGTACACCGCCGACCCGCGCAAGGACCCGGACGCCACGCACATTCCCGAGGTCACCGAATTGACTCCCGCCATCGAAGGCATGGCCGGCGAGCCGCCGCCCGGCTACAGCTCCGGCGGCATGGTCACCAAGATCGCCGCGGCGCGCGTCGCCATGTCGGCCGGCTGCCGCATGGTGATCGCCAAGGGCCAGCGCATGAACCCGCTGGCGGCCCTGGAGAAGCCCGAGAGCGCCGGTGGCGCCCCGTGCACGTGGTTCCTCGCCCCGTCCGAGCCGTCCAGCGCCCGCAAGGCGTGGATCGCCGGCCACCTCAACGCGTCCGGCGTGCTGGTGGTGGACGACGGCGCGGTGCGCGCGCTGAAGCAGGGGGCCAGCCTGCTCCCCGCCGGTGTCGCCGAGGTCGAGGGCGTGTTCGAGCGCGGCGACGTGGTCATCGTCCGCGACGCCGAGGGACGCGAGCTGGCGCGCGGCCTGACCGCCTACGGCTCCGACGAGGCGCGGGCGATTCGCCGCCGCAAGAGCAACGAGATCGAAACCATCCTCGGCTACCGTGGCCGCGACGAGATGATCCATCGCGACGATCTGGTGGTGCGATGACAGGGTTCCGGCCTCCCTTGCAGGCCATCCTCTGGGACATCGACGGCACGCTGCTGGACAGCGAGCCCTGGCACCAGCGCGCCACCATCGCGGTGTGCCGCACGCACGGCCACGACCTGACCGACGAGCAGTACGCAGCCACGCTGGGCATCGCCTTCCCGGAGTTCTACGCGCGCCTGCACGCCGTCCGGCCCATGCCGCTGAGCTTCGAGGCGTGGGCCGGCGCCATCACCGACCACTACATCGAGCGGATCGCCCAGGTGGCCCCGCGCGACGGTGCCTTCGCGCTGGTCGAGGCGTTCGCCGCGCGCGGCCTGCGTCAGGCCTGCGTGTCGAACGCCGGCCGACGGGTGGTCGAGGCCAACCTGCGCTTCATGGGCCTGCCGCACTTCGCCTTCGGCGTCAGCCGCGACGACGTGGTGAACGGCAAGCCCGACCCCGAGCCCTACCTGCTCGCCGCCGAACGCCTGGGCGTGCCGCCCGAAGCCTGCGCCGCCATCGAGGACAGCCCGACCGGCGCCCGCGCCGCCAAGGCCGCCGGCATGCTGACCGTGGCATGGCCGCAGCACGCGCATCTCGTCTTCGAAATGGCCGACCACGTGGTCGGCCACCCCGGCGAGGTGGACTGGGAGACGCTGTGCGCGATGGCCGCCGACGGCCGGCTGGCCGCGGACTGATTTTAACCTCGTAGGTTGAGCCAACGGCCCAACCTACGACTCCCCTACTTCGACGCGCTCTGCGGCTCACGCCCCTTCTGCGGCGGCAGGGTCCGCAGGTACGCCACCAGCGCGGTCAGATCCTCGTCGTTGATGTTCTTGTAGAAATGAAAGGCCATCGGCGGGTTGAGCCGGGTGCCGTCCGGCCGCACGCCTGACGTGACCGTTGCCTTGATCTGTGCGTCGGTCCAATTCCCCAGCCCCTCATCCTTGTCGGAGGTCAGGTTGCGCGACACGCTGACACCCCATGGGCCGCGGAACTCATTCCCGCCAGCCCCCAGGCGCGTCATGTCCGGTTCGCCGTTGGCCAAGCGCGGCGTGTGGCACTCCAGGCAGTGGCCGAGCGGTCCGGCCATGTAGGCGCCGTACGCCACCTTGTCGGTCCGCGGCACGTCCGGCACCGAGCCCACCGGCGGCCCCCAGTTGGGCGGCAGCGGTATGCGGAACTCGGACTTCTGCACGGGGTTCTCCACCGGCTTCAGCGCGCGCAGATAGGCGACGATGGCCGCCATGTCGGTGTCGGAGATGCTGCGGTAGAAGGGATAGGCCATGGGCGGACCGAGGATCCGGCCGTCCGGGCGCCGGCCCTCGCGGATCGCCGTGATGATGTCGGCGTCGGACCAGCGGCCCAGCCCGGTCCTCGGGTCCGGCGTCAGGTTGCTGGCGTATGCGGTGAACGCCGCATCCTCGATGGGCATGCCGCCGGCCAGCTCCAGGCCGGGCACCGGGCCGTCCGGCCCCTGCGGGGTGTGGCAGTTGCCGCAGGCGACGATCCCGTTCATGAGGTAAGCGCCGCGTTCCAGCAGCGTTTCAGCGGCGGCGGTCTGGACGAACGTCAGGGTCGCCAGCATGGCAAGGCCATGCGGGATGCGCGCGGTCATCTCTCTCTCTCCCCGAACCTTGGCGGTCTCACCAGGAGACGCTAGCGGAGCAATTCAGCCGCCGCCACGGTGTAGTTGACATAAGCGCTCGGTCTTTCGGCAGAGCCCAAGTGTCGGCCCAAGCGCAGGTCAGGGTTACTCCTCCTTTCCGCATCGCGCCGAATTCGCTACAGTCACCGCCTTTCCCTCCAGGCAAAGGAAGCCGCCCCGTGTCCGCGCTCGCCCAAACCGCCGATCCCCTGCTGGACCAGATGCTGTCGCTCGGCCGTGCCGCCCGCGACGCCGCCGCAGTGTTGGCGACCGCGCCGAGCCCACAGCGTGACCAGGCTCTCCGCGCCGCCGCCGCCGCGTTGCGCGCCCGGAAGGCGGAAATCCAGGCCGCCAACGACCAGGATGTGGAGGCGGCCGGAGGCCGCGGCCTCTCCGGTCCGCTGGTCGAGCGGCTGACGCTGAACGACGCCCGCATCGAGGCAATGGCCAAGGGGCTGGAGGACATCGCCGCCTTCCCCGACCCCATCGGCACCGTGCTGGCCGAGTGGACGCGGCCCAACGGCCTGACGATCCAGCGCGTGCGCGTGCCGCTGGGCGTCATCGGCATCATCTACGAGAGCCGGCCGAACGTCACCGCCGACGCCGGCGGGCTGTGCCTGAAGTCCGGCAACGCCGCGGTGCTGCGCGGCGGGTCGGAGAGCCTTCGCTCCTCGCAGGCCATCGCCGCGTGTCTGGCCGAGGGGCTGCGCGCGGCCGGGCTGCCGGAGGCGTGCATCCAGCTCGTCCCGACCACCGACCGCGCGGCGGTCGGGCACATGCTGACCATGCGCGACCACATCGACGTGATCGTGCCGCGCGGCGGCAAGTCGCTGATCCAGCGCATCTCCGAGGAGAGCCGCATCCCGGTCATCAAGCACCTGGACGGCAACTGCCACGTCTACGTGGACAAGGGCGCCGACCTGGAGAAGGCGCGCAAGGTGGTGCTGAACGCCAAGATGCGCCGCACCTCGGTCTGCGGCTCGGCCGAGACGCTGTTGGTGGACCGCGCGGCGGCCGGCACGCTCCTGGCGCCGCTGGTCCGCGATCTGCTGGACGCCGGCTGCGAGGTGCGCGGCGACGCGGCGGCGCAGGCGGTGGATTCGCGGGTGAAGCCGGTGCAGCCGGCCGATTGGGACACCGAGTACCTGGACTCCGTCATCGCCTGCGGCGTGGTGGACGGGGTGGACGCGGCGATCGACCACGTGAACCGCCACGGCTCGCACCACACCGACGCCATCGTGACGGAGGACCCGAGTGCGGCCGAGCGCTTCTTGCAGCGGGTGGACAGCGCCATCGTGCTGTTGAACGCCAGCACGCAGTTCGCCGACGGCGGCGAGTTCGGCATGGGCGCGGAGATCGGCATCTCCACCGACAAGTTCCACGCCCGCGGTCCGGTGGGCGCGGAGCAGCTCACCAGCTACAAGTACGTCGTGCGGGGCGATGGGCAGACACGGCCGTAAATTCCCCTCTCCCGCCCCGGGAGAGGGAGGGGCCCGCGCGGAGCGCGGGAGGGTGAGGGTAGCCCGAGTATCCTTGCCTGCACCCTCACCCGGCGCCTTCGGCGCCACCCTCTCCCGGGGCGGGAGAGGGTTGATCCACCGCTTCTCCGGCCCCCAGTACGCCGGCCTCCGCATCGGCCTGCTCGGCGGGTCGTTCAACCCGGCGCACGCCGGGCACCGGCACATCAGCGTCTACGCCCTGAACACGCTCGGCCTCGATCAGGTCTGGTGGCTGGTCAGCCCGCAGAACCCGCTGAAGTCCGCAGCCGACATGGGCAGTCTGGCCGAGCGCCTGGCCTGGGCGCGGGTCGCAGCGCGCCACCCGCGCATCCGCGTCACCGACCTGGAATGCAGCCTCGGCACACGCTACACGGCAGACACGCTGAGCGAATTGACCCGCAGGTTTCCGCGCACCCGTTTCGTCTGGCTGATGGGCGCCGACAATCTTCGGCAAATCCCCCGTTGGCAGCAGTGGCCGCGGATATTCCGATCCGTCCCCATTGCGGTCTTCAGCCGGCCGACTTATTCTCTTAGGGCACTGGGCGGCGTTGCCGCGCAGCGCTTTGCCCGTCGCCGGGTGCCCGATCTACGGGCCAGGGGTCTGGTCGACGCGAAACCGCCGGCCTGGATTTTCCTGCGCAACCCGCTGCATCCGGCTTCGGCGACGGCGATCCGCCGGGCACGCGCCCGCGGGTCGTGACCCCTGGTAACCGAGGTGGGAACCATCAGTACGTTCATGCAACCGGCCGCGTCTTCCGTGCGGCCCGCGCCCGTTCCCCAGGAACTGAAGGCGCTCATCGAGAAAGCCCTGGATGACGATCAGGCGGACGACGTCGTCGTCATCGATCTCGCCGGCAAAACCAGCATCGCGGATTACATGATCGTGGCATCGGGTCGCAACACCCGGCACATCGCGTCCATGGCCGACAAGCTGCGCGAGAGCCTGAAGGTCGCCGGCCTCGACAGGGTCGAGATCGAAGGCCAGCCGCAATGCGATTGGGTGCTGATCGATGCCGGCGACGTCATCGTGCATCTGTTCCGGCCCGAGGTCCGCACCTTCTACAACATCGAGAAGATGTGGGGTCTCGACCTGCCGCGGGCCGACGCCGATCCGCGCACGCGCTTGATGGCCTGACGGCACGGAAAGAACGGGAGCCGGACCATGCGCCTGTGGCTCGCCGCCGTTGGGCGGGCGCGGGGCGGCCCGGCTCGCGACCTGTACGACGAGTATGCCGGCCGGCTGAACTGGCCGCTGACCCTGCGCGAGGTCGAGGTGAAGAAACGCCTCACCAGCGACGAGTTGAAGCGCCAGGAAGCCGAGCTTCTGCTGGCCGCGATCCCCCAGGGGGCCACCATCGTCGCCCTGGACGAGCGCGGCACCGCCCTGTCCAGCGCCGCCTTCGCCCAGCGCGTCGGCGGCTGGAGGGATTCGGGCGTGGGCGACCTTGCCTTCCTGATCGGCGGCGCCGACGGCCACGGCGAGGAGGTGCGCCGCCGCGCCTCCTTCCTCCTGGCTTTCGGGCCGGCGACCTGGCCCCATATGATGGTGCGCGGAATGCTGGCCGAACAGCTCTACCGCGCCCAGCAGATTCTGGCAGGACACCCGTATCATCGGGCATAGACCCGCGACACGCATTCATCCGCGACACCGATTGCCTTGGAGAGGACCGCAATGACCGACACCAAACGTCCCCGCCCCGTCGTCCTGTGCGTGCTCGACGGCTGGGGCTATCGCGAGGAGACGGCGGACAACGCCATTGCGCTCGGCAACACCCCCGTGTGGGACCGTTTGTGGTCGGCCGAGCCGAAAGGCTTCCTGGAGGCCAGCGAGGAAGAGGTCGGCCTGCCGCGCGGCCAGATGGGCAACTCCGAGGTCGGGCACATGAACCTCGGCGCCGGGCGCGTGGTCATGCAGGACCTCGTCATGATCGACCACGCCATCGTCCAGGGCGAGTTCAGCCGCAATCCGGCGCTGAACGCCATGGTCAAGGCGCTCACGAAGACCGGTGGGCGCTGCCACCTCATGGGGCTGCTGTCGCCGGGCGGCGTGCATTCACAGCAGGACCACATGGCGGCGCTGGCCTCCACGCTGGCGAGCGAAGGGGTTGAGGTCGTGGTGCACGCCTTCACCGACGGCCGCGACGTGCCGCCCAACAGCGCCAGGGATCAGGTGGCCGAGTTCATGGCCGACCTGCACGGCATTCCGGGCATCGTCATCGGCACGGTGATCGGCCGCTATTGGGCGATGGACCGCGACAAGCGCTGGGACCGCGTCGCCAAGGCGTACGAAGCGATGGTGCACGGCAAGGGCGAGGCGACCGCCGCCGATCCGATCGAAGCCATCGAGCAGAGCTACGCCCAGGAGAAGTTCGACGAATTCATCCCGCCCACGGTCATCGGCGGCTACGCCGGCATGAAGGACGGCGACGCCATCCTGATGGCGAACTTCCGCGCCGACCGCGCCCGCGAGATCCTGACGGCGCTGCTCGACCCGGCCTTTACCGGCTTCGAGCGCGGCACGCCGGTCCAGTTCGCGGCGGCAGTCGGCATGGTCGAATACTCGTCCGACCTGAATAAGCTGTTGACGACCATCTTTCCGCCGAAATCTCTGACCAAGGTGTTGGGCGAAGTGGTGTCAGAGGCCGGATTGACTCAGCTGCGCATCGCCGAAACCGAAAAGTACCCGCACGTCACCTTCTTCTTCAACGGTGGCGAGGAACGCGTGTATCCCGGCGAGGACCGCATCCTGGTGCAGTCGCCCAAGGTCGCGACCTACGACCTGCAACCCGAAATGTCGGCGCCCGAAGTCACAGACAAGGTCGTGGCGGCGGTGGACAGCGGCAAATACGATCTGATCGTGATCAACTACGCCAACCCGGACATGGTCGGCCACAGCGGCATCCTCGGCGCGGCCATCAAGGCGGTGGAGGCGGTGGACGTATGTCTCGGCCGGCTCGAGGCCGCGGTGCGGCGCGCCGGCGGCGCCATGCTGGTCACCGCCGACCATGGCAACGCCGAGTTGATGACCGACCCCGAGACGCACGGGCCGCACACCGCCCACACGCTGGACAAGGTGCCGCTGGTGCTGATCAACGGCCCGACCGGCGTGCGTCTGCACAGCGGCCGGCTGGCCGACGTCGCCCCGACGCTGCTCGATCTGATGGGCCTGCCGAAGCCGGCGGAGATGACCGGCTCCACCCTGATCGAGCGCGCCGCAAAGCGGGAGGCCGCGGAATAGGGGATGGACCACAGGGCTGAGGCTGAATTTTTCCCCTCTCCCCCCTGGGGAGAGGGTCAGGGTGAGGGGGACCGGCATGGCGGACGTTTGCGGTCCCCCGAAAACCCCCTCACCCCCCCCCTCTCCCCGGGGGGAAGAGGGAGCTTTGGCCTCTTCACCCTGGTCCCCATTCTCCTCCTCGCCTCCCCCGCCCTCGCCCAGGACGAGGCGCCCAACCAGACGCTGAAGCGCGTCGAGCAGGAGATCCAGGCCGACAAGGCCCGCCAGCGCGACCTCGACCAGCAGTCGGAGGCGATCCGCAAGGAACTCGCCGACCTGCGCAACCGTCTGGTCGGCTTGGCCGAGCAGGCGCGCGCCCAGGAAAGCGGCCTGGGCGAGCTGGAAAACACGCTGGCCGGCCTGGAGGGCGAAGAACGCGCCCAGGCCGCCAAGCTCGACGCCGAACGCCAGCACATCGCCAAACTTCTCGCCGCCCTCCAGCGCCTGTCCCGCGTCCCGCCCGAGGTGGTGATCGCCACGCCCGAGGGGCCGGTGGACACGCTGCGCTCGGCGCTGCTGCTGCGCGACACGGTGCCGGCGCTGCGCGAACGCGCCGACGCGCTGGCAAGCGCCCTACAGCGCCTCGCCGACGTGCGCGAACGGCTGGAGGGCCAGCGCGCCCGCACGCTGTCCGCCCGCGCCAACCTGACCAGCCGCGAGGCCGAGATCGCCAGCCTCGTCGCGCGGCGCGAGGAGCTGTCGCGCCAGACCAGCGAGGAGCGCCAGGCCGTCGCCCAGCACATGACGCGTCTGGCCGGTCAGGCCGGCGATCTGCGCCAGCTGATGGAGCGCATCGAGGCGGAACGCCGCGCCACCATGGAGGCCGCCGCCAAGCGCGAGGCCGAACGGCTGGAGGCCGAGCGCCGCGACACCGACCGCCGCATCGCCGAGCAGAAGGACGCAGACCGCAAGCTCGCCCTCCAGAAGGACGCCGAGCACAAGGAAGCCGAGCGCAAGCTGGCCGAGCAGAAAGAGGCGGACCGCAAGGCGAAGGCGGAGATCGTCGCCGTCCAGCGCGCCCCCGACGCGCCGATCCTCAATGGCGGGCTGCGGCTGCCGGCCGGCGGGCGGGTCGCCGCGCGCTATGGCGAGCAGGACCGTTTCGGCGGCACCAGCCGCGGCGTCACGATTTCCGCCCGGCCCGGCACGCCGGTGCTTGCACCCTACGCCGGAAGTGTCATGTTTGCCGGGCCGTTTCGCGGATACGGGCAAATCTTGATCGTCGAACACAGCAATGGATATCATAGTCTCATTGCTGGCTTGGGTCGGATCGACACGTCCGTCGGCAAGCATGTCTCCACCGGAGAACCGGTCGGTCTCATGCCGTCACCCGCCGATGGCACTCCGGATCTTTACTTCGAACTGAGACGACACGGTCAGCCAATAAACCCGGAACGCGGGTTCAGCGCGCCGGAGGGGAAAGGACAAGGCTAGATGCGAATGATGAAGCGTGCCGCCTTCGCTGCGGCCATGGTGTTCGTCGGGGCCGGCATCGGTCGGGTCACCGCCGACACCAACACGTCCGAGACATACCGCCAGCTGAACCTCTTCGGCGACGTGTTCGAGCGCGTGCGCGCCGAATACGTGGAGAAGGTGAGCGACGAGCAGCTCATCGAATCCGCCATCAACGGCATGCTGACGTCGCTGGACCCGCACTCCAGCTACCTCAACAAGAAGAGCTTCCAGGACATGCAGGTGCAGACCCGCGGAGAGTTCGGCGGGTTGGGCATCGAGGTCACCATGGAGAACGGCCTGATCAAGGTCGTCTCGCCCATCGACGAGACGCCAGCCTTCCGCGCCGGTCTCCAGCCGGGCGACTACATCACCCACCTCAACGGCGAGGCCGTCATGGGTCTGGCGCTGAACGAGGCGGTGGAGAAGATGCGCGGCCCGGTCGGCTCCGACATCAAGGTCACCATCCGCCGCGGCGAAACCGGCGAGCCGTTCGAGGTGGCGATCACCCGCGCCGTCATCAAGGTGCAGTCGGTGCGCTCGCGCCTGGAGGGCGGCGACGTCGGCTACCTGCGCATCACCAGCTTCAACGAGCAGACCCAGAGCGGCCTGGAAAAGGCGATCACCAGCATCCAGCAGCAGGCCGGCGACAAGCTGAAGGGCTATGTGCTCGACCTGCGCAACAACCCCGGCGGCCTTCTCGACCAGTCGGTGTCGGTGTCCGACACCTTCCTCGACAAGGGCGAGATCGTCTCCACCCGCGGCCGCAAGGCCGAGGAAGGCACGCGCTACAACGCCAAGCCCGGCGACATGGCCAAGGGCCTGCCCATGGTCGTGCTGATCAACGGCGGCTCGGCCTCGGCGTCGGAAATCGTCGCCGGTGCCCTGCAGGACCACAAGCGGGCGGTCATCCTTGGCACCCAGTCGTTCGGCAAGGGCTCGGTGCAGACCATCATCCCACTGCCCGGCCACGGCGCCATGCGCCTGACCACGGCGCGCTACTACACGCCGTCGGGGCGCTCGATCCAGCAGCTCGGCATCACCCCGGACATCGAGGTCAAGCCGGCCAAGGTCGAGGAACTGGACGCCCAGGGCCAGCGTCGCCGGGAGGCGGACCTGAAGGGGTCGCTGCGCAACGACACCATCGCCAACAAGCCGAAGCCGGCGACGCCCGGCCCCGGCGCTGCAAACGCGCCGCCCGCCCCGCCGACCCCGGCACCGGGCGCCACGCCGGGCGCCGCCCCGGTGGAACCCGGCGAGGCGTCGAACGACAACGGCAAGCCGCCGTTCGACTACCAGCTGGCGCGGGCGCTCGACCTCCTGCGTGGGGTGGCGCTGTTCCAGGCGCGCGCCAGCCACTGAAGCCGGGGGTCCCGTGAACGCTGCCGCCATCCTGGACCGCCTGAAGTTCGATCCGCTGGGCGTGTTCCGGCGGGGCGGCCAGCGTTTTCGGAACCTTAACATCGTCAAGCGCTGGCGCTTCCGCGAGCGCGAGCCGCGCAAGCCGCTCCCGATCCCGCTGCTGGCCGCCTTCGGCGCGCTGGCGGTGGGGCTGGCCGGCCTGGGCGGCTGGCTGGCGCTGAACGGCGAGGACACCACGCTGGCCTGGGAGGCCGGCACCCCGCAGGTCAAGGTGGCGGTCAAGGGCGCCACCCCGCCGGCACCGCCGCCGGCGCCCACGCCGCAGACACCGCAGACCGCCGCCCAGCCGCCCGCATCACCGCCGGCCGCCGCACCGGCACCGGCGGCGCCGAACGCCGCCCCGATGGCTCCTGCCCCGATCGCGCCGGCACCGCTGCCGGACGCGCTCGTCACGCTGACGCCGGCCCCGGCACCGGGCCTCGTGGAGGAGACCAAGGCCGGCCCGCTGCCCCGCATCGCCGAGGACGGGCGCAAGGCGTGGCAGGTCTACGGCCGCCCGTTCCCGGCGGCAGACAAGCGCCCGCGCATTGCCATCGTCATTGCCGACATGGGGCTGTCGGGCGTCACCACCGGCACGGCGCTCCAGAAGCTGCCGCCCACCGTGACGCTGGCCTTCCTGCCCTACGCCGAGCGGATCGATTCCTGGGTCGAGCAGGCGCGCACCAAGGGGCACGAGGTGATGCTGTCGGTGCCCATGGAACCGCTGGGCTTCCCGCGCGACGACCCCGGCCCCAACGCGCTGCTGACCACGCTGTCGTCCGACCGCAACATCGAGCGGCTGCACTGGTCCATGAGCAAGGTCGTGGGCTACACCGGCATCACCACGACCACCGGCAGCAAGTTCGCCGGCAACGCCGACGCGCTGAAGCCGGTCATGGACGATCTGAAGGCGCGCGGCCTGCTGTTCCTCGACCCGCGCATCACGCCCAAGAGCGCCGGTGCCGCCGCCGCCGACAAGGCGGGCGTGCCGCGCGCCGTGGCCGACCGCGTCATCGACCGCGACCTTGCGCGCAACTCCATCGACGACCAGCTGCGCGAGCTGGAAACGCTGGCCAAGCAGCAGGGCTCGGCGGTCGGCATTGGTTCCCCCTACCCCAGCACGGTCGAGCGCATCGGCCTCTGGGTCACCGGCCTTCAGGACCGCGGCATCACGCTGGTGCCGCTGTCGGCGGTGGTCACACAACCCAAAGGCCCAGGTGGATGAGCAAGAAACCGGATCGCGACTCCCTGCCCTACCGGCCCTGCGTCGGCATCATGCTGCTGAACCCGCGGGGTCAGGTCTTCGTCGCCCGCCGACGCGACACGACGGACGCCTGGCAGATGCCGCAGGGCGGCATCGACGAGGGCGAGACCGTGCGCGAAGCGGCGCTCCGCGAGCTTGAGGAGGAGATCGGCACCGCCAAGGCCGACATCCTCGGCGAGACGGCGGAGAGGCTGCGCTACGACCTGCCCGACCATCTGCTGGGCAAGGTGTGGAAGGGCCGCTGGCGCGGCCAGGAGCAGGTGTGGGTGGCGGCGCGCTTCACCGGCCGCGACGCCGACATCGACCTCGCCACCGAGCACCCGGAGTTCGACGCCTGGAAGTGGGTGGACGCCGCCGACCTGACCGGCCTGATCGTGCCGTTCAAGAAGCCGGTCTACGAATCCGTGCTGGCCGAGTTCAAGCCGCTGATTGACACGCTGCGCGCGAACGCCTAGGACGCCTTTCCCCTTGCGCGGCGCCCCCGCCGGGAGGACACTTTCCCCATGAACGTCGCGCTGAACACAGCCCTGTCCGGTATGACCGCCGCCTCGCGCCGCCTGGACGCGTCGGCCTCGAACACCGCCAACGCCCGCACCACCGGCCCGCTGCCGGCAGACGGCAATCTGGCGGCGGTGCAGAGCACGCCTGCGTCGGGCAGCCCCTACGCGCCGGTGCAGACGGTCAACACGGCGCAGCCGACCGGCGGCGTGCGGGCCAGCCTCGCCCCGGTGTCCCCCGCCCTGTTCGCCGAGTACCAGCCCGACTCGCCCGACGCGAGCGCCGATGGCATGGTGGCGGCGCCGAACGTGGACTTGGCGCAGGAAACCGTGCAGCAGATGCTCGCCAGCACGACCTACAAGGCCAACGCCAAGGCCGCGCAGACCGCCGACGAGATGCTGAAGAGCGTCTTCGACATGAAGGCCTGACCGGCTCCTTACCGGGAGCGGTGGAAGGCGATTCCCATCTGGAAGCTGCGGGCGATGTTCTCGGCCTTGCCGATGAAGAAGTTCGCCGCCTCGGGCGTGCAGACCTCGCGCGCGGTTTCGCGGAACAGCTCCAGCCAGCGGGCGAAGTGCTCCTCGCCGACGTCCAGCTTGAGGTGCGCCGGCATCGGCCGCCCGTCGTAGCGCGCGGTCAGCAGCGCGACGGACGACCAGAAATCCACCAGCGTGGCGAGGTGCGCGTCCCAATCCTCGACTTGCGCCGCGAAGATCGGCCCCAGCGTCGCGTCCTCGCGGACGCGGCCGTAGAAGGCGTGGACGAGGGTCCTGATCATTCCCTCGTCGATGCCCGTGCGGGCAACGAGGTCCTGGACGCGCACGTCGCGCAGGTCGCGGTGTTCGGCTTCGGTCATGGCTCTACGAATATGGCATCGCCACGCTGGCGCCGAAAGGGGCTTCGACCTAGTCCTTGCTGTGCACCGCGACGAACTTCTCGATCTTCGCAAGAAGCAGCGCCGGGGTCTGGAGCATCGGGTAGTGTCCGGCGTTCTCGATCTTCTCGACCGAGAGATTCTTGTAGGCCTGCTCGAACTTCGGGCGCTCGGTCGCTTCCTGGTAATAGGGGATGTCGTCCGCGCCGGTGATGAGCAGGACCGGAAGCTCCAGCCCGGCGACGGCGGCGCTGATGTCGGTGCCGGTGAACATCTTCAGGTAGCCGAGCATCGCTTCGCGGCCCGTGGCGTTGCGGGCGATCGCCAGTTTGTAGTCCACCCAGGTGTCGGTGTAGCGCTGGGCGACGCGCGCCTTGATGGCGCCGCGCATGATGTCGTCGCTGTCGATCACCGCCACGAGCTTCTGGAAGCCCGCCTCGTCCGTCTTGAAGCCGGAGGCCGGAACCGGCGTCACCGCCACCAGGCTCTTGATGCGATCCTTCCCCTTTGCGGCCATGGCCTGAGCGATCAGGCCCGACATCGAGTGCCCGACGACGTGAAAGCGCTTGTGCCCCAGCGTGTCCATCAGGGCGAACATGTCGGCCGCGGCCTCGTCGGCCGTGTACTCACCCCTCACGCTTTTGGACCAGCCGTAGCCGCGCAGGTCGGCGAACACGTAGGTGAACGCCTTGCGGTCGAGGAACGGCAGCAGGCCGTTGTAATTGGTGTGATCGCCCATCCACTCGTGCATGACCAGGATGGCTTCCGGCCCTTCGCCGGCGGTGGCATGGCCGACGATGGCGGCTCCCGTCGGGGACACGGAGGGAAGGCCGACGCCGTCCTTCGAGAGATCCGCCGCCATTGCAGCCGGTGCGGACACCATGGCGCAGACCATGCCCAGGCACAGGGCCGAGCGGCGGAAGGGGAACCGGGCCAGACGGGAGATCGGCGAGGGCATGCGGTGGCCGTCCTTGACGTTCGTGTGGATCGCAGAGCCGGACGATAGAGCCCAAGCGCCGCCACGACAACCTAGCCGATACACCGGCTCCCACACAAGCCGTGCCGGAAGAAATCAGGTCAGATGCTGCCTGTTGAGGTAGTCGTCCGCCTGCATCTCCATCAACCGGCTGACCGTGCGTTCGAACTCGAAGGCGTGCCGGCCTTCCGGGTACAGGCGCTCCGGGGGGCCATCGGCGGCGACGACCACGTTCACCTTGTGCTCGTACAGCGCGTCGATCAGCGTCATGAAGCGCTTGGCCTCGTTGCGCCGCTCGTCCGTCAGCGTCGGCACGTCGTCCACCAGCACCGTGTGAAAATGCGTGGCGATCGCCAGATAGTCGGCGGCGCCGAAGGGCTTGCCGCACAGCTCCCAGAAATCCACCCAGGCGACCCCCCTGGCCGCGCACCCGATGTCCACCCGCCGGCCCTGCACCAGCAGGTGCGTCGCCGCGGTGGGCGCACCGTTGGTCAACACGGCGAACAGTTCCTTCATCTTGCCATCGGTCGCCGGGCCCAGCGGCCAGTAATACACCGGCGTGCCCTTCAGCCGGTCGAGCCGGTAGTCGGTCGCCCCGTCCAGCGCCATCACGTCCAGCCGCTGCTTCAGCAAGGCGATGAAGGGCAGGAACAGCTCGCGCTGCAAGCCGTCCTTGTACAGCAGGTCCGGCGCCCAGTTGCTGGTCGCCACCACCACCACGCCCGCCTCGAACAGCGCGGTGAACAGCCGGCCGAGGATCATGGCGTCGGCGATGTCCACCACGTGGAACTCGTCGAAGCACAGCAGCGACGCTTCCTCCGCCATCTGGCGCGCCAGTTCGGGCAGCGCGTCGTCCGGCCCGGCGCTCTTCCCGCGGGCCTGCCGGTGTTTATGGACGCGCTCGTGCACCTCCAGCATGAAGGCGTGGAAGTGGACGCGGCGCTTGCGCTCGACCGGGGCGGTCTCGAAGAACAAATCCATCAGCATGGACTTGCCGCGCCCCACCCCGCCATACAGGTAGAGCCCCTGCGGCGCCTCCACCGGCTCCGGCCGGCGGGCGAGTCCGAAGCGCTCGCGCCAGCCCGTCTTGCCGGTCTGCGGCCGGTAGTTCTTCAGCGCCTGATAGAGGCTTTGCAGCTTCTCGGCGGCCAACTCCTGGTCGGGATCGGGGCGTAGCGTCCCGGTGCCGCGCCGGGCGCGATAGAGCGAAAGCGGGCCTTCGGGCATGGGAATCCGCACTCAGGGCTTAGGAACAGGCCCTCTACCTAGCCGAACCGCGCCCCGCGCGCAATCCGAGTCCGCCCACCCGCCCCTATGCGGTTCCGCCAAGCCTCTCCGCCGAAGGTTAAGCTTCTTTAATGAATTATCGATGGAAGGCGTGTAACATTCTCCTGCCCCGACACCACCGGCCGGAGGCGCAGTCCCTTCTGGAGACGCATTCGCTGATGCTCACGAACGACCGAGCCGACTTCCCGGCGGCCCGCCCCGGGCCGCTGCGCGACGGGCTGACGGAGCGGATCCGGCAGACGCTGGGGTCGGTCCGCTTCCTGATGGTCGCCTCGGGCGCGGCGTTCATCGTCGTGGTCAACACGCTGATCGGCTACGGCATCTGGCAACACTACGGCGAGACCATGGAGTCGGTGCGCACCGGCGCCCAGCATCTGGCGCGCACGCTGGAATCCGACGCGGTGCGGGGCATCTTCGGCGTCGACCAGCTGTTCGCCGACGTGCGCTACGTGCTGAACATCCACCCCGAGGCCGGCACCCGCGCCGCGCCCGGCATTCACGAGTACCTGCGTGGCCGGCGCGACGCCGTCCCGCAGATCGTCGATCTGGTGGTGGTGGACGCCGATGGACACATCCGCCACCACTCTGCCGACCGCAATCCGCCACCGCTGGACCTGACGGACCGCTCCTACTTCACAGCGCATCGCGACCGCGCCGATGCCGGCCTGCACATCGGCACCCCGACCCGCAGCCGGGTGTTCCCCGACACCACGGTGATCCCGATGAGCCGGCGGCTGAACAATCCGGACGGCAGCTTCGCCGGCGTGCTGGTGGTCATGGTCAGCCCGGCCTACCTGGAAAGCAGCTTCGCCAACCTGCGCAACGGCCTGCGCGGCACGGCGACGCTGGCGCTGCCCGACGGCACGGTGGTGGTGCACCAGCCGGCCGAGGAGGCGCTGTTCGGCGCCACGCTGGCCGACTGGCCGGCGCTGACCGAGGCGTTGCGAGCGGGCGAGGACACAATGGTGCTGAAGACCGCCGATCGCCGCGCCGAGCGGATGGTCAGCTTCCGCCATGTCCGCGACTATCCCTTCGTCGTCGTCACCACGGTGGCGCTGGACGACGCGCTGGCCGACTGGCGGCGCGACACCGCAGCGTGGACGTTCATCGGCGTGTCGATGACCAGCGCCATCGCCATGCTGACGTGGTTCGTCGTCCGCCAGCACCGCCGGCGCGAGCAGGACCAGGAAAAGCTGACGCAGGCCTCGCGCCGCATCCGCGGCATCCTGGAATCCATGGTGGACGCGGTGGTCACCATCGACGCCCGCGGCCGCATCGAGACGTTCAACCCGGCGGCCGAGCAGATGTTCGGCTACTCCGAGGCGGAACTGGTCGGCCAGAGCGTCAGCCTCCTCATCCCCGAGGGCTTCCGCCGCGACCACGACCGCTGGCTGCAAGACTACCGGCCGGGCGAGGCGTCGCGCATCATCGGCGCCGACCGTGAGGTCCAGGCCATGCGCCGCGGCGGCGCCACCTTCCCGATGAACCTCGCGGTGAGCGAGCTGGTGCTGCACGACGCCGCGGACAAGGGACGCGGCCGCGTCTTCGTCGGCGTCATCCGCGACATCACCCAGCGCAAGCAGAAGGAAGCCGAACTGCTGGCCGCCAAGAGTCAGGCGGAAATGGCGAACCGCGCCAAGTCCGAGTTCCTCGCCAACATGAGCCACGAGCTGCGCACGCCGCTGAACGCCATCATCGGCTTCTCGGAAGTGCTCGACAGCGAGTTCTTCGGCCAGCTCAACGACCGCCAGAAGGCCTGCGCGAAGGACATCCACGACAGCGGCAAGCACCTGCTGGACATCGTCAACGCGGTGCTCGACATGTCGAAGATCGAGGCCGGGCGCTACGAGCTGAGCGAGGAGCCGCTGGACCCGTACGAGGCCGTGGCGCAGTGCCTGATGATGGTGCGCGAACGCGCGCAGGATGCCGGCGTGGACCTCGGCAACGCGCTGCCCGACGCGCTGCGGCTGCCCATCGTCAACGTCGACCGCCGCGCCTTCAAGCAGGTGGTGCTGAACCTGCTGTCCAACGCGGTGAAGTTCACGCCCGAGGGCGGCTCCATCACGGTGTCCGGCCGCGTGGCGGAGGATGGCAGTCTGGCGATCTCCGTAACCGACACCGGCATCGGCATCGCGCCGGAGTTCCTGGCCCACCTGTTCGAGCCGTTCCGGCAGGCGGACACCTCGTCCAGCCGGCGCTACGAGGGCACCGGCCTCGGCCTGTCGATCTCCAAGAATTTCATGGAGCTGCACGGCGGCACGCTGACCTGCATGAGCGAAGTCGGGGGCGGCACGACCATGACGCTGCGCCTGCCCGCCGACCGCGTCTTCAAGTCCGAAGCCGAGGCTATAAAGGCAGCCATGACCGACGCAGCGGCGTGATCCGCCCCATTCGCATCATTCGAAGTATACGCAAGAGGTAATCCCCAAACGTCATTAGGACGAATGGCGATGTTAATACATCGTTAACCGGAAAAATGGCGTAATTGGCACATCGGATACAAGCCAATCAGGAGATTACAGCCATGGCGCCGCGCATGACTTCCGACGAAATCCACACCGCTTCCCTGATGCACCTGGGCATTCTGGATGAATTCATCCGCGTTGTGGAAAGCAAGCTGGAAGCGCCGATGGCCCCGTTCCTGCGCGACAGCCTGTCCGACCTGCTGGGCAATCTGGCGGAGCAGCGCGAAACCTACACCATACTGACCGACCGCGCGGTCATGGCGGCTTGATGGTGCCGCAAGCGCTTAAAGCCCCTCTCCCACAAGAAAAAGGCCAGCCGCGGGAAACGGCTGGCCCGAGTTTCAGGGAGGAACGCACCAAGGAAAGCGGTAAGCCCGAAGCGATCAGTTCACGGCGGCAGAGGCGGCGGTCTCGCCCATGCCGTTGTTCATGGCCCAGATGGCGGCCTGCGTGCGGTTCGAGGCGTTGATCTTGCGCAGCAGGCTCTTGAGGTGGACCTTCACCGTCGCCTCGGTGATCTTCAGGTGGTTGGCGATCATCTTGTTGGAGTTGCCGTTCAGCAGGCAGTGCAGGATCTGCACCTCGCGCTGCGACAGGCCCTTACGGCGGGTCGGCACCTCGCCCCCCATGTCCTCGGCCCGGCCGGACACCAGCAGCGCCGCGAGGTGCGTCGGAAACACCTTCTCGCCCATCATCACCAGACGCAGCGACTGCATCAGCGCCTCGCAGGCGATGTCCTTCATCAGATAGCCATCGGCCCCGGCGCCCAGCGCCCCGGAGAGCAGACGCGTGTCCAGCGTGCCGGTCAGGATGACGACGCGGATCTGCGGGTGCGCGGCGCGGAGCGCGCGGACCGCCTCGAGATCGTCGGCGCCGCCGCTGGGGTCGATAAGGATGAGTTCCGGACGGGTTTCCGCCGCCTCCAGCAGAGCGGTCACCTCATGCACGCTGCCGGCTTCGCCGACGACCGTGAACGGAGAACTGTCGAACAACCGCTTCATGCCTTCACGAAAGAGCTTGTTCGTATCGGTGAGGAAGACGTTCACAGTATCCATAGTCGCCTGTCTGCCTTTGTTGGGTTTACAGCGGCTGCGCCCGGCGCCCCGCCGATACAGTGCCGACATTGAGTGCCGGCCTCCTCGTCCGAGACAGACATTACCTAGAAATCGCAGAAATAAAAATTCCCATTTGGTGAGAAGCTGACCAGAAATAGCCTTACCACCAACGCCGTGCTATGCTTTCACAATCAAGTTCGGACGATGTTCTATCACCTGCGCAGTACACCATCGCAACGCGCAGCGGGCGCGGCATCACCCGAAGCCGCAACACGTGGGCATAGAGGGCCTATGACTTTTTCCGCAGGAACGGCCAAGGCGTTTCTTCACGGCCTATACTGTTTCCCCGCATTGACCCCTCAGGAACCGCGGCGATAGCGTCGTTGCATGACGACAGGCCCACGACGACGGGCCGCACGGAGGACCCCACGATGGTACAGAAGGCTTTCGGACCGATGTCCCTGAAGGTGAAAAGCTGGATCGACGCCGCCGGGGTGGATCTGGCGGACGAGGGTGCCTGCCTCGAAGCGATCTTCCACGCCTCGCGCGCCGTCGCTCCCGGCCGCCGGGCCGAGGCGATGGAATGGGGTGCCGCCTACCTGGATCTGCTGCGCAACGGCCGGTCCACCGCCCGGCCGACCCCGCCCCCAGCCCAGGCACACCGCACGCCGTGCGAGGCCGTGGGGTAAGGGGGAAACCTCACCCTACAAATTGCGGATCGGGATCGCCTTCGGCTCACCCGCGGGGGTGAAGCCGAAGACCCGGCCGTAGAAATACAGCTCGCCCTCCAGCGCGGTGACGATGCTCTCGGCCTTGCGGAAGCCGTGCCGCTCGCCCTCGAACGGCACATAGGCCACGGGCAGGCCCTTGGCGTCGATGGCCTCCACCATGCGTTCGGCCTGGGCCGGCGGCACCACCTTGTCCTCCAAGCCCTGGAAGAACACCATGGGCACCGACAGCCGGTCCACGAAATGGATGGGCGAGCGCGCGGCGTAGAGGTCCTTCCGCTCCGGGTACGGCCCGACGAGGCTGTCCAGGTAGCGCGCCTCGAACTTGTGGGTGTCGGCGGCCAGCGCCTCCAGGTCGCTGATGCCGTAATAGCTGGCGCCGGCCTTGAACGCGTCGTGGAAGGTGACGGCGCACAGCACCGTGTAGCCGCCGGCGCTGCTGCCGGTGACGATCAGCCGGTCCGGGTCGGCCAGCCCCCGGCTCCCCAGATACCGCGCCGCCGCCACGCAGTCCGCCACGTCGGCGGCACCCCACTCCCCCTTCAGCGCGTCGCGGTAGGCGCGCCCGTAGCCCGTCGAGCCGCGGTAGTTGACGTCCACCACGGCGAAGCCGCGGCTGGTCCAGTACTGGATCTTCGGGTTCCAGGCGGCGCTGGCCGCCGCGGTCGGCCCGCCGTGGCTCTTGACGATCAGCGGCGGCAGCGCGCCGTCCGGCGCCTGGAAGCCGGCGTTGGCCGGCGGGTAGTAGAAGGCGTGCGCCTCGCCCCCATCCGTGGGAAAGCGCATGGGCTGCGCCGCCGACACGCAGCCGGGGTCGGGCTCGGCGGCGGTGGAGCGCTTCACCGTCTCCCAGCGCCGGGTGTCGAGATCGAGGCTGACGACGGCGCTCGGCGAGGCCGGCCCGGCGGCCAGGAAAGTGACGGTGCGCCCGTCCACAAACAGCTCGGCCACATCGGTGAACGGCAGCTCCAGCCGGTCGAGCGTCCCGTCCTCGACGTCCACCACGCCCAGCGACCACAGCCCGTCCCGTGTGAAGGCGCAGACCAGCGTACGGGAATCCACCGCCGCCACTTCGCGGTGGCCGAACACCCACAGCGGGCGGGCGAACTCGGCCGCCATCGGCAGAACCGCACGGCTGCCGGCGCCGTCCCAGATGTGCAGGTTCCACCAGTCGCCACGGTCAGAGACGTAGGCGAGCCGTCCGTCCGCCAGCCACACCGGCTGCACGACGGCCTCGTCCACACCACCGGCAACGCGCAACGGTTCGCCCGGCATCCCATCGGCGTCCAGCTCGGCGACCCACAGCTCGGTGCCGTCCCAGGGCATGTTGGGGTGGTTCCAGCTCAGCCACGCCAACCGCCGCCCGTCCGGCGCCAGCCGCGGCGCGGCGTAGAAGTCGGCGCCACGCACCAGCACCGGGTTGTCGCCGCTGCCGTCCAGCGGAATGGCGACGAGGCTGTTCTCCGGTTCGCTGTGGCCCTCGTCAGGATGGTGCTCGCACACGGCGATCAGCCGCCGACGCGCGGCGTCATGGGCGAAATCGGCGAAGCGGTCGCGCCCCGACGCGGTCAGCGCGACCGGCTCCGCTCCGGGTGCGGCGAGATACACCGCCTGATCCAGGCCGTGGCAGAACACCAGGCCGTCGTCAATGTGCAGAACGTCGCCACCGCCGTATTCGTGCACCCGGCCGCGCACGTCCCAGGGGGCGGGCAGCAGGTCGGCGGTGACGCCGTCCGCGGTGCGGCGCACCGGCACGGTCCGCCCACTTTCATTGGCGCGACTCTCCAGCCAGTGCACCGCGCCATCCCGGCGCCAGGGTGCGCGCAGACCGACGCCGGCATCGACGAGGCTGCGCGCCGTGACCGGCGACGTCCAGGTGCCGTAGGGAGCAGTGACGGGCATGGCGGACTCCGGCTTATTCCTTGGCCGGCTTGGTCGCCGGATCGCCGCCGGTTTCCCGTGCGGCGTCGCCGATCAGGCCGGTCTCGCGGTAGTAGCGCTCGGCGCCGGGATGCAGCGGCACGGCGATGGCGGCCACCGCGCGGGACGGGTCGATGCTGCGCCCCTTCGGGTGGCCTTCGGCCAACAGGCGGCGGGTGTTCTCGTGCCACAGCGCGCGGGTGACGCCGTAGACCGTCTCGTCGCTGGTCTCGGCACGCACCAGCAACTCGGCGCCGACGCTCAGCGTGGCGGTTGCCGGCACGCCGGGGTAGGTGTCGACGGCGATCACCGTCTCGGCGAAGAAGCGCTGCGTCTGGCGCAGCCGCCCGGCCACCGGCCCGTCGATGGGAACGAGGCGCACCGGCAGCCGCCCCGCCGCGTCGCTGACCGCCGACACCGGCGCGCCGCCGACGATGGAGAAGGCGTCCACCTCGCCGCGCGCCAGCTGGTCGGCGGCGGTGCCGGGCTTCAGGTAGCGGGGCTGAAGGTCCGTCTCGGACAGGCCATAGGCCTCCAGCACCACGCGCAGATCGACCAGCGTGCCGGAGCCCTCCTCGCCCACCGACACCACCTTGCCCTTGAGGTCGGGGATGGCGTGGATGTCGCTGTCGGCGCGCACAACGATGTGGATCGCTTCGCCGTACAGCGTGCCGATGGTGCGCAACTGCTCGAACGGCGGCTTGCCAGCGTAGGTGCCGGTGCCGGTGTAGGCCCAGTACGCCACGTCGGCCTGCGCCATGCCGGCCTCGACGGCGGCGGCGCGCAGCAGGTCGATGTTCTCCACCGAGCCGTTGGTCGCCTGCGCCACCGCGATCAGCCCCGGCACGCCGCAGCTGCCGCCTTTGTCGCAGGGCCGCGAGCCCGGCGGGTTGGAGATGGCGTTGGCGATCAGCCCGCCGATGGGGAAATAGGTACCGCCCGTCGTGCCGGTGGCGATGCGGAAATAGCGCAGCTCCTGCGCCGACAGGGTCCCGCCCCACGGCAGCAGCGCCAATCCCCCCAGGCCCGCCAGCATCTGCCGCCGCGACGGTGCGCGAGCGAACGAAGGAGGGAACGGGTATGCGGTTGCGCGCTGCACCGGCGGGGTCCTCGCGTAGGCAGTCGGAACGGTGGGTGCTCGTGCTGGGAGACGTGCCAAGAAGAATACCTGCAACCCGCCTTTTTCAAGGCGTGCTCGGCCTAAAGAACCCCTGCCAGGTCCAGAACACCGGCAAGTGCTACCGCACCGCCACACATCTGCACCGCGCGCGGCGACGCCGCCTGCCCCAGCACCGCCACCAGCCCGACCCCGGCCGAGGTCAGCAGCAGCACCGACGCCGCGAATCCCGCCCAGAACAGCGCCCGCCCTTCCTGGACATAGCCGTGGAACACCGCCGCCGCGGCCACCGTCAGGATCGCCACCACCAGCGGCACCCGCAGCCCCATGGCCACCAGCACCCCCAGCAGCACCAGCGAGGCGGCCAGCCCTTGCCCGGCGAACGGCAGTTGCACGCCGAAATGCGCCGCCGCCCCGGCGGCCAGCGCCGCGGTCAGCGCCGCGGCGGGCAGTTGCCACACCGCCGGCCCGCCGCTCTGCCCGGCCCACAGCCCGACCGCGAGCAGCCCGAGCAGGTGCGCCAGCACGCTCACCGGCCCGAGCAGGCCGCTGCCGAAGGCGCCGCCGCTCAACACCGTGCGCGCCTCGGCCGGCGCCGCGGCCAGCAGCATAGTTCCAACGGCCAGCGCCGCGATTCGCCCGCTCATCCCGTCCCCCGCCGGTGTCCCTGCCGCCGGTATAGCGGTGACAGGACCGTTGGGGAAGGGAGCGCGTAGCGCGACTGGGCCGTTGAGGCCCCGCGCGCGCATGCGCGCGAAGGCAAGGGCGCGGATGCGCCCGCCCGCCGTCTGAGGGCAAATAAAAATACTAGCGGCGCATCAGGTCGCGACGGTCCAGTTCGATCTGCTGGTTCATCATGTCGCGCTGGCGCATCGGGTCGGGTATCAGCGTGGTGGGGTCGTTGCGCATGCGATCCAGTTCGGAGCGCGCCTGATCCCGCTTGAAGTCGTCCACCGCCCGGTCGGTGGACGGGACGGGCTGCGGCGTCACCGGCACCCCGGTGTAGAGGTTGGACGGCGGCGGGCTGGAACTGCCGCGGCGCGGGCGCGGCGGCGGATTGTCCGGGCGTTGGGCGGGGGCCTGCGACTCGGCGCTCGTCGTGGACTGGGCGGCGCTGCCGCCGGGAACGTAGGTCTGGGTTCGGATGGCGGAGGGGATCGCCCCCCCGGCCAGCCCCGGCGTCTCGTCCCGAACCTCGGTGCCCACGCAGGCGGTGAGCCCGAGCACCAGGACGGCCGTGATCGCTGTGCTTTTCATACCCATCAATGTCGTCCGTCCGAGCCCTCGGGACAAGCACCCTCCAAGCGGAGCATCCACGGCGAAGCCGACGCTTCGGACTCCACAAAGCGCCACTTTTGATTCTATGATGTTCCCGTATTGTTCTTATCAGACATGGAGGACGGCATGGCGCGGCGCATTCTGTCGCTCTGGCTTCCGCGGCTTTCCACCGACGCCTGGACGCGGCGGCGGCCGGAGATGGCGGCACAGCCGCTCGCCGCGGTGGCGGCGGAGCGCGGGCGGTCGATGGTCGTCGCCGTCAATCACGCGGCCGAGCGCGCCGGCGTGCACCGCGGCGTCACCCTGGCCGACGCCCGCGCCGTGGAGCCGGGGCTGGTCGCCTTCGACGCCGACCCCGCGGGGGATGCGCGGCTGCTGGACGCCCTGGCCGACTGGGCGTTGCGCTGGACACCGTGGACGGCGACGGACGGCGACGGGCTGGTGCTGGACGTGACGGGCTGCGCGCACCTGTTCGGCGGCGAGTCGGGACTGCTGGCGGACGTGGTGGAGCGGCTGAAGCGCGCCGGCTTCGAGGCGCACGCCGCGCTGGCCGACACCCCCGCCGCGGCCTGGGCGGTGGCGCGGTATGCAGACTCGCCCCTCATCATCGCCCCCGCCCTCCAACGCCAAGCGCTCGATCCCCTCCCCATGGCCGCGCTCCGCCTGCCCCCGGAAACCGTCACCGCGCTGGCGGCGGTCGGGTTGCGGCGGGTGGGCGACCTGCACGGGGTGCCGCGCGCCACGCTGACCGCGCGCTTCGGCCCACAGCCGGCCCGGCGCCTCGACCAAGCCCTCGGCCGGCTGGACGAGCCGGTGTCCCCGCACCGCCCCGTCGCCCCGCACACCGCGCGCCTCGCCTTTGCCGAGCCCATCGCCACGCCGGACGACCTCGCCCGCGCCACGCGCGCCCTGCTGGACGCGCTGTGCGAAGGGCTGGAACACCGCCAGGAGGGTGCCCGCCGGCTGGAACTGACGGCGCACCGCATCGACCGCCGCCTTGAGGACGCGCCGCAAAGCCTCGTCGTCGGCACCGGCCGCCCGGTGCGCGACCCGGCGGCGCTGATGCGCCTGTTCGCCGAAAAGCTGGAACGCCTCGCCCCCGGCCCCGGCATCGAGGTGATGGTGCTGTCCGCCCCCGTGGCCGGGCCGTTGGGCGCGGTGCAGACCGGGCTGGACGGAGGGGGCGACGATTCGGACCTCGGCGATCTGGTGGACCGGCTGAGCAACCGGCTGGGGCCGCAGAGCGTGCTGCGCCTCGTCCCGCGCGCGAGTTGGCTGCCCGAGCGCGCGGTAGCCGGCTGCTCCCCCTTGGCAAGGCCGGCCAACCAGCCGCTGTGGCCGGCCGACCGGCCGCGCCCGGTGCGCCTGCTGGCCCCGCCCGAACTCATCGAGGCCATCGCCCCTGTGCCCGACGACCCGCCGCGGATGTTCCGCTGGCGCGGCATCGCCCACCGCGTCCGCCGCGCCGACGGCCCGGAGCGCATCGAAGCCGAGTGGTGGCGCCGTGACGGAGCCCCCCGCGACTACTACCGCGTCGAGGATTCCGATGGCCGCCGTTTCTGGCTGTTCCGCCAGGGGCTCTACCAGCCCGAAACGGCGCCGCGCTGGTTCCTGCACGGGTTCTTCGGGTGATGATTCCTTACGCGGAACTCCAGGTCACCAGCAGCTTCACCTTCCTGGAAGGCGCCTCGCACGCCGACGAGCTGGTGCTGACCGCGGCGGCGCTCGGCCTCGCGGCGCTGGCGGTCACCGACCGCAACACGCTGGCCGGCGTGGTGCGCGCCCACGTCGCCGCCCGAGACCACAAGATGCGCCTCGTCGTCGGCTGCCGGCTCGACCTGACCGATGCCGCCAGCCTGCTCGTCTTCCCCACCGACCGGGCGGCATACGGCCGCCTGTCGCGCCTGCTCACCATCGGCAAGCGGCGGGCGCCGAAGGGGGAGTGCTTCCTCGGCCGCGACGATTTTCTGGCGCACGCCGAGGGCATGCGCGCCGTCCTGCTGCCGCCGGACGGGCGCAACGATTCCGGCTTCATCGCGGAGCTGGCGCGCTGGCGTTCCGACCTGGGCCGCAGCCTGTACCTCGCCGCCAGCCACCGCTACCGCGGCGACGATGCCAAGCGGCTGGCGTGGCTGAAGGACATCGCCGCGAGCGCCCGCGTGCCGCTGCTGGCGACCAACGACGTGCTGTACCACAGCCCGGCGCGGCGTCCGCTGGCCGACGTGCTGACCTGCATCCGCAGCCACACAACCATCGACACGGCGGGCTGGCGCCTCGCCGCCAACGCCGAGCGGCACCTGAAGCCGCCGCAGGAGATGGCGCGCCTGTTCCGCCAAGCCCCCGAGGCGGTCGAGCGCACGCTGGAGATCGTCGCGGCCTGCGCCTTCTCGCTGGACGAGCTGCGCTACGAGTACCCCGACGAAACCACTGGCGACGGCCGCACCCCGCAGGAGACGCTGATCGACCTGACCCGGTCCGGCGCCGCGGCGCGCTATCCGGACGGCGTGCCGGACAAGGTCGCGCGGTCGCTCGACCACGAACTGGCGCTGATCGGCGGCCTGCACTACGCGCCGTACTTCCTGACGGTGCACGACATCGTCCGCTTCGCCCGGTCCAGGGGCATCCTCTGCCAGGGCCGCGGATCGGCGGCCAACTCCGCCGTCTGCTACTGCCTGGGCATCACCGAGGTCGATCCGGCCGTCGCCAACCTGCTGTTCGAGCGCTTCGTCTCGGCCGAGCGCAACGAGCCGCCGGACATCGACGTGGACTTCGAGCACGAGCGGCGCGAGGAGGTCATCCAGTACATCTATGCGAAATACGGCCGCGAGCGCGCCGGCCTGACCGCCACCGTCATCCGCTTCCGCTCGCGCGCGGCGATCCGCGAGGTCGGCAATGTCATGGGGCTGTCGGACGACGTGGTCAGACGACTGGCCGGCTCCATCTGGGGCTGGAGCAGCAAGGGGGTGGACGAGGAGCGCGCCCGGCAGTACGGCCTCGACCCCGACGACCCGCGCCTGAAACTGACGCTGGAGTTGGCGCAGGAACTGATCGGCTTCCCGCGCCACCTGTCGCAGCACGTCGGCGGCTTCGTCATCACGCGCGGGCTGCTGACCGAGCTGACCCCGGTCCTCAACGCCGCCATGGAGGACCGCACCACCATCGAGTGGGACAAGGACGACATCGACGCGCTGCACATCCTCAAGATCGACGTGCTGGGTCTGGGCATGCTGAGCTGCCTGCGCCGCGGTTTCGAACTGCTGGAGGAGCATTACGAGCGCCCGCTGACGCTCGCCACGATCCCTAGGGAGGACCCGGCGGTCTACGACATGCTCTGCGCGGCGGACACCATCGGCGTCTTCCAGGTGGAGAGCCGGGCGCAGATGTCCATGCTGCCGCGCCTCAAGCCGCGGAAGTTCTACGATCTGGTGGTCGAGGTCGCCATCGTCCGCCCCGGCCCGATCCAGGGCAACATGGTGCACCCCTACCTGCGCCGCCGCCAGGGCAAGGAGCCGGTCGAGTACCCCTCCCCAGCGCTGGAGGAGGTGCTGAAGGACACCTACGGCGTGCCGCTGTTCCAGGAACAGGCGATGCGCATCGCCATCGTCGGCGCCGGCTTCACCCCGGCCGAGGCCGACCAGTTGCGCCGTTCCATGGCGGCGTTCCGGCGAACGGGCAGGATCGCCCAGTTCCGCGAGAAGTTCATCACCGGCATGGTCGCCAACGGCTGCACGGCGGACTTCGCCGAGCGCTGCTTCCAGCAGATCGAGGGATTCGGCGAATACGGCTTCCCGGAGAGCCACGCGGCGAGCTTCGCCAACCTCGTGTACGCCTCGGCCTGGATGAAGCGCTGGTACCCGGAACTGTTCGCCTGCGCGCTGCTGAACAGCCAGCCCATGGGCTTCTACGCCCCGGCGCAGATCGTCCGCGACGCGAGCGAGCACGGGGTAACGGTGCTGCCCCCGGACGTGAACCTGTCGGATTGGGACTGCACCCTTATCCCTCTCCCCCCTGGGGAGAGGGTGGCCCGCCAGGGCCGGGTGAGGGGGGTCACGGGGGACGGTGAACATCCGCACTGCGGGACCCCCTCACCCCATCCCTCTCCCCAGGGGGGAGAGGGGGCAAGGCGCGCCCTCCGCCTGGGTCTGCGCCAGATCAAAGGCCTCGACGAAACCGAAGCCCTGCGTCTGGTCGACCGCCGCGCCTCCGGCTACCGCGACCCGTACGACGTCTGGCGACGTGCGGAGACCTCGCCGAGCACGCTGGAGCGGCTGGCGCGAGCGGACGCGTTCCGCTCCATGGGGCTCGACCGGCGGTCGGCGCTGTGGGCGGTGAAGGCGCTGGGCGCCCACCCGTTGCCGCTGTTCGCCGGACTGGACGATTCCGCCCAGACGGAACCCGAGGTGGCCCTCCCCGAGATGCGCATCGGCGAGCACGTGGTGATGGACTACACCAGTCTCAGTCTGTCTCTGAAGATGCACCCGCTGGCGCTGCTGCGCGACGGCCTGACCGGCATCGCCCCGGCCGAACGGCTGAAGGACGCGCGCGCCGGGACGCGGGTGACGGTGGCCGGGCTGGTGCTGGTGCGCCAGCGGCCGGGCAGCGCCGAGGGCGTCATCTTCATCACGTTGGAGGACGAGACCGGCGTCGCCAACCTCGTCGTCATGCCGAAACTGTTCGAGCGCTACCGCAAGGAAGTGATGACCGCCCGCCTGCTGGCCGCCACCGGCCGCGTCGAGCGGGAGGAAACCGTCATCCACCTGAAGGTCGAGCGCCTGACCGACCTCACCCACCGCCTCGCCGAACTGACCGCGGTATCGGCGCACACGTTTCCAGAGGGAAGGAACTTCCATTGAGCACCTTGCCCTTACCGGCGATTTTATATAGGATTAAAGTCATCGCTGACGAGTTGCGTCCGCGCGATACCGAGCGGATGAGACGTTCGGCAAAAACGTGTTTCATAGCGTTTCATAGCGTTTCATAGCGTCTCACACCGTCTCATCCGGCGGCGCTCGGGCCGGATCGCTAAAGCCCCTCCACCTCGCGGCCGCGGTTGTTGTCGCGCATGAAGCTCACCATCTCCGGCCGCTTCAGGGCGTAGTCCCGGTGCCGCGCCCGCACCGCGGCGACCAGTTCGCCGTTCCGGCCCAGCATTTCGTCGGCGAACTCGATCATGAGCAGGTTGGGCCAGGTTTCCTTGCGGATGCCGACGATGGCGGCGACCGCGTCGGCGGCCGGGCGCTCCGGGCGGGCCTGGGCCAGCAGCATGGTCAGCGCCGCGGTCGAGCGCGAGATCCCCATATGGCAATGCACCAGCAGGTGCTGGCACGCCTCCGGCTCGGCCATCAGGTCGCGGCCCAGGGCGAGGATCGCCTCGACATGCTCGCGCTGCGGCGGAATCAGGTCGCGGCGCGGCTCTATGATGTCGTGGAAGCGCAACTCCAGCCGCTCGTGCGTCCCGTAGGCGGCGAACGCCTCCAGCCCCGGATGCTCGGGGTCGAGGATGGAGAGCACGTGGCTGACACCGGCGCCTCTGTGTTCCGGCAATTCGTCGATGCCGCAGACGGTGAGGGCGAAGGGGACGAAGGACCGCGGCATGGGGCATGGACTCCGGTGAGGGGTGCGTCTTTCGGGAAATAGGGCGCTTCCGAAGGCATCCCATCCCCGACCGGAGGTCAAGCCTGGAAATCGCCCCCGTCCCGCCCCACGCTCAAGACGGTGAGCCTGTCGGGGGGAGGGAGCGTCCATGACCCAGGTCCTGCTGCTCGGCGCCGGCAAGATCGGCAGCATGATCTGCCATCTGCTGCACGCCACCGGCGAGTATACGGTCACCGTCGCCGACCGCGACGCCTCCTGCCTGCGCTTCATCGCCCACGACGAGGCGGCGCTGCGCACCCTCGACGTCGGAGACGGGCAAGCGCTGCGCGCCGCGTTGCGGGGGCACGACGTGGTCATCTCCGCCCTGCCCTACTACCTCAACACCGGAGTGGCCGAGGCGGCGCGCGACGAGGGCGTGCACTATTTCGACCTGACCGAGGACGTGGCGACCACCCGGCGCGTGCGCGCCATCGCGGACAAGGCCGACACCGCCTTCGTGCCGCAGTGCGGGCTGGCGCCCGGCTTCGTGTCGATCGTCGCCTACGACCTCGCCAAGCGGTTCGACAGCCTGCGCGACGTGTTCATGCGCGTCGGTGCCCTGCCGATCTACCCGACGAACGCGCTCAAGTACAACCTCACCTGGAGCACGGACGGCCTGATCAACGAGTACTGCAACCTGTGCGAGGCGATCCACGACGGCGAGACGCGCGAGGTGCTGCCGCTGGAGGGCCTGGAGCGCTTCTCGCTGGACGGCACCGAGTACGAGGCGTTCAACACCTCGGGCGGGCTGGGCACGCTGTGCGACACGCTGGCCGGCACGGTGGAATGCCTGAACTACAAGACCGTGCGCTATCCCGGCCATCGCGACCACGTGAAGTTCCTGACCCAGGATCTGCGCCTCGGCGGGCGGCGCGACCTGCTCAAGGACGTGCTGGAGAACGCCGTGCCGGTGACCAAGCAGGACGTGGTGCTGGTGTTCGTCACGGTGAACGGCTTGCAGGACGGCCGGCTGACCCAGGAGACCTTTGCCAAGAAGGTCTACAACGCGACGGTCGGCGGCAAGCTGTGGAGCGGCATCCAGATCACCACGGCGGCCGGCGTGTGCGCCATGGTGGATCTGCTGCGGGCCGGCAAATTGCCGCAGCGCGGCTTCGTCCGGCAGGAGGACGCCGACCTTAAGGAGTTTCTGGCGAACCGCTTCGGCCGGCATTACGCGTGATCGGACGGTGGGGCATGTGAACGGCTCGCGGCAGGTGAGCCAATTTGACCGCTTACTTCCTATGGGTATTTGCGTGTAACCTGATGGTCATAGCGCCGTTCCGGCGGCGCCCTCCAGTCCGGGCGATTCCCCCCGCCCGCCGTGGACGTCCCGAAGGCCGACATGCACGCTGCCATCCAGGCCCTGACCGAAACCCTCGCCTACCGGTTCGATGTGGGGCCGGACCGTGCGCGCAGCCAGCTGGGCTTGCGCCGCGGCATCATCGGGCTGGCCGTCGGGTTCCTGCTGCTGCTGAACAGCGCCCTCGTCTTCGACCTGATCAACGACTTCCACAGGTCGCTGGAAAACTCGGCGCGCAGCACCATGAACGTGGCGCGCACCATGGAGCAGCACGCGGCGCGCGCCTTCGCCACCACGGACCAGACGCTGAACGGCGTGGCCGACATCCTGAAGGCCACCAGCGGCGCCACCGACCCGCGGGCCACGCACATCGACGAGTTCCTGGAACGGCGCTTCACCATGCCGCCGCACGTGCTGGCCATCGCCGTGGTGGATGCCGAGGGGAAGGTCGCGCACGCCAGCGACATCACCGTGCGCACGCCCGGCAATCTGGCCGAGCGCGACTTCTTCGCCATGGCGCGCGAGTCGACGACGACGGGAATCCACGTCGGCGTGCCGGTGGTGAGCCGGTTGAGCGGTCGCCCGGTGATCCCGGTCGCCCGCCGCATCCCCACGCCCGACGACAGCTTCGCCGGGGCGTTGGTCGCCTACCTCGACCTCAACCACTTCCAGCGCTTCTATCAGGATCTGGACGCCGGCTTCTCCGGCACCATCGCGCTGCTGCGCTCGGACGGCACGCTGCTGATCACCGGCCCGTACGGCGTCGCGGCACCCGGCACCTCGCTGGCCGACCACGCCGTGTTCCGCAAGCACCTCCAGAAGTCCTCGAACGCCACCGTGGACGGGGTCAGCGGCTTCGGGGGGCAGGAATGGATCGCCAGCTACCGCGCCGTCGGCGATTTGCCGCTGGTCGTCGTCGCCGGGGTCGACCGCGACGCGGTGCTGGCCGGCTGGCAGGATGGGTTGAGCCTGCGCGTCGTGCTGGGCGTGGTGATTTCCCTGGTCGTCGCCTTCTTCGCCGTTCAGCTGGTGCGCAAGATCGACAATCTGGACGCCAGCAACCGCCGCCTGAAGGAGGAATCCGGCCGTCGCAGCGAAGCCGAGGAGGCGCGCGCCGACGCGTTGCGGCGCCTGAAGAACACGCTGGCCCAGAGCGTCGAGGCGCTGGCCCATACGGTCGAGAAGCGCGATCCCTACACCGCCGGCCACCAGACGCGCGTCGCCCAGTTGTCCCAGGTGATCGCCCGGCAGCTCGGCCTGCCGGACGAGCGGGTGGACAACATCCGCCTGGGCGCGCTGATGCACGACATCGGCAAGGTGGGCATCCCGGCGGAGCTGCTGACCAAGCCCGGCAGGCTGTCGAAGGAAGAATTCGAGCTGATCAAGACGCACAGCCGGATCGGCCATGACATCGTCCGCAACATCGACTTCGACCCGGCGGTCGCCCGCATCGTCGCCGAGCACCACGAACGCTTCGACGGCACCGGCTACCCGGCCGGCCTGAAGGGCGAGGACATTGCGCTGGAAGCCCGCATCGTGGCGGTCGCCGACGTGGTGGAGGCGATCACCTCGCACCGCCCGTACCGCCCGGCGCTCGGGCTGGAGACGGCGCTGATCGAGATCCGCCGACTCCGCGGCACAGCGCTCGACCCGGCCGTGGTGGACTCCTGTCTGGCGGCTTTGGAGGCAGACCCGCGGGTGTTCGGCCCGGCTTGACCAATGGGCGTGAGCGGTGGGTTTGACCGGCGTCAAGGGATCGGCCATGGCACTCGGCTAGGGAAATGGTCCGACCAATCTCCACCCGAGGACCCTCCATGACGAAGCTTCTGGACGGCAAGGTCGCCGTCGTCACCGGCGCCAGCAGCGGCATCGGCAAGTCCATTGTCGAGCGCTATCTGGCCGAAGGCGCCAAGGTCGCCATCTTCGCCCGCAACGCCGGCGCGTTGCAGGATCTCGCAGCCCAGGCGTCGGACCGCGTGCTGGTGGTGCCTGGCGACGTCACCGTGCGCGCCGACCTGGAGCGTCTGGTCGCGGCGACGGTCGAGCGCTTCGGAGGCGTCGACGTGGTGGTGCCGAACGCTGGCGTCGCCAAGGTCGTGCCCTTCGCCGACAGCGACGAGCGCGCCATCCACGAGCAGTTCTCGGTCAACTTCGTCGGCGCGTTCCAGACCGCGCGGCTGTTCCTGCCGCATGTCCGGAAGGGCGGCTCCATCGTCTTCGTCACCACCTTCCTGGTGCAGGTGGGCTTCCCCGGCCTCGCCGTCTACAGCGCCAGCAAGGCGGCGCTGACCTCGGCCACCAAGACGCTGGCGGCCGAGCTGGCGCCGCAGGGCATCCGCGTCAATGCCGTCGCCCCCGGCCCGATCGCTACGCCGATCTGGAGCAAGGTCGGCCTGCCCGACGACGTGCTGGGCCAAGTCGCCACGGCGGTCACCGCACGCCTGTTCCCCGGAGCCTTCGGCGCCCCGGAGAGCATCGCCGACGCCGCGCTGTTCCTCGCCTCCGATCAGGCGAAGAACATCTACGGCCAGGAACTGGTGGTGGACGGCGGCTACACCGTCGGCTGAGGCTCGCCGCCACCGGCCTCGCCCTCTTCCACATTCGTGGTGGAGGGCGTGGAGGGGGGCAGGGGCTTCGGGCGCGGGGCGCGCACCATCTTGAGCAGCTGCGCGAAAGGCTTGAGCGCCCGGTCGAACAGCTCCGGCTCCCCCTCCAGGCGCGACACCACGAAGGCCGCGGCCTCCAGCGTCGAGACGCTCTCGCGCCGAGGCTCGCGGCGGGCCTGCCCGTACATCGACTTGAAGTGCGGGTGAAGGACGATGCGCCGGCACTTCAGCAGCCACGCGTTGCGCCACCACAGGCTCTTGGCCTGGCTCCAGGTGCCGTCGAGCAGGATAATGCCCTCCAGGCCGGCGAGGATTTCGGCGCTGGCGGCAACCGGGACGCCGTTCTTGTCGACGACGGCGACCTCCTCCTTGGCCGCGGCCTCGCCCTGCTTGGCAGCGCCGAGGTACAGTACACCCCAGCGCTTGTAGTCCACCTCGCGCCCGACGATGCGCTTGAGGTTCGGCCAGCTCAGCCCCACCCGCACCACGGAGTTCTTGAACTGCAGCTTGGCGATGGGCGCGGTGCCGAGGATCTCGCGCTTCTCCTGCGGGTGCTCGAGGATGACGACGCAGATTTTGTTGTCCACCGGCTCCACCGCCGCGCAGATGCAGAGGTGCTCGGGCTTCAGGCAGTTGGCGCAATTTTCGGCAGCGGTTTGCATGGCAGTCTCGAAAGCGGGAACGTGGCGGTGGAAAACCCGGAAATGGGAATGCGGGCGTTCGTCCGGCGCGACTATGGGCCGCGGCGCGAGCGAATGGAACAACAGATCCTGCCGGGGAGCTTGACCCCGGTCAATGGTGGGTCCGGTTCTTGCAGGGTATCGTGCAGGCACACAGGACGGCGCGGGCTCCCCCGCCCGGCCGGAGCTTGGAAAGGAGGCCTGCCATGCTGCCCCCGTACGTAGCCGCCCTGGAACTGGAGCGCCGCAAGGCCGCGAACTCGGCAGAATTTGCCCGGCAACTGCCGCTCTATGCGGAAGAAATTGCCCACTGGCAAGACCCGGAAACCGGCGCCGCCCCGCGCACCGAGCCGGACTGGGCAACGGATTACTGACGCGGCGAAGCGCTTGAGGCAGCCTGAGCGCTGGTCACGCTCAGGCTGCCAGATAGTCCCGCACGTCGACGCGCACACCGGCGCGCAATGCCTCGTCGGCGATGTCGAGCAGGCGGGCGGTTGCCGCCTCACCCACATATTCCTCACCGCAGTTCTCGCACACCTCGGCCGGCACGCCACGGAAAACGATCGTGGCGCCGTCGCGCTCCAGCGTGACGGTCGCCGCGCCGGGCTGGGTTACGCCTTGACGGCAGACGACGCACTTCATGGCTTTCTCCTCTG
Source organism: Azospirillum terrae (assembly GCF_053470425.1). Lineage (NCBI taxonomy): Bacteria > Pseudomonadati > Pseudomonadota > Alphaproteobacteria > Rhodospirillales > Azospirillaceae > Azospirillum > Azospirillum terrae. The sequence continues at coordinate 249,010 of NZ_JBPXMR010000003.1, read as the reverse complement.
CCGAAACGCTTCGTCCCACAGATCGGGACTCGGCTCGTACACGGTGATCACCACGGTCTCGGGCTCGCCCGGATTGTCGGCGATCAACACATGCAACGGCCGTCCTCCGGCCCGTCCGAGCAGCAGCCGGCTCGGAAACGGAGTGTCGTCCGGGTAGGATAAGATCACCTCCCCGGTTTCGACAACATGCCGAACGTCGTCCACACGAACGTTCCGTTCGTGCATCCGACGCACCGCATGAACACGGAATAGAAGCTGACGCTCCATCACCGGCATCTACTTCTTGAACGTATCCCCATACCGGTCGCGCAGCAGGTTCTTCTGCACCTTGCCCATGGTGTTGCGCGGCAGTTCGTCGAGGAAGAAGACGCGCTTGGGCACCTTGAAGTTGGCGAGCTGCTCCTTGCACACCGCCACCACCTGCGCCTCGTCCGGCGCCGCGGCGCCCGGCTTACGCAGCACCACCGCGGTGACCGCCTCGCCGAAGTCCGGGTGCGGAACGCCGACCACCGCCGACTCCACCACGCCGTCGATGGCGTCGATGACCGTCTCGACCTCCTTCGGGTAGACGTTGAAGCCACCGGAGATGACCAGATCCTTGGCGCGGCCGACGATGTGCACATAGCCGCGCTTGTCCACCTTGCCGACGTCGCCGGTGATGAAGAAGCCGTCCGGCTTGATCTCCTGCGCGGTCTTCTCGGGCATGCGCCAGTAACCGGAAAAGACGTTCGGCCCCTTCACCTCGATGACGCCGATCTCATCCGCACCCAGCACCGCCCCCTGATCGTCGCACACCCGCAGTTCCACACCCGGCAGCGGGAAGCCCACCGTGCCCGGAATGCGGTCGCCATTCAGCGGGTTGGAGGTCAGCATGCCGGTCTCGGTCATGCCGTAGCGCTCCAGGATGGCTTGACCGGTGCGCGCCGAGAACTCCTTGTGGGTGTCGGCCAGCAGCGGCGCCGAGCCGGAGATGAACAGGCGCATGTGCGCCACCGCCGCCTTCGTCAGGCCGGGGTGCGCCAGCAGGCGGGTGTAGAAGGTCGGAACGCCCATCATCACCGTGGCGCGCGGCAGCAGCGAGAGCACCTGATCGGCGTCGAACTTCGGCAGGAAGATCATCGACGAGCCGTTCAGCAGCACGCAGTTGGTCGCCACGAACAGGCCGTGCGTGTGGAAGATCGGCAGCGCGTGCAGCAGCACGTCGCCGGGCCGGAAGCCCCAGTACTCGTGCAGCACCAGCGCGTTGGAGCCGAGGTTGCGGTGGCTCATCATGGCGCCCTTGGAGCGCCCGGTGGTGCCCGACGTGTAGAGGATCGCCGCCTGGTCGTCCAACGTGCAGGGCACGGTGGCGAAGTCGGGGTCGAGCCCCTTGGCGCGTTCCGGCAGACTGCCGTCGCCCGCGGTGCCCAGCGTCAGCACGTGCGCCACACGGGCCTTGTCGGCCACCTCGCGGAGTGCCGCTTCGGTTTCCGGGCGGCAGACGAACACGCGCGGCTCGGCGTCGGTCAGGAAATACTCGACCTCTGCCTTGGTGTAGGCCGGGTTGAGCGGCAGGTAGACGCCACCGGCGCGCACCACCGCCAGATAGAGCACGATGTTCTCGGTCGACTTCTCGACCTGCACCGCGACGCGGTCGCCCTTGACGACACCCAGATCGGCCAGCAGGCGGGCGTAACGCCCGACACTCTCGTCCAGGTCGCCGTAGGTGACGATGCTGCCATCCTCCGTCTCGATGAAGGGACGGGTCCGGTCCGTGGGGAAGCGGGAACGGAACAGGTCGTAGATGTTGTCGCTCATCCTCTTGGCTCTTCTTCTTGGTGGTGTTCCTCCGGGGCTGCGACCTTAGCGGTTCGCGCCATGGGGGTCCAGGGAATGCCCGATACATGCGACTTCACGCCACCGCAGCGAAGCGCTCCACCCGCGCCGCGCCGGTCGCGCCCACCAGTGCGCCGTCCCGCCAGCCGACCTCCCACGATCCCGGACACCCACCGCGGCAGCGCAGCAAGTCCAGGTGCCAGCGGAGTTCGCCGACTCCCGGCTCGTCTCCCGTGGCGCCGGGCAACGCCGCGCTGAGTGCGGGAGCGACGCGCCAACGGGTCACCGCGACGCTAGCCACGCGCGCGCGCTCATCGCTCAAGCGCAGCAGCAGCCCGGTCACCCCGCCTGCCTCGGCGGCCAGTTGCAGGCGGCGGCTGGCGATCAGGTCGAGGCGGCCGGTCTCGCCCAGCACGGCGGATAGGCGCTTGCAGCGCAGCGCCTCCTCCATGACCCACAGCGCATCCGCGTCGCGCACCGCCCGCACGACGATCAGCCGGTCCGGCGTCAGCCCATAGGCGGCCAGCCCGGCGGCGTGCAGGTCGCGGCCACGCACGATCCACAGCACCGGCGCCTCCCGGACCGCGGCGAGGCGGGCGAGCAGCGCCGTGGCGAACGCCGTACCGGCGCCGCGATCCTCCGCCGCCACCTCGTGCAGGCACCCCAACGGCAGCCCGCCATCGGGCAGCGCCGCGTCCAACGCGGGCACACCAAGCGGCAGGGTGTCGCCGTCCGCACCCCCCAAACCCTCTAGGCGGCGGATGCAGGTGCGCAGTTCGGCCAGCCGCGCGGCCTTGGATACGAGATTGAACAAGGGGTCGGGCATGGCGACGGACATGGCGGACCTCCGGTCGGCAAGAGCGGCCGTGCAAGGAATTTGTTCTTTATATGTTCTAACACAAGCCGGCCGGGCGGGGGAGTCCGGAAAATTGTCCCAGAATAGCCCCAAAAAGCAGAAGGGCACCCCTCGGGGTGCCCTTCCATACTCGCACTTGGTCACGCCGTGTCCGCTCAGAGACGGGCAGCGTACGCGCCTCCCCTTCCCTCCCGAACGGCAGCCCATGCAGCGGCCGTGACCCCGGACCAAGCCCGGCGGCGCACCGCGATTTGGCGGCGGCAATCCTGCGAGCAGTAGAGCGGAGCAGGACCGCGATGCGATGCGCGTTTGAAGGGCCGGCCGCAGCAGGCGCAGTACAGGGGTTCCATGTTTCCTCCCGGATATCGGTTTTCCCGGATATTGATGTGCCTTACGGCTTTTTCTTTTGTTGAACTGATTGTCACCGAAGTCCTCATTCCCTGACTAGCGGAGAAAACGACATATGGCGGTTGGAGAGGTTGCCCCGCCGCCCCCCTTCAACAGCGGAATTCCACATCACATCAACACTTTGACCGAACACCCCCGACCGGACGCGGCGATTCGCCGCGCTCCTTCTGCCTAGGCGGTGTTACGCCCTGATGACAGGACGCTTAAGAGAATGTGAAGTTCTCGACCACAACGCAGCCTTCTTCTCTCGCAGTCGCAGCAACGCATCGGGGCAGACGCGTTATCGTGAAGGAAATTTGGGAGACGTTGCCGTGAAACTCACCGCCATCCGTCATTTCCTGCATAACGAGGCTTCGGGCGGGGTCGTCCTGCTGGCGGCGTCCGTCCTGGCGTTGGGTTGGGCGAACTCGGCCGCCGCGCCGCTGTACGAGGCGCTGTTGCATCTGCCGGCCAGTCTGCGCGTCGGTTCGCACGCTCTGGAGATGTCGCTGCACCACTGGATCAACGACGCCCTGATGGCGGTGTTCTTCCTGCTGGTTGGCCTGGAGATCAAGCGCGAGATCCTGATCGGCGAGCTGTCCACCCCGGCGCGCGCGGCGCTGCCGGCCATCGCCGCCGTGGGCGGGATGGCCGCACCGGCGCTGGTCTACGTCGCCTTCAACCTGGGCGACCTGGCGAACCTGCACGGCTGGGCCATCCCGGCGGCCACCGACATCGCCTTCGCGGTGGGAGTCCTGGTATTGCTGGGTAGCCGGGTGCCGACCTCGCTGCGCGTCTTCCTGCTGGCGCTCGCCATCATGGACGATCTGGGCGCCATCGTGATCATCGCCGCCTTCTACACCGAAGGCGTGGTGCCCATGGCGCTCGGCTTCGCGGTGGTGTGCGGGGTGCTGCTGGCGTGGTTCAACGTGATCGGCGTCAAGCGCCTCACGCCGTACATGATCGCGGGCGCGGTGCTGTGGGTATGCGTGTTGAAGTCCGGCGTGCACGCCACGCTTGCCGGCGTAGCGCTGGCCTTCGCCATTCCGTTGCGTGGCGAGGGCAGCCATTCCGAAGAGTCGCCGCTGCACCGGCTGGAGCACACGCTGCACCCCTGGGTCGCCTATCTGGTCCTGCCGCTCTTCGCGTTGGCCAACGCCGGGGTGCCGCTGGACGGCATCACGCCGGCCAGCCTGCTGGCGCCGATCCCGCTGGGCATCGGGCTCGGCCTGTTCCTGGGCAAGCAGGCCGGGGTCATGCTGGCGGTGTGGATCGCCGTGCGCCTGCGGCTGGCGCCGCTGCCGGCGGGGGCGTCCTGGTACCAGCTCTACGGCGTGGCGGTGCTGACCGGCATCGGCTTCACCATGAGCCTGTTCATCGGCGCGCTGGCCTTCAACACACCGGACAAGGATGTCGCCGTGCGGCTGGGCGTACTGGCGGGCTCGCTCGTCTCGGCGCTGGTGGGCTACGCGCTGCTGGCATTCCAGTCGCGCGGCGCCGTCGAGCCGGCGCGGGCGAGGGAACTGGACGGGATTCCCGGCGGTTGAGCGGGCATGAGCCTTGCCTATCGCCACTCCCGCGCCGAGAACACGGAGACCGTTGACCGGCTGGAGCGCCTGCGCCGGCTGACATGGTGGCTGGACACCCGCTGGACCATTCCCGGCACCCGCATCGGCGTCGGCCTCGACGGCATCGCCAGCCTGCTGCCAGTGGCCGGCGACACGGTGACCGCACTGGTCTCGCTGCACATCATCAATGAAGCGTCGCGCTTCGGCCTGCCCAAGAGGCTGATCGCCCGCATGCTGGGCAACGTGGCGCTGGACTGGGCGCTGGGCTCGATCCCGGTGATCGGCACGATCTTCGACATCGGCTTCAAGGCCAATGTCCGCAACCTCCGCCTCCTCCACCGCCATTTGGACGAGCGCACAACCGTGGTGAACCCGCCGCCCCGGCCCCACCAAGCCCCCAGCGATTCTACGGTTGTCAACCAACGCAAAGGGGTGAGACGATAGGAGCTTGACCTGGATCAAAGCCCTTTTCCGGGTCCACACGCACTCTTCGGACCCATGATCGCTTCCCAAACCGCCACGATGGATTCCGCCCTGCTCGCCAAGTATGACGGGCTGCGCGTCCCCCGCTACACCAGCTATCCGACGGCGCCGCACTTCTCGCCCAACGTGGGTCCTGAGACGTACCGGAGCTGGCTGGGCACCATCGATCCGGCCAAGGCCGGCTCGCTGTACATGCACGTGCCGTTCTGCAAGGCGATGTGCTGGTACTGCGGCTGCCACACCAAGATCGTCGCCCGCTACGAGCCGATCGCCGAGTACCTCGCGCATCTGCGCAAGGAAGTCGGCATGGTGGCGGATTGCATCCCCGGCCGCATGAAGGTGGCGCACATCCACTTCGGCGGCGGCACGCCGACGATGACCACGCCGCAGGACTTCGAGAACCTGATCGCGCTGCTGCGCGAACGCTTCGACGTGGTGGACGGCGCCGAGATCGCCGTGGAGATCGACCCGCGCACGCTGACCGAGGACATGGCGAAGGCCCTGGGCCGCGCCGGCGTCAACCGCGCCTCGCTGGGCGTGCAGGACTTCGACGCGGACGTCCAGACCGCGGTCAACCGCATCCAGCCGCGCGAGATGACCGAGCGCTCGCTGGCGTGGCTGCGCGGGAACGGCGTCACGCACATCAACCTCGACCTCATGTACGGCCTGCCGCGCCAGTCGGTGGAGAGCGTCACCCGCTCGGCCGAAATCGCGCTGTCCATGGACGCCGACCGCTTCGCGGTGTTCGGCTACGCGCATGTGCCGTGGATGAAGTCGCACCAGAAGAAGATCGTCGAGGCGGAGCTGGCCGACTCCTACGGCCGCTGGGACCAGTTCGCCGCCATCGCCAAGGCGCTGACCGACGCCGGCTATGTGACCGTCGGCCTCGACCACTTCGCCAAACCCACCGACGAGCTGGCGGTGATGCAGGCCAAGGGTGAGCTGCGCCGCAACTTCCAGGGCTACACCACGGACGAGTCCGAGGTGCTGCTGGGCTTCGGCGCGTCGTCCATCGGCCAGCTGCCGCAGGGCTACATCCAGAACGCCGTGCCTTTCGACCACTACGCCGAGGCCATCGACGCCGGCCGCCTCGCCACCGTCAAGGGGCTGGCGGTGAGCGATGACGACCGCCTGCGCCGCGCGGTGATCGAGCGGCTGATGTGCGACCTGTACGTCGACCTCGACAAGGTGGCCGAGCAGTTCGGCCTGCCCGCCGATACGTTCGATGCTGAGCTGGCCGGCATGGGCGACCTTGTGGCCGACGGCGTAGCGACCGTGGAAGGCCGCCGCCTGGGCGTGCCGGAGGCCGCGCGCCCGCTGATGCGCATCCCCGCGGCGCGGTTCGACACCTACCTGTCGACGGGCGCCGGGCGGCACAGCCGGGCGGTGTGATATCAGCCCACCTCGCCTGCACCGCAGGCGAGGTGGTGCAAAACGATCCCGCTCGTCGTGGCGACGTTCAGCGAGTCGAAGCCTCCCGCCATCGGGATGCGGACCGTCCGCGTCCGCGCCAGGAGCCCCGCCGGCAGCCCCGGCCCCTCAGAGCCCAGCAGCACGGCGGCGCGGTCCGGCCGGCGCAGCGCAGCCAGCGGCGTCTCCCCCGCCGGGCTCAGCGCAATGGCCTCGAACCCGTGCCGGGTCAGCGCATCCACAGCATCCCCATCAAGCCGGGCGGTCGGCACCAGCAGCGTCGCCCCGACCGAGACGCGGATCGCCTTGCGGTACAACGGGTCGCAGCAGGTCGGGTCGAGCAGCACCGCGTCGGCGCCGAAGGCGGCGGCGTTGCGGAAGATGCCGCCCATGTTGTCGTGGTTGCCGATGCCGAACAGCGCCACCACCAGCGCCCTAGGCCCCAGCCCGGCCAGCAGCGCGTCGGCCGAAGGCAACGGCTCGCGCCGGCCCAACGCCAGGATGCCCCGGTGCAGCGGGAAGCCGGCGACGGCGTCCAGCACCGCTTGGCCCACGCTGTAGACCGGGACATGGTCCGGCAGTTCCTCCAGCAGCGCCGCCAGTCCCGCCACTCGCTTCTCGGCCAGCAGCAGCGACACCGCCGCGTGCCGGGGCGAGCGGATCAGCATGCGCAGCACCACCTCGCCCTCGGCGATGAAGTGGCCCTCGCGGCCGATCAGGTCGCGCTCACGCACGTCGCGGTAGGCGGCGATGCGCGGGTCGGCGGGGTCGGTAATGGGGACGATTTGCGGCATGCTATCGCCCGAGAATCTTGAGGAACAGCGGCCCCAGCGCCACCGCGACGGCTAGCGTCAGGAACCCCGCGCCCCAGCCCACCACCTGCCCCGGCCCACCCGCGGCCTCCAGCGCCAAGCCGAAGACGATGGGGGCGACGAAGGCCCCGGTGAAGCCGAACAGCGAGTGCATGGCCATGGCGGCGCCCCGCCGCCCCGCCCCGGCGGCGCCGACCATGCCGACGGTCAGCGAGGCGCTGTCGGCGGTGATGGTGGCGCCGTAGACCAGGGCCAGAGCGGCCAGCATCCAGAACGGCAGCGCCGCGGCGAAGCCGATCATCGAGGCGATGGCCGCCGAGGCCAGCATGATGATGGTCAGGAAGCGGTTGCGGCCCCAGCGCTGCGCCGCCTCGTTGCCGAGGATGCTGGCGGCGACGCCCACCATCAGGATCACCGTGGCGAGCGTCGTGACCTCGGCGGGCACTTGGCCCACCGGGGCTCCGGCGGCGAAGGCCAGGAAGGCGACCAGCCAGCCGCGGCAGCCGAACAGTTCCCAATTGTGCGCGGTGTAGCCGAGGATGTAGCCCATGGCCGGGCGGTTGCGCAGGACAGGGCGGAAATCGAACAGCGCAGCGAGGCTGGGCGGCGCGTCCTCGTCCTTCGGCACGGTGGCCGGGACCAGGAAGGCGGCCAGCAGCAGCGCCGTCAGCGTCAGCCCAGCCGCCACCCAGAAGGCGGCCCGCCAGTCCCCCGCCCCGGCGACCAAGCCGGCGGCCAGCGTCGATCCGGCGACGCCGATGCCGTAGCTGGCGGTGTAGAAGGACATGCAGCGCCCGGCCCGCGGGCCGGAGATGTGGTCGGAGAGGATGCGCAGGCCAGGCATGTAAGTGCCGGCCAAGCCGACGCCGCCGAGCGCGCGAAACAGCATCGCCGGCCAGAACCCGTTCCCCGCCAGCGCGAAGCCGGCGCAAGACAGCACGGTCAGCGCGGTCGACCACAGATAGATCTTGCGGCTGTCGAGCCGGTCGGTCAGCCCGAGCAGGACCGGCACCGCCAGCACGTAGCCGAGGTGGGCGACGCCCCCCAGCCAGCCGGCCTCTGTGGTGGAGAGGCTCCAGTCACCGATGAACACCGGCAGCAGCGCCGGCACGGTCATCGTCCCCGCCATGCCCAGCACTTCGGACAGGCACAGGACGAGGGTAAGGCGGATGGGGGACAGTGTCATGCGTCCCCCACCCGTCCCGATCACATGTGCAGCGCGCGGCCATCGACCGCCAGCGCCGCTTCCTTGGTCACTTCCGACAGCGTCGGGTGGGCGTGGCAGGTGCGGGCGATGTCCTCGGACGAGGCGCCGAACTCCATGGCGAGCGCCAGCTCGGCCACCATCTCCGACACGTTCGGGCCGATGAGGTGGACGCCCAGAACCTTGTCGGTGCGGGCGTCGGCCAGGATCTTGACGAAGCCGTCCGTGGCGTTCATGGCGCGGGCGCGGCCGTTGGCGGTGAACGGGAACTTGCCGGCCTTGTAGGCGATGCCCGCAGCCTTCAGATCCTCCTCGCCCTTGCCGACCGACGCGACCTCCGGCCAGGTGTAGATGACGCCGGGGATCACGTCGTAGTTCACGTGCCCGGCCTGACCGGCCAGGATCTCGGCCAGCGCCACGCCCTCTTCCTCGGCCTTGTGGGCGAGCATCGCACCCTTGACCACATCGCCGATGGCGTAGATGCCCGGAACGTTGGTCTCGAAGTGATGGCCGATCTCGATCCGGCCGCGGTCGTCCACCGCGACGCCGACGTTCTCCAGACCCAGGCCCTGGGTGTGCGGACGGCGGCCGATGGCGACCAGAACGGCGTCGGCCTCCAACGTCTCCGCGTCACCGCCCTTGGCGGGCTCGACGGTCAGGGTGACGCCGGTGTTGGTGGTCTTCGCCCCGGTCACCTTGGCGCCCAGCTTGAAGGTCATGCCCTGCTTGGCCAGGATGCGCTGCATCTGCTTCGACACTTCGCCGTCCATGCCCGGCAGCAGGCGGTCGAGGAACTCGACCACGGTGACCTGCGCGCCCAGGCGGCCCCAGACCGAGCCCAGCTCCAGGCCGATGACGCCGCCGCCGATGACCACGAGGCGCTTCGGCACTTCGCCCAGCGTCAGGGCGCCGGTGGACGAGACGATCTTCTGCTCGTCGATTTCGATGCCCGGCAGCGGGGTGACTTCCGAGCCGGTGGCGATGACGATGGCCTTGGTGACCTTCAGCGTGGCGCCGCCGTTGGCGTCCACCGCGACGGTGTCCTTGGCGACGATGGTGCCGGCGCCCTTGATCCAGTCGATCTTGTTCTTCTTGAACAGGAACTCGACGCCGCCGGTGTTGGCCTTAACGACCTCGTCCTTGTGCTTCATCATGCCGGGCAGGTCGAGTTCGACGCCGGCGACCTTGACGCCGAACTTGGCGAGGCCGTGCTTGGCCTCCTCGAACTTCTCCGACGCGGCGAGCAGCGCCTTGGAGGGAATGCAGCCGACGTTGAGGCAGGTGCCGCCGAGCGCCGAGCGCTTTTCCACGCAGGCGACCTTGAAGCCGAGCTGCGCCGCGCGGATCGCGCAGACGTACCCGCCAGGACCGCCGCCGATGACGACGACATCGTAAGTGCTCTCAGCCATGCGCTGTTCCTTCCGCCGCGTTTTTGTTGCCGAACGCCCCCTGCCCGCGAGGAGCCGTCCAAGGTGGGGCTTTTCGCCGCGATTTATGCCCCCCCGCGCCCGCCCGCGCAACGGCCGAGTTCGCCGTTCGGGGTGCGGGGCGGGCATGCAGGAGGGCAAAGAGAGCGGAACGCCGTGGGCGGGGCGGCGAATGGAACAGAGTGAAACACTATGGAACACTGTGCAGGGCGTGTTCACTTCGCGGGGGCGGGCGCCTCTCCTCTTTCAAGGAAACTAAACCTATCATGAGGCGTGGCGGCTTCGCAAGCGGGAATGGGGACGGTCGCCACCTGTGGCTGTTGAAGCGACAGCGACACGCACACGAGGGGAGGTGCACGATGACCATGGACGTGACCGTGACGGTGACCCTGGACGCTACCGACGCCACGGCGGCCAGCCAGTTCGAGGAGAAGTTCCGCACCTGGGCGCGCACGCAGCCGATGGTGAAGGCGGTGGACATGACGCCGCACGCGCGCTGGGACGGCAAAATCTGGCGCGAGGCCCGCAAGGCCCACTTCGGCTCGAAGCTCGGCAACCCGTTCGGGCGGACGAGTTTGGAATAAGGGGCTGGTGGGCGAGCGGTTATCCGGCCCGCTCGCCCACCGGCAGGTCGAGGCCCTGGTAGAGAGCGGCCAGCGGCAGGTCCAGCCCGACCGTCTCCAGGAAAAGCGGATCGTCGCCCACCAGCACCGCCGGCCGCTCCGGCCAGAGACCGGCGCCGTCGCGCCGGTGCAGTTCGGCGCGGATCGCCAGGGAGTCGAGGAACAGGATCTCCCGCACCGAGGGCATGCCGGCGTAGACGTGCAGCTTGGCACGCTGCTTGGCCTCCTCGGTCGGCGACAGGATCTCGATGAGGAGGACGGGGGCGGTCGTGTACGGAACGCTGGGGTCGAACGGCTCGCACGTCACCGCCAGATCGGCCACGCGGTAGTTGTGCGTCGGGTCGAAGTGCGGGCGGATGCCGGCCTCGGGAAGCACGCGGCACCGCGTCCCCTTCCGCCGGTTCCGGCCATCGAGGGCATTGCCGATGTGCCGGGCGAGTTCGCCCTGAAGCGTGCTGTGCGCCGGGCTGGCGTGCGCCTGCGCGACGATTTCCCCATCGATGAGTTCATAGCGCGCGTCGTCGCCGAACGACATGGCGAGGAACGTGTCGACCGTCTCCAGATACGTCATGGCGCGGCGAGTGCCATCGGAGCCTCCCTGTGCCCATAATGTAGGGGAAAGGTGAAGGCCACGCAAAGCCTCGCCTGGAATCCTGCCTCTATTGCTGCGTGTCGATCCGGCCCATGTGGTTCGCCCCGATGCCGGTGTCTTGAATGCCGGCAAGAGAGCCGGCGATTCCCGTTGGCCTCGGCGTGGGGTCGACGAACGGGCCGCACGCCGCGAGAGACAGGCTGAACACAGCCAGGAAAAGCATTCGGCTGAGCATGAACTGGCTTCCATCCGCGAAGTGACCTGAAACCCAAGCTATACCGGACCCTACCGCCGGCCAGAAGCCTCACGCCCTTGTGAACCGGGCGACGTCCAGCTCTCTTCCTTCCGTGTCCCGGCACAGCCCGTGCGGAACAGCATCACCGGGAGGACGCGGTCTGTGACGGTGGCTCGCCGAAACTTGCCACGCGAGGGATTCGTAGGCTAGATGTCGCTCCCCGCAATCTTCCCTACGGCGCGCCAACTCTCAACCAAAGCGCGCGTGAACACCGCAACAGCATCCTTATCCGATATGTCACGGTCTTTGGCTCGCACGACTGTTGTGGCCGACATCACGCCGGCCATCCTGTTCGCCTGCATCGGCGCCCTGTTGGCGCTGTTCGCGGCGCATGCGCTGATGGCCGCCTACGTCCAGCCGCAGGCCGACGACTATTGCACCAATTTCCGCATCGCGCGGGACGGCTTCTGGTCCTTGCAGGCGTCCAGGCGCAACGACATCACCGGGCTGTACGCCGGCATGGCGCAGCAGGGGATCGTCGGCGTGCTGTCCGTAGGGGCGGGCGAGCGCTTCATGGTGCCGTTTCAGGTTGCGTCGGTCCTGTATCTGCTGGCCATCCCGGCGGCGGCCTTCGCGCTGCTGCGGACGTGGCTTTCCGATGCCCCGCGCGCGCCGCTGCTGTTGGCGGCGCTGGCCTTTTTCGCGCTGGTCGCACAGCGCGTGCCGACGCCACAGGAACTCTTTTTCTGGATTTCGGCCACAACCCTGCATCTGTCGGGGCTGATCGTGCTGGCGTTGTACGCCGCCGCCATCATCCGGCTGCACCGGACCGGGGGGGCGGGGTGGCTTGGCGTCGCCGCCGTGTTGCAGGTCGTGCTCGGTGGGTCGGGGTGGGTGGCGAGCTTGACGGGGCTCGGGCTGCCGTTGCTCGTGCTGCTCGCCACGGCGGCTGGGTGGTTGCCCCGGTCGTGCGGGTGGAGAGGGGCGTTCGCGCTGCTGTTCGCCCTGGCCGTCGCCAGCACGGCGTTCGCGATCACGGCCCCCGGCAACAGCGCGCGGATCGGCTTCGAGGCGGCGGCGGGGCAGTTCGGCTGGTCGCTGCGGTCGGCGTCCGAGAACCTTGGGCGGTTTGTCGGCGGCTGGCTAGGCGATCCCCGTGTGTGGTTGCTGACGGCTATGGGCGCCGCGCTTACGGTGCTGTCGGACCAGAAGCGGGCGGTTCCGCCGGTCGGCTTGCTGGCGGCGGCGGCGGCCGGGCTGGGCGGGGTGGCGCTCACGGTGATGTTCCTGTCCTTTTACGGGGTCGGGGAACTGGTTGGGCGCACGATCGGGGGAATCGAGTTCCTGTGGGCGCTGGGCATGGTTCCGGTGCTGGCGCTCGGCGTGCTGCATGTCGGCGAGGCGCGCCGGGTGCTGACGATCCATGGGCACACGGTGCTGGCGCTGTGTGCGCTGGCGTTCGTTCTGCTGGTTGCGGCGAACGAGCGGACGGAGCGCATCGTCAAGGAACTGGCGGGACCGGCGCCGGCGTTCGCCGCCGAGAGCATGGCGCGCTATCGCCTGATCGCCGAGGCCGCCGGGGGCGTGGCCGAACTTCCCGCCTTGCCATCGCGTCCGAGTTACCTGTACATCACGGACCTCATGGACGATCCGAAACACTGGATCAACCAGTGCGCAGCCCGCCACTTCCACGTAAGCCAACTGTGCCTGACCGGTCGATGCCAAAAGCCCTGAGCGCGCAGCCAGATCGTCTGCGCGCCCTCCCCTGGATCGGGCCTCTGCTGTCCGGCAACAGCGTGCTCGCCCAGTTGGTCCGCTATGTGGTGGTCGGCGGGTCGGCGCTGGTGGTCGACGCCGGCACGTTTTCCCTGCTGCGCATCGTGTTCGATGCGGATCTGGTGTCCAGCAACGTCGCCGGGCGCATCGTCGGGGCCTGCATCGCCTTCCTCGGCCACCGGCTGTTCACCTTTCAGCGCAACCAAGTGAACCGGGCGCGCTTTGTGACCGAGGCGTTGCGGTACGTCCTGCTGCTCACCTTCTCCATGAGCCTTTCGACGGCCAGCCTGTGGTTGTTGACCGATTTCCTGTTCAACGTCGGGCCGGGACTCGTTGAGACCGCCACGAAGATCGTTGTCGAGTGCTCGATCATCTCGCTGAACTTCGTGGCCCAGCGCTTGTGGGTGTTCCGTAAGTCAGCGGCTTAACTGAAGAACCCCAGCAGCGCCTCCAACACCTCCGCCGGCCGTTCCTCGGGGAGGAAGTGGCCGGCGGGGAGGGCGTGGCCCTGCACCTGCGGGGCGAAGGCGCGCCAGATGCCCAGAGGGTCGTCGTACAGGCGGCCAACGACGCTGCGCTCGCCCCACAGGACCAGCGTCGGACAGTGCACGGTGCGGGCGTCGGCGCGGTCCTTGCGGTCGTGGTCGAGGTCGATGCTCGCCCCGGCGCGGTAGTCCTCGCACATGGCGTGCACCGCCGCCGGGTCGCGGAAGGCGCGCAGGTACTCGGCGAAGGCCGGAGCGTCGAAGATTTCGGTGCCGCTGCCCCAGCCCCCCAGCAGGCGGCGCAGGAAATATTCCGGGTCGAGGCCGATGGCGTGCTCGGGCAGGCCGTCGGGCTGGATCAGGAAAAACCAGTGATAGTACGCCGTCGCCATGCGCTGGTCGGTGCGCTCGAACACCGCCAGCGTCGGCAGGATGTCAAGCAACGCCACGCGCTCCACCCGCTCGGGATGGTCGAGCGCCATGCGGTGCGCCACGCGCGCACCACGGTCGTGGCCGGCGACGAAGAAGCGCTCGAAGCCCAGGGCGCGCATCACCTCGACCTGGTCCTGGGCGACGGTGCGCTTGCAGTGGCGGACGTGCGCCGGGTCGCCGGGGATCTTCTCGGACTGGCCGTAGCCGCGCAGATCGGCGGCCACCACGGTGAAGCGCTCGGCCAGCTTGGGGGCGACGTGGCGCCACATCGCGTGGGTCTGCGGGAAGCCGTGCAGCAACAGCAGCGGCGGTCCCTCGCCACCGACCGCGGCGCAGATCTCCGCCCCGCTGGTGGCGATGCGACGGTGTGCGAAACCTTCGAACATGTGCCCTCCCCTGCGTGTTTCTGGCCCGTGCCTCCAAAGGGGTGCCCCGTCCGGATGCGCCCGGTGAATGAAACCGATGGGCGCCGACAACCGTTACGTGGTCACACCGACCGAACGGGTTTGGAGAACACCACCATGCGTAAGATCAAAGCTCTTGTACTGCTCGCTCTTTTCGGCTCGCTGCTGACCGCGTGCAACACCGTCGGAGGCATGGGCCAGGACGTGGAAGCCGGCGGCCGCGCCATGGAGCGCGGGGCCGACAACGTGCAGAAGAAGATGTAGGCACGCCGTTACCGAAATGCCCGCCCTCGCCACGGCAGCAGGGCGGGCACCTTCGTTTTGTAATCCCGGTAGGCGTCACCGTACAGCGCCTCCAGCGTCGCCTCTTCGTGCCGCATACCGACCAGCAGGTAGAGCGACGCCCACACCGCCGTGGCAAGCCCACGTTCGTCCGCCACCGCCCCCCACAGCATCAGCAGCGCCCCCGCGTAGAGCGGATGCCGCACCCAGCGATTGGCACCCGCGATGTGCAGCGGTTCATGCTCCGGCAGCGGTGTGCCGGCGCGGTGCGCGCGGATCTGCGCGGCCCCGGCGAAACGGCCGAGGTCGTAGCCCGACAGGCCCCACAGGAACACGCTCAGGCCGAGCAGCGCCGCGATGCCTTGCGTTGCGGCGAGCCAGCCGGGCCGGTCGAACACCGCCGGATCGGGCAGCAGCCAGCGGCCGGTGGCCAGCACGGCCAGCAGGTGCGCGACGGCAATGGCGTTGTACGTGAAGCGCGTGTACGCGCCGAGCCGCAGCCGCGCCGGCAGCAGGCTGTGGCCGAGGCCGAAGCAGGCCCAGGCGAGCGCGTACAGGGTGTGGGCGAGGATGGAGGCCATCCCCACCCCTCACCCCTGCATGCGCTTGATGGTGTTGGTGGTGCTCTGGCCGGCGACGAGGTTCGCGAGGACCACCGTGCCGCCGTAGCTCTGCACGAAGTCGGCGCCGACCACCGTCGCGACGGTGTAGTCCGCGCCCTTCACCAGCACGTCCGGGCGCAGCATCCTGATGAGCTGCTCGGGCGTGTCCTCACCGAACACCACCACCAGATCCACGCAGCCCAGGGACGCCAGCACCGTGGCGCGCGCCGTCTCGGACTGCACGGGGCGGCTGTCGCCCTTCAGGCGCTTGACCGATTCGTCGGAGTTCAGCCCGACCACCAGCACGTCGCACGCCGCGCGCGCCTGGGTCAGCAGCGAGATGTGGCCGGGGTGCAGCAGGTCGAAGCAGCCGTTGGTGAAGCCCACCCGCTTGCCGAGGTGGCGCCAGCGCGCCACGCACTCCGCGGCTTCCTCGCGGGCGGCGACCTTGGCCTCGCCGTGCCGCCATTCCTGGGCGTGCAGGGCGCCCAGCAGCTCGGGCGCGCGGACCACCGCCGTGCCGATCTTGCCCACCACGATGCTGGCGGCGATGTTGGCGAGGCGCGCGGCGTCGTCCAGGCCGACGCGCACCGCCAGCGCCGCCGTCAGCGTCGCCACCACCGTATCGCCGGCACCGGACACGTCGAACACCTCACGCGCCTCGGCCGGCAGGTGGATCGCCGACCCGTCGCGGGTGACCACCGACATGCCGCGCTCGGAGCGGGTGGCGATCACCGCGTCGATGCCGCAGGTGTCGATGATGCGCTGGCAGGCGGCCTCGACCTGGGAATCGTCGTCGGCCGGCAGGCCGGTGGCCTGCATCAGCTCCTTGCGGTTGGGGGTGACGATGCTGGCGCCGCGGTAACGGCGGTAGTCGGTGCCCTTGGGATCGACCACCACCGGCAGCCCGGCGGTCCGCGCGGCGGCGATCAGGTCGGCCACCAGCGCGTCGGTCAGCACGCCCTTGCCGTAGTCGGACAGGATCACCGCGCCGACGCTCGGCAGAAGCGCGCGCACCGCGGCCGACACCTTGGCCGCCGTGTCCGCGGCGATGGGGGCCACCGTCTCGTCGTCGGTGCGCAGCAACTGCTGCTGCCCGGCGATGAAGCGGGTCTTGACGGTGGTGCTGCGGCCGGGCTCGACGACCAGAGTGTTTGCGACCGCCTCGCGCTCGATCAGGGTGCGCAGCTCGCGGCCGGCGGAATCGTCGCCGACGACCGAGACGAAGCGGCACGCCTGCGCCGCCAGTGCCGTCACGTTGGCCGCCACGTTGCCGGCGCCGCCCAGCATGGTGTTCTCGCGCAGGATGCGCAGCACGGGGATCGGCGCTTCCGGCGAGACGCGGTCCACCGCGCCGTAGACGAAGCGGTCGAGCATGAGGTCGCCGACGCACAGCACACGGGCTTGCGCGAGGGCGTCGATGTGGCGGGCGAGGTCGCTCATGGATACGCTTCTACCAGTGCCGCGCCGTTCACGGCAAGGTGACTGGCCGGTGAGCGGGGAGCGGATCTATGTGTTGGTGCATGATCGACCATGCCGAGTCCCCATCGCCGCCCTCATCGCTGCGCCGCCTGCTGCCGCTGGCGGTGCTGGCCGCCGGGTTCGCCGCGTTCTTCGCGCTGGGCCTGCACCGCACGCTGACGCTGGGCGAACTGGCGGCGCGGCGCGCCGATCTGAGCGCGTTCGTGGAGGCGCAGGGCGGGCTGGCGGTGCTGGCGTACGTCGGGGTGTACGCGTTGGCGATCGCCTTCTCGGTGCCCGGCGGCACGGTGCTGACGCTGGCCGGCGGCTTCCTGTTCGGCACGGCGTGGGGCACGGTGTACGCGGTGGCCGGGGCCACGCTGGGCGCCATGGCGGTGTTCCTGGCGGCGCGCTCGGCGCTGGGCGGAGCCTTGCGGCGCAAGGCCGCGCCGTGGATCGGCCGGCTGGAGGAGGGATTCCGGGCGAACGCCTTCAGCTACATGCTGTTTTTGCGGCTGGTGCCGTTGTTTCCGTTCTGGCTGGTCAATCTGGTGCCGGCGTTCCTCGGCGTGCCGCTGGGGGTGTACGCGTTGGCGACGCTGGTCGGCATCGTGCCGGGCGGGCTGGTGTACGCGTCGGTCGGCAACGGCTTGGGCGCGGTGCTGGACGCCGGGGGCACGCCGGACCTGCGCGCGATCTTCTCGGCGGACGTGCTGTTGCCGCTGCTGGGGCTGGCGGTCCTGGCGCTGGCGCCGGTGGCGGTCAAGGCGTGGCGGAGGCGGGCGTGAGCGAACGGGTGGATTGCGGCATGTGCGTCATCGGTGCGGGCTCCGGCGGGCTGTCGGTCGCCGCTGCGGCGGCGCAGATGGGGGTGAAGACCGTGCTGATCGAGCGCGGCGCCATGGGCGGCGACTGCCTGAACACCGGCTGCGTGCCGTCCAAGGCGCTGCTCGCGGCGGCCAAGGCGGCACAGGCGGTGCGCACGGCGGGACGCTTCGGCGTCAACGGTCATGAACCGGAGATCGACTTTGCCGCCGTTCACGCCCACGTGCGCAACACCATCGCCGGCATCGCGCCGCACGACAGCCAGGAGCGCTTCGAAGGGCTGGGCGTGCGCGTCATCCGCGCCTCGGCGCGCTTCACCGGGCCGGATACGGTGGAAGCCGGCGGGATCGCGGTGCGGGCGCGGCGTGTCGTACTGGCGACCGGCTCGCGCGCCGCGGTGCCGCCGATCCCCGGCCTGGACGGTGTGCCGTTCCTGACCAACGAGACGATCTTCGAACGCACCGCGGCGCCGGATCACCTGATCGTGCTGGGCGGCGGCCCCATCGGCGTGGAGATGGCGCAGGCGCACCGCCGTCTGGGTGCGCGCGTCACCGTGGTCGAGAAGCTGACGCTGATGCCGCGCGACGACCCGGAGCTGGTGGCGGTGGTGCGCCGCCGCCTGACCGCCGAGGGCGTCACGCTGATCGAGGGCACCGGCGTAGCGTCGGTGGCGCGCGCCGGCAACGGCATCGCCGTGCGGCTGGACGATGGGCGGAGCGTCGAGGGCTCCGACCTGCTGGTGGCTGCCGGCCGCCGGCCCAACGTCGAGGACCTGAACCTGGACGCCGCCGGCATCGAGGCGCACCGCGGCGGCGTGATCACCGACAAGCGCCTGCGCACCACCAACCGGCGCGTCTATGCGGTGGGCGACGTGACCGGCGGGCCGGCGTTCACGCACGTCGCCGGCTATCACGCCGGACTGGTGGTGCGCAACGCGCTGTTCCGGCTGCCGGCGAAGGAGAATTACGCCGCGCTGCCCTGGGTCACTTACACCGATCCCGAACTGGCCCAGGTCGGCCCCACCGAGGCAGAGGCGCGCACCGCCTATGGGGCCGTCGACGTGCTGCGCCAGCCCTTCGCCGACAACGACCGCGCCCGCGCCGAGGGCGAGACCGAGGGGCTGATCAAGGTGCTGGCGCACCGCGGCCGGGTGATCGGCGTCTCCATCGCCGGGCCGCACGCGGGCGAGCAGATCGCGCTGTGGTGCCTTGCCGTGGCGACGCGCGCCAAGGTGTCGACGCTGGCCGGGCTGGTGCTGCCCTACCCGACGCTGGGGGAGGCCGGCAAGCGCGCGGCGGGCAGCCTGTTCACCCCCACCCTGTTCGGCGCGAAGTCGCGGGCGCTGGTGCGGGTGTTGTCGTGGTTCGGATGATCCACACGGCTGTAATGCTTCCTTAAGCGGGATGTGTTCTACTGGCGCATCGGCTTGGGAGGCTGGATGCGAATTCTGGTGGTGGACGACTCGCGCATGGCGCGCACCGCGCTGTGCCAGCAGTTGGAGACGTTCGGCCACGAGGTGGCGTGGGCCGATTGCGGCGAGAGTGCCCTGGAGCGCACCCGCGAAGAGGCGTTCGACGTCGTGCTGGTCGATTTCCGAGTCGGCCCGGTGGAAGGCGTCGAGGTCTGCTGGCATCTGCGCGCCGCGCAGGGGGCCAAGCACCTCTACCTCATGCTCATGCTGCCGGGCAGCATCACCAACCAGTTCTTCGAAGTGGTGGAGAACGGCGCCGACGAGTTCCTGCGCAAGCCGCTGGACTGGGCGTGGCTGCGCGCCCGCCTGCTGGCCGCGTCGCGCGTGGTGGACATGCAGCGCCAACTGGAACGCCTCGCCAGCACGGATTCGCTGACCGGCGCGCTCAACCGCGGGCGCTTCATGGCGCGCGCGGCGGAGGAGGTGGCGCGGGCGCGGCGCCACGGCCGGCCGCTGTCGGCGGTGATGCTGGACATCGACCACTTCAAGAAGATCAACGACACGCACGGCCATCCCACCGGTGACGAGGCAATCCGCAGCGTCGTGCGCGTCTGCCGCGCGCTGGTCCGCGGGTGCGACGTGCTGGGCCGCCTGGGCGGCGAGGAGTTCGCCGTCCTGCTGCCGGACACGCCGCCGGCCGGCGCCGTCGCGCTGGCCGAACGGCTGCGCCGCGCGCTGGCGGTGACCGAGGTGCGCATCCCCGGCGGCTGCGGCGTCACCTTCACCGTCAGCATCGGCGTCAGCGCGTTGCGCGACGGCGAGGAGTCGGTGAGCGCCATGCTGGCCCGCGCCGACGAGGCCCTGTACCGCGCCAAGAACGGCGGCCGGAATCGCGTGGTCGCTGATGAGGCGGTCGAGGCTTGATGATCCGCTTCGGGGCTGGCGTTACGACGCGGCGGGCAAGATTCACACGGACTGCACGGATTTGAACACGGATTACACGGATTTTTTGATGCTTGCGGCGCGCCGGGTCATCCCGAAGGCCGCTGCTGTGCACGAATAAGGAAATCCGTGTAATCCGTGCCTAAATCCGTGCAATCCGTGTGAATCTTGTATGCATCACGGATCGCCCGACACGACAGGAGGCACGCCATGCTCACCGGATTCACCGCTCCGCTCACGCCCAAGGGGCGGTCGTCGCTGGCTCCGGCGCCGCCGTGGCACTACGCGGGCTGGCTGTTCTCAATCGACTATGAGGTCGATACGGCCACCGCCGCCGGCTTCCTGCCCGAAGGCTTCGGCAAGGCGACCGGGCGCGCCACCGTGCACTTCGCCGACTGGCAGGCAACCTCCGACGGCAGCGAGTTGCTCGACCCCGTCTATTCCCAGTACCGCGAGTGCTTCGTGCTGGTGGAGGCCGAGCGCGACGGCACGCCGGTCAACTTCTGCCCGTTCATCTACGTCGATCAGGACGTGTCGCTGATCCGCGGCTGGCTGCAAGGCCTGCCGAAGAAGTTTGGCAGCGTGTGGCTCACCCGCGCCTACCCGCTCGACCACATCGCCGCGGCGCCGACGCGCGCCGGCACCCGGCTGGGCGCTTCGCTGGCGGTCAAGGACCGGAGACTGGCGCAGGCGGCGCTGACGCTGACCGGGGCGGAGGGCAAGCACCTCGGCCTGCTGGCGAAGCCGACCTACGGGCTGTTCGGCCTGCCGAGCATCGTCGGCGGCGCCACGCCGGCTGCCCCGCAACTGGTGCGCATGGTGGCGGACAGCAAGGAGTTCGGCCCGTTCTACGCCGCCGACGCGGAGGTCGAGCTGTTCCCGGCGCCGCGCGACGAGTTGGCGGCGCTGGCGCCCCGGCGGGTGATCGAGGCGTCGGCGGGATACTTCGCCATGAGCGTCACGCGGGTGGACGCGGGGTAAGGGGGAAGCCTCCATGCCCCTGCCGACCGTGACCCGCAGCCTGTCCGCCAAGCTCCTGGTGCTGACGGTGCTGTTCGTCATGCTGGCCGAGGTGCTGATCTACACGCCGTCCATCGCGCGCTTCCGGCTGAGCTTTCTGCAAGAGCGGCTGTCCGCCGCGCACCTTGCGGCGCTGGCGGTGGAGGCCGCGCCCGACCGCATGGTCACGGCCGAGCTGGAGGCCAAGCTGCTGGCGCACGTCGGGGCGCACGTCATCGACCTGATCCAGCCGGACAGCCGCGTCTACATGCTTTCGCGCTCCATGCCGCCACGGGTGGACATGGTAATCGACCTGCGCACGGCGACCTTCGTGTCGCTGATCACCGACGCCTTCGCCGCCCTGGCCGAGCCGCGCAACCGGGTGGTCCGCGTCATCGACCGTTCGCCCAAGGACCCGGCGCAGCGCGTCGAGATCGTCATGGACGAGCGGCCGATGATCGCGGCGATGGTCGATTATTCCGAGCGCATCCTGGCGCTGTCGGTGGTGATCTCGCTGATCACCGCCGGGCTGGTGTTCCTGGCGCTGAGCGGCATGCTGGTGCGGCCCATGCGCCGGCTGACCGAGAGCATGGTCGCCTTCCGCCGCGACCCGGAACACGCCGAGCCGGCCTTCCCGCCCGAACCCCGCAACGACGAGATCGGCGTGGCGCAGCGCGAGCTGGTCGCCATGCAGGACGCGCTGGGCACCGCGCTGCGCCAGCGCGAGCGGCTGGCGGCGCTGGGCACGGCGGTGGCGAAGATCAACCACGATCTGCGCGGCATCCTGTCCACCGCGTCGCTGCTGTCCGAACACCTGTCCGAGAGCGCCGACCCGGAGGTGCGGCGGGTGACGCCGCGGCTGATGGCGGCGCTCGACCGCGCGGTGGATCTGTGCGGGCAGACGCTGTCCTACACGCAGGACGGCGTGCTGCCGCTGCGGCGGACGCGGGTGGATCTGGCAGCCCTGGTCGATGAGGCGGGGGCGGAGGTGACGGCCTCGCTGCGGCCGGATGGTGGACGGGTCGAGGCCGCCTGGGTCAGCCGCGTGCCGGCCGGGCTGATGCTGTCCGTCGATGGCGACCAGCTTGTTCGGGCACTCGCCAACCTCGGCCGCAACGCGGTGCAGGCGGGGGCCGATACGGTGACGGTCGAGGCGCAGGCGGCGGACGGCCGGGTGGTGCTGACGGTGGCGGACAACGGGCCGGGCTTGCCGCCGCGGGCGCGGGAGAACCTGTTCCAGCCCTTCGCCGGCTCGGCGCGCGCGGGGGGCACCGGGCTTGGGCTGGCCATCGCCCGCGAGATCGCGCGTGCGCACGGCGGCGATCTGCGGCTGGTCGAGAGCACGGGGAACGGGACGGTGTTCGCGCTGGAGCTGCCGGTGGAGTGAGTGCGCTCACTCCGCCGCCGGCTTCGACCAGAACGGCTTGGCGCCCGCGAATCCCTCCCACTGGGCGTTCAGGTGGCCTTCCAGATCGGCGACGCCGCGGGCGTGCCAGCCGATGACCAGACCGGCGGCGCGGCGCTCGCCGGAGCCGGCGCGGCTGCCGTCGTCGTGCAGATCGTGCAGCAGCCGCGTCGCCGTCGCCACGTCGTTCAGGTGGCCCAGCGCGTCCTGGAACGTCGCCAATTGCTGGATGTAGCGGCGCGCCGGCTTGTCGTCGTACAGCGAGCGGAAGAACTCCGCGGCGTAGCGCAGCTTCTTCAGGGCGATGCGCAGCTGGTGGCGGTCCTCCACCGACAGTTCGGCGAAGCCCTGCCCGGCCTTGCGCGCCCGCTTGTGGCGCTTGGCGAGCAACTGGTCGGCAAGCTGCACCACCGGCTGGAACAGCCGGGCGGACTGCTCGCTGACCGGCTGGTCGCGCCAGCCCTTCTCCTCCTGCCAGACGCCGAGGCGAAGCAGGAACTCCGTGTAGCGCGGCGACAGGATCGCCTCGCGCGCACTGTCATAGCCGCGCTCGCGCCGCGCGCGGGCGGCGGTCTCCAGCGTGCGGAGGTCGCCGAGCAGCGGCGCCCCCTGGCCGTTGGTCCGCTCGAACCCCTCGTGCACGGGGGACAGCAGTTCGCCGATAAAGACGTCCCAGTCGCGCGCCGGGCCAAGGTGACCGCCCAGCCACTTCACCTCGCCGACCAGCCACGCGTACTGCTCCTCCGGCACGAAGGGGCGGAACAGGCCGAGCGCCGAGCGCAGCCGGCGCAGCGCCACGCGCATCTGATGGATGCCCTCCGGGTCCTCGCCTTTCAACGAGGCGGCCTCGTTGGCGGAGAGATGCAGCAGGCAACTGCCGACGATGCGGCACAGCGCCCCCTCCACCGTCACCTCGGGGGACAGCGCGATCTTTTCCGCCTTCACCGGCTCGTCCATGGCGCCGGCCGCAAGGGCGTAGCCGCGCGCCGACTTGGTGCGCGACTCGACGCGCAGCGGGGCGGTCTTCGCCAATTCCAGCGCCAGTCCGTACAGCGCGCGGGACTCGCCCTGCTTCAGTTCCAGCTCGACCTCGCAGAGCGGCAGGGTGGCGCCGTCCGGCGTGCGGATCTCGCCCTGGTCGAAGGCCACCTCGATCACCGACTCGCCGCCGTTCAGCACGCGGATCGTGCGCTTCACGTCGGTGGTGAACACCGGTTGCAGGTCCGCCGCGCCCACGGTGCCGAGGAGATCCAGCGCGTCCGCGTCGGTGATCAGCGACAGATCGACGGCAGGGCCGGGCACCGGGCACTCCCACTCCGCGCGGCCGAGGCCGCCATCGGCAAAGGGCGGACCCTTGAGGGTCTGGACGAAGAGCTTGCCCTTCTTGCGCACCCGCAGGCTGACCAGCCGGCGCGCGAGGCGCTGGTCCGGCGTGTCGTAATAGACGCTCTCCAGCGGCCGGGTGGCGGCGCGGGTGGCGGACGCGAGGGCGGGTGCGGCGCGCAGCTTCGCCAGATCCTCCGGCCGCGCGGCCAGCTTCAGTTCCGTCTCGCGGTTGATGTCGGCGTCGGCCATGGCTCGGCAAAGTTCATTTATAATCCGTCATTTCTACACGCACGTATTCGCGTTGCCTAGCCGGCCAAGTTTTGCAGTTTTATGACAGTCGCTTTTCCAGGACCACCATCTTGGACATGAATACCGGTGTGGACGAGCGCACCGTCAGCCCGGCGTCCGCGAACATCGCGCCCAAGTCCTGGCGGGCGTAGTCGGCGTAGAACGGCTCGTGGAAGGCCAGCGGGAACAGCTCGATCAGGCCGTCCATCACCGGGTTGTCGCCCCGTTGCAGGCTGTCCATGAAGACGACGATGCCATCGGGCTTCAGCACCCGCGCCCATTCCGCCGCGACCTGCGCGCGGATTTTGCGCGGCAGTTCGTGGAACAGGTAGATGCAGGTGACGACGTCCTGGCTGGCGTCCGGCAGCGGCAGCGCCTCGGCCGCCGCCTGCACCACGCGGGTGGTGCGCGCCCATGGGGCCAGCGAGCGGCGCGCCTCGGTCAGGTAGGCGTGCGAGAGGTCGAGGGCGGTGGTGTCCAGCCGTGGCCAGTTGTCCTTGACGAAGGTGAGGAAGCGCCCCGTCCCCGCCGCCACGTCGAGCAACCGGCTGCCGGCGACGCTGCGGCCCTTCAGGTGCTCGAAGATGGGGACCAGCGCCTGGCGGCGCATGGCGTCGGCGCCGCCGCCGAACAGCACCTCGACTTGATGGTCGTAGAGGCGGGCGCTGTGTTCCGACAAATAGCCGTCGGTCTGGAAATGGAAGTTCTGGCGGTAGTAGGCGGGGAGCGCTTCCGACCCCGGCGGCGGGTTGGTGCGCACCTCGGTGCCGACGCGGCCACGGCGGCGGCGCTGCACCTCGGGCAGGTCGCGGAAGAAGGCGGTGGCGTCCGCCACCACCCGCGCCGGGCTGAGGATCAGGTCGTGCGGCATGCGGTAGCGCCCCGCCTCGATGTTGGCGAGATCGCGCTCCATCAGCGCCCGCAACTCGGCCAGGATGCCGCGGGTGTCGGGGGTGCGGATGTCCTTGGGGCGTTCGGCGCGCGGGATGTTGGGGCCGGAGATGCGGGCGGCCAGCGCGTACTGGCCGAAGAACCACGCCACGCGGGCGGCCTGGGCCGCGGCGTAGGCGATGCGCCCGGCGGAGCCGATAAGCGGCGGCCGGGTGTCGTCTCGTCGAAGGGGCTCGGTCATGCCTTATGAGATGGGAGCCTTACGCCGCAGGGCGAGTCCCCCCGTCCAGCGTTGCAAAGTGGGCCGCGCTGTGCTTCGGTGCCCCAAAATTCGAACCTTTTCCGGGGGTGAGCGGCCATGACCGACTTCAACACCATCGACGACCTCAGCGTGAGCGGCAAGACCGTGCTGGTGCGCGCCGACCTGAACGTTCCCATGCAGGACGGCAAGGTCAGCGACACCACCCGCATCGACCGTCTGGCGCCGACGCTGAAGGAACTGGCGTCGAAGGGCGCCAAGGTGGTCATCCTCTCCCACTTCGGCCGCCCCAAGGGCGGGCCGGATGCCAAGAACTCGCTGCGCCATGTGCTGGGCGATCTCTCCAAGGCCGTGGGCCAGGAGGTGGCGTTCGCCGAGGATTGCGTCGGCGACAAGGCCAAGGCCGCCATCGCCGCCGTCAAGCCCGGCCAGATGGTGCTGCTGGAGAACACCCGCTTCCACGCCGAGGAAGAGAAGAACGACCCGGCCTTCGCCAAGCAGATGGCGGAACTGGGCGACCTCTACGTCAACGACGCCTTCTCGGCCGCCCACCGCGCCCACGCCTCGACCGAAGGTGTGGCCCGCCACCTGCCCAGCGCCGCCGGGCGGCTGATGCAGCAGGAGCTGGAGGCGCTGACCAAGGCGTTGGAGAAGCCGGAGCGGCCGGTGTGCGCCGTGGTCGGCGGGGCGAAGATCTCCACCAAACTCGACCTGCTGGGCAATCTGGTGGGCAAGGTCGACATGCTGGCGCTGGGCGGCGGCATGGCGAACACCTTCCTGTACGCCCAGGGCGTGGATGTGGGCGCCTCGCTGTGCGAGAAGGACATGGCCGATCAGGCGCGCGCGATCATGGAGACGGCCAAGAAGGCCGGCTGCGAGATCCTGCTGCCGCTGGACTTCATCGTCGCCAAGGAGTTCAAGGCCGGTGCGGCCAGCCGCGACGTGGACGCGAAGGCCATCGGCGCGGATGAGATGGCGCTGGACATCGGCCCGAAGACGGTCGAGTTCCTCGGCCTGAAGA
This sequence comes from Azospirillum terrae, assembly GCF_053470425.1. NCBI lineage: Bacteria > Pseudomonadati > Pseudomonadota > Alphaproteobacteria > Rhodospirillales > Azospirillaceae > Azospirillum > Azospirillum terrae. The sequence continues at coordinate 222,789 of NZ_JBPXMR010000003.1, read as the reverse complement.
TCCAGGGCGCCAAGACCGTGGTGTGGAACGGCCCGCTGGGTGCGTTCGAGATCAAGCCCTTCGACGCCGGCACCAACGCGGTGGCGGGCTTGGTCGCCAAGCGCACGCAGGACGGCCAGCTGCTGTCGGTGGCCGGTGGCGGCGACACGGTGTCGGCGCTGGCGTCGGCCGGGGTGGAGCAGGCCTTCACCTACGTCTCGGCCGCCGGTGGCGCCTTCCTGGAATGGCTGGAAGGCAAGGACCTGCCGGGCGTCGCCGCGCTCAAGAAGTAAGAAGCACACTGCGGAACGGCGGGGGAGCGGCCCCTCCCCCGCCGGGCTCCGTACGAAAAAGTGGGTACCGCAATTGGTCCCAGACTCCCTGATCGATTGGGGACTACATTCAGGGAGGCCCACACAACAGGCACCCCTCTCATGCCACAGTCCCACCCGATGCCGGTCCTGTCGCGCAATGAGCGTACCGAGGCCGAGACGGTTGACCGCGCGGTCCGCTCCCAACACCCTGTCGTCATCACCCTGCCCGACCCGGCGTCCGAACCGGCGGTGGAGAAGATGCGCGGACCGAAGCTGGTGGCTCTCTGGGCGGCCCTGATCGCGCTGTCGTGGGCCGTGGCCATCGGCATCGGCTATACCGTCTACCGCGCGGTGAGCGTTCTGTTCTGAGCTATTTGCGGGCCGGCGCTTCGGCGAGCTGCTCGGCCTGCTTCTCCGACACGTACCAGACCGTGAAGTGATAGTGCGGCTCGGCCATGCCCGGATGGCCGGGGTTGAAATCGACCGTCACGTGGTCGACCGGCCGATGCGGCGCCGCCAGACGCTTGAAGTCTTTCTGCGCCTCCATGTCCTTCATCGGCACCATGTAGACGGCACCGACGAGATGCTGCTTGCGGTCATAAGCCAGATACGGGCCGGTCGGCAGTTCCGCAGGCTTGGCGTACAGCGTGCCGAGGCCGGGGATGAAGTCCGGCAGGCCGCTCGCCAGATCGCTGACTTTCTTGTAGTCGCCGCCCGGCGGCCCCTTCTCCGGCACGTCGGCGGCCTGGGCAGGCATGGACAGAACGGTGACGGCAACAGCCGCCAGAAGCGTCTGCTTCAGCATGGTATCCTCCCTTTGTGACGAAGCGCGGCTCAGCGTTTGAGGCGCGCGAGCACGTCGGCGACGATGCGGTCGCAGCGCTCGCCGGCGAATCCGAAGGCGGTGGGCACGAGGCGGTCGAGATGGTCGCTGAGCGCCTTTTGCAGCAGCGCCCGCGCCCGGTGCAGGCGGGTCTTCACCGTGTCGGGCGGGATGCCCAGGCAGGCGGCGGTCTCCTGCACGCTCATCTGCTCCACCGTGCGCATCACGAAGACGGCGCGGAAGCCGTCCGGCAGATCGTCGATGGCCCGCTCGACGAGGCGTTTCAGTTCGGCCACGGCGAACAACTCCTCCGGGTTGCTGGCAGCGGTCCACAGCGGCACCACGGCGGCGCCGGCATCGGAATCCTCCGCCTCGGCGCCATCGGCGAACAGCCGCACCCGGCCGTGTTTGCGCAGGCGCATCAGCGCCTCGTTGGCGGCGATGCGCGCCAGCCAGCCGCCGAGGCGGCCGGCGTCGGCGCACTGGTCCAGATGGGTGAAGGCGCGCAGATAGGCGTCCTGCACCGCCTCCTCCGCCTCGCCCTCGTCCTTGAGGATCGAGCGCGCGATGCGGAAGAGGCGCCGGTTGTGCCGGCGCATCACCGTCTCGAAGGCGTGGGCGTCGCCGCGCTTCAGCGCGTCGAGAAGATCCGTCTCCGGCTCGCCGCCCGTTGCGACCGTCAGGTGTCCGGCCATCTGGTCCTCCCCGTGTTCCTGATATCTAGGATGCGCGGGGCGGCGTGGGGGTTCCCGGAAAAATGCGACTCACTCGGCCGGGGCGGCAGCGGGTATGGCCTGCACCTCGCCGGGACGGTGCGGGAACACCGCCGCCGACGCCGCGATCACCACCCCGAACAGCGCCAGCACTTGGTACAGGACCGCGAAGCCCCCCGCCTCGTGCAGCACGCCGACCAGCGGCACCGCCAGCGCGCTGGCCGCGAACGAGACGAGGTAGCGCACCGCGTAGGCCCGCGCCCGCCACGCCTCGGTGGTGTACTTGGCGACCATGGTGTCGTTGATGGTCACCTGACCGAAGATGGCGAACATCATCAGCACCGCGGGAAACACCAGCGCCCAACCCTCGACGACCGAGGCCAGAGCCAAGCCCGGCGCCAGCAACGCCGCCAGTGGGATGAACACCCGGCGCAGCGTATAGCAGTCCAGCAGGCGGCCGACCAGCAGCTGCGACGTGGCGCCGACCACATAGATCGCCGACACCAGCGCCCCCACGCCCAACGGCGTTCCGGCAACCGCCAGCAGGCGCTCGTCGAACAGCTTGGGCAGCGAGACCGTGGCGGCGTTGAACACCACGCCGCCGGCCACCGTGGTCGCCGCCAGCACGGCGAACGCCCGCAGCACCACGGCGCGCGGCAGGTCCACGGTGGTGCGCGCCGCCGCACGCCGCGGCGCCGGGGCGTCCGGCACCAGCATGGCGAAGAGCACGCCAATCGCGATCGCCACGACGCCCGGCACCGCGAAAGCGGTGCGCCAGCCCAGCGCCTGCGTCAGCCCGCCCGCCGCCAGGGCGGCGAAGGCGATGCCAAGATTGCCCCAGACGCCGTTGACGCCGATCTCCCGCCCCAACCGCTCGGCGTGCGCGGTCAGCATGGCGGTGCCCACGGGGTGGTAGATCGAGCCGAACACCCCGATGGCGGTCATGCCGGCGGCGAGTTGCCAGGGCGTGGCGGCGAAGCTGGTCAGCACCGTCGCGGCGCCGGTGCCGATGAAGAACACCGCCATCATGTTGCGCCGGCTCCAGTGGTCGCCGAGCCAGCCGGACGGCAGCGACCCCGCCCCGAACGCGATGAAACCGCCGAGCGACAGCGCCAGAAGCTCGCCGTACGGCATCCCGAAGCTGTCCCCCATGCCGAGCACCGCGGTCGGGAAGATCAGCATGAGCAGGTGGTCGATGGCGTGCCCGGCGTTGATGAAGGCGATGACCCGGCGCGATGCGGCGGCCATGGGATGATTCCTTTTCGTGTCAGGTGATTGAACCGCTGGACAGGATAGGCGTGTCCGCTATCCTGCGTCCGGTCAAGAGTCGTCGCGAAACGGACACACCATGACGTGCATCATCGACCCGGACTCCATCGACGACGCGAGTGCACCCGTGGTCGCCCTGGCCAAGGAGTACCCGCACGGCACCCGCATGCCGCCGCACCGGCACCGCCGGGCGCAGCTTCTCTACGCCATCACCGGGACGCTGCGGGTGACCACGGCGGACGGCGCCTGGATCGTGCCGCCGCTGCGCGCGGTGTGGATTCCGCCGGGGGTCGAGCATGGTTTCCTGATCGCCGGGGACACCTCCATGCGCACGCTGTACGTCGCCCCCGGCACGCCGGTCTTCGCCGACGCCGGGCGCTGCCGGGTGATCGAGGTGTCGGGTTTGCTGCGCGAACTGATCCTCGCCGTTCTGGACGGGCCACCAGCGCCCGAGCCAAGCGGTCGCGGCGCCTTGCTCGCCGCGCTGATCCTCGATGAGTTGGCGCGTGCGCCGGAGGTGCCGCTGTGGCTGCCCATGCCGCGCGACCGGCGGCTGGCGGCGCTGTGCCGGGCGCTGATCGACGCGCCGGCCCGCACCGACACGCTGGACGGCTGGGCCGAGCACAGCGGCGCCAGCGCCCGCACGCTGGCCCGGCTGTTCCGCAGCGAGACCGGGCTGAGCTTCGGCGCGTGGCGCCAGCAGGCGCGGCTGGCCGAGGCGCTGGCCCGGCTGGCCGGCGGCGACAGCGTGGCCGGGGCGGCGCGCGCCGCCGGCTACGACAGCCCCAGCGCCTTCACCGCCATGTTCCGCCGCACGCTGGGCGGGACGCCGCGCGGTTACCATGACGGGGAGCGGACGTCGACCCGCCGGATTGGCCTTGAGTCGGATTCGGCTTGCATATGACCGCGGCGATGACGATATTCCCGGTGGGAGGTTGGCGTCGGGCGGGTCCCTCGCCAACCCGGTCAGGTCCGGAAGGAAGCAGCCGCAACGAGTTCAGGCTCGGGTCGTTCGTCCAGCCTCCCACCCTCCTCTAAAAGTTTTTAAGCGCAAAGCCGGGGCTGAGCCGCTATTCTGGCGGCCCAAGGATAGAGTGCGTCCAGCAGCGTGACCGACACCACCATCGCCGATACGCCCGTCGCCAGCCACGAGGCCGCCGCCCCGGCGGTCGCTTACCGTGTGCTCGCCCGCAAGTACCGCCCGAAGAGCTTCGACGAGCTGATCGGCCAGGACGCGCTGGTGCGCACGCTGACCAACGCCATCAACTCCGGCCGCATCGCCCAGGCGTTCATGCTGACCGGCGTGCGCGGCGTCGGCAAGACCACCACCGCTCGCATCATCGCCCGCGCGCTGAACTGCACCGGGCCGGACGGCACCGGCGGGCCGACCATCACGCCCTGCGGCGTCTGCGACAATTGCCGCGCCATCGCTGAGGACCGGCACGTCGACGTGATGGAGATGGACGCCGCGTCGCACACCGGCGTCGACGACATCCGCGAGATCATCGACGGCGTGCGCTACGCCCCCGTCTCGGCGCGCTACAAGCTGTACATCATCGACGAGGTCCACATGCTCTCCAAGAGCGCGTTCAACGCGCTCTTGAAGACGCTGGAGGAACCGCCGGCGCACGTGAAGTTCGTCTTCGCCACCACCGAGATCCGCAAGGTGCCGGTGACGGTGCTCTCCCGCTGCCAGCGCTTCGACCTGCGCCGGGTGGACGCCGCCGTCCTGAAGGAGCATTTCACCCGCATCGCCGGGCTGGAAGGCGCCGTTCTGGAGCCGGACGCCGCATCGCTGGTGGCGCGCGCCGCCGATGGTTCGGTGCGCGACGGACTGTCGCTGCTCGATCAGGCCATCGCGCTGGGCGGCGGGGCGGTGACCGCCGTGCAGGTGCGCGACATGCTCGGCCTCGCCGACCGGGCGCGCATCCTCGACCTGTTCGAGGCCGCGACCTCCGCCAAGCCGGCCGAAGCGCTGGACATCCTGTCGGAACTGCACCGCGTCGGCGCCGACGCGGTGGTGATCCTTCAGGATCTGCTGGACCTCGTGCACAGCCTGACGCGGCTGAAGGTCATCCCGGACAGCGCCAACGACCCGTCCATGCCCGAGGCCGAGCGCACCCGCGGGCGCGAGATGTCGGGCAAGCTGTCCATGCCGGCGCTGACGCGCGCGTGGCAGTTGCTGCTGAAGGGCCTGGGCGAGGTGCAGGCCGCGCCCATCCCGCAGCAGGCGCTGGAGATGGTGATCGTCCGGCTGTCCTACGCCGCCGACATGCCGACGCCCGGCGAGATGATCCGGCAGCTGCAGAACGCCGCGGCGGGGACGAACGGCGGCAATGGCAACGGTGGTGCACCGCGCCCGCCCGGCGGAGGTCCGGTCGCCATCGCCGGTGGCGGCGCGGCGCGCGCCGTGGGCGGTCGCCAAGCCGAAGCGGTGGCGCAGCCGCTGGCGCAACCGGCCGAGGCCGTCGCCGCGGCACAGTCCGAGGACTGGGCGCCGATGCCACGCGACTACCGCACGCTGGTGCAGCTGTTCGCCGAGCGGCGCGAGGGTGCGCTGTATGGACAACTGTTCGGCGCCGCGCACCTCGTGCGGATGGAGCCGGGGCGGCTGGAGATCCGGCCGGAACCGACGGCGCCGGCCAACCTCGCCAACCGTGTCGGGCAGGCCCTCACCCAATGGACCGGGCACCGCTGGGTGGTCATCGTCAGCGACCGGCCGGGCGAGCCCACCTTGCAGCAGCAGGAGGACGCGTCGCTCCAGCGCGCGCTGGACGAGGCGGCGGCCAACCCGGTGGTGCGCGCCGTGCTGGACGGCTTTGCCGGGGCGAAGATCCTGGAGGTTCGCGATCTTGCGGCGGCCGCCGCGGCGGCTGCGGCCGCGGCGGCGGTTGCGGACGAACCGGACAGTGATGACATAAACATCCGTGATGCGTTGTTGTACCCGTTGGACGAATTGGGAGACGAGTGAGTCATGAAGAATCTCGGCCAGATGATGAAGCAGGCCCAGGAGATGCAGTCCAAGATGCAGGACATGCAGTCGAAGCTGGCCGACATCGAAGTGTCCGGGCAGTCCGGTGCCGGCATGGTGAAAGTGACGCTGAACGGCAAGGGCGACCTGAAGTCGGTCAAGCTCGACAAGTCGATCGTCGATCCCGAGGACGTCGAGGTTCTGGAAGATCTGCTGGTCGCCGCCTTCAACGACGCCAAGGTCAAGGTCGAGCAACAGGTTGCCGACGAGACCGCCAAGGTGATGGGCGGCCTGAAGCTGCCGCCGGGCATGAAGCTGCCGTTCTGATTGGCTTGCCCACCCCATCCCTCCCCCGCTTCGCAGGGGTGGGATGGGGTGGGGGCTCGTAGAGAGCACTTTCCGAAATGATCGGACCTGAAATCGAGCGCCTGATCCAGTTGCTGGCCAAGCTGCCGGGGCTGGGGCCGCGGTCGGCACGGCGCGCGGCGCTGCAACTGATGAAGCGGCGCGAAAGCCTGATGGTGCCGCTGTCGGAGGCCATGGCGTTGGCCGCCGAGGCGATCCGCACCTGCCCGGTGTGCGGCAACCTCGACACGCGCGAACCCTGCACGGTGTGCGCCGATCCCACACGCGACTGCACCACCATCTGCGTGGTGGAGGATGCCGGCGATTTGTGGGCGCTGGAGCGCACGCGATCCTATCGCGGCGTCTACCATGTGCTGGGCGGCGTGCTGTCGGCCTTGCAGGGCGTCGGCCCGGACGATCTGACCATTGCCGCGCTGGTCGAGCGCGCCAAGGACCCGGCGGTCGCCGAGGTGATCCTGGCGCTGAACGCCACGGTCGACGGCCAGACCACCGCGCACGTGGTCACCGATCGCCTGGCCGGCACCGAGGTTTCGGTGTCGCGCCTGGCGCACGGCGTGCCCGTGGGTGGCGAGCTGGACTATCTGGACGACGGCACGCTGACCGCCGCGCTGAAGGCGCGCCGCCCCTTCTGAGGTGGACCGGATGAGATTGGCACTTCTGCTCGTGCTGGCGCTGGGCGCCTGCCAGACGTCGGGCGCGTCGGGATCGCAGACCGCCGGCCTGACGCTCCGCTGCCCCGAGCCGGGCACACTGGTCCGCACCTCGACCGGCGGCACGCTGGAGTTCAAGGGCAACGACGGGCCGGTCTGCCTCTACACCAGCGGCGGCAAGCCGAGCCGGCGCGTGCTGGGCCTCTGGTCGGCCGACAATCCCAGTTCCGCCGCGGCAACGCGGGCCTTGCAGCCCTTCGAACTGCGCGTCGGCAACAGCGTCCGATTCGTCACCACGGGCGCCACGCCGGACGAGGACGAGACCAGCCTGACCAACGTCTTCACCGTGGAGCGCACCGAACGCGTGACCGTGCCGGCAGGCAGCTTCGACGCCGTCGTGATCAACTGGAACCAGCGGAGCGCCAGGGGCTACGAGCACGATTACCGCATGTGGTACGCGCCGGAGATCGGCACGATCGTCAAGGCTCAGCCCGAGCACAAGGCCGGCACCCCCGGCAGCTACCGCCCCTGGGAAGCGACCGAGGTCCGGCGCGGAACGTAGGTGGAGGAATTTCAGTCGATGGCGTGGCAGCGCCCTTCGGTCCAGCCGAGCGGCACCACGTTGTCGCGGTCGGTGAGAGTGGTCATCTCGGTGACGTTGCCGCCGGCCTTCTGCACCACCGTCCGCGCGTATGCGGCGTAATGACGCATAAGAACAATGCGTGCGATCGTCGTGTCTTCGCCCCGGCGTTCGTCACGCTCCAGACGGCGCTCCATGCCGAGGATGGCTTGGCGGTGCATTTCGGCCGACTCGAGTCTTGCCTGCAACATTGCGCTTCCCCCTTGCCTGCCACTTCGTGCAGTTGGCTGTTTATACTGGAGAGGCAGATTTTTTGCAATACGCCCGTCTCTGTAGGTCTTTTATTTCAGAGCAGGCGACGGGGATTTATCAAAGTCATAGGCCCTCCCCACCGATGTGGGGAGGGGCATGGGCAAGGCCGCTCACTGCGGCAGCGGCGGCGGGTTGTCGCTGAGCGAACGCAGGTAGGCGATGATGTTGGCGCGCTCCTGGTCCTTCTTGACGCCGGCGAAGGTCATCTTGGTGCCGGGGGCGTAGCCCTTGGGGTCGTGCAGGAACTGGTTCAGATCCTCGTACCCCCACTGACCGCCCTTCTTGGCGATGGCGTCGGAATAGCTGAAGCCCTGCATGTGCGCCTTCGGGCCGCCGACGACGCCGTACAGGTTGGGGCCGACCTTGGCGGGCTCGCCCTTGTTGAAGGTGTGGCAGGCGGCGCAGGCCTTGGCCGCGGTCTGGCCGGCCCCCGCGTCGGCCTTGGCGAGCAGCGGGCCGATGGGCGCCGGAGCACCGCCGCCGCCGGCCGGGGCCGCCGCATCGGCCGGCGCCTTTTCCGGCACGGCGATGGCGTAGGCGTTCTTTTCCAGCGGCTTGGGATGCACCAGGACCTCGGCGATGAAGCCGCTCATGGTGCCGATCAGCAACGCCAGCAGGATTGCCCCGAATATCTTGTTGGTTTCCATGCTCATGGTGTCTCTACCCTTTTTTATCGGTTCGGCCGCCGCAACGCCCCAAACGCTAAATTGGGGCCGCGGGCCGCTCCGAAAAGCCTTAAAGGCGCGGGATCGCCGCCGCCGTTGACGCGGGGCGGCACGGTGTCGATACTCCGCCACCCCGACCGCCTTCCAAACCGCGGAACTTCCATGCCCTTCTCGAACGTCATCGCCTTCCAGGGCCTGCCCGGCGCCTATTCCGATCTGAGCTGCCGCTCGGTCTTCCCGGAAATGCAGACCCTGCCCTGCGCGTCGTTCGAAGACGCCTTCGCGGCGGTGCGCGAAGGGCGTGCCCGGCTCGCCATGATCCCGGTGGAGAACTCGGTCGCCGGCCGCGTCGCCGACAACCACCACCTGCTGCCCCAGGGCGGCCTGCACATCATCGGCGAGCATTTCCAGCGGGTGAACCACCAGTTGCTGGCCCCGAAGGGCGCCACGCTGGACACCATCAAGACGGTGCGCAGCCACATCCAGGCGCTGTCGCAGTGCCGCAACACGACGCGCCAGCTGGGCCTGACGCCGATCAACCACGCCGACACTGCCGGTGCCGCCTCCGACATCGCCACGCTGAACGACCCGCAGCACGCCGCCATCGCGTCCCGGCTGGCGGCGGAGATCTACGGCCTCGACATCCTCAAGGCCGACATCGAGGACGCCGAGCACAACACCACCCGCTTCCTGGTCATGGCACGCGAGCCGCGCATCCCGCCGGCCGGATCGTGCAAGACCATCACCACCTTCGTCTTCCGCGTCAGCAGCCGGCCGGCGGCGCTGTACAAGGCGCTGGGCGGCTTCGCCACCAACGGCGTCAACATGACGAAGCTGGAGAGCTATATGGTCGGCGGGCGCTTTGCCGCCGCGCAGTTCTATGTGGACGTGGAAGGCCACCCGGACGAGCGGCCGCTGCGTCTGGCGCTGGAGGAACTGGACTTCTTCGCCCGCGAGATGAAGATCCTCGGCGTCTATCCCGCCAGCCTGTTCCGCTATCAGGGAAGCCAGCTGAACGGCGAAGACTGAGCGCCTCCACAACTTCACCAGTATTTGGGTAAAATTTTACGTTTGCTGCGATGCCGCGCAAAAGAAATGCGGCATCCGGTCGCATGACCTGAAGAAAGGGGTTCTTTACCTTTTCGGCTACTGTCCCTTTTCGACAAGTTGTGCTATATACTTTTGCAAATGAAGAGCTTGGGAACAAGCCCAACGACCAAGACGACCGGCACCGCGACCATTGCCGGCGCCATGGCGCCAACCAATGGAGGTGGCCATGCTGACGTACGAAGATTGCATCGGTCTTGCGAACTTGGAAAAAGACGAAGTCGCGCAGATCGCCGAGCACGAACGGATTCCGTACATGACGGCCCTGGAAAAGGGTGTGGCCCTGCTGGATCAGCCCTGGGGCGATGCCGCCATTCGACAGATCGTCTGGGACAACCTGTGCCGCGCCAATCAGCGCCAGCGCACCGACCGGATCGACGAATTGACGATCGTCTACCAGACCACCTGCGACCGGCACCCGAACCCCTGTGACCGGCGGCGTTCGCCGGTGCGCACCACGCACCCGATCTGGCACCACTCCTGATTCCTGATACCTGGTGCCGCAGGTCACCCTGTACGGGCCCGGCCTCCGCAAGGAGCCGGGCCTTTTTGGCGGGCGGCGCACAGCGTGAGGAACGCCTTGTAAACACGCATATGGACGCGCACCATGGCCGCGCAACCCGCGCGGAGATGTGCAATGGACGTCGAATTCCACTATTGCATGACATATTTGACGGCGACGAAGGCCGGCCTTTCTCCGCAGGACGCGCGGGTGATCGCTTACGCATCCCAGTACGTCGACGACAACAATGGCGTCCTGGAGATCGACAGCGGCCGTGAGACGGCGTACCAGAACTTCGTCAGCCAGACGATGAACATCGCGGAACCGGCGAAGGCGCTGTTCCGCATCTACCCGCTGTTCCACTTCATCCCCGGCGAGCCGCTAGCGGAAACCGCCCAGCGCAAGGACGGCAAGCTGCACTGGCTGACCACCACGCCGAACAGCCCGAACGCCAACGCCATCATCGACAACGCCCTGGCCGCCGGCGATCACACGCTCTACCGCATCGGCATCGCCGCACACAGCTACGTGGACACCTGGGCGCACCAGAATTTCGTCGGTTTCTTCGAGGGCTACAACGCCATGGAGGGGATGCTGGAATCATGCGCGCCCAACGTCGGGCACGCGGACGCCAAGCACGCCCCGGACTGGCCCGGCTTGGTGTGGCAGGACTGCCGGCTGCGCCAGGAGACGGTGAACAACAAAGTCCGCTTCATCGACGCCGCCACCCACCTGCTGGAGAAGTTGGCCCGCACGGTGAGTCCGGCCATCTCCGACGACGACTTGAAACGGCGCAAAACCGAGCTGCAACACGACCTCGGCAACGCCATCGGCCCTGAGGACCCGACGAACAGGAGGGTCGAGACGCGCATCGCATGCTATCGGGGGCTGGCGGAAACTCCGGGTTACGGCGGCGAGCCCCTGCCGGAATACGACGAGGACGAATGGCTCGACGACGCGGTGACCGAGAACGTCCGCGGCCTGCCGGACCATTTCTGGCCCAAGAGTCTGAACCCGCTCAAGGACGAGTTGACCTGGAAGCATCGGCCCGGCTTCAGGGACTCGCACTGGTGGCACTTCCAGGAAGCGGTGAAGGCGCATCAGGTCTTTGCCTGGGACCACCTGCTGACCAGCAACCTCAAACACGTGGACATCGACAAGATGCCCCACTGGTAACCGGGCGGCGGAGACTCTCACCCCAAGGCGATCCAGTCCTCGATCAGGCGGCGCGAGATGGAGTCGAGGCGCGGCATGCGGAAGTCGTCGCCGGGCTCCAGCGTGCGCAGGAAGTCGCGGGTCACCCATCGGGCGCTTTCCAGCTCGTCCTCGGCGACCGCCACCTCGGTGGACAGCGCGCGCGCCGTGAAGCCCAGCATCAGCGACGCCGGGAACGGCCAGGGCTGCGACGAGTGATAGCGCACGTCGGTGACGCGCACGCCGACCTCTTCGAACACCTCGCGGGCGACGGCCTCCTCCAGGCATTCGCCGGGCTCGACGAAGCCGGCCAGCGTCGAGTGCATGCCCACCGGCCACACCGCCTGCCGGCCGAGCAGGCAGCGGTCGCCGCCGTCGTGCACCAGCATGATCACCGCCGGGTCCGTGCGCGGGAAGTGCGGGGTGGCGCAGTCCGGGTTGCTGCACTTGCGCACGTGTCCGCCCTCCGCGCTCAGCGCCGGGGAGCCGCAGACGCCGCAGAAGCGGTGCCGGGCGTTCCAGTGCGTCAGGCCGCGGGCGTAGGCGCACAGCGAGCCCTCGTCGTGGTCCATCAGCGGCCCGACCATGCGCAGGTCGACGAAGCGCCCGCCCGCCGCGGCGTGGGGGGCCACCGCCGGGTGCTCCTCCGGCACCTCCAGCGCGGACAGGTCGACGGCGAACAGCGCGGCGCCGTTCTGCACGCCGAGCAGCACGAGGTCTTCGCCCCAGTCTGAGTCGGCGGGCAGCAGGGCCGCCACCGGCTGCTCCTCGGGGCCAATGACCAGCGAGCGCGCCCGCCAGACGGGCACGATGCGCGTCTCCGGCGCCGCGCGGGCGTCGGCGATCCAGGCGGGGTCCTTGCGGCGGTGGGCGGCGCGGTCTATGGACCCGCACGCGTAGACGTTCGGTCGGTCAAGCATGGGAGAAAGTCTAGGCTCGGTTGCCTCGTCCGGCAAACCGCTTTCCGGCTTGCGCGCCTCGCGGGGGCGTTTAGGATGCGCGCCATCCCTTTCCCGTGCCGGCGGAGCCTCAGAATGCCCGAGACCTGTCCCGCCCATCTGGTGGCGCTTGCCGAACGTCTGGCCGACTCCAGCGGGCCGGTCGTGCGCCGGTATTTCCGCACCACTCTGGTGGTGGACGACAAGGCCGACTCGTCGCCGGTCACCGTCGCCGACCGCGAGGCGGAGCGCACCATCCGAGCCATCATCGAGGCGGAGCGCCCGGACGACGGCATCTATGGCGAGGAATACGGCACCAAAAACCTGGACGCCGAGTGGGTGTGGGTCATCGACCCCATCGACGGCACCAAGTCCTTCATCACCGGCCGGCCGATCTTCGGCACGCTGATCGCGCTGCTGCACCGCGGGCGCCCGGTGCTGGGCATCATCGACCAGCCGATCATCGGCGACCGCTGGATCGGCGTCGCCGGCCGCCCGACCACGCTCAACGGCCAGCCGGCCACGGTGCGCGGCTGTTCCGGCGGATTGGCCGGGGCGATGCTCGGCACCACCTCGCCGGACCTGTTCCCCGACGACACCGCACCGGCCTTCGACCGCGTGAAGAACGCCGTCAAGGTCACCGTGTACGGCGGCGACTGCTACACCTACGGGCTGCTCGCCAGCGGCTTTTACGATCTGGTGGTCGAGGCGGGGCTGAAGCTGTACGACTTCGCGGCCCTGGTGCCGGTGGTGACCGGGGCCGGCGGAGTGATGACCGACTGGAACGGCAACCCGCTGGACGCGTCGTCGGACGGCCGCGTCATCGCCGCGGGCGACGCCCGCACCCACCGCGAGGCGCTGGCCGCGCTCGCCGGCTGAACCATAGTTAAGGCCCATGACCTCAACCATCGTCACACAACCGGCGCGCTCCGTCCTCGACGAGGCGCCGGACAACCTCAAGGCTTTCGTCGGCTCGCTGGCGGACAAGGTGGCGCAGGGCGCCAACTGGATGGTCCGCAAGAAGACGCTGTGCGACTACATGCTCAGCCTCGGCGCCTATCTGACGCTGAGCCCGGCCGAGCGGCTGGAACTGGCGGGGACCACCGGGCACGTGCTGCCGCCCGAGGACGGGAACGGCGGCCCCAATGGCGGTGACTCGCCGGCCACCGGATTCAGCGAGGTGCTGCCCTTCTACGTCGGCGCCATCCTGGAGACGCTGGGCGAGGAACGCATCGCCAGCGCCGAGCAGGCCGCCATCTACGTCCTGTCCATCCATCCCGAACATCAGGCGGCGGCCGAGGCCTGGATGCTGGCCGACCCGAAGAACGCCAAGGCCGTGCGCAAGGTGGTGCGCGGCGACAAGCGCTTCGCCACCCTGTTGAAGACCGCCCGCGTGCCCGGCGCGCGCGCCGCCGCCCTCTCCGAAGAAGGAACACGCACGTGACCGCCATCGCCAAGCCCGAAAACTCCGTGTTCGACACCGCCCCCGAGGAGTTGCGCCCGGTTCTCGACTCCATCGTCGAGGCGGTGCAGGCCGACGCCAACTGGAAGGTCCGCAAGAAGACGCTGCTCGACGCCCTGCTGGTGGTCGAGACGATGTCCCAGCTCAGCCCGCGCCAGCAGGAGGCGTTCGAGGCGCTGATGACCGGCATCGAGGACGGCTCGATGTCCGAAGCGGACGCCAAGGCCGCCATGGACGCCATCGAGGCGAACCTGGGCAACGACGAGGAGGAGGACGGCGAGGAGGACGAGGGCGAGGACGGCGTCGCCGCCTCCGCCGAGGTGCTGCCGGTGTTCATCGGCGCCGTGCTGGAGCGCCTGGGCGAGGACCGCATCGTCAGCGCCGAGCAGGCCGCCGTCTACATCCTGTCGGTCCACCCCGAGCACTACGAGGCGGCCGAGGAATGGCTTCAGGCGGACATCAAGAACGCCAAGGCCTTCAAGAAGCTGCTGCGCGCCGACCGCCGCTACGCCGCCCTGTTCGAGATGCTGCTCGGCGAGGAGGGCGAGGACGACATGGTGCTGCCGCCGGGGGGTGAGGGTAGAGACTGAGAATCGCCGGAGTTACAGGGCGATCTTGGTCTCGATGGCGATCTCGTCGTAGCCCGCCGACAGGCTGCCGTCGTCGGCGCGCTCGACCATGCCGGCGTCCTCCAGTGCCTTGACGTCCTCGTAAACGCGCTTGTAGTCGCGGCCCAGGGACGCGGCCAATGCCTTGATGTTCAAGGCGGGATTGCGATGGAGATGGCGCAGCAGTTCGAGCCGCTTGGGCGTCAGCGTCTGGCGGAACTGTTCGAAGCTCAGGAAGGTCAGGTGTCGTTCGGACACCGCCTCCCCGGCTTCGGCGCGCCGCACCGCCGAGAGGACACGGCTACGCATATCGGCCAGGGTGCCGCCCACGTGGACCTTGAGTTCGCTCATGGCCCGCCCTCTCCTCTCACTTGCGCCACATCGGCCAGGAAGTCGTCCAACAGGGACTCCCACGTGGTGAACACATAGGGCGTTTCAACGTCGCCCAAATGCCTGTGGTCGCCCTTGCCGCGTTCATTGTCGTAGCCGACCACGCGGTTGCCCGGATGGCCGTAGAACAGGCTGTACTTGAATCGATGTGTCGAGGGCGGCACCGGATGCGGCACCTCCCAGATCCTTACGGTGAGGATCGCGCCATCCGGGAACTTTACGCGATCCTCGACAATCAGATGCGCCGCCATATGGCAACTAATGCCATGCAAGGCCGTATGGCGTCAATTGCCATTCACCCCACCCGGACTTTCCGCTTGATTGCCGCGTGCGCGTGGCGATGTTTCGAAGGTTCGCCACCGCCCGTGGGTCGCCGTTGCCATGCGCCTTCTCTCTGCCGCCCTCGCCGCCCTCATCGCACTGACAGCGCCGGCCGTCGCCGAGGTCACCCGCACGCACGCGCTGCGGCAGTTCGGCGAGCCGATGTTCGGGGCGGACATCACACACCTTCCGCACGCCAACCCGGACGCGCCCAAGGGCGGTTCGGTCACGCTGGCGTCGCCGGGCACCTTCGACAGTCTGAACGGGCTGATCCTGCGCGGCGTGCAGCCGCGCTCGCTGGGGCTGATCTCCGACAGCCTGATGACCGGCTCGGGCTGGGAACTGGACGCCGCCTACGGCCTGCTCGCCGAGAGCGTCGAGGTGCCGGACGACAGGAGCTGGGCCCTCTTCCACCTGCGCCCGCAAGCGCGCTGGCACGACGGCACGCCGCTGACGGCGCAGGACGTGGTGTTCACCTGGGACTCGATCCAGGCGCACGGCGCGCCGTTCATCAAGTCGTTCCTCGACAAGGTGGCGAGCGTCGAGGCGCTGGACGACCGGCGGGTGCGCATCGCGCTGAAGACCACCGGCGAGGTCAAGCCGATCATCGATTTCGGCGGCGCCATGACCGTGCAGCCGAAGCACTGGTGGACCGCGAACGGGCGCGACATCTCCAAGACCACGCTGGAGCCGCCGCTCGGCTCCGGCCCCTACCGCATCCGCAGCGTCGATCCCGGCCGCTCGATCAGTTTCGAGCGGGTGGCGGACTATTGGGGCAAGGACCTCGCGTTCAACCGCGGCCTGTACAATTTCGACGTGGTGAAGGTGGACTTCTACCGCGACGACGACGTGATGTTCGAGGCGTTCAAGGCCGGCGCCTACGACATCCGCCCGGAGAACCGCGCACAGCGCTGGACCACCGGCTACGACTTCCCCGCCGCGTTGGATGGCCGCGTCGAGCGCCGCGCCATCAGGACCGAACTGCCGCTGGGCGCCCAGGGCTACCGCTTCAACCTGCGCCGCGCCAAGTTCGCCGACCCGCGGGTGCGCGAGGCGCTGGGCCTGCTGTTCGATTTCGAGTGGATCCGCAAGAACATCCTGTACGGCCAGTACACCCGCACCGTCTCCAACTTCCCCAACTCCGACTACGGCGCACGGGGGATGCCGACGCCCGGCGAGCTGAAGCTGCTGGAGCCGCATCGCGCCAAGCTGCCCGAGCGCCTGTTCTCCCAGCCCTTCGAGCCGCCGGCCACCGACGGCAGCGGCAACAACCGCGCCAACGTCCGCAAGGCGTACGAGCTGTTCAAGCAGGCGGGCTGGGAGACGCGCGACGGCAAGCTGGTCAACGTGAAGACCGGCGAGCCGATGACCATCGAGTTCCTCGACGGCACCGGCTCGCTGACCCGCGTCAACCAGCCCTATGTGGAGACGCTGCGCCGCGCCGGCATCGACGCGCAGATTCGCATCGTCGACACCGCGCAGTTCCAGGCGCGCTCGGAAGAGTTCGACTTCGACGCCATTGTGGTGAACTTCAACTTCTTCAGCCCGCCGGGGACGGAGCTGCGCAACTATTTCGGCTCGGCGGCGGCGGACGTGAAGGGCTCGGCCAACCGCGCCGGCATCAAGGACCCGGTCGCCGACGCGCTGATCGAAGAGGTGATCGCCGCCAAGGATCTGGACAGCTTGCAGGCCGCCACCCGCGCGCTCGACCGCGTGCTGCTGTGGGGCTTTTATATGGTGCCGCACTGGTATAACCCGGAGAGCTGGGTGGCGTACTGGACCCGCTTCGGCTGGCCGGAGACCACGGCGAAGTACGACACGGGCCTGCGCAACAGCGGTTATCCGGCGACATGGTGGGTGGACCCGGTGAAGGCGGCGAAGCTGGGGCGGTGAGGCCGCCACGCTTCCGCCTTGATCGTGGGGAACGTTGGGGCCACGTGGAGTGGGGCTCCGGGGGGAACGGACATGCTGGCCTACATCATCCGCCGTCTGTTGCTGATCATCCCGACGCTGTTCGGGATCATGGTCATCAACTTCCTGATCGTGCAGATCGCCCCCGGCGGGCCGATCGAGCAGATCATCGCCCGCGTGCAAGGCACGGCGGTGGAGGCGACGGCGCGCATTGGCGGCACCGGCAGCGGCGACGCCTCGGCCGGCGCGCAGCAGGCCCAGCACGGGACCGGCGGCGGTGAAGGCAACCGCTACCGCGGCGCGCAGGGCCTGGACCCGGAGTTCATCAAGCAGCTCGAACGCGAGTTCGGCTTCGACAAGCCGCTGCACGAGCGCTTTTTCCTGATGATCTCGCACTATGTGAAGTTCGACTTCGGCACCAGCTACTTCCGTGACCGGCGGGTCGTGGATCTGGTGCTGGAGAAGATGCCGGTGTCGATCTCGCTGGGGCTGTGGACGACGCTGCTGGTCTATCTGGTGTCGATTCCGCTGGGCATCGCCAAGGCGGTGCGCGACGGGCGGCCGTTC
The DNA here is from genome assembly GCF_053470425.1 of Azospirillum terrae. Taxonomy (NCBI): domain Bacteria; kingdom Pseudomonadati; phylum Pseudomonadota; class Alphaproteobacteria; order Rhodospirillales; family Azospirillaceae; genus Azospirillum; species Azospirillum terrae. Next base: position 205,147 of record NZ_JBPXMR010000003.1, on the reverse strand, counting down.
GACGTGTGGACATCGGCCATCGTCATCGTCGGCTACGCCATCCCCGGCTTCCTGTTCGCGGTGCTGCTGATCGTCGTGTTCGCCGGCGGGCGCTATTTCGACCTGTTCCCGTTGCGGGGCCTCACATCGGACAATTGGGCGGAGCTGCCCTGGTACCGGCAGATCGCCGACTATTTCTGGCACATCACGCTGCCGGTGACGGCGCTGGTGATTGGCGGCTTCGCCGGGTTGACCATGCTGACCAAGAACTCTTTCCTGGAGGAGATCAACAAGCAGTACGTCGTCACCGCCCGCGCCAAGGGCCTGAAGGAGCGGCAGGTGCTGTACGGCCACGTGTTCCGCAACGCCATGCTGATCGTCATCGCCGGCTTCCCCGGCGCCTTCATCGGCATCCTGTTCACCGGCGCGCTGCTGGTGGAGGTGATCTTCTCGCTGGACGGGCTGGGCCTCTTGGGCTTCGAGGCGGCGATCAACCGGGATTATCCAGTGATGTTCGGCACGCTGTACTTCTTCACGCTGCTGGGGTTGATCATGAATCTGGTGGGTGACATCACCTACATGATGGTCGATCCCCGCATCGACTTCGAAGCGCGGAGTGCCTGATGGCGACGCCTTACCAGCCACGGTTCCTCGGCATGCCGGTGACGCCGCTGACCAAGCGGCGGCTGCACAATTTCCGCGCCAACGGGCGGGGGTTCTGGTCGTTCTGGCTGTTCCTGGCGCTGTTCATCGGCTCGCTGTTCGCCGAGTTCATCGCCAACGACCGGCCGCTGCTGATCAAGCACAACGACGCGTATTTCTTCCCCGTCTTCCGCGATTACCCGGAAACCGCCTTTGGCGGCGAGTTCGAGACCAACACCGACTACCGCGACCCGTTCGTGATGCAGCTGATCGAGGAGAAGGGCTGGATCGTCTGGGCGCCGATCCGCTATTCGTACCGGACGATCAACTACAACCTGCCAGTCCCCGCCCCGGCCCCGCCGTCCGCCGAGAATTTGCTGGGCACCGACGACCAGGGGCGCGACGTGGTGGCGCGGCTGATCTACGGCTTCCGCATCTCGGTGCTGTTCGGGCTGACGCTGACGCTGTTCTCCTCGGTGGTCGGCGTCATCGCCGGGGCGGTGCAGGGGTATTTCGGCGGTTTGACCGATCTGCTGTTCCAGCGCTTCATCGAGATCTGGCAGGGGCTGCCGACGCTGTTCCTGCTGATCATCCTGTCCAGCGTGGTAACACCGAACTTCTGGTGGCTGCTGGGGTTGCTGCTGCTGTTCTCCTGGACGTCCCTGGTCCACGTCGTGCGCGCCGAGTTTTTGCGGGCGCGCAACTTCGACTATGTGCGCGCCGCCCGCGCGCTGGGCGCCACGGATGCCACGATCATGTACCGGCACGTGCTGCCCAACGCCATGGTCGCCACGCTGACCTTCCTGCCGTTCATCCTGAACGGCTCGATCACCACGCTGACGGCGCTGGACTTCCTGGGCTTCGGCCTGCCGCCGGGCTCGCCCTCGCTGGGTGAACTGCTGGCGCAGGGCAAGGCCAATCTGCAAGCGCCCTGGCTGGGCCTGACCGCCTTCTTCGTGCTGGCGATCATGCTGAGCCTGCTGATCTTCATCGGCGAGGCGGTGCGCGACGCCTTCGACCCGCGCAAGACCATCGGCCAGCTCTCCACCGGTCCGGCGGAAGCGCCGGTGCCGGTCAAGGCGGAGCGGAAGGCCGCGGAATGACGATGGAAGCCCCTATGAGCGAACTCCTGACCGTCCGCAACCTCGGCGTCGAGTTTGGCAGCTCCGGCACCGCCGTCCCGGCGGTGAAGGGCGTGTCGTTCGACATCGCCAAGGGGGAGACGCTGGCGCTGGTCGGCGAGTCCGGCTCCGGCAAGTCGGTGACGGCGCTGTCCATCCTGCAACTGCTGCCCTACCCCATGGCGCGGCACCCCACGGGCTCGATCCAGTTCCAGGGCACGGAGCTGATGGGCGCCGAGGAGCGCGTGTTGCGCGATGTGCGCGGCAACCGCATCGCCATGATCTTTCAGGAGCCAATGACCTCGCTGAACCCGCTGCACTCCATCGAGCGGCAGGTCAACGAGACGCTGTTCCTGCACAAGGGCCTGGACCGCGTGGCGGCACGCAGGCGGACGCTGGAGCTGCTGCGCCTCGTCGGCATCCCCAACCCGGAAAAACGCCTGGGCGCCTACCCGCACGAGCTGTCGGGCGGGCAGCGCCAGCGCGTGATGATCGCCATGGCGCTGGCCAACGAGCCCGACCTGCTGATCGCCGACGAGCCGACTACGGCGCTGGACGTCACCATCCAGGCGCAGATCCTGGAGCTGCTGAAGGATCTTCAGCAGCGCTTCGGCATGGCCTTGCTGCTGATCACCCACGATCTGGGTGTGGTGCGCAAGATGGCCGACCGGGTCTGCGTGATGAACAAGGGCGAGATCGTCGAGCAGGCGAGCGTCACCGACCTGTTCGTCCGCCCCCGGCACCCCTATACGCAGAAGCTTCTGGCCGCCGAGCCGAAGGGCAACCCGCTGACCCCGCCGGACAACGCCCGCGCGGTGATGACGGCCAGCGACATCAAGGTCTATTTCCCCATCAAGAAGGGCCTGCTGCGCCGCACGGTCGATCACGTGCGCGCGGTGGACGGCGTGTCGGTGGACGTGCGCGAGGGGCACACGGTGGGCGTCGTCGGCGAGTCCGGCTCCGGCAAGACGACGCTGGGGCTGGCGCTGCTGCGCCTGCACGCCAGCCTGGGCGCCATCCGCTTCGACGGCAAGGACATCCAGGGCCTGTCGGCGGGCGAGGTCCGGCCGTTGCGGCGCGAGATGCAGGTGGTCTTCCAGGACCCTTACGGCAGCCTCAGCCCGCGCCTGTCGGTCGGCCAGATCGTCGGCGAGGGGCTGAAGATCCACGGCATGGGCAGTGCCCGCGAGCGCGACGCCATGGTCGCCAAGGCGCTGGAGGAGGTCGGGCTGGAGCCCGACAGCCGTCACCGCTACCCGCACGAGTTCTCCGGCGGCCAGCGCCAGCGCATCGCCATCGCCCGCGCGCTGGTGCTGAAGCCGAAGTTCGTCGTGCTGGACGAGCCGACCTCGGCGCTGGACATGAGCGTGCAGGCGCAGATCGTCGATCTGCTGCGCGATTTGCAGGCACGCTACAACCTCGCCTATCTGTTCATCAGCCACGATCTGCGGGTGGTGCGGGCGCTGTCGAGCCACGTCATCGTCATGAAGGACGGCAAGGTGGTCGAGCAAGGCCCGGTCCGCCAGATCTTCGAGACCCCGCGCGAGGAGTACACCCGCGCCCTGCTGGCGGCGGCGTTCAATCTGGAGGCGGTGAAGAGCGACGCGGTGCGGACTTAAGCGCCCAGGTAAACAATATCGACCCGATACTCAAAAAGACCTAATGACAATCACATTGTTGTGACGCATTGTTGCCGGCATTGGAATTTTACTCCCCAAAGGACCTGGAGCCTTTGATGCACCTCTCCCGCCTCGTGTACTTCAGCCGAGCGGCCTCGCTGGGGCACGACGACATCGAAGACATCCTGACAAAGTCCTACACGAACAATTATTTAAAGAACGTCACGGGCGCGCTGTTCTTCAACGGACACTGGTTCGTTCAGGTGCTGGAGGGTGGGCAGCGGACGCTGAGCGAACTGTTCGTCCGCATCGCCGCCGACGAGCGGCACAAGGAGGTCTGCCTGCTGGAGTTCTCCTTGATCAGCGAGCGCCTCTTCCCCGACTGGGACATGCGCTACATCGGCGGGCACCCCGATCAGGAGGCGATCATCAAGCGCTTCATGCCGGAGGGGTTCGACCCGCTCACCGTGACCGATGGCGCGACGATGGCGCGGATCCTGAAGGCGCTGGCGGACGCCGGGGCGGAGCAGCCGGAACGGACACCTCGCGCCACTCCCCCGGCCTGAGCGCGCCCAGCGACCATTCCCCCACCGACCAGCGGACCAGCCGCAGCGTCGGGAAACCCACCGCCGCGGTCATGCGGCGGACCTGCCGGTTGCGGCCCTCGCGCAGGGTCAGTTCGACCCACGCGGTGGGGATGGCGGCGCGGTAGCGGACCGGCGGGTCGCGCGGCCAGAGGTCCGGCGGTTCGCCGATCAGCCGCGCGCCGGCCGGCAGCGTCGGGCCGTCGTTGAGGTCCACACCGCGGCGCAGGCGCTCCAGCGCCTCTTCGGTGGGCACACCCTCGACCTGCGCCCAGTAGGTCTTCGGCATCTTGTGCTTCGGGTCGGCGATGCGGGCGATCAGGGCTCCGTCGTCGGTCAGAACCAGCAGCCCCTCGCTGTCGCGATCCAGGCGGCCGGCGGGGTAGACGCCCTTGACCGGCACCAGCTCGGCCAGCGTCGCACGCCCCTCGGCGCGGTCGGTGAATTGCGGCAGCACGCCGTAGGGCTTGTTCAGCAGGATTAAACGCGGCATTATCTAACCTTTTGTTTTCAAAACTTTTTTGTCCGAGTGACCGTCTGCACATTTCAGCACACGCGTTGACGGGACCTCAGTTTCCATATACCCTAGCACACATCCAGCACAACCTTTGATGCGCCCATGACGACCGTCCAGAACGAAAAGGTAGAGCTGGAAGACGGTAACGTTGTGCTCTACCGCAGAGACGACGTGAAGAAACCCGTTTGGCACTGCCGCATCTCCATACCGGAGATCCCCTACAAGAACAAACGCTTCACCACGCGAAAGACGGATCTCGAAGAAGCCAAGAAGGTTGCATTGCGGGAATATCAGCGCATGGTGTTTCTGCACGGCGAAGGGCTTCCCGTTTACACCAAAACCTTCGAACAGGTTTGGACCGCCTTTCACAGGGAGCAACAGACCCGCGTGGCGCGTGGCGACCTGTCCGAAGGACGGTTCCGTTCTATGGCGATCACAGGCAGCACCTACTTCGTCCCGTTCTTTGGCTCCAAGCAAATCAACCGCATCAGCGAAGCGGACGTTCACGCCTATTGGGATTGGCGACGGCGCTACTGGACGGATGGACCCGGCAAGGAACGCTTGGCGAAGGCACGCGACCCCAAGCGTCGGAACGACCCGGACAGCCGGATACACCGCATTGCCGAGGTTCCCGCCTCGACCACGCTGCACATCGAGGCGGGTCTGCTGAAACAGATTTTCGATCTTGCGCGCCGAAACAAGGATGTGCGCTCTGATCAGGTTCCTCCCATTGATGCACCGGAAGCCCTAGTCACTAACCGGCGACCGGCCTTTACGATGGACGAGTGGAATCACCTCTGCACGTTCATGCCCGCCTGGGTCGAGCGCGCGACCAGCGCAAAGCACCGCTTCTCGCGTGAACGAATGCAGTGTTACGTTCACATCATGTATGGCACGGGGATGCGCGTCCCAAACGCCTACAACCTGCGCTGGAAGCACTACGGCACGTTCTTTGCCACAGACGGCAAGGAGTACATCAAGCTTGAGGTTACGGGTAAGATCAAGGTCGGCAAGCCATACACAGTTGTCGGCTCAATTGAACTGAAGAAGTGGTTCGACAAGCTGCGCACCTTATCCAATCACACCAAGCCCGACGACTATATCTTCGTCAATGAGGACGGATCACAGCTCAAAGCGGTGCATGACCACTTTGCAAGGCTTCTCGTGGAAGCGGATTTGCGCACAGACGGCCATGGCCAGGAGCGCACGACCTACAGCCTGCGACACACCTTTGCCACCCACGCACTGTTGGACGGCGTGGACGTGTTCAAGCTCGCGAAGGCCATGAACACAAGCGTCAGGATGATCGAGGATCATTACGGTCATGTGAAGAACGAGCAGAACGCCCCTGCCCTTCACGGCAACCGCACCAAGCAAATTACGCTGGGTAGCACGCTCGGCATCACGGTCAGCGTGCCGCCTGAAGATCAGTGGGGGAGCCAAGCGCCGGTTGAGACTGCCCAGGCACGGAAGAACAAAAAATGAGCTTATAGAATCCCCGGTTGCGTAAAGCAACCGGGGCCATCGCCTCACCAAATCGTGCAATTCAGATAAATGCCGGCCCAGCGGCGGTCATTTGGCCAACGGCTAAATATCCGTATTTCGAAGACCATACGGAGCACTCCAATGCAAATTGGCGACCCTATGGATGCTGACGACCATTTTCCCTGGCCTTACCCCGGAACACGCTCAATGATCGACGATGAATTCGCTGCCCTGAGCGCACGCCTACAGGCTGTGGTTCGCCGGGCTCGCGGTGCGCATAAGAGCGCGAACCATATGCCTCGTCGCCCTCCCCGCAACTAGGGAAGTGATTGATTTGCAAAGCTAAGGCCAGCGCGGCAGATCTCCCCAACGTCACACCGCTTCGGCGCTGCCGCCAACGCGCACGCACACATATCATCGAAGGTTATTAACAAGTGCGTTTAGTTAAGCTGGCACTAAGCTGGCACTGAGATGCTGAGTGATCCAGTCGAGCCACGGCGTTCCACCGACTGTCTTTCTCTCCGCATCGACGGGAACAACCGTCAGCTTTGAGGGAGTGTCGATGCGAATTTTGCGGGCAAGCTCCTGCTTCTTCTTAGCCTCAGAGAAGCCAGAAATGACTTGTCCGCAATATTCAGTTACATAAACGGGCTTGTTGATTTGGTCAATCATTCTTCTAAACAAGCCATTGATATGGCCGTCGTCGCCATTGAAACCGAAGCCGGCCACAACAACTGCGTCAGCTTCTTCCATCTTGCGGCTGAATTCCACATACCGTTGAGAAACTTCGACCGATGTAAGTGGCTTAATACCACTTTGCGTGAAGATGAATGGCACTAGAAAACGTGTCTCTTGAGGAAGGTCCGCGTCTGATACTTTCGCGATCAGATTGCGATAAGGGTCATAGAAGTCGTTTATGCTACCGTTAAGGTGGAAGATATCGTCTCCAACGCCGGATCGACCAAAAACCTCGCGCATGATATTAGTATAGTTGGCAGTCCCGACACCACAAAGCTCTATAATGTTTGCCTGTGTCGCAGCCGCAATATCATGATAAAATCCTGCCGTTGCCGATGCCTTGGCGGAAGCGGATGCGTATTTCTCCAGTATATAAGATCGGGCAACGTAAAGAAATATCGATATTTTCGAAAACTTAGCCCACTCGACACAGGGCTTATAGAGATACCGAAAATGGTCATCAATCAGCGACTGGTAGTCTAGGCATTCTGCCATTAGGAGCTCAAGGCAGCCATGCAGTATATCTGCAAACACCTGAGCAACAGACTTGGAAATATCAATTCCGGAACTCGGCCGCTCCATTACCATCTCATATGCAGATAGGCCAGCCTGCGACAATTCAATCTGAAAAATGCCTCCCACATCGTCAAATATAGAAATGTCTTCGGGAGCTTTGCTGAATATGCCCTGATTTAGGGCAGCCGTGAGGTTATTTCCGAGGCAGCCGACATACAGCTGAAGGATAGAACGCAGATACTTTTCCAGCAGCAGATCATCTGGGTTCAGTTTAAGTAAATTCAACGATGCAGAAAAGTACACAGACGAAAACAAATCGGCATCCTTAGCTAAGCTCTCATTAATCTCAACCTCGTGGCTATAAAGAATAGCACCAATTTGTGTGCCGGCGGACGCTTGATACATTGCGTCAATGTCAGCTAAATCTACACCGCAGCGCTCAGCGAACGCGGTAACAAGCGCATCAAATTTTTCAAGCCTAGAAATAATTATTCCGCGATTGTACTCAAGGCTCGAACGGAAGATCGAGGACTTCTCGCTAGCTCCGAAAGCAGATATTCGGGCCGTGGGATATTTCTTCGGCAGCCAAGAAGTCGCATATATGGACTTGCGGTCTATGTTGTCCCTGAGCTGGCGAAACAACTCTTTTTCCTTAGAGTCTTTCCGCCGAAATATTTCAAGGGCAAATTGGCCGCCGCTAGGCATCCCGTACCCGACCTCAGCTCCGGCTCCAGTGAAAACAGCAATCCGTGGGGGCATGGCTCAATGCGAGTTTTTGTGGAAGAACTCAACGGTTCGTATCACAGCTCTGGCCGAGACGCCAGCGTCACGCTAAGTCGAAGCAGGGTTATGCGCGCCCAAACTTGGGGCAGCAAATCACCCACGAGCTGGAGGTCACGTTGTCGTACCCAACAACGGTTGTCGAGTCCCTGAAGAAAATCGCATCACCAGAGACGCCAGAAACGCAGCCAGCACAGTCGATCGAAGAAGCTGCTACTGGGCAAGCACAGAGGCAGAACGCACTGTGCGGCGACGTGGCACGCGGCAAAGACTACGCTTATCGATGTCGGCCCAAACGGTATCAGCGCATTTCCGCAGGATATCAACCGTCATCGACCAAGGATTGCCTTCCGTCAGTGTAGCAGCAAGACGTTCCAAGCGAAGGGCGAGGCTGGTTAGCACCTGGACACTTGGCTGGCGGCCAGTGGCGATTACGTTGCTGAAATAACGGTCGCTAGACCCAAGCCATACGCGACTGAATTCAACCTGAGACGAGCAAATTCCTAAACGCACAAGCTCCTCGTATACCTGCTTCAACATTTTTACAAACCTCATTATGGGTGAAAAACAACGCACACATCGCGCGACCGCATAAATACTTATCGAATAGCACATACCTGGACTGTATGGCGGTAAAGCATCCGCTGCGGGCAAAGATCCCTTCGGGGAGTAAAATCTTAAAACAAACCCGCAAAGGCCGAGTGACGTAGGCCAGCCCACCAGGAGGGCACCGCAAAGTAACCCCTGTAATGGCACCTACCTACCCAGGGCGGTCGGCGGTATAAGGAGGCTGGTAACGGCCCCGTAAATAGGACACCCCTGCTGATGGCAGGGCGAAAAAGGACGATGGCTCTGTGATGACACTCACAGCCATCACCCACACGGGGATCACCTTCCGGGTCGTCGAGTGGCACCGAGACTGGCGCGAGCCAGGGAATGAGAGGATGGCAGGAAATCGGGTTTCCGCCTGCTGTGAACGCCTCGACGGAAGGGCTCTAGGATCGCGTCATGCGACATGACATCAAATTCCCCCCTGTGATGGCCGCCAAGCACCTATTTGCTTCACTTAGAGTGAGCGGTTCTTACAGGGGGGAATGTGCTCATCCTGCGCCGCGACAAGACGAGGACTTACAAGGAATACACGTTTGGTGGTTTGCCGGACGAGTTTACGAGGCCGAGAAACCATCAAACGTTCGCGAATGCGTGAGCGTTCGCGCATACATCAACAAGAACATTGAGGAGACATACAATGCGACTGCACGAGATCATGGGGATCACGGAAGAGGAATGGAATCAGCATCTTGCTGAGATTGGGCTTCCTAACGCAACGTCCGACGCGGCGAGCCGGCAGGCCGATCAGCTGGTGAAACGCGGCAAGCTGGCGAAAAAGCGCGCCGCCGTGATGAAGGCGCAGAAGGCACTTGCCGACAAACAGCGCGATCTCGCGGCAACGAGCCGTGGCGCGTAGATCCGTCTCACCGGATCGTTCATCGCCGATAGCCTGCTGGACCAAATTGGGGTTGTGCCCGCCACACGGTTCGCGCGATATTCTTTCGATCGGATAAGCGTCGGGGATGTGGCCGGTGAGCAACGAAGCGTTTTCTCGGGTGAAGATCGACGCCCAACTTAAGGACGTATCCTGGAACCTCGTAGACGGCAAAAGCGTCCGTTACGAGTATGTCCTGCCAGACGGCACCCGCGCTGACTATGTGCTGTGCAACCGGCACGGCCATTCACTGGCGGTCGTCGAGGCCAAGAAGGCAACCACCAACCCACCCGAGGCCGAGACACAGGCGCTGAACTACGCGAAGCAGCTTGGCGTGCCCTTCATCTTCCTCGCCAACGGCGAAGAGGTGTGGTTCTGGGAATGGGAACGCGAGGCCCATCCCCGTAAGGTTACGACCTTCTTCAACCAAGCCGACCTGGAACGGGCCGAGGCCCTGCGCAAGCTGCGCGTGGACCCGCTGACCGTTCCCATCGACACCAAAATCGCAGGTCGTCCCTACCAGAGTGAATGCATCGACGCCCTGTGTCAGGGCATCCAGCAAGGGCGGCGCAAATTGCTGGTCTCGATGGCGACCGGCACGGGCAAGACCCGCACCGCCGCCGCCTTCATCAAGCGACTGTTCGAAGCCAATCTCGTCAGCCGCGTGCTGTTCCTCGTGGACCGCATCACCCTCGCCAAGCAGGCCGAAGACGCTTTCGCCGAATACCTCCCCGACTATCCCGCCTATGTCCTGCGGGGTGGCCGCCGGTTCCAGGACGAGAAACGCATCACCGTCAGCACCCTTCAGACCTTTATCGGTGAATACGCCAACCTGCCCAGCAGCTATTTCCAACTCATCATCGTCGATGAATGCCATCGCTCGATCTACGGCCAGTGGAGCGGCACCCTGAAGCATTTCGACGGCATCCAGGTCGGCTTGACCGCCACCCCCTGTGTGCTGAAGGACCCCGACCAGTTGCCCGATCCCGAAGACGGCAAATTCATCCGCGACACGCTGCGCTTCTTCGAGGTGGCAGAACCGACCTACACCTATTCGCTCAAGCAGGCCATTCAGGAAGGCCACCTCGTTCCCTACCACATCTTCAAGGCAATGACCGTCAAGACGGCGGCGGAAGGGGGCTTCGAGGTCAAGCGCGAGGAACTCGACTGGTCGGCAATGGATGACGACACCCGGGCTGAGTTCGAAACGCTGTTCAACGGCGAGGACACGATCACCGTCGATCCCTCGGCTTTGGAGCGGAAATTCACCATTCCTGAGCGGAACCGCGCCATCGTGCGGGAATTCCGCCAGGTGTTGGAAAAGGGCTTCGCTGGCAAAGATGGTGTCCGCCGCGCGCCGATGTGGGGCAAAACCATCGTTTTCGGTGTCACCAAGCGGCACGCTGAAACCCTTGCTCAGATGTTCGACCAGGAGTTCGCCGACAAGAAGCCCTCGCCGGAAGTCCGCTATGCCGACTTTGTCGTGTCGGGTACGGGGGATGGCGACAGTGTGGACGGTATGACCAAGATCAAGCGGTTCAAAGACGAGCGGTTTCCACAAATCCTCGTCAGCGTCAACATGCTCGACACCGGGTTCGACTGCCCGGAGGTCGTTAACCTCGTGATGGCGCGCTTCACCAAGTCGGCCATCCTCTACCAGCAGATGCGCGGGCGCGGCACGCGGCAGGCCCCGCACATCAAGAAGCCCAACTTCACACTGTTCGATTTCGTCGGCGTCACCGACTACCACGGCGACGACGAGGATATGCCCGAAGGTGGCTTCGTCACATCCAGGCCAACCGGACCTAAAGACAAACCACGCAAACTGCTCGTCCTCGATGTCAACGACCATATCGATCCGACGACGCGCGATTGGGTGACGCTGGACGAGAATGGCAACTTCGTGCTCACCGACGAGCAGGAAGCTCAGGCATCGGTGCTCGGCCTACGGTTCGAGGCATGGCTCGCCACCCAATCCCCCAACGCTGACCAACTGCGCTGGTTGCGCATGATGGAAAGCCAAATCCGCGCCAATGTGGGCGATATGGAGAGCGTCGAGCTTTACCACTTCACCCTGCCGCCCTTCTCGCTGAACGGCGGTCTTCAGCGGGCGCGGCAGCTTTTCGGCGACGACGCCAAGCTGGAGGCGATGCTTGCCAGCCTCAACGCGGCTGTGCTCCAAGATGAAGCTGTCGGCGACCACGACACGGCCACCGCCCCAGCACATTAACCCGTTAGGACTAAGCCCCCATGCCCATGACCCCCGAGCTTCGGCGCGGCATCGAGCAAATCCGCGACTACCTCTACGGTGGCGGCTATCCCGATCCGATGGCGAACGCCGAACAGTTGTCGTTCCTGTTCTTCTTCTATCTGGTCGAGGGCATCGACGCCGACAATGCGATGCGGGCCAAGGCGACTAAACGCGACTATGCCAGCATGTTCGCCGGTGACTGGACGCTGAGGAACCCGCTTAACGCGCCAGCACCGGGGGTGACGACAGTTCCCGCCGCGCGGATGCGCTGGTCTCAATGGAACGTGATGGCCGGAGAGCCGCTGGTCCGCTGGATGCGTGACGAGGTGTTCCCCTTCTACACCGAGGTTGCCGAACGGTCGGCGATGAACTTTATGACCGGGGCGCGGCTGGGCATCGACGAACCGGTGGTGCTGACCCAGGTGGTCGGGCTGATCGACGGGCTGCGGCTCGACGAGGCCGACGCCGACACCAAGGGCGACTTGTTCGAGCATGTGTTGCGGCAGATCAAGCAGGCCGGTGAACTCGGCCAGTTCCGCACCCCGCGTCACATTATCCGCGCCATTATCGAAATGGTGGACCCGCGCGTCGGCGAAACCATCTACGATCCCGCCGCCGGCACCGCCGGCTTTCTGGTCGGAGCCTACAACCACATCCGCCTCGCCAATTCCTCGGTCAGTGGTGTTCACGAGGCCGAGGTGGACGGCAAGATGGTCCGGCGCGGCTGGGGAGACCGCCTCAGCACGGCAATGACCAACGTGCTGAGTAACGCCACTTTCTACGGCAACGACGTGGACCCCAAGATGGTCCGCCTTGCCACGATGAACCTGACCCTGCGCGGCCTGCCCGCCGTCCACATCCTCAAGCGCAACGTCCTGACCACCACCATGGACCGGACGGAGAAGGTTGAGATCGGCCTGCCCCTCGATGGCTTCGACGTGGTGCTCGCCAACCCGCCCTTTTCCGGCCGGGTGGACAAGGACCGCATCGTCGATGATGTGAAGGTCGGCACCACGACGGCGACGGAGCTGTTGTTCCTGAAATACATGCTGAATAGCCTAAAGGACGGCGGTCGTTGCGGCGTTGTTGTGCCGGAAGGCGTGTTGTTTGGCAGCACGGGCGCGCACAAAGAGTTTCGCCGCCAGCTGGTCGAGAACAACACGGTCGAGGCGGTGCTGAGCCTACCCGGCGGCGTGTTCCAGCCCTATTCCGGGGTGAAAACCTCGGTGTTGCTGTTCCGCAAGGGTGGGACGACCGAGCGGGTGCTGTTCCTGCACGCCGACGCTGACGGTTACAAGCTCGACGCCAACCACGACACCCCCGTCGAGGCCGACGACCTTCCCGGTTTGGTGGACGCCTACCGGGACCGTGCCGCCTTGGCACAGCGATGGGATGACCGCGACGCCGAGGCCGAATGGACCGAAAAGTGGTGGTTCGCCAGGGGCAACGCGATCCGGGACAACGACTTCAACTTGTCGGCGGGGCGATATCGCCCGCAGTCACAGGCGCAGGTGGAACACCGCAACCCGCTGGAACTGCTGGACGAGCTTAAGGCCATCGAAACGGAGATCGTGGCGGAGTTGGATGCGCTAGCCGATAAGCTGCGGGAGCTGGTGGTTTGATGGAATATGTCGCGCTTTCTGCATTGCTATTGGCAATGCGTAACGGCACCACCGCGCAACAGAATACGGATGGTCGCGGTTTTCCAGTTAGTCGCATTGAAACGATCCGGACAGGCGCCATCGACCCTGAGCGGGTGCGCCATGTGGAACTTGATGAGGCCTCCTGCCAGAAATGGCGGCTTCAGAAAGGCGACATACTATTCAGTCATATCAATAGTGTCGAACACATCGGAAAGACTGCGATATTCTCAGGAGTTCCGGAAAATCTTATACACGGAATGAACCTCATGCTTCTAAGGCCAGATCAAAAAAGAGTCATTCCTGAATTTTTAGGATTTTTCCTGAATACTCATGAGGTTCGCAGCCACTTTCAGGCCATCTGTAAGAAAGCAGTCAATCAAGCAAGCTTGAACCAAAAAGACATTGGGGCGTTGAGAGTTCCCCTACCGCCAGTGGCGGAGCAGCGCCGCATCGTGGACATCCTGAACCACGCCGCCAGCATCCGGCGGCTTCGGGACGAGGCGCGGGCCAAGGTGCGGGAACTCGTGCCCGCGCTGTTCGTCGAGATGTTCGGTGATCCGGCAACCAACCCAAAGGAGTGGGAAGTCAAAAACCTTTCAGAGGCAGTGTCTTTCACGAGTGGAGCAACGCCATCCAAGAAAGAACCTCGCTTCTGGGGAAGCGGAACGCCTTGGGTTTCGGCAAAGGATATGAAAGCCGATCCGATTGTCTCGTCAGAGGATAGCGTGACCGACGCAGCCCTGACGGATACGACCTTGAAACTTATCCCAGCCAACAGCGTTCTGCTGGTCGTTCGTGGCATGATATTGGCCCATACTGTCCCGATACGGGTAAATGCTGTTCCAGTCGCCATAAACCAAGACCTGAAGGCCCTTCAACCTCTGGCGGGGGGGCATCATCAGTATTTTCGCTGGTGTCTTCAATGCCTCCATCCCTACTTGTTGTCCAAGGTTTCCAACGCAGCCCACGGAACAACAAAGTTGGATATGGAAATCCTCAACAATCTGAAAATACCTCTGCCACCATTCCCCCTCCAGCAGCAATTCGCCGACCGGGTGGCGGAAATCGAAGCGACGGCGGCGCTCAGCGGCAAGGCCGCTGCCGCTGCCGAACAACTGGCTCAGTCCCTGCTGTCCCAAGTGTTCGGCCAACGAAAAGCCGAACCTGTGGAACCTTGCGCAGCCTGATCGAACCGACCGATGACAATCCCCGATTTCTAGACCGCGATGCTTCCGGTCCTGCGCGCCGCCGCTGATGGCGAGGTGCGGATCACCGACATCGTAGAACTGCTCGCCGACGAGTTCGCGCTGTCGCCGGATGAGCGCGCTCACCTGCTGCCATCGGGTCGCCAGACCACCTTTGCCAACCGGGTCCATTGGGCCAAAAGTTATCTGGGTAAGGCCGGGCTGGTAGAGCTGACCCGGCGGGCGCATTTCCGCATCACCGACCGGGGCCGCGAGGTGCTGGCCGCCCCGCCCGAACGGATTGACATTAAATTCCTGAACCGCTTCCCCGACTTCCAACGGTTCCGGGAAGCCGAAGCGGAAGCGGCAACCGAGGCCGGGACGGCACAAGCGCCATCAGCGAGCCAAGGCGACACCGTGCTGACCCCGGATGAGGTGATGCGCGGCGCGCATCGCCAGCTTGAAGCCGCTTGGCCGATGACCTGCTCCAACGCACCGGAGTTTCCGTCCGGTCCCCCGTGTTTTCAAAACTCCATCTGGCACGACCATGCGGGGATTCGGTTTTCCGGCCTGTTTTGTTCGCCGTACGTGTCTATCACCTTGTTGAGATATACAACTTATGGACGTTACAATTCCATCAACGGACAATGATGGAGATGTAACATGGAGGCGGAACGCTTCATTGCTTACTATCGCGTGAGCACGGCCCGTCAGGGCTTGGGCTTGGACGCGCAGCGCGCAGACGTGGCGCGCTATCTCAACGGTCGCACGCTGCTGGCCGAGTTTAGCGAGAAGGAGAGCGGACGGAATAACCACCGTCCTGAATTGCAACGCGCGCTCGACCTCTGCCGGTTGACGGGCGCGACGTTGTTGATCGCTAAGCTGGACCGGCTGTCCCGCGATGTTCACTTTCTCACGGGATTGGAGAAAGCGGGCATCGAGTTTGTGGCGTGCGACATGCCCAACGCCAACCGGCTCACCGTTCACATCATGGCCTGCATCGCCCAGGAAGAACGGGAGACGATTGCTAAACGCACCAAGGGAGCGCTGGGTGCGATCAAGGCTGAGATTGAGCGGACGGGCAGCTACACGACCAAGGCGGGACAGGTGATTGCCAAGCTTGGGAAGAACAACCTCACACCGGAAATCCGGACTATCGGGGTGAAGGCTGCCGCATTGGTGATTAGCACCAAGGCCGATGAGTTTGCGTCCCGTGTCCTGCCAATCATCCGCCAGCTACAGAACCAGGGCATGAGCCTGCGCGCCATCGCGGACAGGCTCAATGCCATGCAAATTAGGGCGGTTCGCGGCGGTCAGTGGCAAGCGGTCCAGGTTAGCCGCGTGTTGGAGCGCGCCTAACGTTGCCGATGCGCCCATTACGGAAGCAATCACGTTGCAGACGGAATAAATTCTTGAAAATATTCTTCATATGATACTCTTAAACGGAAGCACGGCGGTTTGTGTCACCACCGTGCTTTTTCATGCCTCTTCGTAGCCTGACAACTCCCGAAACAGGTTGTGCCACGCGGCAACATCATCACAAGCCATGATCCCCAGAACGCCGATGGCTTTTAGATTGAAGCCATAGATGTCGCACACTGCATTGTCGTTCCAGTAGGACCAGAGATTGCGCACCCACACCCGCACCATCATGAGCGCAGCATTGTGGTGATCGGCTCCCACCCACGCTGAGACTGCCGCATCCATTGTCAGAGTGCGCATCCGCTCTCGTAGCGGCTCCATCCCGTCCCACAGGTTAGGATCATTGAAGTTCCAACCTTGTATGTCCTCCAAGAACATATCCTGGATGTGGTGCGAGAGTCCGCCGCCCTGCTCGACGCCCAGGAGGAACGGCACCACTTGTTTGCCCAGCACTAGCGTAAGATATTGCTGAACATCAGGATCATGAATATTTATAGTGTTCATTGAGTCCTCTCGCACGGCGAACTGGGTAGCACACACACCTTAACGACCCGTTATAAGTTAGTTGTCACTTACTTCGCCTGAGAGGCTTTCCCTTGCAGCTTCCCGCGCAATTTCGTTGGCATCACGCACCAAACGCCTCACGGCTGCTCTGTTTAGGAAGTTATGATGGACTAGGCTCAGCGCCAAGTTTCCATATTTGTGCCGGTAGTAATGCTCTACAGGTGAATTCCCATTACTGGCATTCCGGTAGTGGCTGAGGTATGCGTCAATCTGCTCAAGGCATTCTGCAGCCTTAACCGCCTTCCAATCTATTGAACCAGGTGAGGGCACATACGGAGCATATTGGGCCTGAGCAGCATCAAGATTCCTTCGCGCCTCACCTAGATGAACGTTAATTTCTTCACGGCTCGCGATAGTTTTTTTGTCGCAATATTCCTCAAGATCCTTTTCAAGGGTCTCCATTACCTTCACGAGTTCCGCCCTAAAAGCTTCCTTCTTGAAGTGATCGACCTGCTGCTTGGCGATTTCCCGACTCTGTTGAAGCTCTGATCTTGTGTAGCTCAATTCGCGCCGTTGGAGAGAAATCATATAAAGGAGTGCAATAAATGACAGGAGTGCGAAAAACGGATTGAGCGTCCCTCCGATGAAATCACCGGCCTGCCCCCATTCGTCTCTCTTGACCCCAAAGCTAAGCCCCCACCTAAACAAATAGAGTCCCCAGAAAAATGCCGAGAACCCGGCAGCAACTATACCGACTCTTATTAAGAGTTTCTCATGCTTTTCGTTCTCGTCCACTTCTGTCACCTTTTGTACATCGTTGGGACATGCAAAGGGACGGCAAGAATGCCGTCCCTTTGCACCACCTTTTAACCAGCCGTTAGAGCGACGAAAGCAGTTCGTCGAGCCGCTTGCGGGTCATACCCGTATCATCGCCAGCCATGACATTGACGATGTACTGGTTGCTGCCAAGCTGCTCTTTCTTTTCCGCGCTGTCGTTGGCCTTGAAGTGGTTCACTCGGCTTTCAAGGCGGAGCACCTTGTCATCACCGCGAAGCGTGAGGTTGTCGCTCGCCTTGGCCTTGCTGAACGCCTTGAACGCCTTGCGGAAATCGGCACTCGGCACGTCCAGCTTGATCGTAACTTCCTTGTCCACCTCAGACTTCGGATAGAGCTGAATCGTGCTAGCAGGCGTGCCGTCCTGTTGCAGGAAGCCGAACGCCACGTTGCCGTTCTCGACGGTCAGCCGAACGACCTTGTGCTGATCTGCAATGCCCTTAGCCCAACGGTCGAACTTGGCAGCGGGAATCCACTCCTCGCCACCACGACGCTTGACCTTGACCTTCTGGCCCTGAGCGGTGTTCACCGTTCCCGTCTTGCGTCCCAGGTTGGTCCGAGCAGCCGACGTAGCGGCGGCAGCGGCAGCTTCCACTTCGGTGAGCAGGCTAGCCTGCTGCTTGCCCAGCACGACATCAAAGAAGTAGTTGGCACCGCGACCGTGACAGGTGGTGATGATGCTCTTGAGCTGCTGGCGCGGCTCCTCGCCTTGTAGCGTTACGTCCCCGACCACGGCTTCCTTGTAGACGTAGCTAACGGATCCGCTAGAGCTGGAAAGCGTCACGTGCTGCCGGAACGGCGAGGTGACGACACCCGACGAGAACCGCTGCCAGGAAAGCGCAAGCTGCTCCTCCGTAGCTTTGGCGATCAGCTCGGCCAGCGGTTGCAGGTTGCCATTGGCAGTATGTTTGCCCTTGCCCGTGTTGTCCATTTCCAGCCACACACCACGCGGAAGGAATTCAACAGCTGGACAGATTGCAGTGGCGAGAATGCCCTTTGCGTTTCTACTGGAAGCATCAACAGCCTCGCAGTAAAGGACCGTCTCCTTGTCGCCCGCATGAATGTAGACCGTGCCGGGCATGGCGGAGATGAACTTGACCGCCTCAAGGAAGGCTGACAAGCGCTTGTCGTTCTTCTTCGGGACGAACTTCTGCGCGATCTTCTTCACGCGAGCCGGATCGAAGCCCGCGTCACTGCCAAGCACGCGATGCAGGACGGTCTTACCACCAACCTTCTGCGCCAGCACCACGAACAGCTCGTTGTCGTCCAGACCGGAGAACAGCGGCTGCTCCTGCTCGATCACCACACCGCGCGTCTGCTGCGCCTTGAAGAACGCGCGAGCGTCGGTCAAAGCAGCCTTGGAGCCGCTCGCCTTCTCCTTACCGTCGCGGAACGCCTTGCAGACGCTCTCAAGGCCACCCTCAGCCTTGTAAGCGTTAATGCACGCGAGCGTGGTGGCGAGTTGCTGGCTCTCAAACCAGCGTAGCACGGTGGCATATTTGCTGCACTGGCTCTTGCGCAGCTCATGCTTGGCGTTGGTGTCCGGCGGAACCTCCCCGAATACAAGGCGGATCACGCCGTTGGGAACCTGCTTAACCGTGTCGGGCTTGATGCCCCTCTCGACGAGTGCGGCGTCCAGAAGAGCCCGGTCCTGCTTGACCAGCTCGTAGGCCAGAAATGCTTCGGCCAGCACCTCCACAAGAGCATCATCGGAACGCGCCTCAAGGTCGAGTACATTTGTAACCTTCGCCTGGGCGTCTTGAAGGTGCTTCCCGAATTGGGCTTCTTTTGATGAAGCCCCCTTGGCTGCCGCACCGTTCTTTTCCTTGCCAGGGGTCACCTGTTCGGCGGTATCCGACATTATTCGCTCCCAGAGTTACCCATCTCGGGTTTGTGATATCGCAGTGAAATCCAGGAAGTATTAATCCCGCGTTAAGTGGTTGCTTTACGCAACCGCGCCTGATTGCCGCGCCTGTTGCGAGTCAGCAACTCTGATGGCACGCCGATCAACTCATTGAAAAAACTATCAAATTCTCCATGATCGACATCGGCCTGAACTTATAAAGTGAGTGTTGCTGGTATTTCCGCAACGCACGCGAGCAGCGGGCTCGCACGGGAGATTCCGGTGGGCACGTACAACGCCAAGCTTCTGCACCCCAGGCAGCGCGCGAAACTGCTCCGGTTGGAAAAAGCCGGAAAGGCCAAGGTGGAACGCAATGGCGACCAATGGACGGTGACCTACACCTCCCAGCTCATGAAAGAGGTTCCTATGAGCAAGAACGGCATTCTCAGCAGCATGAAGTTCGTGACCGTCGAGAAGCACGAGGACACGGACCCGGTGATCACTCGCCGCAACAACATGGTGCGCGGACTGAAGGAGCAGATTGCAATCTTCGACGCGGAGGCAAGCGGTTCCACCTACCGCGAGACGCGCAAGGTGTTCATGGACCAGAAGCAGGACGACGGAACCACCAAGCGCGTCGAGGTCGAGCGCGACAAGCGCCTGCGGCGGCATTGGTTCGCTAAGGGCGGCAACCATTTCGTGGAAGTCCGTTACGGTAACCGCCCGCTGCCGCTCGTAAGCGGTCAGCATGTCATCGCGTGCGGTGATGTCTTGCCCAATGTGCGCAAGACCTTCGAAGCGCTCATTCGTGCCGTGGAGGCGGGGGAATTGGACGAGCAGCTTCGCGCCATCAAGGTCAACCGCGTGAAGGAGACCGCTTGATGCGCGACTCGGAGAAGCTTGCAGCGATTGCCCGCCTCAACGACCGGTTACGCCAGACGTTTGTCGGTGGCCGGGTTGTGATGAGCCGCAACGTAGCCGCTCTGCCAGATCACAGGCGGGAAGTCGTTGTACGCGCCGTTCGCGAGTTCAAGGATTTCAACGACCGCAACGCCCCCTATGGGGAGCATGATTGCGCTGCGCTGTCGGTTTCCGGTCTCACGGTGTTGTTCAAGATCGACACGCACCAGGACGGCACGCTTACATTCGGTGCCGATGACCCACTATCACCGACCACGGTGCGCGTTCTCACGATCATGTTGGCTGAAGACTACTGATTGAGTGATGATGAGGCGGGCTTTGTCCCGCCTCATCCATAACGAGCTTGAGCTTGACCATCCTGCAACACGGATTTTGCACGCAATTTTATTACAATGTAAATAATTGATTTTAAAGGGATTTTTTCTTGTATTGTTAAGCAGGATGAGTCGGGGCACGGTGGGGTTTACATGCCGCAGGACACAGCCGGGATCAAGCGCCGACCATGACCCTTCTCTTCATCTCCGCAGCCGACAACGCCGACGCGTGGCGCGGCGAACTCGCCAAGCGCCTGCCGGACCTGGAGTTCCGCGTCTGGCCCGACATCGGCGACCCGGCCGACATCATCTACGCCCTGGTGTGGAAGCCGCCGCCGGGGGTGCTGGCGAGCCTGCCGAACCTGAAGCTCATCCTGTCGCTGGGCGCCGGTGTCGAACCGCTGCTGGCCGACCCCACCCTGCCCGCCGCCCCGCTGGTGCGCATGGTGGCCGAGGGGCTGACCGAGGACATGGCTGCCTATGTGGTGTTGCAGGTTCTGCGCTGGCAGCGTCAGGTGGACGCCTATGCGGCGCAGCAGCGCGCGGGGGTTTGGAAGCAACTCGGCCACCGGCCGGCGTCGGAGGTGCGCGTCGGCATCCTCGGTTTGGGTGTGCTGGGCGAGGCGGCGGCGCGGGCGCTGCTGCCGCTGGGCTTCGACGTGATCGGCTGGAGCCGGACGCCCAAGGAGATCCGCGGCGTCGAGACGGTGCACGTTGCCGATGGCCTCGTGGCGCTGGCGGCGCGCAGCGATTTCCTGGTCTGCCTGCTGCCGCTGACCGCCGAGACGCGCGGCATCCTGGACGCTAGGCTGTTCGCCACGCTGCCCAAGGGGGCGGTGGTGATCAACGCCGCGCGCGGCGGGCATCTGGTCGAGTCGGACCTGCTGTCGGCTCTGGACGGAGGGCATCTGGGCGGCGCCAGCCTGGATGTTTTCGCCGAGGAGCCGCTGCCGCCCGGCCACCCGTTCTGGGAGCACCCGCAGATCCACGTGACGCCGCACGTCGCCGGCATCACCCACCCCTCGCGCAGCGCCGACCACGTGGCCGACGCCATCCGCCGGGCGGAGACCGGGCAACCGCTGCTGCACGTGGTGGACCGCGCGCAGGGATATTGAGAACGGCCGGATGGTCCCGGCCGCCGGCAGCCCCCATATGGGGGAGGCAAGGGTTACCGGAAAAGGGGGGCGACCATGCATCTCCGCGTCTGCTTCGAGAACACCGAGCGCGTGAACGTCAACGACGCCGCCATGATGCGGCACTATTGCGAGAGCTATCTGGCCGATTTCCAGCCGGAATGGGCGGGCTTCATCATGCTCCCGCACGCCGAGACCAAGCGCGCCACCATGGAGCCGGTCTGGCAGGTACTGATCCGCGACGCCAACGCCCGCACCGAGCGCGAGTTGCTGGAGTACCTCGCCGAAAACCCCATGGCCGCCTACCACGTCCATGTCTACCGCAAGGACCAGGGCAACGAGGTGAAGATCCACTGAGGCCGGCTTCCCCGTTTTCCGCAAGGCCGGACGATGGCGGGCAACATTCACACGGATTGCACGGATTACACGGATTTTTGATGCTTGCAGCGTCTCGGGTCATCCCGGAAGCCGTTGCTGGGCACGGTCATAGGAATCCGTGTAATCCGTGCATAAATCCGTGCAATCCGTGTTCCATGTTGCCTTGGACGTGGATGGTCCCGCATTCCCAGCAGCGGCCTTACAGCCGCCGCACCGCCGTGATCCCGCCAGCCCGTGCCGCCACGTCGGCGACCGGCTCGACGGTAACGGTCATGGTGTAGGCGGTGGCGTGCAGCAGTTGCGCGGCGTCCAGCATCAGCCCGACGTGACCGGGGAAGAACACCAGATCGCCGCGGCGGAAGGCCACGCCCGCGCCGTCCTCGGAGATGCGCGTGCCGACCTCGTCCCGCTGCATGTCGCTGTCGCGCGGGCACGGGATGCCGGCGCGGAGCAGGGCGAGCTGCGCCAGCCCGGAGCAGTCGATGCCCAGCGGCGTGCGCCCGCCCCACAGGTACGGCACGCCCAGCAGCCGCTCGGCGGTCGCCACCGGATCGGGCTCCAGCGCGTCCGGCGGCGACAGGTGCTTGCCGTACAGCCAGCCGCCGCCGGCCAGCTCGCAATAGCCGTTCACCGTGCGCAGCACCGTCACCTGCGCGCCCAGCGGAATGGAGTCGCGCGGCGGCGTCTTCAGGTCCGGCTCGGGAAACAGGAAGCTGCGCACGGCGGTGACCACGTGCGTGGGCACGTGCACGTCCGTCGCCAGCGACTGGCCGCGCACCCAGCCGACGTAGCCATCGGTGCCGCACTGCCCCCACGACCAGCCGTCCTGGGTGTCGTAGACGGCGAAGGTCTCGCCGAACAGCAGTTGCGAGGTGTGGCGGGCCTTGGCGTCCGGCTCGCCGCGCATCCCCACGACGCCCGTGCGCACGCGGTGCGGCACGCCTTCGACGAAGCGCGCGGCATCGACCCGGCCCTTCAGGTGGGCGGCGGCGAGGTCGGGGCGATGCGGATGGCGGCGTGGGTCGAGCGGGCCGCTCATGCGTAGCTCGGGATTTCGGCCTTGCGCAACTCGGCCTCCAGCCGCGCCTTGGCGGCGGCGGCCAGTTCCTCCTCGGCCTTGACGGTCGCCATATCCTCGGGCGCTACGGCGCCGGCCTGGATCACCAGCTCAGCGAAATCGGAGAGGAAGACCGAGCCCTTCACGGTGCGCTGGACCAGAACGTTGCGCTTGTCCTCGGTGTCGCGCTTTCGCTTGGTGAAGCCGAGCAGCGACAGCCGGTCGAGCGCGCGGGTGACCGCCGGCTTGGAAATGTTGAGCATGGCCGCCAGCCCGCGCACGGTGTGCGGCGGATCGGTCAGGTAGATTTGCAGCATGATGGCCATTTGACGGGCCGACAGGTCGGGCCCGTCCTGCCGAACGCTGGCCACCAGCGCCGTGCGCCACAACCCGAGCGCCTTAAGGTTACGCGCCATACCCGATCCCCCGCCGAAAAGCGCCCCGAGTGTGCCCAACCCCACGCGAACCCGCAAGCGTTTCGGAACCGGATCGAAAATGTCGTGTGTTTCCATGGCCTCCTGTTCGATGGAAGCCGGCGTTTCATCGGCGGTGCCGGCACGCTCCGTTGCGGATAAGAGGTTTTGTTGAAATTCAACGACTTGGGCCGAGGCGTCGGCCGTGAATGAAACACAATGAAACGCTATGAAACACAGTTCGGTCGTGTTGCATTCCGCTGGCACCATGCGGACACGCCTCGCCCACGGAGACTTTTATCCTAATACGGATCGCCGGACAGAGCAAGCGCGGGCATCGAACCGGCGCTTTATGCGGCGGATCGGGGAGCGGGCGCGCCGCGCAGCAGGCCCTCGGTGCTGAGGTCTTCGTCGAGATCCGGCCAGTGGATGCCGTAACCGCCGCCAGCGAGCTCGTTGCCTGCGGCACCGGCTCCACGCCCCCGCCGGAGGCGGGGGAGGGACCAAATTCTCACCCCTTGCCGAACCGCTTCTCGATCAGCGCGTAAACCGCGCGCATGCCCAGCGCGTCGCCGCCCTCCGGCCGGCCCGGCCGGGCGGAGCCGTTCCAGGCGTAGGTGTCCAGATGCGCCCACGGCGTCTCCTTGGAGACGAAGCTCTCCAGGAACAGCGCCGCCGTGATCGCCCCGGCGAAGCCGTGGCTGGTCACGTTGTTGAGGTCGGCGACCTTGCTGTCCAGGCCCTTGCGGTAGCCCTGCCACAGCGGCAGGCGCCACATCGGGTCGGCAGCATCCTCGGACGCCGTCAGCAGATCGGCCGCCAACGCCTCGTTGTTGGCGAACAGCGCCGGCAGGTCGGTGCCGAGCGCCACCCGCGCCGCGCCCGTCAGCGTGGCGAAGTCGATCAGCAGCGCCGGCTTCTCGGTGTCGGCCTCGGCCAGCGCGTCGCAGAGGATCAGGCGGCCCTCGGCGTCGGTGTTGCCGACCTCGACGGTCAGGCCCTTGCGGGTCTTCAGCACGTCCTGCGGCTTGAAGGCGTTGCCGGAAATGACGTTCTCCACCGCCGGGATCAGCACGCGCAGGCGCACCGGCAGGCCGGCCATCATCACCATGCGCGCGACACCCAGCGCGTGGGCCGCGCCGCCCATGTCCTTCTTCATGATCAGCATGGCGCTGGATGGCTTGATGTCCAGGCCGCCGGTGTCGAAGCACACGCCCTTGCCGACCAGCGTCACCTTGGGGTCGTCGCGGCGGCCCCAGCAGATGTCGATCAGGCGCGGCTCGCGCGGACTGGCGCGGCCCACGGCGTGGATGGCCGGGTAGTTGCGCTTCACGAGGTCATCGCCGATGGTGATCTTGACCGTCGCCTCGAACTCCTCGGCCAGTTCCTTGGCGGCCTTGGCGAGCTCCGCCGGCCCCAGGTCGCCGGCCGGCGTGTTGACGAGGTCGCGCACCAACCACGTGGCGGTGGCGGCGCGCTCCACCTCGCCGTGGTCGGCCTTCGCCGGCCAGACGAGCTGGGCGAAACTCTTGTCCGACGCCTTGTAACGGGTGAAGGCGTAGCTTCCCAGCGCCCAGGCCAGCGCAGCGCGGGTGGCGGCACGAGGGTCCAGCGGGGCGTCGATCCGGTAGGAGCCGGGCGGCAGCGCGCCCGGCAGACCGGCGAAGGCCCAGAGATCATCCACCGCCGACACGCCGACCAGCACGCGGCCGAGCCGGCCGTCGTCGCCGGGCAGCAACGCGGTGGCGCCGGCCTCGGCGGTGAAGTTGACGGCCTTCACCCAGGCGGACGTCGCCGCCGGCTGGGCGCCCAGCCAGGCGGACAACTCGGCCTTGGCGAGCGGGGTGACGGGGACGGTGTCGGCGGCGGCCTTGGCGCGCAGCGTGGGGATCAACGCGGGACATCCTTGCTCGGGGTGGGAACGAAAGCATGGCGCGCCGCGCGCCCTTGCGCAATCCCCGCTTCCCGGCAACAGTGCCCGACCCGCAGCCGCTGGAGACCCGCATGGACGCCGCCCTTACCCTCGTCATCGGCAACAAGGCCTATTCGTCCTGGTCAATGCGCCCGTGGCTGGCGCTCAAGCACACCGGCGCGCCGTTCACCGAGGTGCTGGTGCAACTGCGCCAGCCCGACAGCCGGGACACCATCCTCCAGCACTCGCCGTCCGGCAAGGTGCCGCTGCTCAGGCACGGCGAGCGGGTGGTCTGGGACTCGCTGGCGATCTGCGAGTATCTGGCGGAGACGTACACCGACGCCGCGCTGTGGCCCGACGACACGTACGCCCGCGCCGTGGCGCGTTCGGTGTCGGCGGAGATGCATTCCGGCTTCGTGGATCTTCGCAGCAATATGCCGATGGATTTGAAGGCCCGGCGCCCTGGCGAGGGCCGCACCGACGAATGTCTGGCGGACATCGCCCGCATCACCGAAATCTGGCGCGACGCTCGGGCGCGGTTCGGGGCCATGGATCAGAACGGCGGGCCGTACCTGTTCGGCCGCTTCTCCATCGCCGACTGCATGTACGCGCCGGTGGTGACGCGGTTCGAGACGTACGGCGTGGACCTCGACCCGGTTTGCCGCACGTACGCCGACGCGGTGCTGGCGCTGCCCGCGATGCGGGAGTGGACCGAGGCCGCGCGCGCCGAGCCGTGGACGCTGTCCTACTAGCGCACGCGCTCCGCGCGGAAGAGCTGCGCCGGCTTGACCATCTCGTCCTGCGCCGGGATCAGCGCCAGTTCGCGCGTGCCCAGGCGGCGGGTTTCCAGGAACACCGCGTAGATGGCCGACGACGCTTGCTCCAGCGCGTGGGCTGGGTCGCGGGCCTTCAGGTAATGCGCCAGGAACAATGCCGCGACCGCATCGCCGGCCCCGTTCGGCGGCGGGTCGAGCGGCAGGCGCGGCGTGGCCACCACCCAGGCGCCCTCCGCGGAGTCGGCCAGCATCTCGATCCGGTCGGCCGGCGCGTCCTCGCGCGTCAGGCTGGTGAGCAGCACCAGCTTCGGCCCGGTCGCGCGCAACGCCGCGGCGGCGTCCAGCGCGTCGGCCATGGTGCGCACGGTGCGGCCGGTCAGGTACTCCAGTTCGAACTGGTTGGGCGTGACGATGTCCGCCGCCGGGACCGCGTGCGCCTTCATGAACTCCGGGATGCCCGGCCGCACGAAGAAGCCGCGCCCGACATCGCCCATCACCGGATCGCAGCAGTACACCGCCGCCGGGTTGGCCGCCTTGACACGCGCCGCGGCATCCACCACCACCTGCCCGAGAGCGGCGTCGCCCATGTAGCCGGACAGCACGGCGTGGCACGTGGGCAGCACGCCGCGCGCCGCGATGCCGTCGAGGATGTCGGCGATGTGCTCGGGCGAAAAGACCTGCCCGGTCCAGGCGCCGTAACCGGTGTGGTTGGAGAACTGCACGGTGTTCACCGCCACCGCGTCGTAGCCCAGCCGTTGCAGCGGGAACACCGCGGCGCGATTGCCGACGTAGCCGTAAGCGACGTGCGACTGGATGGAGATGACCGTCTTCATGGCCACAGAGCCTAAGGCAACCGGCCTGCGCGCGCCAAGCCTCGCCGCGCATGTCCCGCCACAGCCCCGCCATGCCGCCGTCGCGCAGCTTAAGACGAATACCAATTTCATTATATGTCAGGATAGAAATCAACCTTCATCGAAAGAAACCAAATAGGTCTTTGCGCTGCAACAATTGATGCCTACGTTGATTTCATCAACAAAGCCCTGCGGTGACGACAATGGCGATCGAATTCATCCGGATGAAGCTGTGGCTGGGCGATGGCTCGACCGTGCTGCTGTCGGGTTCGGTGGTGGTTCACCCCGACGGCGCCATGGACCTGTTCGGCGACGCCTTTGGCCATGGCCGCGCCATCGCCGCCGCGCTGGAGGGATTCGACGCCGCCGCACCGCTGGCCGAGCAGCGCCTGCACATCGAGCCGTTGCCGCGCGGCAGCGTCCGCTTCGACAAGGTGCGCATCGGCACCACCGACTCGCTGACGCCGATGACGCTCGTGCCCGGCCGCCCGGCCACCATCGCACCCGGCGCGCCCGAGGCGGTGAAGGCCACGCTCCACGCCGAACTGGCGAGCTTCCGCGCGGTGCGCGCCGCCACCGCTACGGCGACTAAGCTGGCCGCCTGAACCGGAACGCCGTGGACACCCGGTGCGCCCTGCGGGTAAGCAGGGACGCGACCATCACCGGGGAGACACCGCCATGGCCATGACCACCCGCCCGCGCCGCAGCGTGCTCTACATGCCGGGCTCCAACGCCCGCGCGCTGGAGAAGGGGCGCACGCTGCCGGCCGATGGCCTGATCCTCGATCTGGAAGACGCTGTGGCGCCCGACGCCAAGGCCGAGGCACGCGCCAACATCGCCGCCGCGGTGGCAGCCGGCGGCTATGGCGGGCGCGAAATCGTGGTGCGCGTCAACGGCTTGGCGACGCCTTGGGGGTATGACGACCTCGTGATGGCGGCGACCAGCGGCGCCGACGCCGTGCTGCTGCCCAAGGTGGAGAGCGCCGACGCCGTCCGTCAGGCCGAGGCGGTGCTGCGCGCCGCCGGAGCGCCCGCCGTGCAGCGCATCTGGTGCATGATGGAAACCCCCATGGGCATGCTGAACGCCAAGGAGATCGCCGGGGCGTCGGCGATTCTGGGCGGGCTGGTGATGGGAACCTCGGACCTCGCCAAGGATCTGCACGCGGCGCACACCCGCGACCGGTTGCCGATGATCACCAGCCTGGGCCTGTGCCTGCTGGCGGCGCGGGCGTATGGCCTGGCGATCCTCGACGGCGTGCATCTGGACCTTGCCGACGACGAGGGCTTTGCGGACTCCTGCCGGCAGGGGCGTGAACTGGGCTTCGACGGCAAGACGCTGATCCACCCGAAGACCATCGCCGCCTGCAACGATGCCTTCGCGCCCAGCCCGGACGAGGTCGCCTTCTCCCGCCGCATCATCGCCGCGCACGCCGAAGCGGCGGCGGCCGGCAAGGGCGTTCTGGTGGTGGACGGCAAGCTGATCGAGAACCTGCACGTCGAAAACGCCCGCCGGCTGGTGTCGCTGGCCGAGGCCATCACGGCGCTGGAGGGCGGCGCGGCCTGACGGAGACCTTGGCGAACTTGGGATTCCACCGAGTCGCCCGGAACCAACGCTGCCTCTGCCCGGTTTGTGGGCTGAGGCAGAGTTGGAGGTTTCACGATGGCTTCGAAGGACGGCGGGCGGACATCGAACCGCGGATTCGCTTCCATGGACCGCGACCGGCAGCGCCAGATCGCCAGCAAAGGCGGGGAAAGCGTCCCGGCCGACAAGCGCAGCTTCTCGAAAAACCCGGACCTCGCCGCCGAGGCGGGCCGCAAGGGCGGGCGCAGCGTGCCGGCACAGGCGCGCAGCTTCTCGAAGAACCCCTCGCTCGCCGCGGAAGCCGGGCGCAAGGGCGGCCAAGCCAGCCACGGCGGCCGGGGTGCCCGCGCCGAAGCGGACGCAGGCGACGATTGACGCGGCTCCGCGCACAAAAAAGCCCCTCTCCGGCAGAGAGGGGCTTTTTGCTGAAGCGCCGGTGTTACGAGGCGAGCTTGTCCAGCTCGCGCAGGATCGAGTCGCCCATCACCGTGGTCGAGCAGCGCGCCATGCCCGGCGCCATGATGTCGGCGGTGCGCATGCCGCCGGCCAGCACGTTCTGCACGGCCTTCTCCAGCAGCTTCGCGTCGTCGTCCATGTTGAACGAGTAGCGCAGCGCCATGGCGAACGACAGCAGCGTCGCGCACGGGTTGGCGAGGTCCTTGCCGGCGATGTCCGGGGCCGAGCCGTGCACCGGTTCGTACATGGCCTTGCGGTTGCCCTGCGCGTCCGCCGCACCCAGCGAGGCCGAGGGCAGCATGCCCAGCGAGCCGGTCATCATCGCCGCCTCGTCCGACAGGATGTCGCCGAACAGGTTGTCGGTGACGATCACGTCGAACTGCTTCGGGTTCTTCAGCAACTGCATGGCGCCGTTGTCGGCGTACATGTGGTGCAGCTCGACGTCCGAGTACCGCTCCTGGTGCAGCTTGGTGACCTCCTGCCGCCACAGCAGGCCCGACTCCATGACGTTGGCCTTCTCCATGGAGTGGACCTTGTTGGAGCGCTTGCGCGCCAGCTCGAAGGCCACGGCCGCCACGCGGACGATCTCGGAGGTCGTGTAGACCTGGGTGTTGATGCCGCGGCGCTCGCCGTTGGGCAGATCCTCGATGCCGCGCGGCTCGCCGAAGTAGACGCCGCCGGTCAGCTCGCGGACGATCATGATGTCGAGGCCCTTGATGACCTCGGTCTTCAGGGTCGAGGCATCGGCCAGCGCGTCGAACACCACCGCCGGGCGCAGGTTGGCGAACAGGCCCAACTCCTTGCGGAGCTTCAGCAGGCCCGCCTCGGGGCGCTTCATGTAGTCGGTGGGGTTGTCCCACTTCGGGCCGCCCACGGCGCCGAGCATCACCGCGTCCGCCGCCAGCGCGTCGGCCAGCGTCTCGTCCGACAGCGGCACGCCGTAGGCGTCGATCGCCGCACCGCCGACCAGGCCTTCGGTCACGTCGAAGGTGACCTTGCGCTTGCGGTCCAGCCAGTCGATGACCCGGCGCACCTGGCGCATCACCTCGGGGCCGATGCCGTCACCGGGAAGGAAAAGGAGCTTCTTGTTGGCGGGCATCGAGCGCACTCCGCGTTGGATATTCTCGTCAGGGGAAATTTAACGGGAGCCGCCGCGCCGGAAACGGCCGGCGGCGGCTCCGCATCTGCAAGGACTTTACAGCGCCAGCCAGGGTTGGTTCCCGCGCAGCTTGCCCTCATAGGCGTCAATGGCCGAAACCTGTTGCAACGTCAGGCCGATGTCGTCCAGACCGTTGAGCAGGCAGTGCTTGCGGAACGGCTCCACCTCGAAGCGGATCGTGCCGCCGTCCGGGCCGGTGATTTCTTGGCGTTCCAAATCCACCGTGACCACGGCGTTGGAGCCGCGCGAGGCATCGTCCAGCAGCAGGTCGACCTGCTCCTTCGGCAGCTTGATCGGCAGGATGCCGTTCTTGAAGCAGTTGTTGTAGAAGATGTCGGCGAAGCTCGGCGCGATGATGCAGCGGATGCCGAAGTCGGCCAGCGCCCACGGCGCGTGCTCTCTAGACGAGCCGCAGCCGAAATTCTCGCCCGTCACCAGGATCTTGGCGCTGCGGTAAGCCGGCTTGTTGAGAACGAAGCCCTCGACTTCCTTGCCTTCGGGCGTGTAGCGCATCTCTTCGAACAGATGCTTGCCCAGGCCGGTCCGCTTGATCGTCTTCAGGAACTGCTTGGGAATGATCATATCGGTGTCGATGTTGATCATCGCCATCGGTGCGGCAACGCCGGTGAGAACCGTGAACTTTTCCATAGCCAAAACCCATCGCGCGCGTGGCCGGCATGAGTCGCCAGCAAGAGCCCGGTGAATAGCAGACCAAGGACCACGACGCCAGAGGCAGGTGCGCCCGTCCACACACAGGGCTGCCCCCCGCAAACACACTCGTCAGCCCGGAAGCCCGTCCCTTCACCTCAGGTATTTTCATAAAATTCGAGCGTTATGCGGCGGCTCCGGAAACTACTGGCCAAGCCGCTCATGGATTGGCGATGCCGATATGACATCACCGGAGATATGCACGCCCTGCATGGCAAGTACACGGCCGGCGGCCTCGGCCCCACCTGTCTTGAGCGACCGGCTCTTTCGTCTCTCACGTTTCTTGAGGGACTGCGGCACGTCACCGCAGCGTCTTGCGTTTGACACAGATCAAAGGCTCGCGCGACCATTTGATATACCACTAACGATCCAAGGCCGCCGAGCGGCCGCCCAACCAGCCCGTCCAGTGGAGAATCGCATGCGTGGATCAAGCCTTCGGATCGGGGGCAAGCTGCTCCTGCTGCCGACGGTGGCGCTGGTCGCGCTGGCCGTGTTCGGATTCGTCGCCGTGGCCGAGATCCGCTCGACCATGCTGCACGAGGACATGACCAAGGTGAAAGCGTTGGTCGAGGCGGCGGTCACCATCGTCCAGGATCTCGAATCGCGCGCCGCCAAGGGCGACATGCCGGTCGAGCAGGCCCAGGCCCAGGCCAAAAGCGCGCTGCGCGCCATCCGCTACGAGGGCAGCGAATACTTCTTCGCCTACACGCGCGACGGCGTGGTGGTGGCGCACGGCGCCAAGCCGGAGCTGGAAGGCAAGGACCTGCGCGACCTCAAGAGCCCCAACGGCCAGTACATGATCCGCGACCTGCTGGCGGCGGCGGGGCGCGGCGGTGGCTTCGTCGAGTTTCCGTGGGCCAAGGCCGGGTCCGACGTGCCGGTGGCGAAGATCGGCTATGCGAAGTTCACCCAGGGCTGGGGCTGGATGCTCGGCACCGGCATCTACATCGACAACGTCCAGGCCGCCTTCCGCGACCGCGCGCTGGAGGCCGGCGTCATCGTGCTGGTGCTGGCGGCGGTGGCCTTCGCGGTCGCCTTCGTGCTCGGCCGCGGCATCGCCCGGCCGATCACCCGGCTGTCCGCCATCATGCATGAGGTGGCCGATGGCGAGCTGTCCTCCGCCGTGCCGGGCACGGAGCGGCGTGACGAAATCGGCGAGATGGCCCGCGCCATCGACGTCTTCAAGGATCGCGCCCGCGAGAACGCCGTGCTGCACGCCGAGCAGGAGCAGGTGAAGGCCGCCGCCGAAGCGGAGCGCAAGGCGACGCTGGCGCGGCTGGCCGACGCCTTCGAAGCGTCGGTCCGCCACGTGGTGGACACCGTCGCCGCGGCGGCGGCGGAGATGCAGGCCTCCGCCTCCACCCTGTCGGCGACCGCCGAGGCGACGTCGCGGCAGGCGATCACCGTGTCGGGCGCGGCCGAGCAGGCGTCGGAGAGCGTCAACACCGTGGCCGGCGCGGCCGAGGAGCTGTCCGCCTCGATCCGCGGCATCGGCCAGCAGGTCGAGCAATCGACCAGGATCACCGCCACCGCCGTCGCCGAGGCCCGCCAGACCAACGAGCTGATGGCCGGGCTGGCCGAAGCGGCGCATCAGGTGGGCGACGTGGTCAAGCTGATCTCCGACATCGCGTCGCAGACCAACCTGCTGGCGCTGAACGCCACCATCGAGGCGGCGCGGGCCGGCGAAATGGGCAAGGGCTTCGCCGTGGTGGCGAACGAGGTCAAGCACCTCGCCAGCCAGACGGCGCAAGCGACCGGCGACATCCAGACCAAGATCGGCGACATCCAGAGCACCACCGACCGCGCGGTGGCGGCGATCCGCAACGTCGGCGAGACCATCGGCGGCGTCGACCGCGTCGCCACCTCCATCGCCGAGGCGGTCGAGCAGCAGGGCGCCGCCACCCGCGACATCGCCGTCAACGTCCAGCAGGCGGCCAGCGGCACCCGCGCGGTTTCGGAGACCATCGTCGGCGTTAACCAGGCTGCATCGGAAACCGGCAGCGCCGCGACGCAGATGCTGGGGGCCGCCGGCAGCCTGTCGCAGGAGGCTGAACGCCTGCGCACCGAGGTGCTGGCCTTCCTGGACCGCATCCGGGCCGCTTGATGCGCGCAGGCGGGTCGCGTACCAACTGAGGGTACGCCCAACCGCCGAACGCCATCCCCCATGCCGATCCTGCCGACTTCCGACCGCCGCGCGCGCCTGACAACGTTCGCCTTCCTGTGGCTCGCCCCGCTGGCCTACGGCGCGCTGGCGCTGCGGCTGGGCATGGACGCCAACTGGGATCTGCGGAACTATCACTGGTACAACGCCTACGCGCTGCTGACCGGCCGTCTCGGGTTCGACCTGCTGCCGGCGCAGATGCCGACCTTCTACAACCCCATCCTCGACGTTCCGTTCTACTGGCTGGCGAACGCGCTGCCGGCGCCGGTGGCGGGGTTCGTGTGGAGCACGGAGCAGGGCGTGAACCTGCCGCTGCTGTTCGGCCTCGCCATGGCCAGCCTGCGCGTCGGCACGGAGATGCAGCGGACCCTGCTGGCGGTGGCGCTCGCGGTGATGGGGGGCTTGGGCGGCGGCACGCTGGGGCTGCTGGGCACGACCTTCCAGGACAACGTGGTCAGCCTCGGCCTGCTGGGCGCGGCGCTGGTGGTGGTGAGCGGGCTGCCGGGGCTCCTGGATGGACCGGCCGGACGGGCCTTCGCGCGGGTGGCGGCGGGCGGCGTGCTGGCCGGGGCAGCGATGGGGGCGAAGAACCCGACGGTCATCTTCGCGGTGGGGCTGTGCCTCGCCTTCCTGGCGCTGCCGGCGCGTCCGTGGCGGCGGCTGTGGCTGGCCTTCTTCTTCGGGGTGGGCGTGCTGGCCGGGTTGGCGGCGACCGGCGGCTTCTGGATGGCGCACCTGTGGCACGACTTCGCAAACCCGATCTTCCCGCACATGAACCACGTGTTCAAATCACCGCTGGCTGCTATCTCCGACTACCGCAACTATTCCTTCCTGCCGGCCGATCCGCTGGAGCGGCTGTTCTTCCCGTTCTACTTCGCCGCCGATCCCATCAAGGTCGGCGAGGTGGCGTGGTTCGATCTGCGGGTGCCGCTGCTGTTCGTGCTGGTGCCGGTGGCGGCGCTGGCGTCCCTGGTCCGCCGTCCGAGTGAGAGGATCAGCGAGCCGGGGGCGGCGCGCTACCTGCTGACCGCGTTGGCGGTGACCTACGCGCTGTGGGTCTACATGTTCTGCGTCTACCGCTATCTGGTGCCGGTGGAGATGCTGGCGCCGCTGGCGATCGTTCTGGCGGCGGGGCTGCTGCCGCTGTCGGTGCGGGCACGGCTGGCGGTGGCCGGCGCGCTGCTGGTGCTGGTGCAGGCGACCATGCAGCCGGCCGACTGGGGCCGCGTGCCGTGGAGCCGCCAGTGGGTGCAGGCCGAGGTGCCCCCGGTCGCCGACCCCGATCACACCATGCTGCTGATGGGTGGCTACTGGGCGATCTCGCACGTGCTGCCGCTGTTCCCGCCGCAGATGCCGGTGGTGCGCATTCAGTCCAACTTCCTTCAGCCGGACTCGGTGGGCAACGGCATGCGCGGCGTTCTCGAACGCCGGGTGGCCGGGCACACCGGTCCGTTCCTGATGCTGAGCACCATTCCCGACACGCCGGGTGCTGCCAAGGCGGCGGCGCTGCTGGGCCTGACGCTCGACCCGCAGGGCTGCCGCGCCGTGCCCAACAACCTGGGCGAAACGCTCAACCTCTGCCCGGTGCACCGCTGATCGGGGGCCTGCCGTCGCATTTCGAGGGCAATCAAGCTTGGACAGTGGAATAGCGGGGCATAATTGGTGTTTATTCCGAAGACTCCAATGCAGCCGCCACAGGCCATGTCCTCCACGATCCTCACCCGCTCCCCGGCCTCCCCCTCCGCTTTGTCGGACATGGCGCCGCCCGCCCCGTTGCCGTGCACCGTCGCCGTGCTGGTCCCCTGCTACAACGAGGAGGCGGCGATCGGGACAGTGGTGCAGGACTTCCGCGCCGCGCTGCCGGACGCCACCGTCTACGTCTACGACAACAACTCCTCCGACCGCACGGTCGAGGTCGCCCGCGCCGCCGGGGCGGTGGTGCGCACCGAGCCCTTGCAGGGCAAGGGCAACGTCATGCGGCGGATGTTCTCGGACATCGAGGCGGACGTCTACGTGCTGGTCGACGGCGACGACACCTACCACGCCGCCAGCGCGCCGCTGATGGTCAAGCGGCTGTGGGACGAGCAGCTCGACATGGTCAACGGCGCCCGCGTCACCGATATCGTCGCCGCCTACCGCCCCGGCCACCGCCTGGGCAACCGCGTGCTGACCGGGCTGGTGGCGCAGATCTTCGGCCACCGCATCCAGGACATGCTGTCTGGCTACCGCGTGTTCTCGCGCCGCTTCGTCAAGAGCTTCCCCGCACTCGCCTCCGGCTTCGAGACCGAGACCGAGCTGACCGTGCACGCGCTCGAGCTGCGCATGCCGCTGGCCGAGGTCAAGGCGCCTTACAAGGATCGGCCCGAGGGCTCGGTGAGCAAGCTGCGCACCTACCGCGACGGCTTCCGCATCCTGCGCACCATCCTGGTGCTGGTCAAGGAGGAGCGCCCGCTGCCCTTCTTCGCCTCGATCTTCGCGCTCTTGGCGGCGATCTCGCTGGCGCTGGCGGTGCCGATCTTTGCGACCTACTGGAGCACCGGGCTGGTGCCGCGCCTGCCCACCGCGGTGCTGGCGACCGGCACCATGATGCTGGCTTTCCTCAGCCTGATGTGCGGCCTGATCCTCGACACGGTGACGCACGGCCGGCGCGAGATGAAGCGCCTGCGCTATCTCTCCATCCCCGCGCCCAACTCCGCGCCGCCGCAGGCCGGTGCATGATGGACGCGGCGGCGCGGCTGCTGGACAGCCGGCTCGGCCGGCTGGCGGTGCAGTTCGGCAAGTTCGGACTCGTCGGCGTGGTCGGTCTGGTGGTCGACACGGCGGTGCTGTACGCGCTGCTGTGGACGGGCCTGGAGTTCTTCGCGGCGCGCATCCCCTCGTTCTTCGCCGCGGCGACGACGACCTGGGCGCTGAACCGCGCCTTCACCTTCCGCGGCGCCGATCATGCGCCGCTGCACCGCCAGTGGGCGGCGTTCGTGGCGGCCAACGCCTTCGGCGGCGTGGTGAACTACGCCGTCTCGGTGGCGCTGGAGGCGGGGGTCGAGGCCGTGGCCGCGCACCCGTTCCTGGCGGTGGCGGCCGGCTCGCTCGCCGGCATGTTCTTCAACTTCGCCGCCTCCAAGCGTCTGGTGTTCAAGGGCGCGTGAGCAGCACCGCATGTCCGGCCATGGACTCAAGGCCCACGCTCGCCATATAACGGCGATCATGATGCGCGAATTCCTGAAGATGCACGGGCTCGGCAACGACTTCGTCGTGATCGATGCCCGCCACCAGCCCTACGCCCCGGACGAGGCGGAGGTGCGGGCCATCGCCGACCGCAAGACCGGCGTGGGCTGCGACCAGTTCATCGTCGTCGAGCCGGCGCAGGACCCGCGCGCCACCGCCTTCATGCGCATCCGCAACGCCGACGGCAGCGAAGTGTCGGCCTGTGGCAACGCTTCGCGCTGCGTCGGCTGGCTGCTGCTGGAGGAAACCGGCGGCGAGCGCATCGTCTTCGAGACCGCCGCCGGACTGCTGGAAGCGTCGCGCGCCGGCAAGGACCTCGTCACCGTGGACATGGGTCCGGCCAACCTGGAATGGACGGCCATTCCGCTGGCGCAGCCGCTCGACACGCTGCACCTGCCCATCGAGCAGGGCGGGGTGTCGGACCCGGTGGCGGTCAACATGGGCAACCCGCACTGCGTGTTCTTCGTGCCCGACGCCGAGGCGGTTCCGGTCGCCGAGATCGGCCCCGGCCTGGAGCACCACCCCCTGTTCCCCGAGCGCACCAACGTCGAGTTCGCCAGCGTCGAGGCCCCCACCCGCATCCGCATGCGCGTCTGGGAGCGCGGTGTGGGCATCACGCGCGCCTGTGGCACCGGGGCGTGCGCCACGCTGGTGGCGGCGGCGCGCCGTGGCCTGACCGGGCGCACGGCCGACGTGGTGCTGGACGGCGGCACCCTGACCATCACATGGCGCGACGACGGCCACGTCCTGATGACCGGCCCCGTCGCCGTGAGCTTCACCGGGCGGCTGGCGCCTGAGTTGGTAGCGGTATGAGCGACGCGCTGAGCAAGACGCCCGAGATCGTCACCTTCGGCTGCCGCCTGAACACCTATGAATCCGAGGTGATGCGCAGCCACGCCCGCAACGCGGGGCTGGAGAACGTCGTCATCGTCAACACCTGCGCTGTCACCTCGGAAGCCGAGCGGCAGGCGCGCCAGACCATCCGCAAGCTTAGGCGCGAAAATCCCGGTGCCCGCATCGTCGTCACCGGCTGCGCCGCGCAGATCGCCCCGGCCAAATACGCCGAGATGCCCGAGGTGGATCAGGTCCTCGGCAATCAGGAAAAGCTCCAGCCCGAGAGCTGGGGCCTGCCGCCGGCCGAGAAGATTCTGGTCAACGACATCATGTCGGTGAAGGAAACCGCCGGCCACCTGATCGGCGGGTTCGAGGACCGGGCGCGCGCCTTCGTCCAGGTGCAGCAGGGCTGCGACCACCGCTGCACCTTCTGCATCATTCCCTTCGGGCGCGGCCCGTCGCGCTCGGTGCCCATCGGCGCGGTGGTCGAGCAGGTGCAGGCGCTGGTCGCCGCGGGGTATACCGAGGTCGTGCTGTCCGGCGTCGACATCACCAGCTTCGGCCCCGACCTGCCGGGCACGCCGACGCTGGGGCAGATGGTGCGCCGGCTGCTGGCGATGGTGCCGGAACTGCCGCGGCTGCGGCTGTCGTCGCTGGACTGCATCGAGATCGACGACGACCTCTGGCGCCTGATCGAGACCGAGCCGCGCCTGATGCCGCACCTGCACCTGTCGCTCCAGGCCGGCGACGATTTGATCCTCAAGCGCATGAAGCGCCGGCACAGCCGCGCCGACGCCGTGGCGTTCTGCGCCAAGGTGCGCGAGCGCCGACCGGACTTCGTCTTCGGCGCCGACTTCATCGCCGGCTTCCCCACCGAGGACGAGGCGATGTTCGAGAACACGCTGCGCCTCGTCGAGGAGTGCGGGCTGACGTGGCTGCACGTCTTCCCCTACTCGCCCCGCCCCGGCACCCCGGCGGCGAAGATGCCGCAGGACAACAGCCGCTTCCGCAAGGAGCGCGCGGCCCGCCTGCGCGCGGCTGGCGACGCGGCGGTGGCCACATACCTCGCGCGCCAAGTCGGCCGCACCGCCACCGTGCTGGTGGAGAAGGACGACCTCGGCCGCACCGAGCACTTCGCCGAGATCCGCCTGGGCCGGATCTATCGGCCCGGCACGCTGGTGCGGACGGCAATCACCGGCACGGACGGCACCGTGCTGCGCGGCACCCCTCTGGAGACTTCGGATACCCCATGATCCTGCGTTGGTTCGGCCGCAAGAAGCCCGAGGAAGAGACCCGTACGGACGAGCAGAGCGCTCCGCAACCGGCCACCCCCGAGGTGGTCGAGGAGGCGCAGTCGCCTGAGGAGTTGCCGCCGGCCCTGGCCGTCGAGACGGTGCCGCCCCCGCCTCTGGTCGAGCCGGCGCCCGACGCAGCGGAATTCGCGCCCGAGCACCACGCCGAGGTGCCCCCCGAGGAACCGGAATCCGCGCACACCATCGCCGAGGAGCCGCCCAAGAAGGGCTGGCTGGCCCGGCTGAAGGACGGGCTGTCCAAGTCCTCGTCCAAGCTGACCGACGGCATCACCGGCATCTTCACCAAGCGCAAGCTCGACGACGAGGCGCTGGAGGAACTGGAGGAGTTGCTGATCACCGCCGACCTCGGTCCGGCCACCGCCGCCCGGATGACGGCCGAGCTGGCGCGCACCCGCTTCGGCAAGGAGATCGGCCCGGAGGAGGTCAAGGCTGCGTTGGCGGCAGAGGTGGCGAAGATCGTCGGCCCGGTCGCCCGGCCGCTGACCATCGACATGAATTTGAAGCCGCACGTGATCCTGCTGGTCGGCGTCAACGGCACCGGCAAGACGACGACCATCGGCAAGCTGGCCCGCCAGTTCCGCGACGAGGGCAAGACGGTGATGCTGGCGGCCGGCGACACCTTCCGCGCCGCCGCCGTCAGCCAGCTGAAGATCTGGGGCGAGCGCACGGGCTGCGCGGTGGTCGCCAAGGAGACCGGGGCCGACGCGGCGGGGCTGGCGTATGAGGCGCTGGAGCGGGCGCGGGCCGAGAAGGTGGACGTGCTGCTGATCGACACCGCCGGGCGCTTGCAGAACAAGACCGGGCTGATGGACGAGCTGCGCAAGATCGTCCGCGTCATCAAGAAGGTGGACGAGACGGCGCCGCACACGACGCTGCTGACACTGGACGCCACCACCGGGCAGAACGCGCACAGCCAGGTCGAGGTGTTCCGCGACATGGTCAACGTGTCGGGGCTGATCCTGACCAAGCTGGACGGCTCGGCGCGCGGCGGCGTTCTGGTGTCGCTGGCGGAGAAGTTCAAACTGCCGGTGCACGCCATCGGCATTGGCGAGGGCGTCTACGATCTGCGCCCGTTCGATGCGGACGCGTTCGCCAAGTCGCTGATGGGGTTGCCGTCGTAACGGCGAGCAACTGTTTTCACACGGATTTTGGGGATTTGAACACGGATTACACGGATTTTTCTATTCGTGGACAGCAATCGCCTTCGGGATGACCCGAGGCTCTGCAAGCATCAAAAAATCCGTGTAATCCGTGCCTCAATCCGTGAAATCCGTGTGAATGTTGCCCGCCGCCACAGGCCGTCATCCGGCCACGACGGACGGGCAACGCCTTACTTGCTGAAATACTCCGGGTAGAGCCCCTTCCAGAAGGTGCACTGGTAATCCGCCGCAGGGTCGAATGCGGCGATCTTGCCCGGTTCGAAGCGGATGGCGGAACCGCCGTCGTTGAACCTCTTCCACTCCTTCAGGCCCGGCGTCGTGGGAACCCCGGTCTTCACGAAGTTTGCCCAGGAGGCCACCATCTGGTCGGCCATGTCCTGCTGGTCCCGCGCCAGGTCGGGCGCGGAGATCTGTGAGGTGTTGGAATAGCCCGGGAAGTAGTAGTTCAGCTCGGACGAATGCGCAGCCCCCAGGTCGAATCCCGGATCCGGCAGCAACGGGATCGACACGCCCAGCGTCGGGGCATTCCGGTCGGAGAACTCCGACTGGTAGACGTCGACGTGACGCGACATCAGCTTCGCCGTCTCGACATAGAGGCAATGGTTGATGCCGATGTCCGGCCGGAAGTCGGTCCACACCGAGCCTATGGCCGCGGCCGCCGACGAGTAATTGGTCACGGGATACTGGGCGGCGATCACGTCCGCCTTGTCCGCGTAATACAGGCGGAGCATGTCCTTGTAGTTAGCGGCGGTGAAGCTCTTGCCCTCCTGGACGGCGTAGCCAACATACAGGCGCAGTTCATCGCGAGTCCCGCCATTGACCACCGGGACCTTGACGAAATTGCCGTCCCGCAGGGCATCGGCACCCGTCTGCGGCAGCGTCTTCGTCCCCTTCACCGGCGCGAACGCCATGAGATCGCCCGTACCGGCCTCGTCACCGGCTTCGATCAACTCCTGCGCGTTCTTGGTGCGCAGGCAGGACAGCACCGTGGCCGGGTCGCTGCAGCCGACCTTTTTGGCGACCGCCTCACCGAAGCTGTTCCGCTCCTTCACGTCGCGCAGCTTGTGGACGCAGGCCCCGCTCTGGATGATGGCCTTGTGGAACAGGCCGGTGGTCTGCTCCGGCGCGATGATGTGCATGCACACCGAGGCGGCGCCGGCCGACTCGCCGGCCAGCGTGACGTTGCCGGGATCGCCGCCGAAGGCCGCGATGTTGTTCTGCACCCAGCGCAGCGCCAGCCGCTGGTCCTCCAGCGCCAAGCCGCCGTTGCTGTCGGGATCGAAGGCCGGGTGCGGCATGAAACCGAAGACGCCCGCCCGATAGTTGGCCGCCACGATGACCGCATCGGTCTGCTTGGCAAGGCGATCCAGCCGATAGAGCGAACTCGACCCGCCCACGAAGGCGCCGCCGTGAATCCAGACGATGACCGGACGCTTCTGCCCGTCCAGCTTCGGCACCGTGACGTTGAGGGCGAGGCAGTCCTCGTTGTCGCTGCGTTCGGTCAGGTTGTATCGGGCCTTCTGGGCGCAGGGCGCCGCGAAGTTCATGGCCTTCAGGACACCCGACCACGGTTCCGGCGGCTCGGGCATGGTCCACCGCCGGTCGCCGCCCACGGACTTGCCGAAGGGGATGCCCCGGAACTCCAGGACGCCGTTGCGGATGTAGCCCTGAACCTGCCCCTTGTCCGTCTTGACGACGGAGGATTCGCCCGCCGCAGCGGTCTGCGCGAGCGCGCCGGCATCGGCGCCCACCAGCCCGGCAACCACAAGACCCCACAGCCACGCTTTTCTTTTCATTTCCGCCCCCAGACCGCCGCTGCGCATATATGATTATGAGAGTAATCGCTTATAGCAGCGCCCATGACGAGAAGCTGTAATAACATCAATCTTTTATGGGACAATTTGCGACAACATACTTCCATTACCGGTTAAGCCGGCGCCGCACCCGCGTCCGGGGGCTTCCTTCCCCTGCGCCAACCCCCTATGTGAAGGAGATGACGTCCTTCACGACCGCCCCCGCCCCCATCCCGCCCGGCCCTGCCGGGTCCTTTTCCGATGCCGACGCGGTTCTGGCCTGCGTGCGCGACCTGTGGGAGCGCAACACCGCGTACCTGCGCGGCCGCTTCGCCGCCTTCACCCGCGGCGAGGACCCGCCGGCCCGCGTGCACGCCTGCTACCCCTACGTCAAGCTGGTGACGGAGAGCGGGGCCGTGGTGGACACGCGGCTGTCCTACGGCTTCGTCGAGGGGGTGGGCGAGCACTGCACCACAGTGACCCGGCCGGACCTGTTCGAGCGCTATTACCGCGAGCAGTTCGGCCTGCTGCTGAAGAACCACGGCGTGCCGCTGGAAGTCGGCGTCAGCACCGAGGCGATCCCCATCCACTTCGCCTTCCCCAACGGCATGTACGTCGAGGGCGGCCTGACGCCCGAACGCCTCGCCCGCCTGCCCGACCTGTTCGAGCTGCCGGATCTGGCGCGCATGGACGACACCATCGTCAACGGTACCTACGAGGAGGACGACGACGACGTCAAACCGCTGGCGCTGTTCACCGCACCGCGGGTGGATTTCTCGCTGCACCGGCTGCGCCACTACACGGCGACGGCGCCCGAGGATTTCCAGAACTTCGTGCTGTTCACCAACTACCAGTTCTATGTGGACGAGTTCATTCGGCTGGCGCACGAGATCATGACGCCGACCGACGACCCGAGGCTGGCCGAATACCGCAGCCAGTACGACCGCTTCGTCGAGCCGTGGGACATCGTCACCACCAACCGCAACCTGAACCCCGATGCCGATCCGGGGGAGCTGACCGCGCAGACCCGCCGCGCCCGCGCGCCGCAGATGCCCGCCTACCACCTGACGCGGCCGGACGGCAACGGCATCACGCTGGTCAACATCGGCGTCGGCCCGTCCAACGCCAAGACCATCACCGACCACATCGCCGTGCTGCGCCCGCACGCCTGGATCATGCTGGGCCACTGTGCCGGCCTGCGCTCGACGCAGCGGCTGGGCGACTATGTGCTGGCGCACGGCTATGTGCGCGACGACCACGTGCTGGACGCCGATCTGCCGACCTGGGTCCCGGTGCCGGCGCTGGCCGAGGTGCAGCGCGCGCTGGAAGCCGCGGTGGAGCGGGTCACCGGCCTGTCGGGCTATGCGCTGAAAAGCGTCATGCGCACCGGCACGGTGGCGACCATCGACAACCGCAACTGGGAACTGCGCGACCACCGCGAGCCGCTGATGCGCTTCAGCCAGAGCCGCGCCGTGGCGCTGGACATGGAATCGGCGACCATCGCCGCCAACGGCTTCCGCTTCCGGGTGCCGTACGGCACGCTGCTGTGCGTGTCGGACAAGCCGCTGCACGGCCAGTTGAAGCTGCCCGGCATGGCCGACCAGTTCTACCGCGAGCGGGTGGACCAGCACCTGAAGATCGGCCTGCTCGCCATGGAGCTGCTGCGCGAGCACGGCATGGACACCCTGCACTCCCGCAAGCTGCGCAGCTTCGCCGAGGCCGCCTTCCAGTGATTACGACGGACTGAGCGTCGACAGATAGGCCAGGATGGCGTCGATGTCGCGCTCGCTGCGCTGGGCGAACAGCAGGTCGATGTCCTCGTGCTGGCGCCGGCCCTTCTTGAAGTCGGAGATTTGCTGGAACAGGTACTCGCTGTACTGACCGGCCAGCGGCGGCTTCTTGACGCGCCCTTCACCGGCCTTGCCGTGGCAAGACGCGCACAGCTCGCCATACAGCGCCTTGCCCTGCTCGGCGTCGCCGTCGTAGCGCTCGATGTGCAGGATCTTCTTGGCCGCCATCAGACGGTCGAGGCCGTCGGCCGGGGCGTCGGCGTCGTCCAGCTTGGTCTTCAGCTTGACGCTCGCCAGAAAACGGGTGATGTCGCGAATGTCCGAATCCGGCAGCTCGCGGTCGTTGGTGAAGGGGATCATCGGGATGTTCTCGCGCTCGCGCGACTTGAACTTGCGCAGCTGGTCGGCGAGGTAGTCCGCGTTGAGGCCGGCGATGCGAGGGTAGGTGCCCTTGCCGCCGCCCTGGCCGAACTCGCCGTGGCACGGCGCGCAGGTGCGCATGACGTCCTTGGCGTTGAACGCGTCGAAGTCAGCCGGCGCCGGCGTCTCCGCCGCGGCAGGCGCAACATGTGCGTCGGCCGGCGGCAGGCTGGCCTTCTGCACGGGAACCTGCGCCGGGGCGGCGCCTGCGGCCTTCACGGCGTTGATGCCGGCTTCGGCGTTGTCGAGCGCCAGCTTGTAGTCCACCGAGACGTGGTGGAAGCGGGCGTTGGTGTGGTCGTCGTGGATGGCGAAGCCGATGGTGTAGGTCTTGCCCGGCTCGATGCTGATGTCGCCCGGCTTGTCCGACGTCAGCTTGCGCACGATCGTCACCGTCCAGATACCGTCCTTCAGCACGCCCTGGCCGCTGGCGCCCTGGCCGCCGGTCATCACGCGCTCCGACGAGACGTAGCCGTCTTCCACATTGTTGCTGCCCGACTTCCAGCGCAGCAGGTCGAGGAACACGCCCTGGTCCATCAGAGCCTTCAGCTCCTCCGGCGACTTCAGCTTGTCGCCACCGCCGCGCGGGCTGTCCTTGAGCGAGATCGCCGTGCGGGTCTGCGGCAGGTACTTGGTGAAGCCGGCCCCGGCCGGGGCGTCGGGCATGGTGCGGGCGTCGTGGTGGCAGGTGCTCCAGCAGCCCGAGCGGTCGGCGTCCTGCACCGTGCCCTGGTCGATCATCATGGCGAGCTTGACGGAGTTCTCCGGATCCATCTTGCCGCCCTCGACGAACGGCGCCGGGGTGTGCGGGCTGGCCGGCCACTGGAAGCGCAGCATCAGGTTGGTGCCGTCGTGCGCCGCCTGCACGGTCAGCGGGATCGACGCCCGCTTGCCGGGGATCGGCGTCGGCTCGGCCTTCTTGCCGGTCACCATCTTGGCGCCCATGTCCGCCTGCTCGCCCTCGTGGCA
Source organism: Azospirillum terrae (assembly GCF_053470425.1). Classification (NCBI taxonomy): domain Bacteria; kingdom Pseudomonadati; phylum Pseudomonadota; class Alphaproteobacteria; order Rhodospirillales; family Azospirillaceae; genus Azospirillum; species Azospirillum terrae. Next base: position 160,675 of record NZ_JBPXMR010000003.1, on the reverse strand, counting down.
GCCCGAGCACTGCTCGCCCTTCTTGAAGGCGCGCGCGCCGCCGTGCTCGGTCTGGATCCACTCGAACGAGGTCTGGCCGGGGTAGAACAGCGTCACTGTCTTTTCCGGAACCGCACTCCAGTCAACACCCGAAGTGTCCGAGGCGGGAGCCGCGGCGGCGGGCGCCGGGGCCGGAGCAGTGGCAGGCGCCGGGGCTGGCGCCGGAGCCGCCGGGGCCGGGGTCGGAGCAGCGGCAGGCGCGACGGCAGCGGCGGCCTGCACCGGCTTGGCCTTGCCGGCGTCGGCGACCTTCTCTTCGTCCTCAAGCAGCTGGTGGACCGGCTTGTGCGCGATGCCCTTGTGGCAGTCGATGCAGGTCATGCCATCGGCCCTGGCCATCTCGTGCTGCTTCTTGGCGCGCTGCTTCTGCTTGTCGGCGGCCATGCCCGCGAAGGAGTGGCAGTTGCGGCATTCCAGCGAGTCGTTCGCCTTGAAGCGCGCCCACTCGTGCTTGGCCAGCTCCAGGCGCTTGGCGTCGAACTTCTCGGGCGTGTCCACGCTGCCGAGCAGCCAGTGGTACACCTCGTTCGAGGCCTGGATCTTGCGCATGATCTTGTGCACCCAATCCTTGGGCACGTGGCAGTCCGGACAGGTGGCGCGCACGCCGGTGCGGTTCTGGAAATGGATGGTCTTCTTGTACTCGGCGTAGACGTTGTCCTTCATCTCGTGGCACGAGACGCAGAAGTCCAATTGGTTGGTCGCCTCCATGGCGGTGTTGAAACCGCCCCAGAAGACGATGCCCGAGACGAAGATCACCGCGGCGCCGATGATCGACGCGCCGAGGATCCGCGCGCTGCCGAGACGCGACCAGAGACTTCCCAACACCATGCCCCCCCAAGACCTCAACACAGCCTGTCTGGCCGAAGCTTAGCCGGGCCGTGTCGGAGCGGGGTTGACCGGCGTCAAGCGGCTCCGGGGGCCGCGCGCTCCACCGGCTGGATCATGTCGGCGGTGGCGTAGGGGATGACGAAGGAGAAGGTGGCGCCCTGCCCCGGCTCGCTTTCCACCCACAGGCGGCCGTTCAGGTGCTCGACAATGCGCTTGCAGATGGCGAGGCCGAGGCCGGTGCCCTGCGGCTTGTCGGTCATGGTGTCGCCGACCTGCCGGAAGCGCTCGAAGACGATGGCCTGATGCTCGGCCGCGATGCCCGGACCGTTGTCGCTGACGTCGACGCGCACGCCGTCCGAGGTGGCGAACGCGCGCAAACAGACGCGGCCACCCTCCGGGGTGAACTTGGCGGCGTTGGACAGCAGATTGACCACCACCTGCACCAGCCGGTCGTGGTCGCCGCGCACCGGCGGCAGCGCCTCGGGCAGCACCACCTCCAGCGTCACGTCCTTGTCGCGGAAAAGCTGGCTGGTGGTGTCGGCGGCGTGTTCGGCCGCGGCGCACAGATCCACGGCGCCGATCTGCCAGTCGATCTCGCCGGCTTCGATCTTCGCCATGTCGAGAACCTGATTGATCAGGCGGGTCAGGCGTTCGCTCTCCTTGACGATGACCGCCAGGAAGTCCTGGCGCAGGTTCAACTCGGTGTCCGGGTTGTCGAGCAGGATTTCCGACAGCGCACGGATCGAGGTGAGCGGCGTGCGCAGTTCGTGCGTCACCGTGGAGAGGAAATCGTCCTTCAGGCGGTCCAGCTCCTTCAGCCGCTCGTTGGCGGCGCGCAAGGCGACCGAGGCGCGCTCCAGTTCCACCGTCTTGTGTTCGAGCTGGCGTGAGTACTCGATGACGTGGCTGGTTTCGTCCAGCATGCGCATCAGCTCGGGAAGGCTGACCTCGCCGCCCTTGACCGCCGAGGCCAGCGCCACCCGCGCCGACGCCGCACCCAGGGCGCCGGCCAGCAGACGCTCGGCGAAGCGCACCATGTCCGCCCCGGCGCGGCGATTCGGTTCGTGCGCGCGGCCGAACTGGGCGAACGCCTGCTCGGCGCGCTGGGGTCCGAGGAAGCGGGCGACGATGCGCTTCAGGTCGGCCGCGGTGGCGCTGCCACGCCATTGGCCGGCGGCTGCGGCGGCCTCGCCGCGCTGCTGGAACACCTCGACGAAGGCGGTCGCCTGCACCCGCTCGCCGATGCCCGGCCGGTCGAACAGCGACACCGCGACGTACAGGCCGATGTTGGCGAGCACGCTCCAGAACAGTGCGTGCGTCAGCGGGTCCATGCCCTCCAGCCCGAACAGCGCGTAGGGGCGCAGCAGGTCCAGCCCCCACGGCCCCTGCTCGATGAAGCTCGCCGGCATCCAGCCCGACCGCGCGAAGGACGGCAGCAGCAGCGTGTACGCCCACACCAAAATGCCGGCGCTGAGGCCCGCCAGCGCGCCGCGCCGGGTGGCGCCGGTCCAGTAGATGCCGCCGATCAGCGGCGGTGCGAACTGCGCCACCGCAGCGAAGGAGATCAGGCCGATGGCGACCAGCGCGTACGCCGACCCGGCAAAGCGGAAGTACGCGTAGCCCAACAGCAGGATCGCCACGATGGCGACGCGGCGGATGGTCAGCAGCAGGCGCGACAGGTCGGCCCGGCGCTCCAGCGCCTCGTGGCGGAAGCGGAACAGCGCCGGCAGCACGAGGTCGTTGCAGACCATGGTGGACAGCGCGATGGCCTCGACGATGATCATCCCCGTCGCCGCCGACAGGCCGCCGACGAAGGCCAGCAGCGCCAGCCATTCCGCCCCGCCGGTCAGCGGCAGCGCCACCACGAACACGTCCGGATCGACGCTGCGGCCGGGGAAATGCAGCAGCCCGGCCGCCGCCAGCGGCAGCACGAACAGGTTGATCAGCAGCATGTAGAGCGGGAACAGCCACAGCGCCCGGTTCAGGTGGCGCTCGTCGACGTTCTCGATGACCATCACCTGGAACTGCCGGGGCAGGCACAGCACCGCCGCCATGGCCAGCAGGGTGGAGGTGATCCACGACCCGTCCGCCAGCGCCGGGGCGACGGTGAACAGCCGCGCGATGTCGGGATGGGCGGAGGCGCGGGCGAACAGGTCGCCGCTGCCGTCGTACAGCCCCCACACCACGAAGCCGCCGACCGCCAGGAAAGCCAGCAACTTGACCACGGACTCGAAGGCGACCGCCGCCACCATGCCCTCGTGGTGCTCGGCGGCGTCGATATGGCGGGTGCCGAAGATGACGGCGAACACCGCCATCACCACCGCCACATAGAAGGCGTTGTCGAGGACGAAGGGGTGCATCGGCACGCCGAGGCGCCCGGTCGGGTCGCTGCCGGTCAGCACGTCGAAGCTGACCGACACCGCCTTGAGCTGAAGCGCCATGTACGGCGTGATACCGATGACCGCGATCAGCGCCACCAGCCCGCCCAGCACCTGGCTCTTGCCGTAACGCGACGCCAGGAAATCGGCGATGGAGGTGATGCGCTGCGCCTTGGCGATGCGCAGGATCTTGCGCAGCACCAGCGGGCCGAGGAGCATGAGCAGCGTCGGCCCCAAATAGATCGGCAGGAAGCCAATGCCCAGCGAGGCGGCGCGGCCGACCGAGCCGTAGAACGTCCAGGTCGTGCAGTACACCGCCAGCGACAACGCGTACACGTACGGGCTGGCGATGACCGAGCGCCGTACGTCCGCCCTATGGTCCGCCCACCAGGCGATGGCGAACAGCAGCAGCAGGTAGGCCAGCGACGCGGCGACGACGGTGGGCCAGGTCATCGCTCACCCCCGCGCTCCAGATGCAGCGCCGACAGCGCGATCACCCCGGCCCAGACGCCGAAGCTGTAGACGTACACCAGCGGCCAGCCGAACAGCGTGTCGCCGGCGCCGAACACCCGCAGCAGCGGCGGGTTGAAGGCGACGGCGGCCATCAGGAACAAGGCAACGAGACGGTCGGTGCGCGGCACCCGCGATGATGGGGACGGGGAGCTGTCGCCCCCGGCGCTCAAAAGGCGCGCTCCCGCGCCGCCAGCTCGACCAGGATGTTGGCGCCGCGGATGGCGTCGTCGAGCGTGCGGATGTCGCGCTCGCGCAGCATGTCGATCATCCGCAGGAAGATCGCCGCGGTGACCAGACTGTCGCCCAGCGCGGTGTGGCGGTCCACCACCTCGATCCCCAGACGTTGCGCGATGCCGTCCAGCGTGTGGTCGCCGTCGTCGCCCTGGAGCATGCGCGACAGCAGCATGGTGTCGAGCACCGGGCAGTCAAACCGCACGCCGGCCGCCTTCTCCTTCATCTTCAGGAACTTGAGGTCGAAGGCGGCGTTGTGCGCCACCATCACCGCCCCGGAGACGAAGGCGCGGAACTGCGGCAGCACCTTGTCCACGGTCGGCTTGTCGGCGACCATGTCCTCGGTGATGTGGTGGAACGGGATGGACTCCGGCGGGATCTTGCGGCCGGGGTTGACCAGCTGGTTGAAGGTCTCGCCGGTCAGGATGCGGCCGTTGACCACGCGCACCGCGGCGACCTGGATGATCTCGTCGCCGTTCGACGGCGACAGGCCGGTGGTCTCGGTGTCGAAGACCACGTAGTGCAGCGCCTCCAGCGGCGTGCGGCCCAGCTCGCTGGTCGCCAGCGGCTGGTGCAGCAGGCTGAAGTCGAAGAACTCCGGCCGCGAGCTGGTGCGCGCCGCCTGCACGTGCGCGGTGGGCGGCGACAGGGCCGGCGGCAGCGGCACGCGCAGCCGCGCGCAGCCCTCGCGCCCCTTCAGCGCCTCGCACCACAGCGTGCTCTTGTGGTGTTGCAGCACGTCGCCGACGGTGAGGCCGCCCAGCGCATCGGGAAGCGGGGTGTCGAGCCAGCCGTCCACGACGCCGCTCGCCAGCGGCGTGCCGGTCCAGGTCACGTCGATGTAGACCCACTGCCCCTCATGATCGGCCGACAGGTCGAAGTCGGCGACGCCGGTCCGCTCGTGGATGCGCCTGATGAGGTGATCGACCAGCACGACGACGCTGAAGCTGTCGCAATGCGCCCACTGCGGCAGACCGGTGAGCGTGACCCCATAGCCCGCCCCGTCGCACACGCGGTGGCGCACGAGGTTGAGCAGGTTGTTGGAGTGGATGTCGCTCATCGGCCAGGAGCCGGTCATCACGCTGCGGTAATCGCCGGTGACCTGCTCCAGCCGCTGGGCCAGCGTGTTGCAGGAGTCCATCATCGCCGCCTCGAAGGCGCGGCGGTTGTCGTCGTCCAGCTCGGGCGTGTCGATCAGTGTTTCCAGCGCCGCCTGGAGGTTGGCGATGGGGCCGCGGAAGCCCTCCGTCGCCTCGCGCAGCAGCGCGTCGCGCTGGCCGAGCGCCGCCAGTTCGCGCGTCGCGTCGGACAGCGTGATGACGTAGCCGGTGATGACCGGAACGGCGTCCTCGGCCTCGGCCTCCTGGAGGATGACGCTCATGCGGCCTTCCAGCAGGATGCGGCCGTCGGTCGTGGCGCCGACGAACTGCGCGGTGGTGCCGTGTTCGTGGCGCAGATGGCGGCCCTCACGCACGCGCAGCGTCAAGCGCTCCAGCGTGTGGAGGATCGGCTCCGGCAGCACGAAGTGCAGCAGCGAGCGGCCCAGCCCCAGATCGCCGGTCAGGTGCAGCAGGTCCAGCGCCGTCTGGTTGTACAGCAGGATCTGATGCTTGAGGTTGCAGACAAGCACGCCCTCGTGCAGGTCCTGGAGGATGGCGGCCAGCCGGGTCTTCTGCTGCTCGGCCTTGGCGGTGGATTCGGCGACGGCGCGGTCGATGTCCAGGCGCGCCGCCACCAGCTTGTCGGCCAGTTCGTTCACCGCGCGGGCGACCGGGGCGAGGTCGCCGTAGCGCTCCACCGGAATGCGCGCACCCGCCGTGCCGTGCGCGATGACCCGCGCCTCGGCGGCCAGCGTGGTGCCGGCGCGCAGCACGTGGCGGCCGATCACCGTCCACAGGACGGCGACGCCGGCGGCGACCGCGCCGGTCATCATCACCGCGTAGCTGATCATCGGGTCGGACCCGGTGTCCCGCAGCAGCACCGCACCGCCGATGGCGGTGCCGATCAGCAGGGCGCCGACGCCGCGCAGCGCCAGCGGAACCCAGCGGCGCGGCTCGCCCGGCGCCTGGACGGGAGTGGAATTGGAGGCCGCCACAGCGGCCTCGCTGGTCTGGGCCGCCGGCACGCTCACGGGATCGCTCCCTCGGGCTGCACGTACTTGCGCACGGTGGCGACCAGATCGCGGGTGGAGAACGGCTTGGTGATGTAGTCGGTGGCGCCCAGCGCCATGCCCTTCTGCCGTTCCACGTCGCGGCTCTTGGCCGTCAGCATGATGATCGGCAGATCCCTCAGCGCGGGGTTGGAGCGCAGCGACTGGCAAACGTCGAAGCCGTCGCGCTTGGGCATCATGGCGTCGAGCAGGATGAGATCGGGGGCCGCGGCCTCGACCGACTGCATGGCTTCCTCGCCGTTGCGGGCCACGCGCACCTCGTAACCCGCCTTCTGCAACAGAACTTGCAGCGACAGGACGATGCTGGGCTCGTCGTCGGCGACCAGGATCGTCGGCTTCACGGCTGCTTCCTCCAATGTGTCGGCCTCTCGGGAACGGCCGATCTTTGTTTGTTTGTAACAGCGAAGATGCCCGATGCCGCATGTTAGCGGCAACGATTGTATCAGATCAAGCCGAAGGCCGCACACGGTTAGGGGTTGCGGCGTCCTGTCCGAAAGGTTCTTACCCTAATGGATTAAGGGCTTAGCGCCCGGAGACCACCATCGCGGACAGGCCGAGGCTGGACTTCACGTCCGCGGCGACGCGCTTGGCGTCGGCCTGGCTGTCGTAACCGCCGACGCGAACGATCTTCCAGGCGCGCTGCGAGGAATCCGTCCAGTCGGAGACCTGCGCCGCGTAGCCCTTCGCGGTCAGCTTGCGCTGCACCGCCTCGGCGTTCTCCAGCACACTGAACGAGCCGGCCTGCACGACCCAGCGGCCGGTCGCACTGACCGCCGGGCGCGACGCCGGAGCGGCACCGGGTTCGGCGGGCGCCGGAGCGGCCTTGCTGGCCTTGCGCGCCTTCGCCGACGGCTGCGCGGACTTGGGCGGCGACAGCATCGCCTGCAACTCGGCAGGGTTGGTTTCCGGAGCCTTAGCCTCGGGTGCCTTGACCTCCGGCGCCGTCACCTCGGGAGCCTGGGGCTGGGCTTGGGCCTGCTTGATTTCAGGGGCCTTGGGCTCGGGCGCCTTGAGGATTTCCGGGGCCTTTTCGACGGGCTTGATCTCGGCCGGCTTGACCTCCGCCACCTTCGGTTCCGGGGCCTTGGCCGGGGCCGGCTTGGGCGCGTCGAGCTTGGGGACGGGCGGCGGCTCGATTGGCTTGACCACCGTCTGCGTGCCGGACGGCGCGCCGGACAGCACCGGCGGCGGCACCGGTGCGGGCTCGACGCGGCCGGGCGGCGCCGGGATCGGCGGCACGGGCGCGGCAGCAGCCGGAACCGGGGCGGCCGGAACCACGGTGGGTGCGGGACCCGGCGCAGGGGCGCGGGCGATCAGGGCTTCAGGCTGGGCGGTGCCGGCCGGCTTGGGGTTCAGCGTCAGCGGCAGCGAACTGGTGGAAGCGCCGCCCTGGCCAACCGGGGCCACCGCCGCGGTCTGGTCGAGGGCCGGCGTGTCGGTCCGGGAGCCGTCGAACATCACCACGCCGACACCGATGCCACCGGCGGCGAGCAGCGCCAGCGCGATCTTGCCGAGTGGGAAATGGCGGGCGGCGGCGACCTCCGCGTCCTCGTCCTCCTCGTCGTCCCCGTCGGCGGCGATGACCTGCGGATCGGCCTTCAGGTCTTCGTTGAGAGCGCGCAGAAGCCGGGCGATGTCGTCGTTGTCCGACGTCGTCGCGCTGTCGCCTTTGTTCGCGGTCGCCTTGGTGTCGGCAGCCTTGATCTCGTCCTTGAAGCTCACGGCGGGGGGCGCCCCATTCTGTCGAGGTACCCGCTTCGACGCCGCGTGCGGCGTGAACGGATTACACCCGTTCTACAGCATTTCTGCGGGCCTTCAAACCGCGATGCGCCATGCGGTCGTGAGAAACGAATGACTTTTCAGCTCGGGCGCGGCGGTTCGGCCGGCGGCTCAGCCCGCTGGGCGGTGGCCGCGGGCGGCGGAGCGGGCTTGTCGGCCTCCGCATCGTCCTTCATGCCGGCCTTGAAGGCCTTCACGCCCTTGGCGAGATCGCCCATCACCTGCGGCAGCTTGCCGGCGCCGAACAGGATGAGGATCACCAGCAGGACGACGATCCAGTGAAAGGCGCTGAAGCTTCCCATGGCTCAAACCTCCCGCACGGGGGGCGCCGCGGCCTCGTCGCCGGGCGGCTCGGCAGCGGCCTGATGACGCATGATGAACGGCGTCTGGAGCACGCTGAACAGCAGCGTCAGCGGCATGATGCCGAACACCTTGAAGTTCACCCAGTCGTCGGTGGACAGCGTGCGCCACACCACCTCGTTCAGCCCGGCCAGCAGCAGGAAGAACCACGCCCAGCGCAGCGCCAGCGTCCGCCACCCCTCGTCGTCGAGGTTCAGCACCGTGCCCAGCACGTGCTTCATCACGTTGCGGCGCATGGCGTGGGCGACGAACAGCACGGTGGCGAGCAGCAGATTGACCAGGGTGGGCTTGATCTTGATGAACAGATCGTCGTTCAGCCACAGCGTCAGCCCGCCGAACACCAGCACGAACCCGGCGCCGATGACGGGCATGATCGGCACCCGCCGCTCGAAATGCCAGGACACCAGCAGCGCCGCCACGATCGCCACCATGAACACGGCGGTGCCGGTCATGATGCCGAACTTGGCGTTGGCGAAGAAGAAGGCCCCCAGCGGCCCGGCTTCGGTGAGGAGACGCACGTATGAATTCATGGTCCTTCACATAGCCCAGCAAGGCGCGGGGTTAAAGTGGGAAGAGGTGGACGTATCCATCAGCCGGGCTTCCGACGCGCATTGCATCCACACAAGGCGTGCTACACTCCCCACGCGACACCACGCGTGGACCCGCCCCATGTCCGACACCCTCCCCGAAAAGCTGCTGCTGGCACCCGGCGTGCGCGCCCGGCTGCTCAACGTGCCGAAAGCTCTCAAGCCGCTGTTCGAGCGGCTGCCGGACGGCGTGCACGTCAACGAAAGCGGCGCCGAGCCGGCCGGGTGGCTGATGGTCTTCGTCAAGGACCGCGCCGCGCTGGACGCCTTCGCCACCGTCGTGGTCAGCGAAGTGGCGTACGACGGCGTGCTGTGGATCGCCTTCCCTGAAAAGACCGGCGGCTTGCCCCGCGAAACCCTGTTGCAGGCGATGGAGCCGTTCGGCTTCGACGCGGTCGCCGCCGTCGCCGTGGACGACACCTGGAGCGCGCTTCGCTTCCGGCCCAGGGAAAGCATCGGCGCCTGAGGCGCACCTTGTCACCGATCGAACTCAGCCAGATTGCCGCAGGGGTGGCGGAAACCCTTGCCTTGGGCACCCCTCCTTAACGAATCCTTATCCGTGCTCTGGCAGGTTTTGCGCGAATGCCGGGCATGGCGCTGCCGTCCCGTCGCCGCGACGTGCGGTGTGACGGACGCTTCGCCGGGGCGCCAATGGGGGTTGCCGTGACGCTGATCAAATGGAGCGAGGAGGCCGGTCAGGTGCGCCTGGGGCTGCCCAGCGACCTCGACCTCGCCATGGCGCAACCGCTGGTGGACAGCCTGCGGCACGGGTTCGGCACGTCCACCGACGTGCTGGTCCAGGCCGACGCGGTGGAGCGAATCAGCACCGCCTGCGTCCAGGCGCTGCTGGCGGCGTCGCGCCAGGCGGTGGACGCTGGACAGACATTCATCATCGCCCAGCCCTCCGAGGTGCTGGCCGAGGCGTGCGACGACCTCGGCCTGTCCGCGTGGCTGAAGCAGTGGAGCCGGTCGTGAAGAAAAAGGTTATGAGCGTCGACGATTCGCGCACCATGCGCGACATGGTGACCTTCACGCTGAAGGGTGCGGGCTACGACGTGGTCGAGGCCGCCGATGGGCAGCAGGCGCTGAACCTGATCGCCACCACCAAGGTCGATCTGGTCATCACCGACCTGAACATGCCGGTGATGGACGGGCTGACGCTGATCCGCCGGCTGCGCGCCACCCCGGCGCACCGCACGCTGCCGATCCTCATGCTGACCACCGAGTCGGACGAGAGCAAGAAGTCGGAAGGCCGCTCGGCCGGCGCCACCGGCTGGATCGTCAAGCCGTTCAACCCGGAAAAGCTGATCTCCGTGGTCCAGAAGGTCTGCGGTTGACGTCGCGCGCCTGGGGAAAGGACTAAAGCCCGTGGAAGACCTGAGCCGCTTCAAACAAACCTACTTCGACGAGAGCGCCGAACTGCTCGCGGTCGCCGAATCCGGGCTTCTGAACCTGACGCCGGGCACCTTCGACGTGGACGAGGTGAACGCCATCTTCCGCGCCGTGCACTCCATCAAGGGCGGCGGCGGCGCCTTCGGCTTCAACGAGCTGGTGGCCTTCGCGCACGAGTTCGAGACGGTCATGGACGGCGTGCGCAACACCGCCATCGCCGTGACGACCGAGCTGGTGGACACGCTGATCCGCGCCAACGACGTGCTGGGCCAGATGCTGGCCTACGCCCGCGAGGGCACGCCGGCACCGGCCGGCACCACCGACGCGGTGGTCGCCAAGCTGCGCCGCTTCCTCAGTGGCGACGCCCCCCACGCGGCGGAGGCGGCGCCGGAACCGGCCCCGGCCCCCGTGGCCAGCTACCCCGACGATGAGGACGATCAGGCGGGCATCTATGGCGACGCCATGGCCGCCATCCGGGCCGCCCGCGCGGCGGAAGGCGCGCCGCCCGTCCCCGAGGGCAAGGTGCGCTGGACCATCGTGTTCCGGCCCAAGGCCGAGCTGCTGATGTCCGGCAACGAGCCGACCTTCATGCTGCGCGCACTGAAGCGCCTGGGCGAGGCGGAGATCGTCTGCCACCAGGACCAGCTGCCAACGCTGGGGAACCTCGAAGCCGAGCTGTTGCACCTGTCCTGGACGGTGACGCTGATCGCCGACGCGGACGTGGACCGCGCCAAGATCGACGACGTGTTCGAGTTCGTCGCCGACGAGTGCGACATCCGCATCTCGGCCGAGGCCCCGCCGCCCGCGGTGACCGCCGCGCCCAAGGCGGAGGAGCCGCCGCCCGCCGCCGCCGCGACCGACCCGGTTCCCGTCGCGGCCCCCGCCCCGCCGCCCGCCGCTGCCGCTGCCGCGAAGAAGGCGGCCGGCGGCGAGCACGCCGGGCTGACCAGCCACACGATCCGCGTCGACCTCGACAAGATCGACCGGCTGGTCAACATGGTCGGCGAGATGGTCATCACCCAGGCGATGATCGCCGAGCACGTGCGCGAGCTGCCCCCCGGCGAGTTCCAGGAGCTGCTGGAAGGGCTGGAACAGCTGGCCCAGCACACCCGCGAGCTGCGCGAAAGCGTCATGTCGATCCGCGCCCAGCCGGTGTCCAGCGTGTTCAGCCGCATGCCGCGCCTCGTGCGCGAGCTGGCGACGGAGACCGGCAAGGAGGTGGCGCTGGTCACCGCCGGCGAGGCGACCGAGGTGGACAAGACGGTGGTCGAGAACCTCGTCGATCCGCTGACCCACATGATCCGCAACTCCATCGACCACGGCCTGGAAACGCCGGACGAGCGCGAGCGCGTCGGCAAGCCGCGCCAGGGCACGGTGCAGCTGTCGGCCCAGCACCGCTCAGGCCGCATCGTCATCGAGGTGTCGGACGATGGCCGCGGCATCAACCGCGCGCGGGTGCTGTCCAAGGCCATCGAGAAGGGGATGGTGCCGGCCGGCGCCAATTTGTCGGACGAGGAGATCGACAACCTGATCTTCCTGCCCGGCTTCTCGACCGCCGACAAGGTGTCCAACATCTCCGGCCGCGGCGTCGGCATGGACGTGGTCCGCCGCAACATCTCCAGCTTGGGCGGGCGCATCGGCGTCTACTCGACGCCGGGCGAGGGCTCGCGCTTCGTGCTGTCGCTGCCGCTGACGCTGGCGGTGCTCGACGGCATGGTGATCTCGGTGGGGGCGGAGCGCTTCGTGCTGCCGCTCACCAACATCGTCGAGAGCCTGCGGCCCAAGCCCGAGGATCTGCACGGGCTGGTCGGCAAGTGCGAGGTGATGATGGCGCGCGGCGAGTATGTGCGGCTCGTCCATCTCCACCAGCTCTTCGGCATCCCGGACGCCGCCACCGACGCCACCAAGGCGCTGGTGGTGCTGGTGGAGACCGAGGACGGCTCGCGCATCGGCCTGGTGGTGGACGAGGTGCTGGGCCAGCAGCAGGTCGTCATCAAGAGTCTCGAAGCCAACTTCCGCCATCTCGACGGCGTGGCGGCGGCCACCATCCTGGGCGACGGACGCGTCGCCCTGATCCTCGACGTGGCGGGCTTGCGCGAAATGAGCAAGCACGTCGACTCCTCCGGAGCCGCCCGGCCGATGGCCGCGCTGCCCGCCCCCGAACTCGAAACGGTTTGAGGCCAATGATGAGCACTTCGACCGCGCTTGCCCCCGTCGGCGCCCGCATGGACGCCGTCGCCGCCAACGCCCACGAGGAGCAGTATGTCACCTTCACGGTCGGCACCGAGGAATACGGCGTAAACATCCTGTCGGTGCGCGAGATCCGCGGCTGGACGCAGGAAAGCCGGCTGCCGAACCTGCCGGACTTCGTGCGCGGCGTCATCAACCTGCGCGGCATCATCATCCCGATCTTCGACCTGCGCGCCCGCTTCGGCGGCGGCCAGACCGAGGTGACGCCGCGCCACGTGGTGGTGGTGATCCAGGTCGGCGAGCGCACGCGCGGCATCCTGGTGGACGCCATCTCCGACATCCTCGCCATCGGCAACGCCGACATCAAGCCGCCGCCCGACGTGGACGCCGGCCTGATCGACGCCGAGTACCTGAGCGGGCTCTACACCGCCGACCAGCGCATGGTGACCCTGCTGAGCGTCGAGCGCCTGTTCGGCGTGGAGACGATGGCGGACGGCGAAGCGGGCGGCGCTAAGGCGCTGGAGGCGCACTAGGCAAAAGCCCTTCTCCCCCAAGGGGGAGAAGGGTTGGGATGAGGGGTCGTTACTGCCCGGCAGGGCGGAAGATAAGTTTCCGGCCGGCTGTGCCAGCGCCACCCTCACCCCAACCCCTCTCCCCTCAAGGGAGAGGGGCTTAAGAAGAAACCAAAAGATCGAGAGGGCTGGGCATGGCGCACGGGGTCGGCGGGTTCGTTTCGAACATGGGCATCTCGCGGCGGCTGTGGCTTGCCTTCGGGCTTCTGTTGGCGCTGATCATCGCGCAGGCCGCCCTGGCGCTGGTCAACGTGTCGCGCGGCGGCGCCAACGTCGAAACGCTGATGCGCTCGTCCGACCTGTCGACGCTCGCCAAGGATCTCGAAACGGGGATCGCGAACCTCCGCATCGAGGCGCGCAACTACCTCTATTCCGGCGATCAGGCCTTCGTCGGCCGCCTGCGCGAGGCGCGCGCCGGCATGGACCGCAAGCTGGCCGACAATCAGGAGCTGATCCGCACCTCCGGCTACGCCGAGAGGTTCGACACTTTCGCCAAGGCGAACGCCGAATACCTCACCGAGTTCGAGCGCGTCCGCCAGATGCGCGAGCAAAGCGACAAGCTGCAGACCGAACGCATGGTGCCCGCCGGCCGGCGCATGACCGAGCTGTTCGAGCAGGTGACCCAGGCCGCTGAAGCGGCCGGCGACAAGGATCTCGCCCTGCTGAACAGCCGGGCGCTCAACCATTGGGTGCTGGTCCGTTTCGCCGCCAGCCGCGTGCTGGGCTCGGGCGACACCGCGTCCTTGAAAGTCTTCGACGACAACGCCCGGCGCATGAGCGCCCTCGCCCGCGAGGCCGCGGCCACCACCAAGGCACCGGATCTGCAAGGCAAGCTGCGCGAAATCGACCAGACGCTTCCGTCCTACGAGGCGAACTTCCGGGAGACCACCGGCCTGCTCGCGGAGGTCGCCCGCTACCGCGACGACGTGATGGTCAAGGTCGGCAAGCGCGCCGCCGAAGCGGCGGAGACCATCGTGCACGCCGCCCACGCCGACGAGGACGTGGTGGGCGCCGCCGCCGAGGCCGACGCGCGCTTCAGCCTGATCCTGACGCTGGTGATCGCCGGCTCGTCGCTGCTGCTGGGCATCGGTGCGGCCAAGGTGATCGCCGGCTCGATCATGCGGCCGGTCACCGGCATCAAGACGGTGATGACCGACCTCACCGACGGCCATCTGAACGTCAGCGTGCCGCACACCGGCGACCGCGACGAGTTGGGCGACATGGCGCGCGCCGTGGCGGCGTTCAAGGACGAGTCGGTGGGGGCGCTGCGCTCGCGCATCGCGCTCGACCGCGTGTCGGCCAACATCATGATGGCGGACACCCAGGGCATCATCACCTACGCCAACGCCTCGCTCGTGGAGATGTTCACGGTGGCCGAGGCGGACATCCGCAAGAGCTTCCCCGGATTCGAGGCGAACGCCCTCGTCGGCCAGAGCATCGACCAGTTTCACAAGGACGCGCAGGGCACGCGCCGCCTGCTCGACGGGTTGACCGGCGCGCACCGCGCCACCGCGAAGATCGGACGGCGCACCTTCTTCATCACCGTCAACCCCGTCGTCGGCCGCCACGGCGACCGCATGGGCGCGGTGATCGAGTGGAAGGACAAGACCGACGAACTGGCCATCGAGGCGGAGATCGCCACCATCGTGGCGTCGGCGGTGCGCGGCGACTTCTCGCGGCGCATCGACATGGCCGGCAAGGCGGGCTTCTTCAAGCTGGTCAGCGAGGGCATCAACCGGCTGGCCGAGAACGTCGCCGGGGTGGCGGACGAACTGGCCTCGTCGCTGGAGTCGCTGTCGCAGGGCGACCTGTCGCGGCGCATCGACAAGCCGTACGAGGGGGTTTTCCACCGCCTGAAGGAGGACTTCAACGCCACCGGCGAGAAGCTGTCGGAAATCGTCAAGCGCATCAACGCGGCGTCGGAGTCCATCGGGCAGTCCAGCCGCGAAGTCGCCGACGGCAGCCTCGACCTGTCGGAGCGCACCGAGCAGCAGGCCTCCAACCTGGAGGAGACCGCGGCCAGCATGGAACAGCTCGCCGCCACCGTGCGCTCCAACGCCGACAACGCCCAGCAGGTCAACAGCTTCGCCACCGAGGCGCGGGCATCGGCCGAGAAGGGCGCGCAGGTGGCGGGCAACGCCGTCGAAGCCATGCGCCGCATCGAGGAATCCTCGCGCAAGATCAGCGACATCATCGGCGTCATCGACGAGATCGCCTTCCAGACCAACCTCTTGGCGCTCAACGCCGCGGTGGAGGCGGCACGGGCCGGCGACGCCGGCCGCGGCTTCGCCGTGGTGGCGCAGGAGGTGCGCAACCTCGCCCAGCGCTCCGCCCAGGCGTCCAAGGAGATCAAGACGCTGATCCTGCACTCGGGGACTCAGGTGCACGACGGCGTGGAACTGGTGCGCTCGGCCGGCTCGACCCTGTCGGACATCGTCGCCGGCATCAGCCGCGTCGCCAATCTGGTGTCGGAGATCGCCCGCGCCACCTCCGAGCAGGCCTCCGGCCTGGACGAGGTGAACAACGCCGTGGCGCAGATGGACGAGATGACGCAGAAGAACGCGGCGCTGGTCGAGGAGAGCGCCGCCGCCGCCCGCTCGCTGGAGGAGCAGGCCGGGAACCTGCGCCAGCAGATGGCCTTCTTCGCGCTGGACGCCGCCTCGGCGGCCGGGCGCGGGGCCGGGCTGTCGCGCCACGTGCAGCTCATCGAGAACACCAAGATCGACCACGTGACCTTCCTGGCCAACGTTAAAAAGACCATCGAGGGGAACGGCGACGCCACCGCCGACAAGCTGGCCGACCATCACGGCTGCCGGCTCGGCAAGTGGTACGACACGGTGAGCGACGCCACCGTGCGCGGCAGCCGCTTCTACGCCGATCTGGCCGAGCCGCACGCCCGCTTCCACGCCGCCGGCAAGCGCGCGTTGCGGGCGCACGAGGCCGGCGACACGGCCGCGGCGCGCGCGGCGCTCAATGAGCTGGAGCAGATCTCGCACGGCGTGCTCGACCTGCTGGACAAGCTGGCGGCCGAAGTGCGGGCCAAGATGCGGGAGCGCGCGGCGTGAGTGGCTTAACGCCGCATACGGCCACCGCCAACCGGCGGGAGTTCGCGTTCGAGCGGCGGCACTTCGACATCATCGTGCGGATGATCCACCAACTGGCCGGCATCCATCTGCAGCCGCACAAGATGGAGATGGTCTACTCGCGCCTCGCCCGGCGGCTGCGCGACCTGCGCCTGGGCGACTTCGACGCCTACTGCGCGCTTCTGGAGAGCGAGCAGGGCACGCGCGAGGTGAGCTTCCTGGTCAACGCGCTGACCACCAACCTGACCAGCTTCTTCCGCGAATCGCACCATTTCGACCATCTGCGCGACACCGTGCTGCCGGAGGTGCGCGCCCGGCAGGCGAACGAATCGCACCCGCGGCTGCGCATCTGGTCGGCCGGCTGCTCTTCGGGGCCGGAACCCTACACCATCGCCATGGTGATGGCGGCGAGCATGCCGGACCTGAAGCGCTGGGACGCCAGGATCCTCGCCACCGACATCGACACCAACATGGTCGAGACGGCCCGGCGCGGGGTCTACGCGGCGGACGCGGCCGGCACCATCCCGGCCAACCTGCGCGACCGCTTCACCCGCCGCGTGCGCGGCGAGGACGGCGAGGCGAAGATCGTCATGGAGGACGAGCTGAAACGGCTCATCACCTTCAAGCCGCTCAACCTTCTGGAACCCTGGCCGATGAAGGGGCCGTTCGACGCGATCTTTTGCCGCAACGTGCTGATCTACTTCGACCGGGTGGGGCGTACCCATGTGATCGAGAGCTTCGCCCGCCTGCTCGCGCCGGAGGGGTGCCTGTTCCTCGGTCATTCGGAAAGCCTCTATGGTGTCTCGGACAGTTTCCGCCAAGCCGGGCCGACGATCTATCGGAGGCTCTGAGGCATGAGCATCGACGCGGGCCGCCGCTCGGCCGAGAGACGCCATGGCGGCAGCTACTACAATCCGCAATTCCGCGCCCACACGCTGAAGGTCTTCCTGGGCCACCATCTGGTGAGCGACAAGACCGACGTGATGATGGTGACCACGCTGGGCTCCTGCGTGGCGGCCTGCGTGTGCGACCCGGAGGCGGCGATCGGCGGCATGAACCATTTCCTGCTGCCCGACGTGCCGGAGTCCGAGATCGGCCACGCCGGCACCGCCGCGCGCTACGGCAGCGTCGCCATGGAACGCCTGATCAACGAGATCCTGGCGCGGGGCGGCAAACGGTCGCGCCTGGAAGTGAAGCTGTTCGGCGGTGCGCGCGTCATCGAGTCCAGCCT
The DNA here is from genome assembly GCF_053470425.1 of Azospirillum terrae. Classification (NCBI taxonomy): domain Bacteria; kingdom Pseudomonadati; phylum Pseudomonadota; class Alphaproteobacteria; order Rhodospirillales; family Azospirillaceae; genus Azospirillum; species Azospirillum terrae. The sequence goes on along the minus strand of NZ_JBPXMR010000003.1, from coordinate 143,322 downwards.
GGACGTCGGGCGCAAGAACGCCGCCTTCGCCCTGGATTACGTGCGCCGCGAGGGGCTGAAGCTGGTCGGGCAGGACTTCGGTGGAGGCTCGGCCCGGCGGGTGCACTATTTCCCGCATTCCGGCCGCGCCATGCGCAAGCTCTTGCGCCCGGAGGCGCTGTCGGACACGATCAACCAGGAATTGAACTTCATGTCGTCGCTGAAGTCGCAGCCCATCGAAGGCGACGTCGAACTGTTCACGGAGGACTGAGGCGTCATGGCGAGGCCGATCCGCGTCGTGGTGGTCGACGACAGCAGCCTGATGCGCGAGATGCTGACCGCGATTCTCGGCGCCGAGCCGGGCATCGAGGTGGCCGGGGCCGCCCGCGACCCCTACGAGGCGCGCGAGCTGATCAAGACAACCAACCCCGACGTCATCACGCTGGACGTCGAGATGCCGCGCATGGACGGCCTGTCGTTCCTGGAAAAGATCATGACGCTGCGCCCGACGCCGGTGATCATGGTGTCCAGCCTGACCAAGGAGGGCTCGGACGCCGCGGTGCGCGCGCTGGAGTTGGGGGCCATCGACTGCGTCGCCAAGCCGGCCGGTTCGGAAGGGCACGGCTTCGAGCGTATGGCGGCGGATCTGGTGGCGAAGATCCGCGTGGCAGCCACTGCGCGGCTCACCATGCACCGCCCGCCCCCCACCGCACACACCCTGCCGACGCCGAAGCGCGCCGGATCGGGCACGCGCTTCATCGCCATCGGCGCCTCCACCGGCGGGGTCGAGCGCATCCGCGACGTGCTGTCCGTCATGCCCGCCGATTGCCCGCCCATCGTCATCACCCAGCACATGGGCCCCAGCTACGTGCCGAGCTTCGCCGCCCGGCTCGACAAGCAGACGCCGCCCAGCGTGCGGCTCGCCACCCATGGCGCCCGTCTGGCGCAGGGCGTGGTCTACATCGCCCCCGGCGACCGCCATCTGGCGGTGGTCAAGGACGCCCAGGGGTTCCACTGCCGGATCGAGGACAGCCCGACCGTGAGCGGGCACCGCCCGTCGGTGGACGTGCTGTTCCAGTCCGTGGCAGTGTGCGCCGGGGCGAACGCCGTGGGTGTGATTTTAAGCGGCATGGGTCGCGACGGAGCCTCGGGAATGCTCGCCATGCGCCAAGCAGGCGCCTATACCATCGGCGAGACGGAATCCAGTTGCGTGGTGTATGGCATGCCGCGCGCGGCACGGGAGGCGGGCGCGGTGGCGGTCGAACTGCCGCTGGCACAGATTCCGGCTGAGATGCTGCGCGCGTTCGACGCCATCGGCGACCGCGCGCGGACGACTTGAGGAGCAGGACATGGCTTTCGATTGGCGCGAACGCCCCACACTGGACGCACGGCCCGAGACGGCGGCACCCGCCGCATCGTCCTCGGAGCCGTTGACGGCCGATCCGGCGCGCGTCACCGTCGACGTGGACCTGCTGGCGACGTGGCTGGGCTTCGCCGACGTGCAGCGCCGCACGCTCGACGCGATCCAGGGCGAACTGACGCGCACCTCCGACCATGTGGAAGACGCCACCCTCGACCTCTCGCATCGTTTCCGCGAACTGGCGGAGAAGGCGCTGGAGCAGTCGTCGCGCGTCGAGCAGATCGTCGCCATGGCCGGCTCGGTGGACATCGACGGCGAGCGCCTGCCGCTGGACCAGCTGGTCAACGGCATGCAGGAGATGATCGCCGACATGATCGCGAACATCGTCCAGCTGTCCATGCGCGCCATGAGTATGGTCTACCTGCTGGACGATGTTCAGAAGGACGTTTCCGAGCTGGAGAAGTCGATCGCCGACATCGACTCCATCAACCGGCAGACCAACTTCCTGGCACTGAACGCCACCATCGAGGCGAGCCGCGCCGGCGAGGCGGGCCGGACATTCGCCGTGGTGGCGCAGGAGGTGCGGCACCTCTCGAAGACCACCTCGGAACTGGCCGACCGCATGCGCACCAAGGTGGGCGCGGTGGTCAACGGCGTGCGCACCGGCCACGACATCCTGCGCGACATCGCCAACACCGACATGTCGCCGCAGATGCTCGCCAAGGAGCGCGTCGACAAGACCATGGAAAGCCTGGTCGAGCAGACCGCCCATTTCCAGGTCGTGCTGGAGACGGCGGCCAGCGTGTCCAACGGCATGTCGCAGACCATCGGCCACATGGTCACCGGCATGCAGTTCCAGGATTTGACCAAACAGCGCCTGGAGGCGGTGGGCGACAGCCTGAACGTCATGGGGGCGGGACTGGAGGAGTTGGAGGCGCGCACCCGCGGCAACCTGCCGCCGGGCACCGACAGCGTGACGCCGCAGGCATGGCTCGACCATCTGCTCGAGCGCTTCCGGCTCAGCGACATGCGCCAGCGATTCGTGCGCAAGTTGCTGATGGAGGGAACGGCGCTCGACCTGCACGGCGCGCTTGACGTGGATGCGGGGCAAGACGACAGTTCGGGCGGTGACATCGAGCTGTTCTGAGCACGCGTGTTCCAAAGCACGCGACCGGCTGGCGCAATAGCACCCAAAACCCAATAGGGACTTCGGATCGATGGATTACGGTATCGACGTCAAGGAGCAGGAGGCGGTGGTCCGGCTGAAGGGCCGCCTCACGTTCAACGATCACGCCAAGCTGCGCGCGCTCATCCGCGAAATGCTTCAGAACAAGGCCAAGCGGCAGGTCCTCGACCTCAGTTCGCTGGAGTTCGTCGATTCGGCCGGCATCGGCATGCTGCTCATCGCTCGCGAGGAGATGGCGAACGTCGACAAGCAGCTCGTGCTGCGCGGCGCCGCCGGTCAGGTCAAGCGTGTGCTGACCGTGGCCCAGCTCAACAAGATCGTCGTCATCGAGGAATAAGGCCGTTGGCCGAGGCGTCCCACCCCGTTACCGCCCTGCACGGCCTGGGCGTTCCGCCCGAGCGCATGCTGCGGCTGGCCGCGGCCCTCGGCCTGTCGATGGACTCGGCGACGCCGGGCGCTTCGGGCGACGACGGCGCGCGCGTCGTGGTGCTGGTGAACGACACCGACACCGCCTCCGACCCCGTCCATTGGGCGCGGCCTTTCGCCGCATGGATCGAGACGGCACCGCTCGACGACGACGCCATCGCCACGCAGGTGGACCGTGCGGCGCACGCCGACCTCTACGCCTGCCTGACCACGGCCACCGCCAACCAGTTGCACCTTGCCGGACGGATCGTGGACGCCATCGACTCCCGCTGCCCGCTCGACGAGACCCGGCGCGACGACATCGAGCTGGTGCTGCACGAGGCCATCTCCAACGCGGTGGTGCATGGCAACCTTCAGGTGCAGGGCATGAAGGGCCTGAGCGTCGACGCGCTCGACCGCTTCTCGCACGATCTGGCCGCCCGCATGGCCGACCCCACCTACGCCGCCCGGCGCGTCGAGGTGAGCTGCTGGCTGAAGCCGGAAGGCGAACTGCTGGTCGAGGTCGCGGACGAGGGCTCGGGCTTCGTGCCGCACGGGCGCGACGGCGCCGCCGCCGGTGCGTCCGGCCGCGGGTTGGACCTGATCACCGCCATCGCCCAGCAGGTCGAGTTGCTGGATAACGGCCGGCGCATCCGCATACGGTTCGCGCTGTGACGGCGGAGCCCGCAGGCACCGACATCCGCCTGCCCATCTGTGACTGCCACATCCTGGTGGTCGACGACACCGACTTCAACCGCACGCTGATCGGCGCCATCCTCGACGAGGCCGGCTTCCGCAACGTCGGCTACGCCAAGGACGGCTTCGAGGCGCTGGAGAAGATCGCCGAGCGCGCGCCGGACCTGCTGATCCTCGACATCATGATGCCGGGCATGGACGGGTTCGAGGTGTGCCGGCGCCTGCGCGCCGACCACGCCTACGCCGACCTGCCGGTGCTGGTGCAGACCGCGTTGTCGAGCAGCGACGACCGCAACCGGGCCTTCGCCGCCGGAACCACCGATCTGGTCTCCAAGCCGCTGGACCGCGCCGAACTGCTGGCGCGCGTGCGCATCCACCTGGAAAACCGCGTGCTGATCCGCGACCTCCAACTCTACCGCGCGCGGATCGAGGGCGAGATGGCGATGGCGCGCTCGATGTACGAGCACCTGCTGCCCTCCACCTCGCTGCGCAACGGGCTGAAGCAGGCGTCGGGCGTCACGGTGCGTTCGCACACGCTGCTGTCCTCCGACATGGGCGGCGATCTGTGGGGCGTGCTGCGGCTGGCCGAGGGGCGCTTCGGGGTCTTTTTGCTGGACATGGCCGGGCGCGGCGTCTCGGCGGCGCTGAACGCGTTCCGCATGCACACGCTGATCCACGAACTGGCGGAACTGGGCGACGATCCCGCCGCCTTCCTGAGCGAGCTGAACGACCGCGCCGTCCGCCTGCTGGAATTGGGCGAGCACGCGGCCGTGCTTTATGGCGTCGTCGATGCGGCGCAGGGCCGCTTCCGCTACGCCGGGGCGGCGGGCACGGCGCCCATGGTGCTGCTGCCGGACGCGGCGGGGGGTGCTGCGCTGTTCGGCGACGCCGCCGGCCTGCCGGTGGGCGTCACGGCGGGCACCCGCTATGAGGCGCGGGAGCTGCCGTTCGCCGCCGGATCGACGCTGATGCTCTATTCCAACGCCGTGCTCGACGCGCTGAACGCGCCCTGCGGACCGGAGTGCCTGGAGCCGGTGATCCGCCGGGCGCTGGACGCCGGCGGGCCGGACCGCTTCGTCGCCGTGACCACGGCGCTGGAGGCGGCGCTGGGCGAGGTGCCCGGCGACGATCACACGCTGGTCTGGCTGGACCATGGGGATGCGCCATGACGGAACCCCAAATGGTCCAGAAGCCGGTGATGCCCGGCGACGACGCCCGCGTGATGATCGTCGACGACAATCGCGTCAACCGCCACCTGCTGATGGCGCTGCTGGAGCGCGGCGGCATCAAGCACGTGGAGATGGCTGAGGACGGCAACGATGCGCTGGCGCGCATGGAGAGTTTCCGGCCCGACCTCATCCTGCTCGACCTGATGATGCCGAACCTGGACGGGTTCGAGATGTGCCGCCAGCTGCGCGCCGACCCGCGCTGGAAGGATTTGCCGGTGCTGGTGCAGTCCAGCCTGAACCGCGCCGAGGATCGGGCGCGCGCCTTCGCGGCCGGCGCCACCGACTACGTCACCAAGCCGATCAACGCGATGGAACTGCTGTCGCGCGTGCGCATCCATTTGCAGAACCGCGCGCTGGTCAGCGACCTGCAAATGTACCGCTGCCGCACCGAGGCGGAGCTGGACCTCGCCCGCAAGATGCAGGAACGCCTGATGCCCTCGGCCGAGCGGCTGGCCGAGAGCGAAGCGGCGACCGGCATCGCCATCGACGCGCACTTCGCCCCCTCGTCCGAGCTGGGCGGTGACTTCTGGGACTTCCGGCGCGACGGCCAGGGCCGGCTGGTGGTCTATCTGGTGGACTTCTCCGGCCACGGCGTGGGGGCGGCGCTGAACACCTTCCGCCTGCACACCCTGGTCCAGCGCATGGACTTTGCCGCTTTCGACCCGGCCGAGTTCCTGGCGGCGGTCAACCGGCGCCTGTGCGCCCTGCTGCCCAGCGGGCAGTTCGCCACCATGCTGGCCGGCGTCATCGATCCGGAGTCCAACCGTTTCCTCTACGCCTCGGCCGGCTCCACCCGGCCGATGGTCTGGGGACCCGGCGAGGCGGAGCCTCGGCTGGGCGACAGCTCCGGCCTGCCGCTCGGCCTGTTGTCGAGCGTAGAGTACGAGACCCGTGCGGTGGATTTGCCGCCGGGCGGCCGGCTGTTCCTCTACTCCGATGCGGCCATCGAGATCCCGGTGGGCGAGGACGTGCTGGACGAGACGGGCTTGGCGCGGTTGATCCGCGACCAGCTGCACGAACCGGACGGCGCCCGCTTCCTGGAAACGCTGCTTCCCCGCCTCGCCGCCACCGGCCATATCGATGACGATTTGACGGCGCTGCTGGTGACGCGACGGGGCGACACCCCAAGCCTGCCCAGCCCGACAAGAGCCCGGCGGGTGGCGTGGCGGAACGAGGACACCGCGTAGGCTGGGTCGGGGCGCGTGCCCCTACTCTCCCAGCCCCTGAACCGCCTGACGAATCGCCTCGCGGAAGGCGTCGAGCGACGCGATGTCCAGCAGGAACAGCACGTGCCCGCGGGCGTCGCCGGACGCCAGCGCCACGGCGATGCGCACGAACAGCACGGGCTCCTCCGCACCGCCGATGAGCTGGCGGGGCGGGCCGGCGCGGTAGTCCGGCACGCTGCCCGACACCTCACCGTCGATCAGGTTGGAAAAGCTCGCCAGGCAGCCGTTCAAGATGATGTTGCCGATCTCGGCCAGCGCGTCCTGGTCGTCCGCGCTTGCGGTGTCGCCCTCGCCGGGGATCAGGCGGCGCACCAGCGCCAGGCCGCCCTGCTCGGGGAAGATCAGCATCGCCTCGCCGGCGAAGGGGCCGGTGAAGGTCTCGCGCACGGCACAGACGCGCTCGGGCTCGACCTCGGCGGCGATGCGCTGGCGCGTCGACACGGTGAGCGCGGGCACCGACAGCAGCACCTCCTCGCCGATCATTTCCGACAGCGCGGCGGCGGGCTGGCCCATGCCGATGTTGAACAGCTCGGCGATGGCGTCGGCGTCGGCCTCGTCCAGCACCAGCGGCAGCGGCGCGGCGCTCACAGCCCGGCCTCGGCGAGGAAGGCGCGGATCTTGTCCGTGGTGATCGGCTTGGGAATGAAGCCGCAGCCCAGCGCCTCGGCCTTCTTGCGCAAGGCGTCCTGCACGTTGGCGGTGAGGAAGCCCATGGGCAGCGCCGGGAACCGCTCGCGCAGGCGCCCGGCCAGTTCCAGCCCGTCCATGACCGGCATGTTGTAGTCGAGGATGGCCGCGTGCGGCGTCTTGCCGTCGGTCAGGGCCAGCGCTTCCTCGCCGCCGGAGGCGACCAGCACCGTCCAATCGGGGTGCAGCGACTTGACCACGCTGCTCACCATGTCCCGCGCAAGCCGGCTGTCGTCGACGATGAGAACGGTCGTCATGCCCAGGCCACCCCTTTAGGTTCGCAAGCCCGACCTTCTACCCCAACCCGCGCGGCGCCACAAGCGCACGCCTGAGGTTCCCTTGTCAAAGTCATGGTCAAGCCGACGCTAATACTTCGGTCGGGCATTTTTTGTCACTCCGCGGGTTCATTTCTTTCTGTGAACACGGTATAGGACGTCATGCCCGACGCCCGCCGTTTCGTTTTGGACACGAATGTCCTGGTCAGCGCCGCCCTTCTGCCCGAGGGCGGCGTTCGGCGTTACGAACCCACCCGCCTGTGCGTCGAGATCGCCCGGCGCGACGGCGTGCTGCTGGTGTCCGACGCCACGTTGGCGGAGTTGCGCGCGGTGCTGCTGCGCCCCACCTTCGACCGCCTCAAGCCGCGCGCCGAGCGCGAGGCCTTCCTGGCCGCCGTCGAGGCGCAAGCCGAACGCGTCGAGCCCGCCGAGGGGGTACGGCTGTGCAGCGACCCGGACGACGACATGTTCCTGGCGGTGGCGCTGGCCGGCAACGCCGACGTGCTGCTCACCGAGGACAAGGCGGTGCTGGCGCTGCGCGCGGTGGGCGGCACGCGCATCCTGCGGCCGATCGCGTTCGCCCGGAGCCTGTCCGTCGATTGAGGCTCGACAAACGGGCCGCGATTAGTAGAATGAACCGTGAACATTTCGCAACCCGCGGATGGAGCGATGAGCACGGACGCGGCCACCGGCGCCCAACCCCTTCTGTTCGACAGCCTGCCGGAGACGGAGTCCTCCGCGCGGCGCAAGCCCCGCCGCGCCCGCGCCGCGCCCGAGCCGGTGGCGGTCGAGCGCGTGTCGGAGCCTGCCCCGCCCCCCCGGCCGTTCCCCCCGCCACCCGCCCCCGTGCCCGCCCCGCCGCAGGTTGCCGCACCGCTCGACCCGGCGGCGCTGACCAACCCGGAGCTGCGCGCGCTGGTGCGCGGGCTGTCGGATTTGCGGCTGAGCTATCTGCTGGTCGAAGCGGCGCGCGAGCTGAAGCAGCGGGTGCAGCCCGATGTGGACGAGGACGGTGTCGTCGCCGATCCCAACCCCTCTCTGCTGCGCGCCGCGCGCCTCGCGGTGGCCGAGCTGTCGGGCGAGGACGACTGACCGGTTGCGCGGCGCGGCGGAACCGGCACAATGCGGGACGCCCCTCCGCCGACCTCCGGGATTCCCCATGGCCTCCGTTTCCACCGCTGTGTTCGCGCGTGCCCTGGCCGGCGCCGTCCTGGCGCTGGCGCTCGCCGCGCCGGCCCTGGCGGCGGACCCGGTGCCGACACCAGCGCCGGAACCGGTTCTCGGGGGGGAGCTGACGCCGTTCGGCGCCATCCGCGCCGCCAACCGGAACCAGACCATCCCGGCCTGGACCGGCGGCATGGCCGAGCTGCCGCCGGAGTACGTCGCCGGCAAGCACATGCGCGATCCCTTCCTGGAGGACACGCGCTGGTTCACCGTCAAGGCGGCGGATATCGGGCGTTACAAGTCGCGCCTGTCCGCCGGCCTGATCGCGCTGTTGAAGAAGTATCCGGCGAGCTTCGAGATCCCCATGTACCAGACGCGGCGGACAGCCGTCGCGCCGAAGCGCATCTACGACGCCAGCATCGAGAACGCCGGGCGCGCCAGGGCGTCGGAGAACGGTCTGGCGATCAGCGGCGCCAAGGTCGGGATCCCGTTTCCGGTGCCCACGTCCGGCGAGCAGGCGATGTGGAACCACCTGCTGCGCTGGCAAGGCGAGTCGGTCACACGCACCGCCGCCATTGCCATCCCGGACGAGCGCGGCAATTCCGCACCGGCGCTCTACCGCGAGGACCGTCTGTCGGCCTACGCCGCCGGGCAGGACGGCCCGGTGGCGCTGTACCGGCGCCGCACCGGCCTGAGCCCGGCCGAGGTGGCGGGCGTCACGCTGCTGACGCAGCAGATTTTCAACCCGCTCCAGCGCCCTCCGGTCACGTGGTACAAGGCGGCGGGCGACAAGGCGCTGCCGGTGCGGGCGCCCGACTTCGGCTACGACACGCCCGACCCGGCGACCGGCGGCCTGCGCACCGCCGACATGACGGACATGTTCAGCGGCCTGCTCGACCGCTTCGATTTCCACCTCCTGGGCCGGCGCGAGATGTACGTGCCGTACAACGCGTGGCGCCTGACCACGCCCGATCTGACGGTGGAGGAGGTGTTCTGGTCGGCGCACCCGAACCCGACGCTGCTGCGCTATGAACTGCACCGGGTCTGGGTGGTCGAAGCGACGCTGAAGCGCGGCCTGCACCACAGTTTCCCGCGGCGCGTCTACTATCTCGACGAGGATTCCTGGCAGATCCTCATGGCCGACCATTTCGGCCAGGACGGCGAGTTGGCCCGCTACGCCGAGGCGCACCCCATCGTGCACCCCCAGGTGCCGGTCCTGCTGCCGGCGCGCGAGGTGACGTATGACCTCGCCAGCGGGCGCTATGTGGTGAGCGGCCTGGACGGCACCGAGAAGCCACCGATCTTCGACAAGCCCCTCAAGCCCGAAGACTTCGCGCCCGAGACGCTGATGCCGAAGCCGCGCTGACGCCTACCGCTTTTCGTCCTCGGTCAGCGGCACGCCGTAGATCTCCAGCCGGTGGCCGACGATGCGATAGCCCAGCTCGCGGGCGATGCGTTCCTTCATCGCTTCCAGCTCGGGGTTGGTGAACTCGATCACCTGACCGGTGCGGGTGTCGATCAGATGGTCGTGGTGGATGCCGCGCTTTTCCTCATAGCGGGCGCGGCCGTCGCCGAAGTCCACCTTGTCCACCACATCCGCGTCCTCCAGCAGGCGCATGGTGCGGTAGACGGTGGCGATGGAGATGCGCGAATCGATGCGCACGGCGCGGCGATGCACCTCCTCGACGTCGAGGTGATCTTCCGCCTCCGACAGAACCTGCGAGATGACGCGGCGCTGGCCGGTCATCTTCAACCCCTTTTTCAGACACTCCGCCTCAAGCCGTGACGACATGCGCTCCCGACCTCCCGCTTCGAACAGACGACGATCATAATGCCGGCACTACGCCCACCGATTGAGCATTGGCGCGACAGAACGCCGCATCTATGCCTAATCGCCCGTTGACGCAATGGCCCTGCTGCCGCTGCAATGGGAAAGCCGCCCCACGCGCGGGACCGGCGCAACGAAAAGGGAGAGGGAAACATGAAGCTTTTCGCGACCGCCGCCGCGGCGGCTGTGTTGGCGCTGTGCGCCGGGTCCGCCCTGGCGCAGGGCGCGCCGGGCGCCACCGCCGCCCTCAAGGACGCGCAGGGCAAGGGCGTCGGCACGCTCACGCTGACGCAGCAGCCCGGCGGCGTCGTCATCCGCGGCGAACTGGAAGGGCTGCCGCCCGGCTGGCACGCCATCCACATCCACACCGCCGGCAAGTGCGAGCCGGACTTCGCGGCGGCCGGCGGGCACTTCAACCCGGCGGGCGTCAAGCACGGGCTGGCCGGCAAGGAACCGCACGCCGGCGATTTGCCGAACTTCTTCGTGGACGAGCGCGGCCACGCCCGGTTCGAGGCGATGACGCACGGCGTCACCATGACCGACGGCGCGGCGAACGGCCTGTTCGGCCCGAACGGCACCTCGTTCATCATCCACGCGAAGAACGACGACTACGTCACCGACCCCGCCGGCGCCTCTGGCGACCGCATCGCCTGCGGCGTCATCAAGAAGGGGTGATTCCCTGCTGAACAGGGGGGCCATGCGCCCCCCTGGCCCTGCAAACCTTGCCATTGCAGCGTGTTGGGCCTATTTCAGGGGCATCGAGGCCCCCACGATCCCGTGCGGGGCGGCGCCTGGAAGCAGGGTTTTCCCCTCCGCATGACCGAATTCAAAGACCTCGGCCTGATCGAGCCCCTTCTGCGCGCCGTCGAGGCGGAGGGCTATCACACCGCCACGCCCATCCAGGCGCAGGCCATCCCGCACCTGCTAGCCGGGCGCGACGTTCTGGGCCTTGCGCAGACCGGCACCGGCAAGACCGCGGCCTTCGCGCTGCCGATCCTCCAGCGCCTGTCGGCGACCCGTAAGCGCAACGCCGGCAAGACCATGCGCGCGCTGATCCTGACGCCGACGCGCGAGCTCGCCTTGCAGATCCGCGACGGCTTCAACACTTACGGCGGCCATCTGCCTATCCGCTGCACGGTGGTGCATGGCGGCGTGGGGCAGATGCCGCAGGTGCACGCGCTGGCCCGCGGCACCGAGGTGCTGGTGGCGACGCCCGGCCGCCTGCTCGACCTAATGGCGCAGCGACACGCGGTGCTGAACGAGGTCGAGGTGTTCGTGCTGGACGAGGCCGACCGCATGCTCGACATGGGCTTCATCAACGACGTGCGGACCATCGCGGCGCAGCTGCCGAAGGACCGGCAGACGCTGCTGTTCTCCGCCACCATGCCCGATCCGGTGGTGAAGCTGGCGGCCAGCATCCTCAAGAACTACGAGCGCATCGAGGTGGCCCCGCAATCCACCACGGTGGAGCGCGTCGATCAGCGCGTGCTGTTCGTCGAGCGTTCCAACAAGCGCAACCTGCTGGCCTCGCTGCTGAGCGACGACAGCATCATGCGCACCATCGTCTTCGCCCGAACCAAGCACGGCGCCGACCGCGTCGCCGAGCATTTGAAGAAGGCCGGCGTCTCGGCGGATTCGATCCACGGCGACAAGTCGCAATCGGCTCGCCAGAAGGCGCTGGATGGCTTCCGCGCGGGCGACGTGCGGGCGCTGGTGGCGACCGACATCGCGGCGCGCGGCATCGACGTGGACGGCGTGACGCACGTCATCAACTTCGACCTGCCGAACGAGCCGGAAAGCTACGTCCACCGCATCGGCCGCACGGCGCGCGCCGGCTGCGAGGGCATGGCGCTGTCGTTCTGCGACGCCGACGAGGTGGCGTACCTGAAGGCCATCGAGAAGACGATCCGGCAGACGGTCCCGGCCGACGCCAGCCACCGCTACCACGCGGCTGATGTGGCGCAACTGCACGCGTCGGTGCCGAAGAAGCAAAGCAACGCGCCGAAGCCGCAGGCCCGGCATGACCGCCGCCCGCCGCAGCACGGCGGCGGCAACAGCGTCCCGCGCCGCCGTCCGGCGGCGTAACCTCTATCTCCCTCCCCCGCTTCCAGCGGGGCGAGGGAAGGGGCCCACGAAGTGGGAAGGGGGGCTACGGCTTCTCGGTCAGGCCGCCGCCCCCACCCTCCCAAGCTTCGCTTGGGTCCCTCCCTCCCCCAGCAGGGCTGGGGGAGGGCTGACATCTCCCAGCCGGAACAGCGCGCGCGGCGTGTCGATCAGCACGGCCGCACGCTCCCGCGGGTCGGGCAACCATGTGTCGAGCTGCGCCCGCGCCGCCGCGTGGCTGGACACCGCCTCGAACTGCGTGTGCGGCCAGTCGCTGCCCCAGACCAGACGCTCCACCCCGAGATGCCGCTTCAGCAGCGGCACCGCCGCCTGCGCCACGCTTCCGTCGCCGTTCCGGTAAGCGCCCGACAGCTTCACCCAGACGCGCCCGCCCTCCCCCAGCGACAGCAAATGTCGGAAGCCGGGGTCCTCGACGCCCAAAACCGGGTCCGGCCGCCCGAAATGGTCGAGCACGACGCTGACCCCGGCGCGCAGCAGCGGACCAAGCAGGCCCGGCAGACGCCGCGCTTCCACCTGGATCTCCACCTGCCAGCCGAAATCGGCGACGCGGCGCAGAAACAGCGGCCAGGGGTCGAGGTCCAGCGCCGGGTCCGGCCGGCCGATCAGGTTGAGCCGGATACCGACCACGCCCGCAATGTCCAACGCGTGCAGCAGCCCCTTGGGCGCCGCCGGGTCGAGCACCGCGATACCGCGCAGCCGTTGCGGCCAGCGGCGCAGCGCCGCCATCAGATAGCTGTTGTCGGTGCCGAGAAAGCTCGGCTGCACCAGCACGCCGTGCGACAGTCTCTGCGCCTCCAACTGCGCCAGATACGCGTCCGGCTTTGCGTCGTAGCCGGGGGCGTAGCGGCGCTCGCCGGCCAGAGGCAGGCCGCGCCGGAACACGTGGGCGTGGGTATCCACGCCGGTCACCGGCGCCCCCATGCCCATTGCCGCAGCCACTGCCCCCATGCTCGCCATGATGCACCCGTACTGGTTCGATCTCGTTAGAATGCTACACTCCTATATAGGACTAGACAAGCAGTGTTTCAGCAGGCACCATGGCCGTCAGGAAACGCAAGGCGCGTGATGAGGGCGCCGGATCGCGGCTGGGGAGAAAAACAATGTTCCGCTGGTTCTTCGAGATCACGCCCAAAGAGCGCAAGGCTTTCTGGGGCTGCTTCGGCGGTTGGACGCTGGACGCCATGGACGCGCAGATGTTCAGCCTCGCCATCCCGACGCTGCTGTCGCTGTGGCACATCAGCAAGGCGGACGCCGGCTGGCTGACCGCGGCGACGCTGATCGCCTCGGCGCTGGGCGGCTGGGTCGCCGGCTGGGCGTCGGACCGCTTCGGCCGCGTGCGCGTGTTGCAGGGGACCATCCTGTGGTTCTCGGTGTTCACGCTGCTGATCGCGCTGACCAACAGCTTCGACCAGTTGATGCTGGCCCGCGTGCTCCAGGGCTTCGGTTTCGGCGGCGAGTGGGCGGCCGGCGCCGTGCTGATGTCGGAGGCCATCCGCAGCGAGCACCGCGGCAAGGCGCTGGGCGCCGTGCAGTCGGGCTGGGCGGTCGGCTGGGGCGTCGCCGTGCTGCTGTACACCGCGCTGTTCTCGGTGTTCCCGGAAGCGGACGCATGGCGCTATCTGTTCTTCATCGGCATCCTGCCGGCGCTGCTGACCATCTTCATCCGTCGCGAGGTCGAGGAACCGGAGGTCTACGCCGCGACCAGGCGCGCCGCCGCGCCGGGCTCGTTCCTCGGCATCTTCCGCCCTGCCCTGCTGCGCAACACCATGTTCGGCGCGCTGCTCGGGGTCGGGTCGCACGGCGGCTATTACGCGCTGATGACCTTCCTGCCGACCTATTTGAAGACCGAGCGGCAGTTGTCGGTGCTGAACACCGGCGGCTATCTGATGGTCATCATCGTCGGCTCGTTCTTCGGCTACGTCGCCAGCGGCTACATGGCCGACCGCATCGGCCGGCGGCGCAACTTCCTGCTGTTCGCGGCGTGCTGCATCGCGGCGCTCAGCGTCTACCTGTTCCTGCCGATCTCCAACACGGCGATGCTGTTCCTCGGCCTGCCGCTGGGCTTCTTCGCCTCGGGCATCCCGGCGGGCATGGGGTCGTTCTTCGCCGAGCTGTTCCCCACCTCCGTGCGCGGCGCCGGACAGGGGTTCTGCTACAACTTCGGGCGCATCCTGTCGTCGCTGTTCCCGGTGTTCGTCGGCTATCTCAGCGCGACGCTGACGCTGGGCTATGCCATCGGCATCTTCGCCGGTATCGCCTACTTGATCGTCATCACCGCGGCCCTGCTGCTGCCGGAAACCAAGGGCACCATCCTGGTCGCCGACACCGGTGCGGCACCGCCGGCCGAGGCCGCCGTGGGCGAAGCCCGCACGGTGTGATCCGCCAGCACCGCACCATCCGCCCATTCGGGGCGGGTGGTGCAGTTCTGGTCATCTACAGGACTGGTCATACCGCTCGCCATTGCGCATACTGCGCCCATGCGACCGACCCCTGACATCTCCCCGGCCGACCTCGAACAGACCGACCGGCGCCTGCCGCTGTACGCCCGCCTGCGCGACGTGCTGACCCGCCACATCGCCGAGGGCGCCTGGCCGCCCGGCGAGGCTCTCCCGGCCGAGAACGCGCTGGCCGGCGGTTATGGCGTCTCGGTGGGCACCATGCGCAAGGCGTTGCAGCAGCTCGTCGACGAGGGGTTGCTGGAGCGCCGGCACGGCAGCGGCACATTCGTCCGCCGGGCACAGTTCGACAAGTCGCTGTTCCGCTTCTTCCGCCATGCCGGCGACAGCGGTGGCGATGGGGGCGGCGATAGGGGCGACATCCCGGTCAGCCGCATCCTGCGCCGCGAGGTAGTCCCCGCCGCCGAGGCGCCGGAGGCGGCGTTGGGCCTGCCCCCGGACGCCCCGGTGATCCGCATGCAGCGCCTGCGCCTGTGGGGCGACGAGCCGTTCCTGGCCGAGGATATCGTGCTGCCGCACGACCGCTTCCGCGCCTTCCTGGACATCCCGGTCGAGGAGCTGGGGCCGCTGCTCTACCCGGTGTACGAGACGCAGTGCGGTCAGGTGGTGGCGCGGGCCGAGGAGTTGCTGACCGTGGGCGAGGCGGACGCGGCGGTGGCGCGCCTGCTGCGCTGCCGGCCGGGCACGCCGATGGTGTCCATCGAGCGCACCGCCTTCGCCCACGACGGCACCGCGCTGGAATGGCGGCGCAGCCGCGGGCGGGCCGATGGGTTTTCCTACCGGGTGGAGATCCGGTAACGGGCTCTACGCCGCGCGGATGCCCGACAGGAAGCGCCCGACCTCGCCTCGCAGGCGTTCGGCGGCGGTGGCGAGTTCGCCGGCACCGCCCAGAACCTGCTCGGCCGCCGACCCGGCGTTGGCCGAGGCGCGGTTCACCCCGGTGATGTTCGTCGACACCGTACGCGCGCCCTGCGCCGCCTGATTGATGTTGCCGGCGATGTCGCGGGTCGCCGCGCCCTGCTCCTCGATGGCGGCGGCGATGGCGCTGGAAATGGCGTTCATTCGGCCGATCACCGCGCCGATGTCGCGGATCGCCGAGACGGCAGCGCCGGTCGCCTGCTGGATCTCGCCGATCTTGGCCTGGATCTCGTCGGTCGCCCGCGCCGTCTGGGTGGCGAGGCCCTTCACCTCCGAGGCCACGACCGCGAAACCCTTGCCGTGCTCGCCCGCCCGCGCCGCCTCGATGGTTGCGTTCAGGGCCAGCAGGTTGGTCTGTCCGGCAATGGTGTTGATCAGGTTCACCACCTCGCCCACCTCTTGGGCGGCGGTGGCGAGGCCGGCCATCAGTTGGTTGGTCCGGTCAGCCTCTTCCACCGCCTGCGTGGCGACGCTGCTGGAGGCGGCGACCTGACGGCCGATCTCCCGGATGGAGGCGGTCAGTTCCTCGGTGGCGCCGGCCACGGTGTTGACGCTGCTCGACGCCTCGTCGGCGGCGGCAGCGGCGGCGGCGGCCTGCCGGGTCGCCTCCTGGGTGGTGGAGGACAGCGCGCTGGCCGAGCCGTGCACGCTCTGGGCCGAGGTGGCGACCACCTCGACGACGCCGCGCACCGAATGTTCGAAGGCGTCGGCCAACTGGATCAGCATGGCCTTGCGCTCGGTCGCGTTGCGGGTCTGCGCCTCTTCCTGTTCCTGGCGCAGGCGGCGGTTGTCGATGCCGCGCTCCTTGAAGACGCGGACCGCCTGCGCCATGGTGCCGATCTCGTCGCGGCGCCCGGTGTCCGACACGTCTACGGTCAGATCATCCTCGGCCAGCCGGTGCATGATTCCGGTGAGCCGCAGCAGCGGCGTGCTGACCGACCGCGCGATCACATAGGCCAGCCCCAGCGCCACCATCGCGACCAGAACGCCGAGCAGGCCGGCCGCCAGCGCGTGCTTGCGGAAGTCGGCTTCGATGTTGTCGACGTAGACGCCGGTGCCGACCATCCACTTCCACTCCGGCGACAGCAGCCCATAGCCCAGCTTCGGGCTCGGCTCCGTAGAGCCCGGTTTCGGCCACGCGTAGGAGACGAATTCGCCGCCGCGCTGCGCCCCGGCGATCAGGTCGCGGATCAGGAAGACGCCGTTGGCGTCCTTGACGCCGATGAGGTTCTTGCCCTCCATGTCCGGCCGGCCGCCGTTGACCAGCGTGTTGCCGTCGAGTTCGTTGGCGAATATGTATTCAGTGCCGGCGTAGCGCATGGCGCGCAGGCTGTTGCGGGCCAGTTCCTTGGCCCGGTCAGCCGGCAACTCGCCGCGGATGGCACGCGCCTCGTAATCCTTGACGATGCCCAGCGCCGCCTCGGCGATCGAGCGCACCCGATCTTTGCTGTCCTGCACCTGCGCGTCCCGCAACGCGGACAGCAGCACGACACTGACGACGATCAGAGCCAGCACCGTGACCAGCGACAACAGCAGGAACTTAATACGTATGCTAATATTCTGCATAATTGAGCGCCTTCCCGGACAGGGTAGCCAGGATACAACGACAATCAGCAAAACAGGCGCGACAAAATGGCCAACGAGACCACCAAACCGAAGCAAAACACCACACTCACGCCTGGGGGCGGGCGGCGTTCAGAACTTGTAAACCGTGTTTCGGAATAAAAATACTTAACGACGATTAATGATTTCATTGTCACGCAACAATGAGCGGCAAGCCGCCGACTCCGAGACCGGGCGGCGGCTTGCCGTTCGACTCAGGTGCCCTTGCCGGCGACTCCGGCCTCGGCGAAGGTGGCCATGCCCGAGTGGCAGGCGGCGGCGGCCTTGACGAGGTTGATCGCCAGCGCAGCCCCCGAGCCCTCGCCCAGCCGCATGCCGAGGTCGAGCAGCGGCTTCTTGCCAAGCGCCTCCATGAGGTGGGTGTGCCCCGGCTCGACCGAGCGGTGGGCGACCATGCAATGGTCGAGCGCCCGGCGGTCGGCCTTGAACAGCACCGCGGCGGCGACCGTGCAGGCGTAGCCGTCGAGCAGCACCGGCACCCGCGCCATGCGCGCTGCCAGCACGGCGCCGGCGATGGCGGCCAGCTCGAACCCGCCCAGGCAGCGCAGCGCCTCGAACGGGTCGTCCTTGGCCTGCGGGTTGGCCTCCAGGCCGGCCTGCACGGCGGCCACCTTGCGGCGGAAGCCCTCGTCGTCCACGCCGGTGCCGCGGCCGACCCACTGCTCCGGCTCGCCGCCGAACAGCGCGCAGGCGATGGCGGCCGCCGCGGTGGAGTTGGCGATGCCCATCTCGCCGAGGCCGATGAGCTGCACGCCCATCTCCACCGCCATCATGCCGTAGGCCATGGCGCGGCAGCACTCTTCTTCATCCATGGCGGGGCCGGTGGTGAAGTCGCGCGTCGGGTTGTCGAGGTCCAGCTCGTAGACGCGCAGGTCGGCGTCCGCCACGTCGCAGAGTTGGTTCACCGCGGCTCCGCCGTTCTGGAAGTTGGCGACCATCTGCGCGGTGACCGACGCCGGGAAGGCGGAGACGCCGCGCGCCGCCACGCCGTGGTTGCCGGCGAACACCGCGACGCGCGGGCGGCGCACCTCGGGCGGGTGCTGGCCCTGCCACGTGGCGAGCCATTCCGCCAGCTCCTCCAGCCGGCCCAGCGCGCCGGGCGGCTTGGTGAGTTCGCGCTCGCGCTGCACGGCGGCGGTGCCGGCGCCCTGGTCGGGACCGGGCAGGTTGCGCACGAGCGCGCGGATTTCCTCGAACGTCAGGGCGGGCTGCGGATTGCTCATGATGCGAAGACCAAGCGGAATGGGAGGGGAAAATTCGGCGGGAGACTGGCAGGAATCGCGGGCGGGGTAAAGCGTTGCGGGCCGGTGGCCGCACGGCCCGCTCGCGCATGGCAGCGCTTTGGTTTAGGAAGGGCCGATGCCCGACACCGCCCCCCATCGCCCGCGCCACCGCGCCGCCTGGCTGGACGAGCTGATGCTCGCCGCCGTGTTCATGACGCGGCTGCCGCTCCGTCTCGGCCACCAGCCAGCGCCGGACCTGTACCCGCGCTCCATGGGCTGGTACCCGCTGGTCGGCGCGGCGCTGGGGCTGTTCGGCGGCGGGGTGTACGCGCTGGCCGGCCTTGCCAACCTGCCGCCCACCATCGCCGCCGTGCTGGTCGTGGCGGCGCTGGCCTGGGCCACCGGCGGGCTGCACGAGGATGGGCTGGCCGACGTCGCCGACGGCTTCGGCGGCGGGCGCACGCGGGAACGCAAGCTGGAGATCATGCGCGACAGCCGGGTCGGCAGCTACGGCGTGCTGGCGGTGGTGCTGGCGGTGGCGCTGCGGGTGTCGGCGCTGGCGGCGCTGGGTGGTCCGTCGGGTGGGCCGCTGGAGGTCGCGGCGGCGCTGGTCGCGGCGGCGACCTGCTCGCGCGCCGTGCTGCCGGCCATGGCCTGGACGATGGCACCGGCCCGCAAGGACGGCCTCGCCGCCGGGCACGGCTGCCCGCCGTCCAAGCGCGTCGTGCTGGCGCTGGCGCTGGCCGCCGTGGTGACGCTGAGCGCGGTCGGGCCGGCGGTGCTGGCGGTGGCGCTGGCATCCTCCACCGCGGCGGTGGCGACCGGACTGCTGGCGTTGCGGCACCTGCGCGGCTACACCGGCGACGTGCTGGGCGCCGCCCAGCAGGCGGCGGAGATCGCCGTCCTGCTCACCCTGGTAGGATTGCGCGGATGACTGCCCTGGAAACCACCACTGTGACCCGTTGGTGGCTGATCCGCCACGCCCCCGTGATCAACCCCGAGAGCCGGCTCTACGGCCAGGCGGACATCGAGGCCGACACCGGCGACGCCGGCTCCTTCCGCGCGCTGGCCGCGGCGCTGCCGCGCGGCGCCGTCTGGGTGGCGACTCATTTGCGCCGCACGCAGCAGACCGCCGCCGCGGTGCGCGCCGCCTGGGACGGCGAGGCGCCGCCGGCTCCCTTGGTCGAACCCACCCTGGCCGAGCAGAGCTTCGGCGAGTGGCAGGGCCTGACCTACGCCGAGCTGGACGCCAGCCGCCCGCAGGCGACGCACCGCTTCTGGCGCGCCCCCGCGGTCGAGCGCCCGCCGGGTGGCGAGAGCTTCGTGGAGGTGGTGGCGCGCGTGTCGGCGGCGATGGAGCGCCTGACCGCAGCGCACGCCGGGCGCGACATGGTGGCGGTGCTGCACGGCGGGCCGATTCGCGCGGCGCTGGTGCCCGCCCTGGGCCTCGATCCGGAGATGGCGCTGCGCTTCCGCGTGGACACGCTGTCGCTGACCCGGCTCGACCACATCGCGGTGCCGGGCTATCCGCCGGCTTGGCGGGTGGCGGGGGTGAACCTGCCGCCCGGCGCCATGCTGCCGCCGGGGTGACGGGAGGCGCGGCTCGTGCGGTACACGCATCTTGTCTTGCTTCTCCTGGGCCTCGTGGCCCGCTCCGCCGGTCCGGCCCCGATCCCGGCACACGACGCCTATGTCTGGCAACGCCTGTGGACGCCGCCGGTGATCGAGGCGGTGCAGCACTCCGCCGACTTCGTGCGGGCGTGGCGCGTCCTGGTCGCCGAGGCCGACGGCGCCGGGCGCTGGGCGTTGCCCGGTGTGGATTGGGGCGCTCTCGCGGCCAGCAGACGGCCGGTGGTCGCGGTGGTCCGCATCGACGGACAGCTTCAGACGCAGGAGTCCGACGCGCTGGCCGCCGACATCGCCGGCATCGTTGCGCGGGCGGGCGCGCACGGCATACCCCTCGCCGGGCTGGAGATCGACCACGACTGCGCCACCGCCCGGCTTGCCGGCTACATCCGGTTCCTGGCAAATGTGCGCGGCCAGTTGCCGGCGGGTCTGCCGGTCACCATCACGGCGCTCCCCGCGTGGCTGTCGGCGCCGCTGTTCGAGGATCTGGCGGCGCAGCCCGACGAGATCGTCTTGCAGGTCCACGCGGTGCGGAACCCGCGATTCGGACTGTTCGACGCGCGGCTGGCGCTGGGCTGGGCCGAGGCGCTGGCGCGGCGCACCGCCCGGCCGTTCCGCGTGGCGCTGCCGACCTACGGGTCGCGGGTCCACTGGGGCGAGGACGGCCGCCTCGTCGCGGTGGAAAGCGAGGCGCCGACGCTCAACGGAGACGGCGCGGCCAGCGAACTGGCGGCTTCGCCCGCGGCGGTCGCCGGCCTGCTGCGCGCGCTGGAGCGCTCGCCGCCCCGTCATTTCGCGGGCGTGGCGTGGTTCCGCCTGCCCATCACCACCGACGCGCGGGCGTGGAGCCCGGCGACGTGGCGGGCCGTGGTCCGCGGCGGATCTCTGCGCACCACAGTGGTGGGTGAAGCGAGGGCCACCGCCACGCCGGGCTTGGCGGACATCGTCCTCGCCAACGCCGGCGACATCGACGCTGACCTGCCGCGTTCGGTCGTGCTAGACGATTCCTGCACACTGGCGGACGGCATCAACGGCTACCGGCTGCGGCGCGACGGCAAGCACCCCACCCTGGAGTCCAGCCGGGAGGGGACGCTGCGCGGCGGCGAGCGGCGCGTGATCGGCTGGATGCGCTGCGCCATGGAGCAGGCCACGAAGCGGGAAATGATCGATGTTCGACCGTAAGCTGGCCGCGTTGGCCGTGATCGCCGGCATGGCCGTGTCGGGTGCCATCGCCTGCGGACCGGATTTCCCCTGGCAGCTCCTCGACCGCCGCGAGGAGACGCTGAAGGCGGCGCCGGCCAACAGCTTCGCCTTCGAGGCGGCGCGGCTCGTGCCGGCACCCGACGACGGCCTCAAGCCGGTGGAGGGCGATGACGCCGACAGCGCGCGCAAGCGCGCCGATGCGGAAGAGCCGACACCGGCCGCGCGGCTCTACACCGCCGGAGCGGTCGCCTTCCAGGCCAAGGATCTCGCGGCGGCAACGGCCCGCTTCGAGGAGGTGCTTGGCCTTCCCGAGCCGGATCGCCCGCGGCGCGCGGTCTGGGCCGCCTTCATGCTGGGCCGCATCGCCGCCGAGGGCGAGAACTGGGAGAAGGCCGAGCAGGCGTTCGCCCTGACCCGCACCCTGGCGCGCGCCGGAGCCCCCGACCCGCTGGGCCTCGCGGTCGCCAGCCTGGGCGAGCAGGGCCGGCTGCACCTCATCCGCGCCGAACGGCTGGTCAGCGAGGACGGGGTTCTGGCGTCCGCCGACGAAGACGCCTACGCCAGCGCGATGGACGCCGCGGTCACGCTGTACGCCGAACAGGCGGCGCGCGGGTCGCGCAACGGGCTGGATTCCCTGCGCGTGGTGGCCCGCCGGCTGACCGCGGTCCCACCGCTGCTCGCCGCCGCTTTCCCCAGGGCGCTCCCGCAACGGCTGATCGTCGCCTACGCGCAGGCGCGGACCGAGGGCGCCGAGGGCATGCTGGCCGACATCGTCGCGGCGCTGGACCAGCACGGCATCGACCGCGTGACCGGCGCCGACCGCCTTGCCTCGCTGGCCTACGGGCAGGCCCGCTACGACCTTGCCGGGCGCCTGGCGGACAAAGCGCCCGGCCCGCTCGCCGCGTGGGTCAAGGCGAAGCTGGCGCTGCAACGCGGCGACAGGACCGGAGCGGCGGGCTTCCTCGCCGAGGCGGCGCGGGCGTTCCCGACCGAGGGCGCCGCAGCGCTCGACCCGGACAACGCCACGCGGGTGCGCGGCGAAGCCGGCACGCTGGCGCTGGCGCGCGGCGAGTACGTCCACGCGCTGGAGCTGCTGTATCCCCTCGCCCTGACCTACTGGGGCGACGTCGTTCACATCGCCGAGCGGGTGCTGACCACCGACGAGTTGAAGGTCTTCGTCGACTCCAGGGGCAAGGACGCCCCCGCACCCTCGGCCGACGGGACGTCCGAACAACCGTGGACGACGCTCAGCGGATACCTGACGAAGCACCAGCTGTCGCTGGGCGACGTGCTGGCGCGGCGATTGATGCGGGATGGCCGGCACGGCGAGGCGCTGGGCTACTACAGTGACCCGCGGGTGGCCGGGCTGGCGGCCGACTACGTCCAGGTCCTGCGCGCGGCGCAGGACGGCTGGTGGAGCATCGACCGGGCGCGCGCGTGGCACCAGGCGGCGGTGCTGGCCCGCCGGGAGGGCATGGAGATCATGGGCACCGAGGCCGCGCCGGACTACGCCGTCTATTCGGGTTCGTTCGATGTCGGGCTCGGCCAGCGCACCCTCGACGGCCAACCGTACGTCAGCGACGGCGAGCGGCAGCGCTTCGATGCCAGCCGCGCCCGGCCCGACGAGCGCTACCACTACCGGTACCTCGCGGTGGCGCACGCGGAGGCCGCGGCAGACCTGCTGCCGCCCCGCTCGCAGGCGTTCGCGGCGGTGCTCTGTCAGGCGACCGGCTGGATGTACTCCACCGCCCGCGACGACCGCGCCCAGGCGCTCTACGCGCGCTATGTGAAGGACGGGCCGCTGGTGGAGTGGGCCGAGCACTTCGGCCGCGACTGCCCGGAGCCGGATTTCGACAGCGCCGCGCAGCGGCAGCTCGCCTATCACTGGATGGACGCCCGCGACTGGGCGCACGGGCATCGCTGGCCGCTGGCCGCCGCGGCAGTCCTGTTCTTCGCCGGGGTGGCTGGACTGTGGGCCATTCGGCGTCGGCGGGGCGCGCCGGCCTGACGGTCCGCCGCAGCGGAACTTCCGTGCCGGGCCGCCGGTTTTTTGAAGTCCGAAGGGGCTACCAAGAGAGAGGATCGCCATGGGACGGGAGGCCACCGACCGCGACGCCGCCGACAAGCTCTGGCAGATGATCAAGGATATGCGGATCGCCATGTTGACCACGCTGGACGACAACGGCCATCTGCACGCGCGCCCGATGGGCACGCTGCCGCACGCGGGGTTCGACAACGCCACGCTGTGGTTCTTCACCGACGCGCACTCCGACAAGGCGACCGAGATCGAGCGGCATTGGCGCGTCAACCTCGCCTACGCCAACCCGTCCGCGCAGAACTACGTCTCGGTGTCCGGCGTGGCCGAACTGGTGCGCGACAAGGACAAGATCCGCCACCTCTCGAGTGAGATCATGACCACGTGGTTCCCCAAGGGGACGGACGATCCCAACATCGCGCTCATCAAGGTGACCGTCGATTCCGCCGAGTACTGGGACAGCCCGTCCAGCACCATGGTCTGGGCCTACGGCTATGCGAAGGCCAAGCTGACCGGCGAACGGCCCAACCCCGGCGAGAACGCGCGGGTGGCGTTCCAATAGAGACACGCAAACAAGCGTCTTCTCATGTGACTCCGTCACAGACCCGCCATGCCCACAGGCGTAGAAAGGACTTACGAGAACGCAAACCCCTTTCGGAGTTCCTTCCATGCTCGGCAGCAATGTTGGTGGCGTCGATCGCGCGCTGCGGGCCGTCGTCGGCCTGATCCTGATCGCCCTGGTGTTCGTCGGCCCGCAGACCCCGTGGGGCTGGGTCGGCCTGATCCCGCTGCTGACCGCGGTGATCGGCTTCTGCCCGGCCTACACGCTGCTGGGCGTCAAGACCTGCTCGACCCAGCGCTGACGCACACACACGAAAAGCGGGCACACGAAAAAGCCCCCTTCCTTGCGGGAGGGGGCTTTTTCGTGTGCCTGGCTTCTTTTGCCGAAACAGGGTCAGCCGCGCGGGGCGTGCTTGTTGAGGATGCGTTGCAGCGTGCGGCGATGCATCTTCAGCCGGCGCGCCGTCTCCGACACGTTGCGGTCGCATTGCTCGAAGACGCGCTGGATGTGCTCCCAGCGCACGCGGTCGGCCGACATCGGGTTGTCCGGCGGCGCCGGCAGCGGGCGGCCATCGGCCAGCAGCGCCTGTTCCACCGCGTCGGCGTCGGCCGGCTTGGGCAGGTAATCCACGGCGCCGGCCTTCACCGCCGCCACCGCGGTGGCGATGTTGCCGTAGCCGGTCAGCATGACGATGCGGGCGTCCGGGCGGGCGTCGCGCAGAGTCTTCACCACGTCCAGGCCGCTGCCGTCCGCCAGCCGCAGGTCGACGACAGCGAAGGCCGGAGCGGATTCCTGCGCGACCTCGATGCCGACCTGAACCGAATCCACCGCGACCACGTTGAAGCCACGTTTCTCCATCGCACGCGCAAGGCGAATGCGGAACGGCGCGTCATCATCAACGATCAGAAGACTACGGGTAACGTCTCCGCTGAACGTGAGCTTTTCAACATCCGTGACGGGACTCTCGTCCGATGCCATCGCGTTATCCACTACTAGTCCTTTGGCTCTAGGATAGCACGGTCCCAGCGTACGACAACTCGCGCGCCACCGCCACGATTATTAGTGAACGACACGCTCGCGCCGGTCTTCTCGAGCAGTGTCTGCGCAATGAAAATCCCCAGCCCCATGTGCCCGCCACGCTCACCGCGGGTGGAGATGTAAGGCTCGCCGATGCGGCTGAGCACCTGAGGCGGAAAGCCGGGACCATCGTCGGTGACGCTGACCACCACCGCCCCGCGGTCCCAGCCGGCTTGCACGTTTACATGGCGCTCTGCAAATTGATGCGCGTTCTGAATGAAATTGCCGAGGCCGTGGATGATCTCGGGGGCGCGGCGGATCACCGGCTCCTCGTCGTTTTCGTTGGGCGCGGCTTCGACGTGGAACTCCACGGTGCCCAGCCGGTGCGGGGCGGCGGCGGCGTCGATCAGCGCGGTCAGCGGCAGCCGCTCGAACGGGTCGCCGCCATCGGCCTCGGGCTTGCGGGCGAGGTCGGCGAGGATCTCGCGGCAGCGCATGACCTGGCTTTGCAGCAGCGCCACGTCCTCGGCGAACTCGCTGTCGGGCGGCAGTTCCTTGGACAGCTCCTTGGCGACCACCGCGATGGTGCCGAGCGGTGAGCCCAACTCGTGCGCCGCCGCCGCGGCGAGCGCGCCCAGCGACGACAGCCGCTGCTCGCGCGCCAGCGCCACCTGGGTGGCGGCCAGCGCGTCGGCGAAGCGGCGCGCCTCGTCGGCGACGCGGAAGACGTACGCCGCGATGAACACCGCCGACACCGACAGCGACATCCACAACCCGAACGCCAGCAGCGGCGCCACCACCGGCGTCGGCTCGGCCCACGGCAGCGGGAAATGCCACAGCGCCAGAACGGTCAGGCAGAACAGGTTCAGCCCGGTCAGCAGCACCACGCTGTAGCGCGACAGGATCGCGGCACCCACGGTGATCGGCGCCAGCAAGAGCGCTGCGAACGGGTTGGACAGGCCGCCGGTGAGATACAGCAGCAGCGTCAGTTGCAGCATGTCGTAGGCGAGGTACAGCGCCGCATCACGGTCGGCCAGCCGCATCCGCCCGCCGCGCTGCGCCATCGCCACCATGTTGAGCAGCACCGAAGCGCCGATGGCCGCCAGCACCGGCCCGACCGGCAGCGCGTAGCCCAGCCAGCCCTGCACCATCAGCACGGTGGCGAGCTGCCCGACGACGGCGATCCAGCGGATGAAGATCAGCGTGCGCAGCGTCACCCGCCCATCCTTGGCCGACCAGATGCCGGGCGGCATGGCGAGCGCGGACGACATGCCCGAGCGGGGGGAGCCCGAGGAGGATGAGGCGGCGAGCGTCATGGGGCGGTTCCGTGTCCTGGTGTGGCCGGCCGGGCGTGGACGGGCGGCGGCTTGGTGATTCCGCTGCGAGCAGCCATATTCTTCGCCCATGAGCCATCCCCCCAGCAAGGCCGCGATTAAGGCAGAGCGGCTGACCAAGCGTTTTGGCGAGGTCACCGCCGTCGATTCCGTGTCGTTCACCGTGGCCGAGGGCTCGGTGACCGGGCTGCTGGGCGGCAACGGCGCCGGCAAGACGACGACCATCTCCATGCTGCTGGGCCTGCTGCTGCCGACCTCCGGCACGGTGGAGGTGCTGGGCGCGGACATGGCGCGGCACCGGCACGCGGCGCTGCCGCGCATGAACTTCTCTTCGCCCTATGTCGAGTTGCCGCACCGGCTGACCGTGCGCGAGAACCTGACGGTGTACGGCCACCTCTACGGCTTGTCCGGCGTGCGCGCCCGCGTCGGGGAGCTTGCGGAGCAGCTGGACCTGACGAAGTTCCTCGACCGCCCGTCCGGCAGCCTGTCGGCCGGCCAGAAGACCCGCGTGGCGCTGGCCAAGTCCCTGTTGAACCGGCCTGAGCTGCTGTTGCTCGACGAGCCGACGGCGTCGCTCGACCCGGACACGGCGGACTGGATCCGCACGTACCTGGAGCGCTACCGGAACGAGTCCGGGGCCACGATCCTGCTGGCCTCGCACAACATGCTGGAGGTGGAGCGGCTGTGCGACGAGGTGCTGATGCTGCGCCAGGGGAGCATCGTCGACCACGGCTCGCCCTCGACGCTGCGCGCCCGCTACGGCCGCGGCTCGCTGGAGGAGGTCTTCCTGGACATCGCGCGGGACCGCAAGCCGGAGTCGGTGGAGGCGGCGGAGTGAAGAATATGACGACACGATGCACAATCGAAGCCGAGACGTTGCGGCAGCAATCACTGGCGCTTACCGGTGATCCGGCCGAACTCCATATCCTGGACTGGATCGAAGATCTGTCCGACACGGGTGGCTGGTCCGCCATCACGCCTTTCAACCGTCATCCCCGCGCAGGCGGGGATCCAGGCTTTGAGGTGGCGCACCTGAGTCGGCTGGATCCCCGCCTTCGCGGGGATGATGAAAAAAAGTAGCGCCGGCTTCAGTATGACCATGACCGAAACCTTCGACCTCTCCCCCCGGCGCGTCGGCGCCATGGTGCTGCGCTACTGGTACCTGCTGCGCGGGTCGTGGCCGCGGTTCCTGGAGCTGGCCTACTGGCCCACCATGCAGATGATCCTGTGGGGCTACATCAACCAGTTCATGGCGCAGAACAGCAGTTGGGTGGCGCAGGGGGCCGGCGTGCTGATCAGCGGCGTGCTGCTGTGGGACGTGCTGTTCCGCGGGCAGCTCGGCGTGTCGGTGTCGTTCCTGGAGGAGATGTGGTCGCGCAACCTCGGCCACCTGTTCGTCAGCCCGCTGCGGCCGGTGGAGTGGGTCACCGCGCTGATGGTCATGAGCCTGATCCGCACCATCATCGGCGTCGTGCCGGCGGCGCTGCTGGCAGTGCCGTTCTTCGGCTATTCGGTGTTCGGCATGGGAGCGCCGCTGGCGCTGTTCTTCGCCAATCTGATCCTGCTGGGCTGGGCGCTCGGGCTGTTCACCGCGGCGCTGATCCTGCGCTATGGCATGGGGGCGGAGGGGCTGGCGTGGATCCTGGTGTTCATGCTGGCGCCGGTCAGCGCTGTCTACTACCCGGTCTCGGTGCTGCCGGGGTGGCTGCAGGGGGTGGCGCTGGCGCTGCCCTCCACGCACGTGTTCGAGGGCATGCGGGCGCTGGTCTTCCAGAACGTCCTGCGCTGGGACCATATGGCCTGGGCGCTGGGGCTGAACGCCGTGTACATGGCGCTGTGCGCCGCCAGCTTCCTGTGGTCCTTCCGTCAGGCCCGCGTGCGCGGCGCGCTGTTGCAGACCGGGGAATGAGGGCGGATAGCCCGACTTTTCGTCCATCGGCGATTCATGCTAGGATCACGCCCCATTTCCCCTGCACAAGCTCCCCGCCCATGAAGCTCGCCGAGATCGCCGCCGCCCTGGACGCCCGTGTCGAGGGCGACGGCTCCATCGAGATCGCCCGCGCCGTCCACCCGTCCGAGGCCGAAGGGCCGGGCGATCTGGCGCTCGCCATGGACAAGGAGCTGCTGGCCCTGCTGCCCGGCACCAAAGCCCGCGCCGCCGTGCTGGCCGAGGGCACCCCGGTGCCGGACACCCTGGCCGGCGCCATTCTGGTCAAGCGCCCGCGCTACGCCATGGCCGGCCTGATGGACGTGTTCGAGAAGCCCGTGCACGCTGAGCCGGGAATCCACCCCCAGGCCTTCGTGGCGCCGGACGCCGAGCTGGGCGAGGGCGTGTCGGTCGGCCCGTTCGCCTACGTTGGTCCCAAGGCGGTGCTGGGCGCCGGCTGCATCGTCATGCCGCACGCCACCATCGGTGCCGAGGCCGTCATCGGCAAGGACTGCCTGTTCCACCCCGGCGCGCGCGTCGGCGAGCGGGTGGTGATGGGCGAGCGCTGCATCATCCACCCCAACGCCGCGGTCGGCAACGACGGCTTCAGCTTCGTGACGCCCGAGCCGGGCAGCGTCGAGTCCGCCAAGACCACCGGCAAGGTCACCGGCACCAACGTGCTGATCCGCCGCGTCAACTCCATCGGCACGGTGATCCTCGGCGACGACGTGGAGATCGGCGCCGGCGCCACCATCGACCGCGGCACGGTCACGGCGACGCGCATCGGCAGCGGCAGCAAGATCGACAACCTCGTGCAGATCGGCCACAACACGGTGGTCGGCACCAACTGCATGCTGTGCGGCCATGTCGGCGTCGCCGGCAGCGTCACCATCGGCGACCGCGTCGTGCTGGCCGGCAAGGTCGGCGTCGCCGACCACAAGACCATCGGCAGCGACTCCGTGGTCGCCGCCAGTTCCGGCGTCGGGCGCGACATCCCGCCGAAGACCGTGTGGATGGGCTATCCCGCCATGCCGCGCGCCGAGGCGTTCGAGCAGATGAAGAACCTCGGCCGGCTCAAGCGCTTCTTTGCCGACGTGGTAGACCTAAAGAATCGTATCAAGGCACTGGAATCGCGCTAACCTTTTCGGCTGCACAGCGGGAGACCGACGCATGCCGACCATCGCTGAGGACGTCCTCCAGATCATCGCCGAGAAGGGTCAGGTGGACCGCGCGCGACTGACCCCCGACGCCAGCCTCGCCGACCTCGCCATCGCGTCGCTGGATGTGATCGAGATCGTTTTCGCGCTGGAGGACCGCTTCGACATCGCGATCCCCTTCAACGCCAACGACGCCCGCCAGGAGTTCGCCACCGTCGGCGACCTCGTCCGCGCCGTCGAGACGGTGGTGGGCACGAGCCGGGCGGCCTGAGCCCATGCGGCGCGTCGTCGTCACCGGCCTGGGCGTGGCGTCGCCCATCGGTGTGAGCGTGCCGGCCTTTCAGGACGCGCTGTTCGCCGGACGCAGCGGCATCGGCCCGCTGACCGGCATGCCGGATCTGCCGCTGTCGGTGAAAGTCGCCGCGCAGGTGCGCGACTTCGACCCGGCGGCGCACTTCGACGCCAAGCGGTTGAGCCTGCTCGACCGCACCAGCCAGTTGGCGCTGGTGGCGGCGCGCGAGGCGGTGGGCATGGCCGGACTGTCCTTCGACGGTGGGTTGGCCGAGCGCACGGCGGTGGTGCTCGGCATCGGGGTCGGCGGCATGGGCACGCTGGACGACAGCTTCCACCGGCTCTATGGCGAGCGGGCCACCCGCCTGCACCCGCTGACCATCCCGCGCCTGATGTTCAGCGCGCCGGCCGCGCATGTCTCCATGGAGTTCGGCCTGACCGGCCCCACCTTCACCGCGTCGAGCGCCTGCGCCTCGTCCGGGCACGCGCTGGGCATGGCGCTGATGCTGCTGCGCGCCGGCATGGCCGACGTGGTGGTCAGCGGCGGCACCGAGGCCAGCCTGACCTTCGGCGCGCTGAAGGGATGGGAGGCCATGCGCGTCGTCAGCCCCGACACCTGCCGGCCGTTCTCGAAGGACCGCAGCGGCATGGTGCTGGGCGAGGGCGCCGCCGTGCTGATCCTGGAAACCGCCGAGCACGCCCACGCCCGCGGTGCGGAGGTACTGGCCGAACTGGCCGGCGTCGGCATGAGCGCCGACGCCCGCGACATCACCGCGCCCGACCCGGAGGGCGCGGCGCGCGCCATGCGCCTTGCGCTGGCGGACGCGCGGCTGGACGCCGACGATGTGGACTACGTCAACGCCCACGGCACCGCCACGGCGGCCAACGACGTGTCGGAGGCGCAGGCGCTCCATGCGGTGTTCGGGCCTGGGGCGGCGCGGCTGCCGGTGTCGTCGTCCAAGTCGATGTTCGGCCACGCGCTTGGCGCCGCAGGGGCGCTGGAGGCGGTGGCGACGGTGCTGGCGCTGAAGCACGGCGTCGCCCCGCCGACCGCCAACTTCACCGAGCCGGACCCGGCCTGCCCGGTGGACGCGGTGCCGAACGAAGCGCGCGCGTTGCCGATGCGGGTGGCGTTGTCCAACTCGTTTGCGTTCGGCGGGCTGAACGCGGTGCTGGCGTTCCGGCGATAGGGGCGCTATACACCGCCATCCCCTCCAGCCCCTTCACGTCGCGCACCACCACGCGCCCGCGCGCCAGTTCGACCAATCCGCGCCGCTCGAACTCCTTGAGCTGCCGGCTCACCACCTCGCGCGCGGTGCCCAGTTCCACCGCCAGCGCCTGGTGGGTGGTGTCCAGCCCGCCGGCGGCGTCGCGATGGTCCACTAGGAAGCGCGCCAAGCGCAGGTCGATGCGGCCGAAGGCGACCTCCTCCACCAGCGTCATCATCCCCGTCAGCCGGCTGCCGAACGAGGCGAAGACGAAGTCGCGGAACACCGCCGAACGCGCCAGCAACGCGTTGAACGGCTGCGCGCCCAGGGCCACCGCGTCGATGTCCGTCTCGGCCAGCCCTTCCGCGCTGTAGCCCGTGCGGGTCATCAGGCAGGCGGTGGTGAGGATACAGGTCTCGCCGCGCGCCACCCGGTACAGCACGATCTCGCGGCCCGATTCGGACACCATCTGCACCCGCACCGAGCCATCGAGCATCATCAGATAGCTCTGGCACAAGGCGCCGGCCTGGAACAGCACGGTGCCGCGCGGCACGTGGGCGCGCATGCCGTCCGCCGTCAGCACCGCCAACGCCTCGGGCTCCAGCCGCGCCAGATCCGGGAACGCGTCGATCCAGTCCGTGCCGGTCAGCGCCATGCCGCCCTCCCCCTCGAAAAAGTCGCGCACATTATCAGCAAGTGGCGCGCATGGGTCCATACCGCTGGCGTCACTGTATCCGAAGGGTCACCCACTTGGCGCCACCGTTCGCCGGATGCACCGCGGCGTGCGTGAAACGGGGCGCGCCCCGGCGCGTTCTTGGCCCGTGCAGTACGGAGGAGGACCGGCTTTGGCGACGCAGGAGATCCAGGAATACCCCGCACGGCGCCCCGGCGGACAGGTGAGCTTCAACATCTCCAGCGCCGCGGTCAACGCGGTGCGGCGCACCGCCGGCATGCTGTGGCGTCACAAGCTGATGATCGGCGTCACCACGCTGCTGGGGACCGGGGCGGCGGTGGGCATCGCCTTGCAGATGACGCCGCTCTACACCGCCGAGACGCTGGTGATGCTGGAGCACCGCAAGACTTCGGTGGTGAAGTTCGAGGAGGTGCTGGGCGGCCTCGGCGCCGACATGAGCGTGATGCAGAGCGAGGTGGCGGTGCTGAAATCGCCGACCTTCGCCGAGAAGGTGGTGGACAAGCTGGGGCTGGTGAACGACCCGGAGTTCAACGCCGATCTGCAACCGCCGCCCAGCCCGCTGCTGCTGGCCCTGAACCCGCGCAACTGGATTCCCGACTCCTGGTGGGCGTCGCTGCACGGCGACCAGCCGGTGATCGAGCTGACCGAGGAGGAGAAGGCGAAGAACCGCCGGACCTCGGTGGTCAACGCCGTCATCGACAATCTGAGCGTCCGGCCGCAGGGGCGCTCCTACGTGCTGTCCGTCAGCTTCGACAGCGAGGACCCGCGCAAGGCGGCGACCATCGCCAACACCATCGCCCAGATGTACCTCGTCGATCAGTTGGACGAGAAGTTCAAGGCCACCAAGCGCGCCACGCTGTGGCTGGAGGAGCGCATCGCCGAGATGCGCAAGGAAGCCCGCGAGGCCGGCGACGCCGCCGAGGCGTTCCGCGCCAAAACCGGCCTGACCGCGTCGGGCGACGCCCGCACCATCAACACCCAGCAGTTGGCCGAGCTGAACACCAACTACGTCCTCGCCCGCACCCAGCGCGAGGCCGCCGAGGCCAAGCAGCGCGAGGTGCAGGCCCTGGCGCAGAACCAGCGCAGCGTCGGCACCATCGGCGACGTGCTGGGCAACGCCCTGATCCAGTCGCTGCGCCGGCAGGAGGTCGAGATGCAGCGCCAGATGGCCGACGCCACGCAGCGCTACGGCTCCAAGCACCCGGCCATGCTGACCTTGCAGAGCCAGTTGCGCGACCTTCAGATGCAGATGCGCTCGGAAGTGGACAAGATCGTCCAGGGCCTCGGCAACGAGGTCGAGATGGCGCGCGGACGCGAGCGGTCGCTGAAGGCCAGCCTGGACGAGTTGCAGGGCAAGGTGGACGAGCAGACGAAGTCCTCGGTGGCGCTGCGCACCCTGGAGCGCGACGCCGACACCTCGCAGACCATGTACGAGACGCTGCTGACCCGCTTCCAGGAGATCACCTCGCAGAACGACATCCAGCAGCCGGACGGGCGCGTCGTCTCACAGGCGGCGATCCCGCTGCTGCCGACGCATCCCAACAAGAAGCTCATCGCCATCCTGGCCGTCATCGCATCGGGGGCCATTGGCGTTCTGCTGGCCATGCTGGTCGAGTATTTCGAGCGCGGCTTCCGCAGCCCGCACCAGTTCGAACGGGCGACCGGCGTGCGCGGGCTGGGCATCGTGCCGACCATCGGCCGCTGGGGCCGCCTGGGGCGCAGCCCGGCCGATTATGCCGTCGACAAGCCGCTGTCGTCCTTCACCGAGGCGTTGCAGAGCCTGCGCACCACGTTGCTGCTCGCCAACCCCGATGGGCGGCAGCGGGTGCTGCTGTTCACCTCCTCCGTGCCGGACGAGGGCAAAAGCTCGATCGCCGGGGGCTTCGCGCGGATCTGCGCCAACGCCGGGCAGCGCGTGGTGATCGTCGACTGCGACATGCGGCGCAAGGGCCTGCACCGCATGCTGAGCCTGGACAACACGCGCGGCCTGTACGAGGTGCTGTCCGGGCAGGCCGAGGTGCAGGACGTCGTCCAGACCGACCCGCGCACCGGGCTGCACGTGATCTCCGCCGGGCATGGCTCGGCGCTGCCGCAGGACATGCTGGGCTCGGCGCGCATGCACCAGCTCATCTCGCACCTCGCGCTGGAGTACGACCGGGTCATCCTCGACTCGCCGCCGGTGCTGGCGGTGTCGGAGAGCAAGCTGCTGGCGGCCCTGGCCGACCAGACGGTGTTCATCGTTCGCTGGGGCAAGACCAAGCGCGAGACCGCCATGGCCGGCCTGAAGGAACTGGTCGAGGCCGGGGCGGACGTGGTCGGCGTGCTGTTCACCCAGGTCGATGCCCGCCGCCACGCCCAATACGAGTTCCCCGACAGCGGCCGGTATCACGGGTACCGGCGGTACTACGTGAATTGAAAAAAAGCCCTCTCCCGGCCGAGCCGGGAGAGGGAGGGGACCCATGCGCAGCATGGGGAGGGTGAGGGCGAGGGATTACCAAGGGTCCGTGAGTCCCCGGCCTGCCGGACAGCCCGTTGCCCCCACCCTAACCCTCCCCCGCTCTCAGCGGATCCAGAGGATCCGCCTGTCGCGTCAGCGCAAGCAAAGCTTGCGCGAGAGCCGGAGGCGGGGGAGGGAATCAGCGTCTCCACCACGCACGGGAGCCCCATGACCGCCGGCCGGCTGATCTTCCACAACATCCGGGCGCTTGCGCTCGCCAAGGTCTTGACGATGGCCTTCGGGCTGGTCGCCACCGCCTGGACCGCACGCACGTTGGGCCCCGAGCACTACGGCATCATCGGCTTCGGCACCGCGTTCATTGCCTATGCCGCGCTGTTCGTGAACCTTGGCCTGTCCACCTACGCGGTGCGCGAGATCGCCCGTGACCGGGACCGCGCACCGCTCATCGTCGACCACGTGCTGACCATGCGCGTGTTGCTGGCGGTGCTGGTCGGCGGCCTGTACGCGCTCCTCGTGCTGGCGCTCGACAAGCCGCCGCTGGTCAAGGCGGTGCTGTGGGTGCAGGTCATCCAACTGCTCGGTCAGGCGCTGATCATCGACTTCTATTACCAGGGCACCGAGCGGATGGGCGTCATCGCCACCCGCGAGGTGGGCAACGCGCTGGCCTCCATGCTGGCCGTGCTGGCGCTGGTGCGCAGCGCCGACGACGTGGTGATCGCCGCCGGCATCACCGCCGCCTCCGTCCTGTTCAACGCGGCGCTGGTGGTGGTGCGCTACGCCCGCGAGGTGCGGCCGCCACGCCCGCGCGTCGATCCGGCGGCGTGGCGCGTCATGCTGACCGCCGCCGCCCCGATGGCGGTCAGCGTCTTCGCCTGGGCGATCTTCGCGCACCTCGACACGGTGATGCTGGGCTTCATGGTCGATCAGACTCAGGTCGGCTGGTACACGGCGTCCTTCAAGGTGCTGGTGCTGGCATCCACCGGCGGCCACATCGTCATGAACGGCTTCCTGCCGCAGTTGGCCGCCGCCTACGGCGATCCCGAGCGGATGCGGGCGCGCATGCACGACTACGCCACCACCATGCTGCTGGTGGGGGCGCTCGCTTCGGCGGCCGGGCTAACGCTGGCGCCGGAGATCCTGATGATGTTCTTCGGCGAGCCCTACGCGCCGGCGGTCACCACGCTGCGCCTGCTGATGGCGTCGCTGGGCGTCATCTACCTGAACATGGTGTTGGGCAACCCGCTGCTGGTCTGGCACCGGCAGACCGGCTACATGACCGCCATCCTGACCGGCGGCGCGGTCAACGCGGCGCTCAACCTCTACGCCATCCCGCGCTGGGGGATGGAAGGCTCGGCCGCTGCCACCCTGGCGTCGGAGCTGGTGTGCACCGCCGGGATGGCGTGGCTGCACCGCCGCGCGGTGGGGCAGCTCTATCTGGGCATCGCCGCGCGGGCGGCGGCCTGCGCGCTGGTCGCCGTCGCCGCCTGGGTGCTGCTGGAGCGCCTGGCTCCGCTGGCCATACCGCGCCACCCCATGGCGGTGCTGGTGCTGGGCGGGCTGTGCATGGCGCTGGTCTATGCGCTGACGGTGCCGTTCAGCGGTCTGGTGACGCTGTCGCGCCTGCGTCGCCTCGTCGGCGCCGCCGCGTAAGGATGACCCTGACGGGATGAGCAAGCCGCGCGGACGGATGATCTCCGCGCCACCCCGTCTCATCCACAAGTAGCTCTTCAGAATTTCACTTGGTATCCGCTCGCGCACAAGTTAACTGCACCATCATTGATCCTTCTCTTCTCTTTCGCATTATTTGGGCACCATTAGAATCACGGGAACAATCCCGAACACGACGCGTTGGAAAACGGGCCTGTTTGGGGCGACGCTCGGGCGACGCCTTTCAGATGTGGCGGCAATTTAGGCAGGACCACGGACGAATGCTTCCCAACTCCTTTTCCGACCGAAACGTCTGCGTGCTGGGCTTGGGCTACGTCGGCATGACGCTGGCGGTGGCGATGGCCGACGCGGGGTTCCAGGTGCACGGCGTGGAGATCCGCGAGGACATCCTGGCCAAGCTCGCGAAGGCCAAGCCGCATTTCCACGAGCCCGGATTGGCCGAGCGCCTGCGCCACGTGCTCCAGCGCGGCCGGCTGAGCTTCGGCCGCACGCCGGACTGCGACCGCCGGCACAGCGTCTACATCGTCACCGTGGGCACGCCCCTCGACAAGGCGGGGCGCGTGCGCACCGACATGATCGAGGCGGCGACCCGGCAGGTGACGGAATGCTTGCGCGACGGCGACATGGTCATCCTGCGCTCGACCGTGAAGCTGGGCACCACGCGCACGGTGGTGAAGCCGATCCTCGACGCGTCGGGCAAGCGCTTCGACATCGCCTACTGCCCCGAGCGCACGCTGGAGGGCCAGGCGCTGATCGAGCTGAACCAGCTGCCGCAGATCGTCGGGGCGGAGAGCATGGAGGTGGCGGCGCGGGCCTCGCAGATCTTCGGCTACCTGACGCCGACCACCGTGAAGGTCTCGACGCTGGAGACGGCGGAGCTGATCAAGCTGGTGGACAACACCTACCGCGACGTCACCTTCGCCTTCTCCAATGAAATCGCACGGCTGTGCAACGCACTGGAGATCAGCGCGGTGGAGGTGGTGCGGGCCGGCAAGCTGGGCTACCCGCGCACCAACCTGCCGCTGCCCGGCCCGGTCGGCGGCCCGTGCCTGGAGAAGGACCCGCACATCCTCATCGAGGGCGCGCGCGAGGCCGGGGTCGAGATGGGCATCACCGCCGCCGGCCGCCATGTCAACGAGTGCCAGCCGGTCGAGGTGGCGGGCTTCCTGCAAGACCTCGCGCGGTCCATGCAGGGCTTCCCGACCGAACCGACGATCAGCCTGATGGGCCTCGCCTTCAAGGGCCGGCCGGCGACCGACGATCTGCGCGGCACCATGGCGAAGCCGGTGTTCGACGAGCTGCGCGCCCGCTTCCCCACCGCGCACTGGCGCGGCTTCGACGCGGTGGTGGCGCCCGAGGAGATCCGCGCCTTCGGCCTGGAGCCGGCGGAGAGCATGGAGGGCGCCGTGCGCGGCGCCAACATGGCGGTGATCCTCAACAACCACCCGGTCTTCACCTCCATGCCGCTGCCCGATCTGGCGAGCCGCATGGACCGTCCGGGATTCATCTACGACTTCTGGAACAACTTCAACAGCCGCGAAGTCGACCTTCCCGAAGGCACCGCGTACATCGCGCTGGGCAGCCACGGGGCGGCGCGCTTCGCGCACGCGGGGTGAGAAGAACCATGGCGCATTTCTTCGTCACCGGCGGCAGCGGCTTCATCGGCGCCGCGCTGGTCCGCCGCCTGCTGGGCGACGGGCACCGCGTGCGCGTGCTCGACGACAACTCGCGCGGCCACCTCAGCCGGCTGGCCGGCGTCATCGATCATGTGGAGTTCATCGGCGGCGACATCCGCGACGCCGACACCGTGCGCACGGCGGTGCGCGGCGTGGACAGCGTGCTGCATTTGGCCGCCGTCAACGGCACCCGGCACTTCTACGAGAAGCCGGAGGTGGTGCTGGACGTCGGCGTACGCGGCATGCTGAACGTGCTGGACGCCTGCCGGGCCGAGGGAGTGGGCAACCTCGTCCTCGCCTCGTCGTCCGAGGCGTACCAGACGCCGCCCATTGTGCCGACGCCGGAGGACGTGCCGCTGGTGGTGCCGGACGTGCTGAACCCCCGCTACTCCTACGGCGGCTCCAAGCTGATTTCCGAGCTGCTGGCGGTGAACTGGGGCCGCACCGGCTTCGACCGGGTGGCGATCTTCCGGCCGCACAACGTCTACGGCCCCGACATGGGCTGGGAGCACGTGGTGCCAGAATTCGTTCGCCGCGCCGTGGCGGTGCTGGCGTCAAGCGCGCCGCACGGGCCGGTGAGCTTCCCGATCCAGGGCGACGGCCGCCAGACACGCGCCTTCGTGCACATCGACGACGCGGTCGAGGCCATCGTCACCGTGGTCGGCAAGGGCGAGCACCTGGGCATCTATCACATCGGCACGCCTGAGGAAGTCAGCGTCGCCGACCTCGCCCGGCGGGTGGTGGCCTGCTTCGGCCGCGAGGCGGAGATCGTCGCCGGCCCGCCCGCCCCCGGCGGCACCGGCCGGCGCTGCCCGGACATCGGGCGGCTGATGCGGCTGGGCTGGCAGCCGCGCATCCCGTTGGCGGACGGCTTGCCGGGGGTGGTGGACTGGTACGCCGCCCACATCGCCGGCGACGCGTCGCAGCGCGCCGCGGAATAGGAGCGATGACCATGCACCAGGACAGCCGCATCTTCGTTGCCGGGCACCGCGGGCTGGTGGGATCGGCGATCCTCCGGCGCCTTGCGGCGGAGGGGCACACCAACCTCGTGTTCCGCACGCGCGACCAGCTCGATCTGGCCGACCAGGCGTCGGTGCGCGCCTTCTTCGACCGCGAGGGGATCGAGGTCGTCTTCCTTGCCGCCGCCAAGGTGGGCGGCATCCTCGCCAACGAGCGCCAGGGCGGCGACTTCATCCGCGACAATCTGCTGATTCAGACCAACGTCATCGACGCGGCGTGGCGGGCGGGGGTCGCCAAGCTGCTGTTCCTCGGCTCGTCCTGCATCTACCCGCGCCTGGCCGAGCAGCCCATGCGCGAGGACTCCCTGCTGACCGGCGCGCTGGAGCCGACCAACAAGCCCTACGCCGTCGCCAAGATCGCCGGCATCACCATGTGTCAGGCCTTCCGCCGGCAGTTCGGCTTCAACGCGATCTGTGCGCAGCCCGCCAACCTCTACGGCCCCGGCGACCATTTCGAGCCGGAATCCTCGCACGTACTGCCCGGCCTGATCCGCCGCTTCCACGACGCCAAGGTGGCCGGCGCGCCCAGCGTCACGCTGTGGGGCACCGGCACGCCGCGGCGCGAGTTCCTGTACGTGGACGACATGGCCGAGGCCTGCGTCCACCTCATGCGCACCTACGACGCGCCCGACATCATCAACGTCGGCACCGGCGAGGACATCGCCATCCGCGATCTGGCCGAACTGGTGCGCGACACCGTCGGCTATCGCGGGGTGATCGAGCAGGATCTCTCCAAGCCCGACGGCCACCCGCGCAAAGTGGTGGACGTGACGCGGCTGGCCGCCACCGGATGGCGGGCGAAGACGGGCCTTGCCGAGGGGGTGCGGCGCACCTACGCGTGGTTCCTCGAAAACGGCGCCGCCCGGTCCGCCGCGGCTGCGGCGGAGTGAGGCGATGCCGGACGATGCCCTGATCCACAGACACCCGACCGTCGAGGCGGCGGAAGTTCCCCCGGCGGTGCTGCTGGTCGCCATGAGCTATTGGCCGGAGCCGGCCGGCAGCGCGCCGATGATGACCGACTTGGCGACGGCGTTCGCCGCGGCCGGGGCGGCGACCACGGTGCTGACCGCGCGCCCCAACTACCCCGGCCAGCGGGTCTATCCCGACTACACGGACGGCCAGCGCGACAGCGAGGTGGCGGACGGCGTGCGCGTCGAGCGCTTCCTGACCATCCCGCCCAGCGGCGGCGGCATGCGCGCCCGTTTCCTGCACGAGGGCGTGCTGCACACCGGCTTCATGGCGGCGCGCGGCAGCGGGCGGGTGCGTCCGTATACCGCCGTTCTGTCGCTGTGCCCGTCGATCTTCAGCGTCGCGGTCGCCGACCGCTTCCGGGCGCCCGGTGGGCGGCACGTCGCCATCGTGCACGACATCCAGTCCGGCTTGGCCGGCGCCCTCGGCCTCGGCGGCGGGCTGGCGGTGAAGGCGTTGCGCGCGGTGGAACGGCTGGCGCTGAACCGGGCCGACGCGGTGGTCGTGCTGTCCGAGCCGATGCGCGAGGTGCTGCGCGGCCTGGGCGTCACCGTGCCCATCGCGGTGATCCCGCCGCACGTGGACACCGACCTG
This sequence comes from Azospirillum terrae, assembly GCF_053470425.1. Classification (NCBI taxonomy): domain Bacteria; kingdom Pseudomonadati; phylum Pseudomonadota; class Alphaproteobacteria; order Rhodospirillales; family Azospirillaceae; genus Azospirillum; species Azospirillum terrae. The sequence continues at coordinate 103,505 of NZ_JBPXMR010000003.1, read as the reverse complement.
ATCCACCCCCTGCCCCGCCGGCCCGACCGCCCGCCGACCGTGCTCTACAGCGGCGCCTTCGCCCGCAAACAGGGGCTGGAGGTGGTGCTGGAGATGGCGGCGATCCTGCGCAGCCGCGTTCCCGCGGCTCAGGTGGTGCTGCGCGGCCAGGGTGGCATCGAGGCGGAGCTGCGCGAGCGCGCGGAGCGCATGGACCTGCCCAACGTGGTCTTCGAGCCCCTGGCGCCCAAGCACCGGCTGAACGAGGGCCTCGCCGAGGGCGACGTGCATCTGGTGCCGCAACGCGCGGAGGGCGCGGCCTTCGCCATGCCCGGCAAGGCGGTGACCATCATGGCCGCCGGCCGGCCGTTCGTCTGCACCTGCGAGACGGGTTCGGCGCTGGAACGCCTGGGCGCCGAGGTCGGCGCCTTCCGCTGCGTGCCGCCCGGCGACGCCGAGGCGATGGCGGACGCCGTGACGCTGCTGCTCGACAACCCAGCGGTGTGCGCCGTCATGGGCCGCCGCGGCCGCGCCTGGGCCGAGGACAACGCGTCCCGCCCGGTGGTGCTGGCCCGCTACGCGCGGCTGCTGCGCGGGGAGGAAGAATGATGGCCGATGCAAAGAAGCCCGCCCTGGTCTTCTCCTGGGAGATGTTCGGCCCCTACCACATGGACCGGCTGGAGGCGGTGGGCCGGCGCCTGGGCGACCGGTTCGACGTGGTCGGGCTGGAGATCGGTTCCAGGAGCCACACCTACGCCTGGGAACCCACCGGGCAGGGGCGGCACTTCCGCAAGCTCACGCTGTTCCCCGGCCGCTCCAAGGACCAGATCGCGTGGCCGCGCGTCTACGCCGCCTTGCTGCGCGCCTGCGCGACGATCCGTCCGCATACGGCCTTTTTGTGCAACTACGAGGACCCGGACATCTTCGCGCTGGCGGTGACGCTGCGCGCGGCGGGCCGGCGGCTGGTCGCCATGCAGGCGTCCAAGTTCGACGACAAGCCGCGCTTCCTCGCCCGCGAGCTGGGCAAGGCGCTGTTCTACGCGCCCTATCAGGCCGGGCTCGCCGGCAGCCACCGCACCCGCGACTATCTGCGCCTGCTGGGCATCCCGGCGGAGCGGATCTTCCTCGGCTACGACACGCTGTCGCTGGACCGCATCCGGGGCTTGGCGGGCACGCCGCCGGCACCGGACGGCACGCCGTGGGCCGAGCGCCACTTCACCATCATCGCCCGCTTCGTGCCCAAGAAGAACCTGTTCCGCGCCATCGAAGCCTACGACCTGTACCGCACGCTCGCAGGGAACGAGGCGCGCCCGCTGCACCTCTGCGGCTCCGGCCCGCTGGAATTGGAGCTGCGCGCCGAGGTCGAGCGGCGCGGATTGCGCGACCGGGTGATCTTCCGCGGCTTCCTTCAGGAAAGGGGCATCGCCGAGGCGTTGGGCACCACGCTGGCGTTGCTGCTGCCCTCCACCGAGGAGCAGTTCGGGCTGGTGGTCAACGAGGCGCTGGCCATGGGCCTGCCGGTGGTGCTGTCCGACGTGTGCGGCGCCCGCGACATCCTAGTGCGTCAGGGCGTCAACGGCCATGTCGTCGAGCCCGACAACCCGGAGGGCTTCGCCCGCGCCATGCTGATTCTCAGCCGCGACGAAGCGGAATGGCGGCGCCTCAGCCTCGCCACGCGGGCATTCCAGCCGATTGCCGATGCCGACCATTTCGCCGACGCCGTCGAGAAGGCGCTGCGCAGCCTGGACGCCCTGCCGCAGGCGTCGTCCCTGCCGGCCGACCGGATCGCGGCGCGGCAGAGCGAGGGGTGAACCGCATGCAGCCGTCCGCAACGCCTTGGATCGCCAAGCCCTGGATTGTGGTTGCCGGCCGTCTGCCGCCGCCCATCGACGGCATGGCCCGCGTCACCACGCTGGTGCTTGAACGGCTGCGCCAGCACGGGCCGGTGCATGTCGCCAACCTGTCGCCCGGCCACAACGGCCGCGGGCCGCTGTACCATGCGGTGAAGGCCAGCCTCGTGCTGTGGGCGGCGCTGCTGCTGTGGGCCGGCGCCATGCGGGATGACAAGCGGCTGTACATGCCGGCCGACGCCGGGCTGGGCTGCTGGTACACGATCTTCCTGCTCGGCGTGGCGCGGCTGCTGGGTTATTCGACGTTCGTGCACCATCACTCCTTCGCCTACCTGACGCGGCGCACCGCGCGCATGAGGCTGCTGACCCGCATCGCCGGGCCGGAGTGCCGGCACATCCTGCTGTGCCCGGCCATGCTGACGCGCTTCCAGCGGCTGTACCCCTGCGCAAGGCGGGGGGTCGTCCTGCCCAACGCCATTTTCAGCACACCGGCCGCGGAGCCCGCCCCGTTGCGCCGCAGCCATGGCGCGCTGCGCCTCGGGCATCTGTCCAACCTGTGCGCGGACAAGGGGCTGGACACGCTGTTCTCGCTGCTGCGCGCCCTGCTGGACGAGGGCGTCGCCGCCAAACTGGTGTTGGCCGGGCCGGGACTGGGCCGCATGGACGAGGCCATGATCGCCGCCGGCCTGTACGAGTTCGGCGACGCGGTGGAGTATCTCGGCCCCATCGACGGGGCGGACAAGGAGGCGTTCTACCGCGCCATCGACGTCTTCGCCTTCCCGACCCGCTACCGCAACGAGGCGCAGCCGCTGGTCGTCTTCGAGGCGCTGGCGGCCGGCGTGCCGGCGCTGTCCTTCGCCCGCGGCTGCATCGCCGGGGACCTGGGCGCGGCCGGACGCGCCGTGCCGGTGGGCGAGGACTTCGTGCAGGCGACGCTGCCGACGCTGCGCGCCTGGGCCGCCGACCGCGCGGCGCTGCACCGCGCCGCCGAAGCCGCACTCGCCCGCGCCCGCGCCGCCCACGAGCAGAGCCGCGAGGGGCTGGAGCGCGTCGTGGCGATGCTGATCGGCCCGCTCCCCAAACCCGAGCCGGCGGAGGAAGGGGCGCCGGTGACGCCGCGCCCGCTGTAGGCCGGACGCTCAGGACCCGTCGGGCAGCATCGACGGGGGAAAGCGCCGACGCGCGGCCGCCATGACCTGCATGGCCTGGAGGGCCTTGCCCGAAGCCAGGAGGATGCTGGCCTGCGTGTCGAAGTACCGGGGCTCGAGGTCGTCCACCTCGATGGCCCGATCCAGGGACGCAAGAGCCTCGGGCACGGCGCCGAGCCGCCATTCGCTCTCGGCAAGCAGGTGCAGGGTAGGCGCATGGTACGGATTGATGCGCAAGACGGCCTCGCAGGCGCGCCGCGCCTCGTCCCAGCGCCCGTCCCGATGGGCGGCGAGGGCTTCGGCGGCATGGGCCTCCAGTTCGGGAACGAGCGTCCGGTCCGTCACCCACCCGATGTTCCGCCGTTCGAACTCACGCGTGTGATGGTCGTGAAGCACGGCTTCGGCGGACGCGGTGCAGTACGTCGTGAAGCGCCCGGAGGCAGCCCCGGCGTAGTTCTCGCTCAACTCGTCGAAGACAAGCCGGTCTTCACCCGAACCGTCCGGGAAGGCCGCCATGGACCACAGGTGCAGCATCCTGTGGCACACCGTCTTGTCGATCATCAGAGTGCTGGGTTGGACAAAGCCGCCGAAGTTCGCGGCGTTGATCCCCTGCCCCGGACCGACCGAGTCCCACTCGTCCCGGCAAATCGGCCAGAGCGTGGCCGGGTCGACGATCCAGCGGTACGAAAAGGCCCATTGCTTTCCGGCGATGGCCTGACACAGCGTCGCCAGATGGTCGCCGGCAAACCAATCATTGTCGTCGAGATAGGCGACGAGGGGCGCGTTGGCCGCGTGGCTCAGAATGGTGCGAAGCGCGCCGCCGTAGAAGTTCGAATAAAGGCCGCCATGCCGCCGGGAGGTGGAGTACCCCAGATCCAGGATCGTCAACATGATGTGCGGCGGGCACTCGTCCCGCAGAGTGTCGATGATCGCCGGATCGCCGAGCGGCACGTCGATGCCGATCAGCAGGTGGATGCGCCCGGAAAAGTTCTGGCAGAACACGGAGCGCACCGCCCGCAGAAGCGACGGGCGCAGGATGGTCGGGATGACGACGGCGACCTCGGCGGGAGCCTGATCGGCGTTGGTGGACATCGGCTGCTGAATCGTCATGCCACGGCTTCCCCGAGCCCGGTCTCTGCGGCCAGGCGCAGAAGCCAGTCGGCCCAGCGCTCGGGACCGTTGCACGCGGCGTAGCAGACGGCCTCGAAGTACGCGGCGGTCGCCAGAGGCGTGAAATGCTGGACCAGAGTCTCGATGGCGGCGGCCACCGCCTCCGGCTCATCGCCTTCGTAGGCGACGCGGCCTCCGCCCTTGGACTGTTCCAGAAGGGCCGGAGTGTCGGGAATGACGACCGGCATGCCGGACGCGACCGCCTCGGCCACCAGCCCGCTGTGCATCCGGTCGTACTCCCTCCGGTCATAGGGAAGGAGCAGGGCGTCGCATTTTTCCAGGAGATCCTGCCAGTCCGGCGTCTGCGTCCGCAGCACACACACGTTGGGCAGCGCTTCCAGTTCCTTGAGGATCGCCGCGGACTCGGAGCCGCTGTCGTGGACGAGCCAGCGGACATTGGCCCGCGTTCGGCGGACCACCTCCGGCAGCCGGTGGATTCCCTTCGACGGCCGCTGGTGGCCGAGCACGCCCACCACCACCGGATCGGCACCGCCGCGACGGCGGATGCGGCCCTCGTGGGTGTTGGGCGCGGTCAGGAACGGGCGGCCCACCACCTGGGCGTAGTCGGCGGCCATCATGTCCGCCGTGGCGGCGAAGGCGACGCGCGCATCCGGCGGCAGGCGGCGGCAGGCGAAGCGCCAGAACACGTTCTCCGGCTGCACGCACGGCAGCCCGGCCGTGAAGACGGTGAGCAGAGGCGACGGCCAGGATCGCAAGGCGTCGGCCATGGCAAGGATGTGCGACGGCCGGGTGGTCGGCCAGACCAGGATGTCACCGGGCGCAGGGGCCAGCCGGCAGAGTTCCGCCGCGATCAGGGTGGCGCCATCCAGCATCGTTTCCAGCGGCCAGCACAAGGGGTCGGTGCTCGTCACCTCGTAGGTGCCGAGCGAGAACAGCGGCTCCGCACCCATCGCCGCGGTGACGTCGGGGGTGAGCTGGCGATGCCCAAGCACCCGCACGGCCTGACCGCGCCCGCGCAACGCCTTGCTCAGGGCGCAGACCGTGTTGGTATGGTGGCCGCTGAAGGTCCGGATGCCGGGATCGAGGAAGAATACGGTCACTCCGGTGTCTCCAACCCTGAAAAGGGAGCGTGTGGCGGACATCATCTTAGCCGCCAGAGGGTCCCGTCAAGATTGACGGCGAAGCCCCTTTTCCGCCGCTCTCTCCGCGCCTACCGCCCCGGATAGCCGCCTGGGCCGATGCGCGACCAGGGCAAATCCTCGATGCCCAGTTCGCGCGCCTGGCTGTCCGGGCGCAAGCGGAAATCGTCGGCGCCCGGATCGACGAAGTACGGGTTGGCCAGCCGCGGCCCCTGCTGGGTGCGCGAGGCGACGGGGGCGCGCAGCGCGCTGCCGCTGCCGGGGCGATCGATGACGTTGGCGCTCAGCACCGGCTGGCCGCCGGTGTGGGTCTCGATGATGTCCTTCACCGGGGCGCGCAGGTGGATGATGTTCTGCGTGATGGTGTTGTCGCGCAGGAAGCCGGCGATGCCGGCCTTGGGCACCCACTCCAGGCGCAGGAACTTGTCGTTCGGGCGGGTCAGCACGACGATGTTGTTCTCCACCCGGTTGTTGTCGCCGCCGTGGATGAAGACCGCCGCCCAGCCTGTGTCCATCAGGAAGTTGCCCTCCACCAGCACGCCGTTGGTCAGGTCGTCCAGATAGATGCCGAAGCCCTTGTAGCGCTCCAGCCAGCGCCCGGCCGCGTCGGTGGCGAGGCCGCCGGTCTCGCGCACCTCGTTGTAGCGGATGATCGTGCGGGTGTCGGCGTCGCTGCGGCCCAGAGTCTCGATGGCGCCGGCGTCGGCGGTCTCGCGGGCGGTGTCGCGGATGCGGTTGTACTCGATGGTGTTGTCGGTGTTGACCGTCTCCGGGTTCCAGTTCTTCAGCGAGATGCCGTAGCGCGCCGCGCGGCGGATGTCGTTGTGGCCGATGATGGTGTTGCTGGCCCCGGCCAGGAACACCCCGGCGCTGAAGAACGCCACCTCGCCCACATCGTGGATGGTGTTGGCGACGATGCGGTTGCCGGTGCTGCCCGGCTTCACGTCGACGCCCGTGCGGCCGAGGTGTTCCATGAGGTTGCCGCGCACCTCGTTGTCCGACGTGCCGGACAGCTCCAGCGCCGTGCCGACGTTGGAAAAGCGGCCATTGAGGATGCGGTGCCGGCCGCCGCCGTCGATACGCACCGCCGGGCCGGTGTAGGGCGCGTCCTCGAACGCCAGCCCCTCCAGCGTCACCGCGAAGGTGCCGGCCAGCCGCACCAGCGGCGCCAGCCGCGCCACCAGCACCGCCGGGTCCTTGGCGAACGCCTCGGCGTCGGGGGGCAGCACCAGCAGATGCTTGTCCTTGGCGCGCCAGGCGAACTGGCCGGGGTGCTTGAGGAAATCCGGGTGGCCGAGCAGGCGGAAGGTGGCGCCGTCGCGCAGCGGGTACCACGCGTCGGCGTCCAGCGTCAGCGTGTTGCGGGCGGGGTCGATCCGCTCGATGCCGGCGATGTCGTCGGCCATGCGGTCGCGGTCCAGCGCCTGCACGCGCACGCCGGGCTGCGCCCATTTCGCATCCACCGTGCCGGGGGTGTAGCGGAAGCGCCGCTTGTCGCCGCCGCCCTTCACCGCCGTGGCGACGAACCAGCCCGAGCGGATCGGCTCGTCCGGCGTGTAGTTGCCGCTGCGCGCCGCCTGGAGGCGGCGGCCGGCCATGGTGACGTCCAGCCCCGGCTCCTTGCCGAGCGGTGCGGCGAAGACCCCGCCCGCGTCGGGCTTGAAGCCCTCGACCCGCTCGCCGCCGGACAGCACCGGCTGCTCGCCGGGGGAAGCCGCGATGCGCAGCCCTTCGTCCTCGGCGGCGAGGACCAGCGTCTGCTCCAGGCGGTAGTGGCCGCCGCGCACCAGGATGGTCTTCACCTTGGCGGCGCGTGCCGCCTCGACCGCGCGTTTCAGCGTGGCGAAGGGGCCGTCCTTGCCGTCCGGCGTCGGCGCCGCGGCACGCCCGGTCCAGCCGTCGTTGCCTGTGGGAGCGACGTAGAACGGCCCCTCCGCCGCCCGCGCCGGGAGCGCCCCCGAGACCGCGAACAGAATAATGATGAGAATCGCCGCAAGCCGCCGGATCATCGTCCCTCCCACCCGAGTCACCCGCGAAAACTGGCGGCCAATCGGTGGCAGGGCAAAGGCCCAAAGGTGGTGCCACCGACATTTCCGAACACGCGCATGCGGTGGGCCTCCACCGGAGGCAGCCCCGATGCGCCCCCGGCTCCAACGGACCCGGCCGGTCGAGTCGACGTTACACCCCCTCGGGCGCGGCGAGATGCAGGGGGCAGGACCGGATATGATCGAAACGGCGCTGATCGCACAGGCCGCGGTGTTCGCGCTGATCGCGGTCGTCTTCTTGATGAGCGGGTCGGCGTCGATGTTCCACCCGCTGACCTATTACCTGATCTTCCACGCCCTGGTGTTCGTCGCCCGGCCGGTTCTGGTCCACCTCTACGCCTTCGACAATGTCTGGCTGTTCATGGGGTTCTGGCCCAACGATCAGCAGTTCATCTTCACGCTGACCGTCAGCACGGTGGCGCTGGTCGCCTTCGCGATCGCCTGCGGCCTGACCGGCAACGTCCGGCCGCGCCTGGACCATCAGCCCAGACTGGAGTTCGACAAGGCCGACCTGCTGGCCTACGGGGTGACCCTGCTGCTGCTGACCCCGCTGGCGATCTATTCGGCGGTGATGCGGCAGGACGGCGCCAGCTTCGACTTCACCGGCGACGTGCAGATGGAGCGCGATCCCGTGACCGGGCAGCCGGTCTACGTCAACACCACCGGCTACATCGCCGAGGCGCACGCCGTGGGCCTGCCGCTGACGCTCGGGCTGATTTTCGTCAGCCGCTTCAACCCGGTGTCGTTCGTCCCGTTCCTCGGCTTCGTGCTGTACCGCGCCTATCTCGGCTGGGGGCGCTGGGCGATCATCATGGGAGTGATCTCGCTGGTGCTGCTGGTGCTCTACCGCACGCGGCACAAATGGTTCGCGTGGTGGCACGTGGCGGCCGGCGCGCCGGTGCTGGGGCTGTTCCATCTGCTGGGCGCCAACCGCGACTGGATGCGCGCGGTGCTGAGCGGCGAGGCAGCGCCGGTCATGGACGAGCCGGGGCGCAGCTTCGTCGACAGCCTCGCCAACCAGGACCTCGCCAACTTCGATTTCCTCAGCTTCATCCTGTGGGTGGTGCCGGGGCAGTCCAACACCTACACGTGGTTCAGCCAGTATCTGCAACTGCTGACCGAGCCGATCCCGCGCATGTTCTGGGCGGAAAAGCCGGTCGGCGCGCCGGTCAAGCTGGTCGAGCTGAACGACTTCGGCAACTTCTCCAACCTCACCGCGTCGCTGGCCGGCGACGGCTGGATGAGCGGCGGCTGGATCGGCATGATCCTCACCATGGTGGTGGTGGGCGTCGTGCTGGGCTTGGTGCACCGCTGGTTCTGGGAGAAGGGCTGCCGCAGCCCGCAGGGCGTGCTGTTCTTCTGCACCTTCGTGCCGCTGTCGCTGCAATGGTACCGCGACGGCGGCATCACGATCTTCAAGTTCGGCTTCTTCGCGCTGCTGCCGATCATCCTGTGGGTGCTGCTGGGCAAGCTGTTCCGCGCCTGGGCCGCCTTCGGCACCGGCGAGCAGCACCCCACCCCGCATCCGCGCTGAAAGGATACCCATGCCCGCAGCCCCCGTCGTTGCGACCATCGTCACGTTCAACCGTCTGGCGCTGTTGCGCGCCTGCGTCGAAGGCGTGCGCGCCCAGGAGCCGCGCCCCGAGCGCATCGTCGTAGTGGACAACGGCTCCACCGACGGCACCGCCGAGTGGCTGGCGGAGCAGCCCGACCTTGACGTGGTGCGCCAGAAAAACTGTGGCTCGGCTGGCGCCTACCACACCGCCTTCGCGCGGGCGATGGAATTGGGCCTGCCATGGATCTGGGCCATGGACGACGACGGCCGGGCCGAACCGGGCGCCCTGGCCGAACTGCTGCGCCAAGCCGACGCCCACCGCCTGGACATCGTCGGCGCGCTGGTGGTCGCCGCCCAGGGCCCGGACGAGCTGGCCTTCCGCATCGGCAGCATCACCCGCGTCGAGGATGCGGAGGCGGCGGAACAGGACGGCGTTCTGCACAACGAGGTGTGCCCGTTCAACGGCACGCTGATGCACCGCCGCGTCTTCGAGGCCATCGGCAACATCAAGCGCGAGATGTTCATCTGGGGCGACGAGTGGGAGTTCGGCCTGCGCGCGCGCCGCGCCGGCCTACGCATCGCCACCGCCGTGCACGCCCGCCACGTCCACCCGCGCTCCCGCAGCCAGCGCGTCAGCCTGTTCGGCGGCCGGCTCGGCTGGGTCGAGGAGATGCCGGAGGCGCGGGCACCCCACTATTTCCGCAACATGGGCTATATCCACGCCCGGTACGAGCGCCCGGCGGCAATCCCCCGCACGCTCGTCAAGTACGCGCTGTACCACGTGCTGATGCGGCGGGACGTGGCGGGCTTCGCGCGATTCGCCGGCTGCTACCTGTCCGGCCTGATCGACCGCTACCCGGCCGAACTCAGGGCGCCCCCCACTCCCCTGCCCTGACTCTGCGCCCAAGGACCGCCATGCCCAGCGTCAGTGCCGTCATCGCCACCTTCAACCGCGTCGCCGAGTTGCGCATAGCCCTCGACCGGCTGCGGCGGCAGACCTTCAAGGCCGCCGAGATCCTGGTGGTGGACGACGGTTCCACCGACGGCACCGACACCATGGTGCGCGATGCGTTCCCCGAGGTCCGTTACGTCCGCCTGCCGCACAACGCCGGGCTGATCCACGCGCGCAACTTCGGATTCGTGAACACGACGGGCGATTACATTCTGTCGGTGGATGACGATTCATGGTTCGCCGAAGACGACGGCCTTGCCCGCGCCGTGGCCTATCTGGAGGCGCACGCGGACGTGGCGGCGGCGGCCTGCAACATCACCACGCGCGACGGGCTGGTCTACCTGCCGCGCGGCGCCGCCCCGTTCGAGGTGCCGTGGTACGTCGGCTGCGGCCACCTGCTGCGCCGCTCGGCCGTGGCGGAGACGGGCCTGTACCTGTCGGAGCTCTACCGCCAGGGCGAGGAGAAAGACCGCTGCCTGCGCCTGTACGGCGCCGGCTGGCGGGTGATGGCGCTGCCCGACGTGATGGTCCACCACGACAGGAGCGAGCGCAACCGCACGCCGGGGCTGGCGCGCCGCTACGATCACCGCAACGACCTGATCCGCGAGCTGGCCCGCTGCCCGGCCCGCCTGCTGCCCTGGCGCTTCCTGCGCACGTGGGCGGGGAACAGCTGGAAGAACCTGCGGCACGGGCCGCGACTCACCGATATATGGGTTCTGCTGCGGTTGCCGGAGATCGTCCGTGTGGGGCTGAAGCATCGCCGGCCGGTGAGCGAGGCGGCCTACCGGCACTGGCTGCACCTGTCGGCGACGGCGGCGCCTGGGCGGGTGCGGACGAGTTCTTCAGACAACCGTCATCCCCGCGAAGGCGGGGATCCAGGCTTCGCACCGGGCGCACTCCCTGGAAACCCTGGATCCCCGCCTTCGCGGGGATGACGGCTGCGTGTTGAGAGCGTCGCCCCACCCGCGCGGTTGACTCAGGGGACCGCCACCTCTATACAGCGGGGCTCATTTTGCCTCGCCCTGACGCGGGGCTTGTTTTGTCCCGTGTTCGATCTGACGGAGTAGTGTCGTGAAGCGTACCTTCCAGCCGAGCAAGCTCGTGCGCAAGCGCCGCCATGGTTTTCGCTCCCGCATGGCTACGGTCGGCGGTCGCAAGGTCCTGGCCCGCCGCCGCGCCCGCGGCCGCAAGGTCCTCAGCGCCTAAAGGTTCATGACGGCGCCGGACCTCAAAGTCGGGCGCCTGAAGAATCGGCCGGAGTTCCTGGCCGTGGCCGGAGCGCGGCGCAAACACGTCGCTCCCGGCCTGATCCTGCAGGTGCGCCGACACGATGAACGCCAACGGCCCGCTCCCGGCGAGCCGTTGCTTCGTGTTGGCCTGACGGCCAGCCGCAAGGTCGGCAACGCCGTCAAGCGCAACCGCGCCCGCCGTCGTTTGCGCGAGGCGGCGCGGCTCTTGCTGCCCCCGAACGCCCTTCCCGGTTTCGACCTCGTGCTGGTGGCGCGGGGCGAGACGCCGAATCGCCCCTGGGCGGACCTGCTGGCCGACATGACCGCCGGGCTGAAACGCCTGGGCGTCTGGCGCATGGAAGCAGACCCCGCCAAGGCCCCTGCCACGGACACTCGGCCCACGGAGCCCCGACCATGAGCCCGCTCACACGCGTGCTGTATGGGCTGGTCGTCGTCTACCAGTGGACGCTGTCGCCGTTCATCGGCCGGCACTGCCGTTTTCTTCCCACCTGTTCCAACTACGCGCTGGACGCGCTATCTAAACACGGGGCGATCCGGGGCAGCGCGCTTGCCGGCCGGAGACTCCTGCGTTGCCACCCCTGGGGCGGATCGGGTTACGACCCGGTGCCCGAACCGGGGGAGGACCACCGCCACGGCGACAAGCCGTGCGGCGGGGCGCACCACCAGCACTGACAACGCCTGACCACCGCCGCTCTTTCATCGATAGGCCCGCTGGAGATTCTCGGGGAGCCATGACCGACCAACGCAACCTCATCCTCGCGATCGCCTTGTCGATCGCCATCCTGCTGGGCTTCCAGTACTTCTACAAAGGCCCGGAGGTGCAGCAGCGGCAGGCCCAGCAGGCCCAGCAGACGGAGGCGCCGGTCAATGTCCCCGCGCCCTTGTCCGTCCAGGCCGAGGCGCCCAAGGACGCCGCCCAGCTCATCGCCGAGCAGGCCGGCGACCGCATCCGCATCGACACGCCGTCGCTGCACGGCTCGGTCAATCTGGTGGGCGGGCGGATCGACGACCTGAAGCTGGCCGACTACCACGAGACCACCGATCCCAAGAGCCCGGAGATCGTGCTGCTCGCCCCGGCCGGCGCACCCAACGCCTATTACGCCGAGTTCGGCTGGGTGCCCGAGGACCGTGCGCAGCCCGTGCCCGGCCCCGACACCAGGTGGACCGCCGCCGCCGGCCAGACGCTGGCGCCCGACAAGCCGGTGACGCTGACCTGGGACAACGGCAAGGGCCTGGTGTTCGAGCGCGTCATCGCGGTCGACAAGCAGTACATGTTCTCCGTCACCCAGCGGGTGAAGAACACCACCGGCCAGCCAGTGAAGCTGCTGCCCTACAGCCTGGTGTCGCGCCACGGCACGCCGCACACGGCGGGCTATTACATCCTGCACGAAGGGCCGCTGGGCGTCTTCGACGGCAAGCTGAACGAGCACAAGTACGACGAGTTGAAGAAGGCCGGCACGGTCAGCAAGCCGACCACCGGCGGCTGGATCGGCATCACCGACAAGTACTGGCTGGTCTCGCTGATCCCCGACCCGAAGGCGACGGAGACCGGTCGTTTCGTGCACACCACCGCCGGCAACCAGGACCGCTATCAGGTCGACCTGATGGGTGCGGCGGTCGAGGTGCAGGCCGGCGGCACGGCCGAGGACACCGCGCGCCTGTTCGCCGGCGCCAAGCAGGTGCGCCTGCTGGACGCCTATTCCAAGCAGTACGACATCGCCAACTTCGATCTGGCGATCGACTTCGGCTGGTTCTACTTCCTGACCAAGCCGTTCTTCTACGCGCTGGATTTCATCGCCGGCGTGCTCGGCAACTTCGGCATCGCGATCCTGCTGTTCACGGTGGTGGTCAAGGCGGCGTTCTTCCCGCTCGCCAACAAGTCCTATCAGGCCATGAGCAAGATGAAGAAGCTCCAGCCTGACATGGCCAAGCTGCGCGAGCGCTTCGGCGAGGACAAGGTCCGCCTGAACCAGGAGATGATGGCGCTCTACAAGCGCGAGAAGGTCAACCCGATGGCGGGCTGCCTGCCCATCGTCGTGCAGATCCCGGTGTTCTTCGCGCTGTACAAGGTGCTGTTCGTCACCATCGAGATGCGGCACGCGCCGTTCTTCGGCTGGATCCACGACCTGTCGGCGCCGGACCCGACGACCGTCTTCAACCTGTTCGGCCTGATCCCGTGGTCGCCGCCGTCCATGCTGATGCTGGGCGTCTGGCCGATCATCATGGGTGTGACGATGTGGTTCCAGCAGAAGCTGAACCCGGCGCCGCCCGACCCGGTGCAGGCCAAGATGTTCCAGTTCCTGCCCATCATCTTCACCTTCATGCTGGCGAGCTTCCCGGCCGGTCTGGTGATCTACTGGGCCTGGAACAACACGCTGTCCATCGCCCAGCAGTGGCTCATCATGCGCCGCGCCGGCGTCAAGGTGGGCTGAGGCTACATCGCCCCCACCCTCCCCGCTTCGCGGGTCCCCGCCCTCCCCCGCTTCGCAGGGGAGGGCTTCGGGGCCATGAGGCGGAGTTCCCTCCCCTGCCCAGCGGGGAGGGTTAGGGTAGGGGCTCGCAGAGGGGATTCCCCATGACCGAAACGAAATCCCCCTCCCTCACCGGCAATCTCAGCGACGAAGAGATCGAGGCCGGGCGGCTGCTGTTCGCGCAGTCCTGCGACTTCATCTGGGGCGCCGACGCGCTGTCCAAGCTGCCCGAGGCGACGCTGCCGGAAATCGCCTTCGCCGGCCGCTCCAACGTCGGCAAGTCCAGCCTGATCAACGCGCTGACCGGGCGCAAGACGCTGGCGCGCACCTCCAACACGCCGGGGCGCACGCAGCAGCTCAACTTCTTCGACCTCGGCGGCCGGCTGCGGCTGGTGGACATGCCCGGCTACGGTTACGCCAAGGAATCCAAGGAAAAGGTCGAGGCGTGGAACGGCTTGGTGCGCCGTTTCCTCAAGGGCCGCGTGGTGCTGCGCCGGGCGCTGGTGCTGATCGATTCCCGGCACGGGCTGAAGCCCAACGACGACGAGATCCTGGCCATGCTGGATCAGGCGGCGGTGCCCTACCAGATCGTGCTGACCAAGGCCGACAAGGTGAAGGCGCAGGCGCTGGAGAACATCCGCCTCCAGACCCTGGCCGCCCTGAAGAAGCACCCCGCCGCCTTCCCCGAGGTGCACGTCACCAGCTCCGACAAGGCCTTCGGCATCGCCGAACTGCGCGCCAGCATCACCAAGCTCACCGAATACTGAGCGGCTGGCCATGCCCGTCGCCCATGCACGTTGACCATGCACGTTGAGACGCCGCCGGTCCTGCTGTTCCTGGTGCAGGCGCTGCTGCTGATCGCCGTTCCCTTCCTGCTGTGGCGGCTCACCGGCGTGAAGCGGGTGGCGCCCATGGTGGTCATCCAGATCCTGTTCGGCGTGGCGCTCGGCCCCTCGGTGCTCGGCCACGCCGCACCGGAGCTGTGGGGGACGCTGTTCGCCCCCGCGTCGCTGGCGCCGCTGGCCGGGCTGTCGTGGCTGGCGGTGGTGCTGTTCGCCTTCCTGACCGGCCTGCATCTGGACGTCACCGAGTTCCGCGGCCGCGGCGGAGCCTTCGTCGCGGTCAGCCTGTCGAGCCTCGTCGTGCCCACCGCGCTGGGCGGGGCGCTGGGGCTGTGGATCGCCGGGACGCTGCCGGGGATGGCCGGGCCGGCGGCCTCGCCGGGGCTGTTCGCCGCCGGCTTCGGCATCTGCCTGGGCGTCACCGCCCTGCCCGTCCTGGGCGCCATCCTGCGCGAGATGGGCCTGCTGGAACAGCGCGTCGGCCGGCTGGCGCTGGGTTACGCGGCGGTCAACGACGCCATGCTGTGGCTGCTGGTGACGGCGGCGCTGGCCTGGGCCTCGGGCGGCGGCGGCGACCGGGTCGCGGTCGTGGCGGCGCTGGGGGCGAGCTATCTGGCAGCGTCGGCGTTCATCGCCCGGCCGTTGCTGGAGCGCCTGTTCGCCCGCGTGGCGCCGGACGGCCGGATCGGCGACACCGCCATCGTGCTGACCTGCGCCGGCCTGCTGGCCTCGGCGGCGGTGACCGAGGCCATCGGCCTGCATTACATCCTCGGCGCCTTCATCGCCGGCACGGTGATGCCCAAGCGTCTGGCCCGCGCCGTGCTCGACCGGCTGGAGCATTTTGCGACTTTGGTGCTGCTGCCGTTCTTCTTCACGCTGACCGGGCTGCGGGTGGACCTCGACCTGTCCGAGCCCGGCCAGTGGACGGTGTTCGCGCTGGCGACGGCAACGACGGTGGCCGGCAAGGTGCTGGGCACGGCGCTCCCTGCCCGGCTGTCCGGCGAAAGCTGGGCGGATTCCTGGCGGCTTGGCACGCTGATGCCGTGCAAGGGGTTGATGGAAGTGATCGTCCTGACGATCCTGCTGGACGCGCGCGTGCTGTCGGTGGGTGCGTTCTCGGCGCTGGTGCTGATGGCCGTCGCCACCACGGCCCTGACCCAGCCGATGACGCTGCTGGCAGGGACGTGGGCAGGCTCCGCCAAACCCGCTATCCTCCCGGCCGAACAAACGGAAGGCCCGCAGCCATGACGAAGACCATCCGCCCGCTGCCGCAGAAGACCATCGGCGTCCTCGGCGGCATGAGCAATCAGGCCACCGCCGAGTATTACCGCCTGCTCAACGAGGGGCTGAACCGGCACCTGGGCGGCTGGGACAACGGCGAAATCGTCATCGTCAGCGTGAACTTCGGCAACATCGAGCACTTCGTGCGGCAGGATGCCTGGGACGAGGCGCGCCTCTACCTCGCCGGCAAGGTGGATGCCCTGGAGCGCGCGGGGGCCGATGTGATCGTCTGCGTGTCGAACACCCTGCACCGCGTGATCGAGCCGATCATGGCCGAGCGCAGCACGCCGTTCATCCACATCGCCGACCCGACGGGCGCGGCGATCCGCCGGGCCGGGCTGACACGCATCGGGCTGCTGGGAACCATGCCGACGATGCGCTCGGACGAGATGCGGCGCCGGTTCAAGGAGCGATTCGGGGTGGAGATCATCGCGCCCTCCGATCCCGACAAGGAGATCGTCGACCGGATCATCTTCGATGAACTGGTGCGGCGCGACCTCCGTGCCGACTCCAAGGCCGAGTATCTGCGGATCATCGACGCGCTGAAGGATTCGGGCGCCCAGGGCGTCATCCTCGGCTGCACGGAGATCTTCCTGCTGGTGAACCAGGCCGACCGGCCGGACGTCCCGATGTTCAACACGACGGACCTGCACGCCGCAGCCGCCGTGGACTTCGCGCTCGGGCGGGGGTGAGCGGAATCAACTCGGGCTGTCGATTCCCTGCTCCTCGACCGGCCCGGTGGTCCCCGGCTTCGGCGGCGACGGCCTCAGCTTTTCGCCGGTGTGCGAGGGTTTTTCCTCGCGCTCCTGCTTGAAGGCGTCGGTGAAGGGGCTTCGCGGCTCGGGCATTCTGCGGTCGGTCATGGCACGTCGGCGCTCCTGATCGGTTGAACCAACCGTCCGCCGCACGTCGGGTTCCCGCAAAACCCCCTAGGCAGCGCCGCGCGGTTCCGATAAAGAGTCCAGCAATGTCCAATCCCACCAATGGCACCACCGTGACGAACGACCGCGAAGAGTGGCTGGGCAAGGCCCGCACCCTGTCCGAAGCGCTCCCCTACATGCGCCGCTACGCCGGGCGCACCTTCGTCATCAAGTACGGCGGCCACGCCATGGGTGACGACCATCTGGCCGAGCTGTTCGCCCGCGACATCGTCCTGCTGAAGCAGGTCGGCATCAACCCCGTGGTGGTGCACGGCGGCGGGCCGCAGATCGGCGAGATGCTGAAGCGCCTGAAGATCCAATCGAGCTTCATCGACGGCCTGCGCGTCACCGACAAGGAGACGGTCGAGGTGGTCGAGATGGTGCTGTCCGGCTCCATCAACAAGCAGATCGTCACCGCCATCTCCAAGGCCGGCGGCCGGGCGGTCGGCCTGTCCGGCAAGGACGGCCAGATGATCATCGCGCGCAAGCTGCGCCGCACCCAGAAGGACCCGGACAGCAACATCGAAAAGGTGCTGGACCTGGGCTTCGTCGGCGAGCCGTATCAGGTCAACCCGCAGATCCTCGAAAGCCTCTTGCAGGCCGACATCATCCCGGTGGTGGCGCCGGTGGGCGTCGACCGCCAGGGCGACACCTACAACATCAACGCCGACACCTCGGCCGGGGCCATCGCCTCGGCGCTGGGGGCGACGCGCTTCTTCCTGCTGACCGACGTGGCCGGCGTGCTCGACAAGAACAAGACCCTCATCCCGCGCATGTCGCTGGACGAGGCGCGCGGCTGCATCGAGGACGGCACCGCGTCCGGCGGCATGATCCCGAAGATCGAGACCTGCATCGAGGCGGTCGAGCAGGGCGTGGACGCCGCCGTCATCCTTGACGGCCGGGTGCCGCACGCGCTGCTGCTGGAGATCTTCACCGAAGGCGGCGCCGGCACGATGATCGGGCGGGAATAGCCCGTCCGGGGAGGTCCCCATGTCGGACATACGCAAGGACCTGCTGCGCAAGATGGCGGCGCTGCGGCAGACCATCGACCCCAAGGTGCTGAACCGCACCAAGCTGGCGATGTTCGGCAAAGTGCCCTACGACCAGGAGGTCGCCAAGGAGGCGGTCTCCTGCTTCCTCGACGCGCGCGAGGACGGCGGCGCCTTTCGCCGCAAGCTGGAGCAGGCGCTGAAGCAGGAAGGCGCCACGCTCGACCTCGACACCCCGAAAGACGCCACCAAGGACAATAGTCACCCGCTCAAGCCGCGCCGCATCGGCCGCATCGCCTGAGGTGCGGTCATGATGCACGTCTTCGTCAATGACGGTGGCATCCTGCACTGGGCCAAGGGTGCCGGCGGGCACGGTGAGCCGCTGCCGGCCGAGACGGTGTGGCTCGACCTCGTGGTGCCGACGCATGAGGAGCAGGCGCAGGGCGAGGCCCTCATGGGCCTGCGCCTGCCGACGCGCGAGCAGATCGCCGAAATCGAGGAATCGAGCCGGCTGCGCCTGCTGAACGGCGCGGTGCACATGACGGTGCTGGTGCTGGCGCTGGCCGACACCGAGGCGCCGCGGCTCACCCCGGTCAGCTTCGTGGTGGCCGGCGGGCGGCTCGCCACCATCCACCACATGGACGCGCAGCCGTTCCTGACCTTCCGCCGCAAGACGGTGCGCCAGGGCTTTGCCGGGGTCAGCGCCGACGCGGTGCTGGTGGCGCTGGTCGAGGCGGTGGTCGAGCGCACCGCCGGCGTCCTGCGCCGCACCGGCGCCGAGTTGGACGCGCTGAGCGGCCGCGCGTTCCGCATCGCCGACCCCGGCACGGAACCGCCCGGCACCGAAACAAATGACGACACCCACACGCTGAAGCATCTGGGCAAGGCCGGCCACACGCTGGCCAAGGCGCGCGAGAGCCTAGGCAGCCTGCGGCGCATGCTGGGCTTCCTGATGCAGGGCGGCGGCGAGGTGGCGTTGCGCAAGGCCAGCCGGCGCTGGGCGCGCGGCATCCTGCTGGACGTGGACGGGCTGGACCAGTACACGCGCTTCCTGTCCAACAAGGTCGGCCTGCTGCTGGACAGCACGCTGGGCCGCATCACCGTCGAGCAGAACGACATCGTCAAGCTGGTCAGCGTGCTGACGGTGGTGCTGTTCCCGCCGCTGCTGGTGACCAGCTTCTACGGTATGAACTTCGAGTTCATGCCCGAGAAGGAGTGGCTGTTCGGCTACCCCATGGCGCTGGCGCTGATGGTGTTGGCCGGCGTGCTGCCGCTTTGGTACTTCCGGCGGCGGGGGTGGCTGTAGGCGTCACACCGCCAGCAGCACCGCCCAGCCCAGCACCACCAGATTGACCGTGAAGGTCATCGCCATGCCCGGCGCACGGGCGTAGGGGTGGACGGCATAGCCGGCCCAGAACAGCAGCCGCCCCACCACGAACAGCGCCGTCGCCAGCGGCAAAATCCCGAGGTCGGGCACCGGCAGCAGCGTGCTCAGCGCCAGCAGCGCCGGCAGGAAGATGACCGTCTGCTCGACGCTGTTGGACAGCACCCGCTGCACCACGCGGTAAGCGCGGCTCTCGGTGTCCTCGATGGGGTTGAAGGCCCGCGTGCGCCCGCGCACGGCCATCACGCCGGCCACCATGGCGAACAGCACCAGCGCCGGCCACACCGACAGCCGCGCCGCCAGAGCCAGACGCGCCTGCAAGGCCACGACGCCCTCGGGCGCCGGGAACAGCGGCAACAGAAGGAAAATCAGCGCAACCGTCACCGCCGCCGACACCAGATTGGCGCCGGCCGCCGTGACGAAGAGGCGCTTGTCCGCCGCCATGGCGTCAGCCCAGGCCCTTCTGGCCCATCTCCAGGAACTTGTCGCGGCGGCGGCGGCGCAGCGTGTCGCCGCTCAGGCCGTCCAGCTCCTTCAGCGAGCCCTCGATGGCGTCGCCGAGCGCGGTGACGGTCTC
The DNA here is from genome assembly GCF_053470425.1 of Azospirillum terrae. NCBI lineage: Bacteria > Pseudomonadati > Pseudomonadota > Alphaproteobacteria > Rhodospirillales > Azospirillaceae > Azospirillum > Azospirillum terrae. The sequence continues at coordinate 83,992 of NZ_JBPXMR010000003.1, read as the reverse complement.
GTCCGGGGCGCGGTGGGCGCCGCCGATGGGCTCCTGCACGACGCGGTCGATGACGCCCAGCTCCTTGAGGTCCTGGCTGGTCAGGCGCAGCGCCGCCGCCGCCTCGCCGGCCATGTCGGAGCTGCGCCAGAGGATCGACGCGCAGCCTTCCGGCGAGATCACCGAATAGATGGCGTGCTCCAGCATCAGCACGCGGTCGGCCGTGGCGATGGCGATGGCGCCGCCCGACCCGCCCTCGCCGATCACCGCGCAGACCAGCGGCACGCGGATGCGCAGGCAGGTCTCGATGCTCTTGGCGATGGCCTCGGCCTGGCCGCGCTCCTCGGCCTGGACGCCGGGGAAGGCGCCGGCGGTGTCGACCAGCGAGACCACCGGCAGGTTGAAGCGCTCGGCCATCTGCATCAGGCGCTGCGCCTTGCGGTAACCTTCCGGCTTGGCCATGCCGAAGTTGTGGCGCACGCGCGATTCGGTGTCGTGGCCCTTTTCCTGGCCGATCACCACCACCGAACGGCCGCGGAAGCGGCCCAGGCCGCCGACCACGGCGGCGTCCTCGGCGAAGTGTCGGTCGCCGGCCAGCGGCGTGAAGTCCTCGATCAGGCCTTCCACGTAATCCAGGCAGTGCGGCCGGTTCGGGTGGCGCGCCACCTGCACCTTCTGCGCCGGCGTCAGCTTGGCGTAGGTCGAGCGCAGCAGCTTGTCGACTTTGCCCTGCAACTTGCCGACTTCGTCGGCGATGTTCAGGTCGCCGGCGTCGGTCAGGTGCCGCAATTCCTCGATCTTGCCTTCGAGTTCGGCGATGGGCTTTTCGAATTCCAGGAAGGTCTGCATGTCGGGATTTCAGCGGTCTACGGCTAGGACCGGGCTACCTACCACGCGCCGCACCGCAGCGCCATAGCCTAAAGCACCGCACCGTTGCTACCATGCGCGCCCCAGCGGAGCCCCCACCATGACCATCGCCACCACGGCCACCTTCAAGGACCATTTCTCCGGCCACGCCGACGACTACCGCGCCTATCGGCCGCTGTACCCGGCGGCGCTCACCGACGTGCTGGCCGACGCCGCCCCCGCCCACGGCCTCGCCTGGGACGTGGGGTGCGGCAACGGGCAGCTGTCGGGCGATCTGCGCCGCCGCTTCGAGCGAGTCGTCGCCACCGACGCCAGCGCCCAGCAGGTCGCCAGCGCCGTGCCGCACGACGGCGTCGAGTACCGCGCCGCGCCGGCCGAGCGCAGCGGGCTGCCCGACGCGTGCGCCGACCTGATCGTCGCCGCGCAGGCGGCGCACTGGTTCGACCTGCCGGCCTTCTACGCCGAAGCCCGCCGCGTCGCCCGGCCTGACGCCGCGCTGGCGCTGGTCAGCTATGGCGTTCTGACGGCGGACGGCGACGTGGGGGCGCTGCTGCGCGCCTTCCACGACGAGACGCTGGGCCGCTGGTGGCCGCCCGAGCGGCACCATGTGGACGACGGCTACCGCTCCCTGCCCTTCCCGGTGCCGGAACTGCCGGTGCCGGAGCTGGTCATGGCGATGCCGTGGACGCTGGCGCAGGTCGCCGGCTATCTGGGCACGTGGTCGGCGGTGAAGGCCGCGCTCAAGGCGACCGGCAGCAACCCGCTGGACGGCTTCGCCGGGACGCTGGCCGACGCGTGGGGCGACCCGGCCGCGACGCGCGTCATCCGCTGGCCGCTGGCGGTACGGCTGGGGAGGCTCGGCACGCCTTAGAAGCGGGACCCGGCGTCGTCGGATGAAACACCATGAAACGCTATGAAACGCGATTCGATGGAGCGTTGCATCCGTTCGGCGGCGGATGAGACGCTATGAGACGCGTTTTTGCCGAACGTCTCATCCGCCCCGCATCGTGCGGACGCGCCTCGCCAACGAAGACTTTGATCCTATAGCAGATCGGCGGCGGGGGCAAGCGCGCACCGCCGAAGCTCCCATCGGCGTACTCCCCGCACCCCCTTTGCCATCGGTGCCGTTCCACACCACTGTTATGGTAAAGGGGAGACGAGCCATGGTCGCGACCGCGCCGCCGGAGACCCGCCCAGACTACACCATCGAGCAGGACTGGGACGCCTACACGCCCCAGGAACACGAGATCTGGCGCACGCTGTTCCGCCGACAGGAGAAAATCCTGCAAGGCCGCGCCGTGCCGGAGATCGTCCAGGCCATGCACGCGCTGGAAATGACCGCCGAGGGCATCCCGCGCTTCGAGCGCCTGACCGAGATGCTGAAGCCGGTCACCGGCTGGAGCATCGTCGCGGTGCCAGGGCTGGTGCCGGGCGAGATCTTCTTCGAGCACCTCGCCAACCGCCGCTTCCCGGTCACCCGCTGGATTCGCGCGCCCGAGCAGATGGATTATCTGGAGGAGCCGGACCTCTTCCACGACCTGTTCGGTCACGTGCCCTTGCTGATGAACCCGGTGTTCGCCGACTACATGGCGGCGTACGGGAAGGCCGGACTGAAGGCCACGGACATGGGCTGCCTGGAGTATCTCGGCCGGCTGTACTGGTACACGGTCGAGTTCGGGCTGATCGACACGCCCGATGGCCTGCGCATCTACGGCGCCGGCATCGCGTCGTCCAAGGGCGAGTCGATCTGGTGCCTGGAGGACCCGTCGCCCAACCGCATCGGCTTCGACCTCAAGCGCGTGATGAACACGCACTACCGCATCGACGACTATCAGGAGACCTACTTCGTCATCGACAGCTACGACCGGCTGTTCGCCGAGACGACGCAGGATCTGACGCCGCTGTACCGGGAACTGATGGGCAAGCCGTCCTACGAGCCGGGCACGGTGCTGCCGACCGACCGGGTGTTCCATCGGGGGACGGGGACCTATCACGCGGCGAAGCGGAAGGCGGCGGAGTAGGCACGCTTCGTTGTCGGGAGCGGCGGTGCGTGCTATCTATGAAACCAGGGTTTTCCGGGTTTCAGAGCAAAGAGGCTCCCGTGCGTTCGCTTGCCGACGGTTATCCCAAAGTCTCCGCCACCGAGGCGGGCGCCCACCTGGGCAAGGTTCTCGATCAGGCGCAGCGCGGCCCGGTAACCATCGTTCGCCGTGGCGAGCCGTATGTGCTGCTGCGTGCCGAGGATTACGAACGGCAACTGGCCGAGCATGTGGCGGGAAGCTATCCGACGTTGACCCTCGATCAACTGCTGGCTGGTTTCGACCGCGAACAGCACCGCTCGGACTGGGAAAACGACACGCCCATGGGCAAGGAAAGCCTGTGATGTACACTCCCCGCCGCGGCGATATCGTCCATTTCGATTTTTCGCCGCAGGTGGGCCGGGAAATGAAGGGGCCTCACTACGGGCTCGTCATCTCCCATGAAAGGTACAGCATCGCCACCGGCTGGGCCGTCGTCTGCCCGATCACCAGCAAGACCGACAAGGTCAGCGGCTTTCAAGTGCCCCTGCCACCGGGAGGTCGCGTGCGCGGTGTCGTGTTGTCCTCCGAGTTGCGCACCATCGACTTCAGCGCGCGCAACGTAACTTTTGAAGGCTCGGCGCCCAAGCCACTGGTGGACGCCGTGGTCAGCAACGTGAAGCAGATCATCGATTGACGGCCCCGCCCCGCCGCCTCCGGTGCTGATTTGAAAGGAATGCGCCCATGTCGACGGTGAAGCTTTGGACCGACGAAGACGTTGAAAAGAACCCGCGCGTCAAGGCGGTGTTCGACGACATCCGGGCGACCCGGAAAGCCGATTTCGTCAACAACATGTGGCGAGCGCTCGCCAATCAGCCCGACCTTCTGGAGGCCACCTGGAACCGCCTGAAGGAGGTGATGGTGGCGCCGTCCGCCCTGGACCCGCTGACCAAGGAACTCATCTACCTTGCCGTTTCGACGGCCAATTCCTGCACCTACTGCGTCCACTCCCACACAGCCGCCGCCAAGGCGAAGGGCATGACCGACGCGCAGTACCAGGACTTTCTCGCCGTGGTCGGCATGGCGTCGCTGACCAACGCGCTGGCGACCGCCATGCAGGTGCCCGTGGACCCGGAATTCCAGATCTGACCCGACCTACCGCCGCCAGACCTTCCGCCCCTCCGGGTCGGGCGCCTGCCAGCCGAGGCGGGACAGTTCCGGTTCCGACAGCGCCTCCACCGGGTAGCCGATGCACAGGTAGGCGACCAGCCGCCAGCCCTCCGGCACGTCCAGCGTGGCGGTCACCGCGTCGGGGTCGAGGATCGACACCCAGCCCACCCCCACGCCATGCGCCCGCGCGGTCAGCCACAGCGTCTGCACCGCCGTGACCACGGAGTAGCGCAGCATCTCCGGCATGGTGCGGCTGCCCAGGCCGTGGCCGGCGTGGGTGGCCTCGTCGCAGAACACCGCGAGCTGCACCGGGGCATCCGTCAGCCCCTCCAGCTTGAGGCGCGCGTAGAGCGCCGCGCGCTCGCCGTCGTAGCCGGTCAGCGCCGCCGCGTTGCACGCGGCGAAGCTCGCGCGCACCGCGGCGCGGCGCTCCGGCGCGTCCACCAGGACGAAGCGCCAGGGCTGGCTGAAGCCCACCGAGGGCGCCAGACACGCGGCGTCGAGCAGCGCGTCGAGCACGCCGTCCGCCAGCGGGTCGGTGCGGAAACGCCGCACGTCGCGGCGCCAGCGGAACAGGTCCAGCAGCCGCTCGCGGAACGCCGCGTCGAAGTCGGGAGCGGTCACGCGCCTTCCGCGACGATGCGGTCATAGGCCGGCAGCGTCAGGAACTCGACGAAGTCCTTCTGCGCCACCAGATCGCGGAACAGCGCCGCGGCGTCGGCCCACTTGCCGGCCCCGTACGCCGCGTCGCCCAGGCGGGCCTTCCAGGCGTCCAGCTCCTCGGCGATGACCGCGTCCACCAGTTCCAGCGTCACCGTGCGGTCGTCGTCCAGCGCCGCGGCGTGGTGCACCCACTGCCAGACCTGGGAGCGGCTGATCTCCGCCGTCGCGGCGTCCTCCATCAGGTTGAACAGCGGCACGCAGCCGAGGCCGCGCAGCCACGCCTCGATGTAGCCGATGCCCACCGCCACGTTCATGCGCAGGCCCTTTTCGGTCTTCAGACCCTCGGGCACGGCCAGCAGGTCGGCGGCGGTGACAGCCACGTCGTTGCGCTTGCGCCCGATCTGGTTGGGGCCGGGCATGTAGGCGTCGAACACCTCCATGGCGACCTGGACGAGGCCGGGGTGCGCCACCCAGGTGCCGTCGTGGCCGTTGGAGGCCTCGCGCTCCTTGTCGGCGCGGATCTTGGAGAACACCCCCTCGTTGGCCTCCGGGTCGCCCTTCACCGGGATGAAGGCGGCCATGCCGCCGATGGCCGGGGCGTTGCGGCGGTGGCAGGTCTTGATCGCCAGCTGGCTGTAGGATTGCAGGAAGGGCACCGCCATGGTGACCTCCGAGCGGTCGGGCAGAACCGCCGCCGGGTCGTTGCGGAACTTCTTGATGAAGCTGAAGATGTAGTCCCAGCGCCCGCAGTTCAGACCGGCGGAGTGGTCGCGCAGCTCGTAGAGGATCTCGTCCATCTCGAAGGCGGCGAGGATCGTCTCGATCAGCACGGTCGCCTTGATGGAGCCGTGCGGGATGCCGAGATAGTCCTCGGCCACGGTGAACACCTCGTTCCACAGCCGGGCTTCGAAGTGGCTTTCCAGCTTCGGCAGGTAGAAGTACGGGCCGCTGTGCCGCTCCAGCAATTCCCTGGCGTTGTGGAAGACGTACAGCCCGAAGTCGAACAGCGACGCGGAGATCGGCTGGCCTTCGTAGCGGACGTGCTTTTCCTCCAGGTGCCAGCCGCGCGGGCGGACCTTCAGCACCGCGGTCCTGGCGTTCAGCGCGTACGGCTTGCCCGACGCCGGGTCCTCATAGCGGATGGTGCGGCGCACGGCGTCGCGGACGTTGATCTGCCCCTCGATCTGGTTGGTCCAGGACGGGCAGTTGGCGTCCTCGAAATCCGCCATGAACACCTTGGCGCCGGAGTTCAGCGCGTTGATGACCATCTTGCGGTCCACCGGCCCGGTGATCTCGACCCTTCGGTCGAGCAGGTCGGTCGGCAGCGCCGCGATCGTCCAGTCGGCGGCGCGGACCGCCTTGGTTTCCGGCAGGAAGTCCGGCTTCTCGCCCGCGTCGATCAGCGCCTGGCGCTTCTTGCGGACGTCCAGCAGGCGTTCGCGCTCGGGGCCGAAGCGGCCTTCCAGTTCGGCGATGAAGGCCAGCGCTTCCGGCGTCAGGATCTCGTCGAAGCCCGGCAGCATGGGGCCGAGGATCTCGAGCCCGGACATCGTGGTTGCCATTGCGGTTTCCCCTCCATGATCGCTGGCGCGCCGCGGCGCGAACCCTTTTGCCGCGTATAGCACAGCACCCCGTGCCCGCCAAAGCCAACCCGGCCGGCTCGCCTGTTCGGACGGCCTCTTCGGACGATTGGTCGCGGCAAGAATATTACCAAAAGCCTGCTCGCCGTTCGGGAATCCAACGAGGGTTTCGCCTGTTGAGGGATCAAGGACCGGGTTTGTCCCTCAATAGGAAAGGAAACGACCATGAAAACCGTTCTTCGGCTTGCGGTGATCGTCGCGGTGCCGCTGACGCTCGCCGCCTGCAACGAGACCAGCAACGGCTACGGCGGGCGCGGCGGCGGCGGGGGTGGGCTGTTCGGCTCGGGCGGGCTGTTCGGCAGTTCCGGCAGCTCGTACGACGACGGCTACAACGCGCGCGGCCACTACGGCAACCAGGGCGGCGGGCCGTACGCCTACAATGGCCGGTGCGACGATCCGGCGTACAACACATCGAACGGTGGCCGTGCCGAGCGCGGCACCGACGAGTTCGATTGCAGCCGCTATGGCGGCGGGCTGAAACGGTAGAGAAAGGGGGGGGGGCGGGGTCACCATTCTTCACGTGAAGACTTGGTACGCCCCCACCCTACGGCTCAATCTTCGCCCTCCGCCGCGCCAGCGGGTGGTGTTCGGTAACGACCTTGCGCAGGCGGTCCGCCACCACGTGGGTGTAGATCTGCGTGGTGGCGATGTCCGCGTGGCCCAGCATCTTCTGCACCGAGCGCAGATCGGCGCCGCGGTCCAGCAGGTGCGTGGCGAAGGCGTGGCGCAGCACGTGCGGGCTGACCTTCTCCGGGTCGATGCCCGCCTCGATCGCCAGATCCTTGAGGATCTGTGCGAAACGCTGGCGCGTCAAATAGCCGTCGGCGGCGCTTCGCGACGGGAACAGGAACCGCGCCTGCACCGCCTCGCGCTCGGGCAGCAGGAAGGCCTTGCGCAGCGGCAGGTACGCCGTGATCACCGCGCGCGCCGGGTCGGAGAGCGGAACCATCCGCTCCTTGCCGCCCTTGCCGCGCACGATCAGGCCGCGCCCGTCGCGCAGGATCGCCGACAGCGGCAGCCCCACCAACTCCGACACGCGCAGGCCGGTGGCGTACAGCACCTCCAGCAGCGTCACCAGCCGCAGCCCATCCGGGCCGCCGCGGGCGCGGGCGGTGTCGATCATCCGCTCGACCTCCGCCTCGGTGAGGATCTTGGGCAGCGGGCGGCCCTGCTTGGGACTGTCGAGGGCGGACGCCGGGTCCTCGGTCCGCTGCCCCTCCGACACCAGGAAGCGGAAGTACTGCCGCAGCGCCGACAGCCGCCGCGCCACCGTGCGCGGCGCCGCCGCCTCCTTGGCCTGGAGATGGGCGAGGTAGCCGCGCAGATCGTCGGTTCCGGCGCGGTCGAGCGTGACGCTGCGCTGCGCCAGCCACAGCGCCGCGTCGGTCAGGTCGCGCTCGTAGGCCTGCCGGGTGTTGAGCGCGGCACCACGCTCGGCCATCAGCATGTCGAGGAAGGCGTCGAGCTGCGGGACAGCCGACACCGGACGGGGTTTGCAGGGACGGCCGCGGCGCGCCATGGGTGGATCAGAGCCCCTGCGCGGCGATGGCTTCGCGCGCCAGCGCGCGGGCGTCCGGCTCCAGCCCGACGGCGCGCAACGCCCCGGCCAGCCGCGCCAGGGTGGCCGGCGGGGTGCCGGCCGGGCCGGCCTCGCCCAGCAGCACAAGCGCCAGCAACACCGTCTCGCCGACGCGGCCCTCGCGGACAGCGAGGTCCAGCTGGGACCAGCGCATGGGGTCGCCCTGCGGCAGCGGCAGCTCGGCCGCCGCACGGCGCAGCGCCTCGTCCGGCACCTCGGCGCCGAGGGCTTGCAAGAGCTTCAGCGTTCCGGCCACGCGCTCGGCCGCCGCGGGGTCGGCGCCGCGCAGCGACTCGTCGAGCCATGCCGACAGCCCGGCCGCGGCGGGGTTGGCCGCCGCGGCCAGCGGCCACAGCCGCGCCCCGGCGGCGGTGCGCGTCGCCAGATCGCGCCAGCGCCGCGCCGGATCGGCGCGCCCCTGCGCCTCGTACAGCCGCACCGCGGCGGGGGCGAGCGCCGCCGCCTCGACGTTGACCGTGACGGTGTCGAACATGGCCGCCACCACCGCGCCCGGCGGCCCGGCCCACATGGGCGGGTCGAGCAGGTCGAGCGCCAGCGCCGCGAGAGCAAGCCGCCGGTTGCCGTCCGCCGCCCCGGTGAAGGCCTGCTGCACCAGCCCGCGCACGCGGGCGCCGCGGTCACGGGCGGCGAGGTCCTTCAGGCGGTACAGTTCGTCGACCTTGGCGGGGGCCGCGCGGTAGGCATCGCCCAGCGCGCGGGCGTCCAGATAGAGCGCGGTCGCCGCCCGCTCGGCGGCGGTGAGGCGGGTCGCCGGCTCCGTGGCGCCGATGCGCGCCACCCCGGCGAGCCGCGCCGGGTCGAGCGTCAGCAGGTCGGACGTCGCCGGCGCCGAGACCAGCCGCATCATGGCGAGGGTCAGCGGCGCGGGGTCCTTGAGGCCGCGCAACTGCGGCACGCCGCCACCGACCGCCGCCTCGGCCAGGACGCGGAAGGCGTCGTCGCGGTCGCTCTGGCCGCCCAGCAGCTCCAGCACCAGCCCGGCGCCCACGCGGTCGCCGCCGCGGGCGCGGCAGTACAGGTCCAGGCGCCGCCAGTACAGCGTCGGGAACGGCTTGCCCACCGCGTCCGCCCACGGGCAGTCGAGCGTTCCCAGAAGAAGCTGCGCGTCGACGATGGCGCGCGCCGCCGTCTCGTCCTCCAGCACGCCGGGCAGCTTGGCGGCGAGGTCCAGCGCGCCGCGCGGGTCGCCGAGCGCCGCCAGCGTCTCGACCCGCAGCGCGCCGAAGCGGCGCAGCGGCGGCGCCTCGTCCAAGGCCGGCTGCGGAGCGGCGGCGTCGGTCAGCAGCAGGCGCCGCAGCAGGCCGCGCGCCGCCGGTGACGGCATCGCCAGCGCCACCTCGGGCAGCAGCCGCAGAACCGCGCCGCGCGGCACGCCGTGCCACAGCAGCACGCCCAGGCCGCCCTGGCCGGAGTCCAGAATGCCGGCGCCGTCCGGGTCGGGAGCGGCCAGCGGGGCGGCCTGGATCATGCCGGGCTTGGCCGGCGCCGGGGCGATGGTGTCGGTTTTGGCCGGTTCGGGCATCGCCATCGGCGGGACCGGCTCCGCCTTGGGCGGCGGCGGCAGCACGATGATGGGGATGTTGGGATCGACGGGCACCACCGGCACGGTCACCGACCGGGGCGTGTCCGTCACCGGCGGGCCGAGGCGAATCGGCCCCTGCTGCGCCCACGCGGGCGCGGCGGCGAGGAGAATCGCGACGGCGGCCGGCGCGGCGCGCCGGCTCAGCGGGACGATCCCGGCGCGGTCAGCGCGGGAAGCGCTCATCCGGGAGGATCTTTTCGACCGCCTTGGACGGAACGGGCATGTCCCAGGTGCCAAGGACGGCAAGGCCGCCGACAGCGACCACCAGCAACAGCACCAGGAGGGCGGGGAGCACGCGAGTCTTCATGGGACGGGATGAACCGGCAGCGGAAAAGGAACGGGTTTTTGGACGTAGCACGGCACGAATCCGCAGGGGTTGGGACAACGATGCGCTTTCATGCTAAGCAAGGCACACACGCCCATGGGAACCGGCCGTACGGCTGACGTCCAGGCGGCGTAACACTTTAGACACGGTACGGGCCGCCGCGCAACAGCGCGGGCGAGCCACATGCCGAATCGACCGGGAGTAGACTTTGCCCAAGACCGCCCTGCCCAGAACCGTCGTCCTGGTGGGCCTGATGGGCGCCGGTAAGAGCGCCATCGGCCGGCGGCTCGCCAGCAAGCTCGGCCTGCCCTTCATCGACGCCGACACCGAGATCGAGGCGGCGGCCGGCTGCACCATAGAGGAAATCTTCGCCCGCGACGGCGAGGCGGCGTTCCGCACCGGCGAGCGCAAGATCATCGCCCGCCTGCTGACCGAGCGCCCGGCCCACATCATGGCGACCGGCGGCGGCGCCTTCATGGACCCGCAGACCCGCGCGGTGATCCGCGAGCGCGGCACCTCGGTGTGGCTGCGCGCCGAGCTGGACATCCTGCTGGAGCGCACCGCGCGCCGCACCCACCGGCCGCTGTTGAAGAACGGCGACCCGCGCGAGATCCTCGGGCGGCTGATGGAGCAGCGCTACCCCATCTACGCCGAGGCCGACGTAACGGTGGAAAGCGACGAGCATCCGCCCGAATACACCGTCGCCCGCGTCATCGAAGCCTTGGAAGACCATTTCGGCCACCCGATCCGTCCGCCCCGCGCCGGCGCCGATCCGGAGGAGAAGCATTCATGAGCGATACCGTGCGAGTCGAACTGGGCTCCCGCAGCTACGACATCCTGGTGGGCGACGGCATCCTGACCGAGGCCGGGCCGCGCATCGCCGCGATCACCAGGGGCAAAGCGCCGATCATCGTCACCGACGACAACGTGGCGCCGCTGCACTTGGCCACGCTGGAGGCCAGCCTGCGCGGCGCCGGGATCGATCCCGGCACCGCCATCGTCCTGCCGCACGGCGAGAAGACCAAGGACTTCGCCCATTTCGAACGCCTGATGGACGCGGTGCTCGGCCGCGGTATCGAGCGCTCGGCGGTGCTGGTGGCGCTGGGCGGCGGGGTGATCGGCGACATCACCGGCTTCGCCGCGGCGACGGCGCTGCGCGGCATCGATTTCGTGCAGGTGCCGACGACGCTGCTCAGCCAGGTGGACAGCTCGGTCGGCGGCAAGACCGGCATCAACTCACGATACGGCAAGAACCTCGTCGGCGCCTTCCACCAGCCGCGGCTGGTGGTCGCCGACACCGCGACGCTGGACACCCTGCCGCGGCGCGAGGTGCTCGCCGGCTACGCCGAGGTGGTCAAGTACGGCCTGATCCGCCAGCCCGACTTCTTCACGTGGCTGGAGGAGAACGGCGCGCGCGTGGTGGACGGCGACTCGGCGGCGCGCCAGCACGCGGTGACGGTGAGCTGCCGCGCCAAGGCCGAAATCGTCGGCGCCGACGAGCGCGAGAGCGGCGACCGCGCGCTGCTCAACCTCGGCCACACCTTCGGCCACGCGCTGGAGGCGGCGACCGGGTTCGGCTCGCGGCTGCTGCACGGCGAGGGGGTGTCCATCGGCATGGTGCTGGCGTTCGACCTCAGCGTGCGCCTGGGCCTGTGCCCGGCGGCGGACGCCGAGCGGGCGCGGGCGCACCTCAAGGCGGTCGGCCTGCCGACCAGACCGACCGACGTGCCGGGCGTGGAGTGGGATGTGGACGAGTTGATCGCCTCCATGGCCAAGGACAAGAAGGTGAAGGACGGCCGCATCACCTTCGTGCTGGCCAGCCGTTTGGGCGACGCCTTTACGATGCGCGACGTGGACGCCGCGGCGGTGCGCGCGCTGCTGGAGGATGCGGTTGCCTCCTGAGGCGATTACCCCCACCCTAGCCCTCCCCCGCTGGGCGGGGGAGGGAACTCTGCCGCTTCGAGCGCAGCGCAAAAATCCGGCCCCCTCCCCCGCCCAGCGGGGGAGGGATGGGGTGGGGGTCTCCGCCGCCTCTCATCAGGACTGACACCCCATGGAAAAGACCCTTGACCTCGGGGTAGACCCGCACGACGACCTGACGCTGTGGATCCTGGTCGCCGCGGTGATCCTGCTGATCGCGCTGTCGGCGTTCTTCGCCGGGGCCGAGACCGCGCTGACCGGCGTGTCGCGGCCGCGCATGCACCAGCTGGAGCAGGAAGGCAACCGCCGCGCCCGACTCGTCAACCGGCTGCGCGAGGACAAGGAACGCCTGATCGGCGCCCTGCTGCTGGGCAACAGCGCCGTCAACATCCTGGCCTCGTCGCTCGCCACCTCGGTGCTGATCGGGCTGTTCGGCGAGCACGGCGTCGCCTACGCCACCATCGGCATGACGGCGCTGATCGTCATCTTCGCCGAAGTGATGCCAAAGACCTACGCCATCAACCACGCCGACCGCTCGGCGCTGGCGCTGGCGCCGGTGGTGCGCCTCGCCGTGCGGCTGCTGAGCCCCATCGCCGCTACGGTGCAGTGGATCGTCGCCATCATGCTGCGGCTGTTCGGCAGCAACATCCGCACCGTCTCCGTCGGCACCTCCGCCGAGGAACTGCGCGGCGCCATCGAGCTGCACCGCGGCGAGGAAACCACCGAGGAGGAGGAAGTCCGCCACGAGCGCGCCATGCTGCGCTCCATCCTCGAACTCAACGAAGTGCCGGTCTCCGACATCATGACGCACCGGCGCAATCTGGTGACCATCGACGCCGGCCAGCAGCCGGCGCAGATCGTCGACGACGTGCTGGCCAGCCCGTATACCCGCCTGCCGCTGTGGAAGGACAACCCCGACAACATCGTCGGCGTGCTGCACGCCAAGGCGCTGCTGCGCGAGGTGCGGGCGCACGGCGGCCAGCTCGACCCGCTGGACGTGGTGGCGCTGGCGGCGCAGCCCTGGTTCATCCCGGATACCACGACGCTGCTCGACCAGCTCCAGGCCTTCCGCGAGCGGCGCGAGCACTTCGCCCTGGTGGTGGACGAGTACGGCAGCCTGATGGGCGTGGTGACGCTGGAAGACATCCTGGAGGAGATCGTCGGCGACATCTCCGACGAGCTGGACGTCAACGTCGCCGGTGTGAAGCCGCAGCCCAACGGCTCCTACATCATCGACGGCTGGGTGACGATCCGCGACCTGAACCGCGAGTTCGAGTGGCGCCTGCCCGACGACAAGGCCTCGACCATCGCCGGGCTGGTGCTGCACGAAGCACGGATGATCCCGGACGCCGGCCAGGTCTTCACCTTCTACGGCTTCCGCTTCGAGATCCTGCGCCGCCAGCGCCACCAGATCGCCACCTTGCGCGTAACCCCGCCCAGCGACGCCTAGACCCTTCGCCAATCCCACATCCGTGCGGCGACTTGACGCATCCCCGAACAACCCGCACCATACCGTCAGCGCCCTCCACAAATGGGCGGGCGGATATTCGGATGACGGGGAGAGACAGCGATGCCGACACGCAAGCTGATGCCGGACGTGATCCAGAAACAGGAACTGGTCTGCCTGCCGGCCGACACCATCGTGCGCGCCGCGGCCATGCTGATGGCCGAGCGGCGGATCGCCGCCATCATGGTCACCGAGGGGCGGCGCCTGATCGGCATCTTCACCGAACGCGACCTGACCGTGCGCGTGGTCGCCGGTGGCAAGGACCCGGCCACCACCACGCTGGGCGAGGTGATGACCAAAAACCCCGACACGCTGGGTCCGGACGCCGCAGCCGGCAAGGCACTCGACCTCATGGAGCGGCACCGCTACCGCCACTTGCCAGTGGTGCAGGGCGACGAGGTGGTCGGCATCGTCTCGATCCGCGACCTGTTCGCCGTGGTGCGCGAGCATCTGGAGGGCGAGATCAAGGACCGCGAGGAGTTCATGTTCGGCTCCGGCTACTCCGCGGGCGCATTGCCGTAATGCTGCGATGCCGGGTGGGGCTGGCTTGACGTAAGCGTCAGCCCCACCGATATTCGCTTCGCACGTGCGAAAGCGAAGAGAGAGTCATGCCCTTATCCCCACCGGCCGAACGCCAGCACATCCATACCCGCGAGATCACCTGCCGCGGGTACCGGCGCACCGATGGGCTGTGGGACATCGAGGGCCACCTGACCGACGTGAAGACCTACGGCTTCGACACGGAGCAGCGCGGCCGGCTGGAACCGGGCGACCCGGTGCACGATCTGTGGCTGCGCCTGACCGTGGACAACCATCTCCAGGTCCACGCCATCGAGACGGTGACCGACAAGGGACCGTTCACCGCCTGCGGCGACATCGCGCCGAACTACCAGCGTCTGGTGGGCTTGAACATCGGCAAGGGCTGGACCCGCGCGGTGAAGGAGCGTCTGGGCGGGATCGAGGGCTGCACGCATCTGATGGAGCTGCTGGGTCCGATCGCCACCACGGCGTTCCAGACCATCTACCCGATCCTCGCCCGCGAGAAGGCGGAGCGCGCCAAGGCGGAGGGGCGGGATGAGGACAAGAAGGCGCGTCCGGTGCTGCTCAACATGTGCCACATCTTCGCCAGCGACGGCGACGTGGTGCGCAAGTACTGGCCGGAGCACTACACCGGCGACTGCGAGCCCACCGGCGCCGAGGCGGAGTCGGTGAGCGAGGCGGAGACGGCGGGGTAACCCCGCCCGCCCCCTTACATATCGTAGCGCGCGTCGCTGTGCGCCCGGCTCTTGAGAGCGGGGCGACGAGTCGCGCCGGGCAGGTCCGGGCCGTTGCCGGTCGTGCCGCCACCACCGGCGGAGCCCTCGCCGGGATCGCCCGGCAGATCGAAGGGGGTGCCGACGAACGGGTCGCCCAGGCCATGCTTGGCGCTGTTGTGCCCCATCTCCGTCGCCGCCTGGACGAAGTAGGACGCGATCAGCACGCGCACCGCCGAGGTGAAGGTCGACTTCATCCGGTTGTCCGCCTGCGCGTCGGACTCGGGCTCCAGGCCCTGCCGGCGGCGCTGCTCGTCCAGGCGCTCCTTGATCTTTGTGCACAGCGTATTGATCGTCATGCCTTCGCGTTGGGCGATGGCTTCCAGCGCGTCCCACATGGACGGTTCCAGCCGGATGCTGGTCCGCTTGTGGTTCTCCATGACCACGTTGCGGCTTTCCAGCGGCCCCACCCCGACCGCGTTCTTCCCGCCCTGCTGCTTCTTCCGCCCGCGATTGCCCATGCAGAACTCTTCCCTCGCATCGATCCCACGGGAGAGGCCGCGGGCGGACGCGATAAACGGTTGCATAACCTGCACTCTACTGAATGATACGCGAAATGCAACCGATGCTGCACACTAACCGCGCCGAGCAAATAAAGTCATCTTCTGACGGTTGCACACACATGTATGCACATCGGCGGCGGGCGGAAGCGGCGAGGACTATTGGTCTTCCTGCGGGGCCAGGGTGGTGAGGCCGAGGGCGTGGACGCGCTCGTCCATTTCGTCCTTGAGCAGCGCGAAGACCATGCGCTGGCGCTCGACCCGCGACTTGCCGGCGAAGGCCGCGGCGACGATGGTGATGTGGAAGTGCGTCTCGCCCTCCGGGTGGGCGCCGCCGTGGCCGATGTGGCGGTCGGACTGGTCGTCGATCACCAGACGCTCGGGCGACAGGGCGTCGGTCAGCTTCCGGCGCATGCGTTCGGTGTAGGCCATGGGATCTCCTGAAGATGGGGTAAGAAGACAGGTGTGTGGCCGGTTCGAGGCGCTGTCAAGCTGGTCGGATGGTCGGTCGAGCCAGCCAATGCGCGCGCTTGCCAGCGCCCGGACCGCTCACCATACTCAACCGATGCAGCGCAACCGTGCCCGTTTCGCCTCCAGCTATGATTTCGCGCCGCGTCCGGCGGTGCGGACGTGCGACCACCCCGGCTGTGCCGGCGACGGCGAGTACCGCGCGCCCAAGGCCCGCGACCGGCTGAACGAGTACTTCTGGTTCTGCCTGAACCACGTGCGCGAGTACAACAAGGCCTGGGACTACTACGCGGGCATGAGCTCCGACCAGATCGAGAGCGAGGTGCGCTGCGACACCACGTGGCAGCGCCCGACGTGGCCGCTCGGGTTCTGGAGCGTGCAGGAGGCGTTCCTGCGCGACCGCGTGGTCAAGGGCTTCAGCTTCGAGTTCGGCCACGACCCCGGCAAGAGCAAGGCCGACGAGCAGACACAGCGCCGCCACGCCGCCCGAACGGCCGAGGAGGAGGCGTTGACCGTGCTCGAACTGGCGCCGCCGGTGGATTTCCCGCGCATCAAGGCGCGCTATCGCGAACTGGTAAAAATCCATCATCCCGACGCCAACGGTGGCGACAGGCAGGCCGAGGAAAGATTGAAGGAGATCAATCAGGCCTACAACACCCTCAAAGCCTGTTATGGTGTATAAAGGTCACCGCCGGCCCCGGCCGGGACCCGACCCTCGCTGAAACGACCAAGAAACCTTCTCATGCCGTCTCAAGGAGCCACGCAGGCCACCTCCGCCCTGTTCGACCACGTGCCGGACATCACCGTGTCGGTGCGCCAGACCTTCGGAATCGACAGCGACATGCAGGTGCCGGCGTTCAGCCAGCGCACCGAGCACGTGCCGGACGTCGACGACGCCTACCAGTTCGACCGCGACACCACGCTGGCCATCCTGGCCGGGTTCGCGCACAACCGGCGCGTCATGATCCAGGGCTATCACGGCACCGGCAAGTCCACCCACATCGAGCAGGTGGCCGCCCGCCTCAACTGGCCGTGCATCCGCGTCAATCTGGACAGCCACATCAGCCGCATCGACCTGATGGGCAAGGACGCCATCGTGCTGCGCGACGGCCTCCAGGTCACCGAATACCGCGAGGGCATCCTGCCCTGGGCCTTGCAGCACGCCTGCGCCCTGGTGTTCGACGAGTACGACGCCGGCCGCCCGGACGTGATGTTCGTGATCCAGCGCGTGCTGGAGGTGGAAGGCAAGCTGACGCTGCTCGACCAGAACCGCGTCATCCGCCCGCACCCGGCGTTCCGCCTGTTCTCCACGGCCAACACCGTGGGCCTGGGCGACACGACCGGCCTGTACCACGGCACGCAGCAGATCAACCAGGGCCAGATGGACCGCTGGAACATCGTGGCGACGCTGAACTACCTGCCGCACGACGCCGAGGTGGACATCGTGCTGGCCAAGGTGCCGGGCTACGACGACGCCAAGGGCCGCGAGATGGTCTCCAACATGGTGCGGCTGGCCGACCTGAGCCGGCAGGGATTCGTCAACGGCGACATCTCCACCGTGATGAGCCCGCGCACGGTCATCACCTGGGCGGAGAACGCGACGATTTTCAACGACGTGGCCTTCGCCTTCCGCATCACGTTCCTCAACAAGTGCGACGAGGTGGAGCGCCCGGCCGTGGCCGAGTACTACCAGCGCTGCTTCGGAACCGAACTGCCGGAGACGGGGGTGAGCGTCAATCTGGTATGATGGGGATGCGGCCCCTTGCCGGGCCGCCGCCACGTCGACAACCCGGAACACGGATTACACGGATTTGAACACGGATTTCACGGATGAGGTTCACGCTTGACGGCGAAGTCGAAGCCCTGACCGAGTGCATCATTGGCGCCGGGTACGAGGTGCACAATGGGCTCGGCCATGGTTTCGTCGAAGCCGTCTACAAGAAAGCCTTCATCTGCGAACTCCGGCGGCGCGGCTTGGACGTGGGACACGAGGTTCCCTTCCAGATCGACTACGAGGGCGACAATGTCAGCACCTATTACGCCGATCTGGTGATCGAGCGGCGCGTCATCGTCGAACTGAAAGCGGTCGAGAGCCTGCTGCCAATCCACGGCCGTCAGGTGCTGAACTATCTCCGTGCCAGCGGCCTCCGGCTTGGCCTGCTGTTCAACTTCGGCGGATCGAGCCTGACTTTCCGGCGGGTGCTTCTGGATCGCCAGAAATCCGTGAAATCCGTGTCTCAATCCGTGTAATCCGTGTAATTCTTGCCCGCCGCGCCACGCCGAATCCCGGAAACCGAGATGTCCGAACGCGAATCCCCCGTCGAGATCTTCAAGCGCTCCACCGCCTCCACGGTGCGTGCCCTGGCGGGGCGCGAGGACGTGCAGGTCACCTACTCCGCTGATCCGCCGGGCGTTCTGGGCTCCCGCGTGCGGGTGCCGACACCGGCGCGCGACCTCAACCCGCACGACGTCGCCACGCTGCGCGGCGCCGCCGATGCGGTGGCGCTGCGGCTGCGCTTCCACGACAACGCCATCCACGCCCAGCGCATGCCGCAGGGCGACACCGCCCGCGCCGCCTTCGACGCGCTGGAGCAGGCGCGGTGCGAAGCGCTGGGTGCGCGCGCCATGTCCGGCGTCGCCGCCAACCTGGGCGCCGCGCTGGAGGAGCGCTATCGCAAGCAGGGCTACGACAAGTTCACCACGCGCGAGGACGCGCCGCTGGCAGAGGCGCTGCGCCTGATGGCGCGCGAGCTGATGACCGGCGAGGCGCCGCCGCCCACCGCGCGCGCCGCCGTGGATCTCTGGCGCGGCTGGGTCGAGAGCAAGCTGGGGAACGACTTCCACGGCTTGGCCAAGCTGATCGCCAACCAGGACACCTATGCCCGCGCCGTGCGCAAGCTGCTGGCCGAGCTGGAGATGGACGTCGGCCAGGAGCCGGACACCGACGAGGACGAGGACCAGGACCGCAAGTCCGAGGAAAACGAGAACGAGCCCAACGACGGCCAGACCCGCAGCGAGGACCAGTCGACCACCGAGTCGGAGTCCATGACCTCCCAGCAGATGCAGGAGTCGGACATGGGCGACGGCGCCGACGAGGGCGGCGAGGAAGGCGAAGGCGAGATGGGCGAAGGCGAAGGCGCCGAGGAGCCCGCCGGCCCCGGCCACCCCTGGCGCCCCGAGCACCAGCGCCGCAACGAGATCGACCCCAACGCCTACAAGGCCTTCAGCACCCAGTTCGACGAGGTGGTGGACGCCGCCGACCTCTGCGACCCGGACGAGCTGGCGCGCCTGCGCCTGATGCTCGACCAGCAGCTTCAACACTTGCAGGGCGTCATCTCCAAGCTGGCGAACCGCTTGCAGCGCCGGCTGATGGCAAAGCAGACGCGCTCGTGGGAGTTCGACCTGGATGAGGGCATCCTGGACGCCGCGCGGCTCAGCCGCGTCGTGGTCAACCCGGTGCTGCCGCTGTCCTTCAAGCACGAGAAGGAAACCGACTTCCGCGACACGGTGGTCGGCCTGCTGATCGACAATTCCGGCTCCATGCGCGGGCGGCCGATCTCCATCGCCGCCATGAGCGCCGACATCCTGGCCCGCACGCTGGAGCGCTGCGCGGTGAAGGTCGAGGTGCTGGGCTTCACCACCCGCGCCTGGAAGGGCGGGCAGGCGCGCGAGGCGTGGCTGCAAGCCGGCAAGCCGGCCAATCCCGGCCGCCTCAATGATCTGCGCCACATCGTCTACAAGGCGGCCGACCAGCCCTGGCGGCGGGCGCGCAAGAACCTCGGCCTGATGCTGCGCGAGGGCATCCTCAAGGAGAACATCGACGGCGAGGCGCTGCTGTGGGCGCACAACCGCCTGATCGGCCGGCCCGAACAGCGGCGCATCCTGATGGTGATCTCCGACGGCGCGCCGGTGGACGACTCGACGCTGTCGGTCAACGCCGGCAACTATCTGGAGCGCCACCTGCGCGAGATCATCCAGTACATCGAGAACCGCAGCCCGGTGGAACTGGTGGCGATCGGCATCGGCCACGACGTGACGCGCTATTACCGCCGCGCGGTGACCATCGTCGATGCCGAGCAGCTGGGCGGCACCATGATGAACAAGCTGGCCGAGCTGTTCGACGAGGACGACGGCCGGGGCGCCCCCGGCTGGACGCCGCGGCGGGTGGCGGGCGGCCGAGGCTGACCTTCATCCGCTGACGTTCGCGCCACTTCACGCCGCCCGAAAACCGTTTTAGGATCGCCGGATGAGAACTCATCCCGACTTCCCGAGCCTGTTCATCCTCGACCACCCGCTGATCCAGCACAAGCTGACGCTGATGCGGGAGAAGCAACGCTCGACCGGCGGCTTCCGGCAGCTGCTGCGCGAGATCTCGCTGCTCATGGGCTACGAGATCACCCGCGACCTGCCGATGACCACCGAGCGCATCGAAACGCCGATGGAGCCCATGGACGCTCCCGTCCTGGCCGGCAAGAAGCTCGCTATCGTGCCGGTGCTGCGCGCCGGCCTGGGCATGGCGCAGGGCCTGCACGAGCTGGTGCCCTCGGCGCGCGAGGGGCACATCGGCCTCTACCGCGACCACGACACCAAGATGCCGCACGAGTATTTGGTGAAGCTGCCCGAGCCGGAAGGCCGCATCTTCATCGTGGTCGACCCAATGCTGGCGACCGGCAACTCGGCGGTGCATGCCTGCGACGTGCTGAACCGGCACGGCGTGGCCGACGAGAACATCCGCTTCCTGGCGCTGGTGGCGGCACCGGAGGGCATCCGAATCTTCCACGCCGCGCATCCCAAGGTGAAGGTGTTCACCGCGGCGCTGGACAGCCACCTGAACGAGCACGCCTACATCGTCCCTGGGCTGGGCGACGCGGGCGACCGGATGTTCGGGACGAAGTAAGCCGCACGCTTTGTGGGGACGAACTTGGTCTTCACGGATTACACGGATTTTTTTAATGCTTGCAGTGCCTTGGGTCATCCCGAAGGCCGCTGCTGTGCACGAATAGAAAAATTCGTGTAATCCGCGACCAAATCCGCGAAATCCGTGAAGACGAAGTTCCCCCCACTGTTGCCGCACCAGCAACAGGCTTGTCCGCACACCAGGGCTACCGGGCCGGGACACCACCAATTACATCACCGGGAGGTTCGCACCTCATCACCGGAGATCCGTCCATGAGCACCGCACAGTCCGTCCCCACCGTCCGCCCCGTGCTGGGCAGCATCGAGGGCATAGAGACCTCGGACGGTGCCGGCGTCAGCATGACGCGGCTGATCGGCACGCCGCGGCTGCTCATGCTGGACCCGTTCCTGATGCTGGACTTCTTCGGCTCGGACGATCCGCGGGCCTACATCGCCGGCTTCCCCGAGCACCCGCACCGCGGCTTCGAGACGGTCACCTACATGCTGGCCGGCCGCATGCGGCACGCCGACAACCACGGCCATGAAGGCGTCATCGAGACCGGCGGCGTGCAGTGGATGACCGCCGGGCGCAGCATCCTGCACTCCGAAATGCCCGAGCAAACCGAGGGCCTGATGCGGGGGTTCCAGCTCTGGATCAACCTGCCGCAGGCCAGGAAGATGAGCGAGCCCGGCTATCAGGAGTTCGGCGCCGCCAAGATCCCGGTCGAGGAGCGCGAGGGCGGAGCCGCGGTGAAGGTCATCGCCGGCACCACGGCGCAAGGCACCACCGGACCGATCCGCGCCGAGGCGACCGACGCCCGCTATTTCGACGTGGCGCTGGCGCCGGGCGGCCGCTTCGCCGAGCCGCTGCCGGCCGGACACACCGCGGTCCTGGTGGTTTACGAGGGCGGGCTCACTCTGCCCGAACCGGTGGAGGCGTTGCGCGTCGTCGTGCTCGGCGACGGCGAGCGGGTCGAGGCCGCCGCCGGGCCGCAGGGGGCGCGTGCCCTGCTGATCGCCGGCCGGCCGCTGAACGAGCCGGTCGCCTGGGGCGGCCCCTTCGTGATGAACACCCGCGAGGAAGTCCTCCAGGCGTTCCGCGATTTCGAGGAAGGCCGGTTCTAGATCAGCTTCCCGGTCACCCTGAAGCCCCTCTCCCCCTGCGGGAGAGGGGTTGGGGAGAGGGGGGATTACGCCTGGAAAGGCGGAAGAAGACTCATGTTCGCGCTGCCGCGCGCTATTCCCCCTCTCCCCAACCCCTCCCCCGCGAGGGGGGAGGGGCTTTACGGCGGAACGGAAATTGACCTGATCACCCCGCCCTGGCCGCCGGCATGTCGACGCCGTAGCGGATCACCCGGTTGCGGCCGGCGTTCTTGGCTTGGTAGAGCGCGCGGTCGGACTGGACGACGATGTCGTCGATCGGCGTCTCCAGCGTCGCCTCGACCAGCCCGAAGGACGCCGTCACCGCGACCGTCCGTCCGTCCGGCAGCGGCACCGGCGAGCCCTGGAGGTCGATGCGCAGGCGGTCGATCACCCGGAAGCCCTCGTCCAGCGAGGTCTCCTTCAGGCAGATCAGGAACTCCTCGCCGCCCATGCGGAACGCCTCGTCGAAGCTGCGGATGCCGCGGCTGATGACGGCGGCGGTGGCGGCCAGCACGCGGTCGCCGATGTCGTGGCCGTAGGTGTCGTTGATCCCCTTGAACTTGTCAATGTCGCACAGCGCCAGACAGAAGGGCTGGCCGGTGCGGCGGAAGCGGTTCATCTCCCGCTCCAGCGCCTCCTGCATGCCGCGGCGCGAGCGCAGGCCGGTCAACGGGTCGAGGCCGGAGGCGGCAGCGCCGAAGGCGCGCTCGACCCGGCGCAACTGCGCGACGAAGTCGTCGAAGCGGCCGATCACCGAGTCATAGTCGGTCTCGTTGGGCGGCTCGCCGGTGGCGGCCTTCAGCAGCACCAGCTTGGCGTGGCGGTGCATCTGCTCGTGCAGTTTCGCCAGCTTCTCGACGGCGGGCTGGTGGGCGAGGTCGTCCTTGCTGGCCGCCACGCACCACGCGGCGAAGGTCGCCGGCGCCGACACGCGGTCGGCCCCCTGCCCCTGGTGGAAGAACGCGGCGCGGTGCCACTGGCCGATCCAGCGCAAATGCTCGTCCAGCACGGCGCCGAGGCCGGCGGTGGGGGACAGCGTCTCGTTCGGTTCGGTCATGAGCCTCCCAGCGGGCATCGGCGGGCGTTGGGTTGCCCGCATACTATACGCAACCACCTCCACTGGCTATGCGACCAAGCTGGGATCAAGCGTGCGCGTCCCGCGATGTGGAACAACCAGCCGGCGTATGCAACTGCGCCAGAGCGTCGCAGCTGGGACAAAGACACCGCCGGATATATTGCATTTGACACGGGTTTGTTGCCTCCCCACCATGGCGCTATAACCATTGCGCCTATGGGATGGCACCTCCATGAAAATCCAAGTCCTGAAAGCCGCCGCGGTCGCCGCGACCTGTTTCCTCCTGCAGTCGCCGGCCTTCGCCGGCCAGCAGGACTTCGAGGTCGTCAACAAGACCGGCTACCCGATCAAGCATCTCTATGTTTCCGAAGGCCACAGCGAATCCTGGGCTGAGGATGTTCTGGGCCGCGATGTGCTGAACGACGCCGAGTCCTTCGAGCTGGCGTTCGCCAAGGGCGAGAAGACCTGCAAGTGGGACATGAAGGTGGTCTACGACGACGGTGAAGCCGCCGTCTGGCACGATCTGAACCTGTGCCAGATCTCCAAGCTGACGCTGAAGTGGAACAAGAGCACCGGCGTGACGACCGCCATCGCCGACTAAAGCCGTTTGCCCCTCCTTCCTTCGGGAAGGAGGGGCGTCCTCTGCCTACAGACCCGCCACCGTCTTCAGGAAGGTGCGGATCAGCGCCGCGTCCTTGTGGCCGGGCCGGTCCTCGACACCCGAGGAGACGTCCACCGCCGCAGCGCCGGTGGTGTGCACCGCGTCGGCGACGTTTCCGTCGTTGAGGCCGCCCGACAGCATCCAGGGCTTCGGCCAGCTCCGCCCGGTCAGCAACGTCCAATCGAAGGCGATGCCGTTGCCGCCCGGCAGCGCCGCGACCTTGGCCGGCGGCTTGGCGTCGAACAGCAGGCGATCGCAAACCTGCGCGTATTCCCCGGCACGCTCCAGATCCTCCGGCCCGCCGACCTTGATCGCTTTCATCACCGGAACGCTAAACGCCGCCTTCACCGCGGCGACGCGTTGCGGCGTCTCCTTGCCGTGCAGTTGCAGCATGTCGAAGGGCACCTGACTGACGACGTGCTCCAGGAAATCGTCGTCCGCGTCGACGAACAGCCCCACCGTGCGCACCGCCGTCGGCACCATGCGCGCCAGCTCCGCCGCCATGGACGGCGCCACGTAGCGCGGCGAGGCCGGGTAGAAGACCAGGCCGATCCAGCGCGCGCCCCCCTCGACGGCGACGCGCAGCGTTTCCGGCTCGCTGATGCCGCAGATCTTGACCTGGACGGTCATGCGCCGCCTCCATCCACTTCAGCAACGATGCGCCGCGCCGCGGCGGCGGGGTCGGCGTCGCCGGTGATCGGCCGGCCGATAACGAGGTGATCGGCACCGGCCGCCAACGCCTGGGCCGGGGTCATCACGCGCTTCTGGTCGCCCAGCGCCGCCCAGGCCGGGCGGATGCCCGGCACCATCAGCACGAAGTCCGGCCCGCAAGCCTGACGCAGCGCCTTGACCTCGTTGGGCGAGCAGATAACGCCGTCCAGCCCGGACTGCTTGGCGACGGTGGCGAGGCGGACGACCTGCTCGGCCACCGGGGTGCGCTGGCCGACCGAATCCAGATCGCCGTCGTCCATGCTGGTCAGCACGGTGACGCCGAGGATCTTCGGGCGCCCGGCGCCGGCCTGGGATGCGGCGTCCACCGCGGCGCGCATCATGGCGGGGCCACCGGAGGCATGGATGGTCATGAAGGCCGGCTTGAGATCCAGCGCGGCGCGCACGCCGCCGGCCACCGTGTTGGGGATGTCGTGCAGCTTGAGATCGAGGAACAGCGGCGGCCCGTCCTCGCCGATCACCGCGCGCACGCCGGCCGGCCCGTGCGCCACGAAGAACTCCAGGCCGAGCTTGACGCCGCCGACCAGCCCGGCCAGTTGCCGGCACAGGTCGCGGGCAGCGCCCATCTCGGTCGTGTCCAGAGCGCAGAAGATGCGGTCGGCTGCGGAAGTCATGCGGTTCCCTCGTATGCCCGGTTCGGTGGTCGTGCCAACCCTAGCACGGCCCGCTCCGGCACTTGAACCCCCGCGCCGCTTCCTCTACGAGAACGCGCGACCCAAGAGTTCAGCGCACGGGCGGGACGGAGCAACAGATGGCCGACGGTTTCGGAACCAGCGACGGCGCCGCGGCGCGGCTGGCCGCCCTGCTCGCCCCGTGGTGGCGGACTTTGGGCGGCGAGGCGCCGGCCTGCACCCTGCTGCCCGCCTCCGCCCTGCCCGCGGACGTGCGCCCGCTGCTCGACCACCGTGGCAGCATGACGCTGATGCTGGAGGCGCACTGGGGCGGGCCGCTCGCCGTGTGCCGGCTGGCCGACGCGGAGGATGCCGGCACGCTGACCCGCGCCAGCGTGTTGCGCACCGCGGACGGCGGCCTGCCGGTGGAACTGGCGGTGATCCGCATCGCCCTGCCCGCCCTGCCCGCCGACCTGCACGAGGCGTTGCGCGCCGCGGCGGTGCCGTTCGGCCGGCTGCTGGCCGACCGCGGCGTCGCCTTCGCCGCCGAGCCGCTGGCCTTCTTCCGCCTGGACGCCGACGCGGTCGCCGCCACGCATGGTGCGGTCGAGACGGGCACGCCGCTGCACGGCCGCCTCAACCGCATCGCCACGCCCGACGGCGTCGAGCTGTGCGAGGTGGTGGAGATCGTGCTGCGCTCGCAGCGGGGCGTCCCTCAGCGCGGTGTCCAGGTGTAGGTCCGCACGCGGACCATGCGGCCGGTCGCCACCGGTTCCTCGTTGACGTCGCGCAGCGACGACGCCGCAGCACCCAACCCGGTGCCGTAACGGCTGCGCTCCTCACCGATCTGCGTCTCGTCGAAATCGCCGGCATCGGCGTCGTAGCCGGTCCAGCCCGCCGCGCGGTAATGGCCGGCGCGCTCGTCCATGTCCACGGGCTCGTGGCGCTCCAGCTGGTCCTGCAAGTCCTGGCAACGCGCCTCGTCCACCTTGCCGACCAGCAGCACGCCGCCGCGGCGCACCGCCTCGGACATCACCTCGGCCTCCTCGCGCGGGATGCCGGCGTCGGTCAGCGCGTCGATGCGGGTGGCGGCGGCGTCGTAGATCACCGCGGGCGCCGTGGTCCCCTTCGGACCCAGGTCGTTCAGCCCGGCCAGCCCGGCCTCGGTCTTGGTCGTGGCGTTGCCGTACATGGCGAAGGCGTCGGCGATGCCGCTCTGCTCCAGGTCGGCAAGCGCCCGGCTGGCCTGCGTCAGGTCCGGGTACAAGGCAACGACGGTCCGGTGGTGGTGCTCGCGGGCGTACTCCATGGCGACCCTCCTGTTTTTTCCCTCGGCGACGCTCGCCGGGACACAGGGGGAAACAGCCGGCTTGGACGCGGCGTTCCGGCCGGGAGGGGGCCGCGCCGGCTGAGCACACGCCGGCGCGGATGCACCGCGGACTACTTCCGCCGCGGCCGGTTGGCGTGTTGCGCGTGCTGGCCGGTGTGGCGGGCCACGCCCGCCAGGGCCTCGCCGGCCATCTCCGACGACTCGCGCTCGGCCAGATCGCCGATGGAGACGATGCCAACCAGATTCTGGTGCCGGTCCATCACGGGCAGGCGGCGCAGTTGCTGGTCGGCCATGATCTCGGCGATGTGCTGGACGTCCTCGTCGTCCAGGCAGTACTGCACCTCCTGGCTCATCACGTCGCGGACCCGCGTCTTCGCCGGGTCCTTGGCGGTGCTGGCGAGGCGAATGGCGATGTCGCGGTCGGTGACCATGCCGAGCACGCGCCCGTCCTCCGCCACCGGCAACGCACCGGTGTCCTCGGAGCCCATGAGCTGGGCGGCGCGCTGCACCGTGTCGTCCGGCCGCACGGTGCGCACCTCGCGGCTCATCACGTCGGCGATCCTCTTGCCCTGCTGCAGGTGCGGCTGGCGGCGGCGCTGCCGCCGCTCCTCCTCGGCGCGCGCCTGCTGCTCGAGCGGGCGCACCGCCTCGTTGGCCAGTTCCTGCGCGGCGCGGACCAGCTCGGCGCTGCCCTGCACCATGGTTTGCAGGTACTCGCGGATGAAACGCTGCTGGCGCGAGGCGAGCTCGCCGAAGCTGTTGTGC
The DNA here is from genome assembly GCF_053470425.1 of Azospirillum terrae. Taxonomy (NCBI): domain Bacteria; kingdom Pseudomonadati; phylum Pseudomonadota; class Alphaproteobacteria; order Rhodospirillales; family Azospirillaceae; genus Azospirillum; species Azospirillum terrae. Next base: position 57,230 of record NZ_JBPXMR010000003.1, on the reverse strand, counting down.
TGGACCATTTCCTGCATGGCGCGGACGTTGGTCTGCACCACGCGCTGGAGCAGGTTGGAGGTGGCCTCCTGCATGCCGCGAAGCCCCTCGTTGGTGAAGTTCGAGAAGGTCACCATCATGTGGGCGCTCTCGGCCGCGTCGCGGGCGGCATCGGCCATCATCTCGCCCATGCGGGTGAACTGGTCGGCGCTCGCTTCGGCGAGGGTCTGCGCGCTCTGGCCGACGTCTTCGATCCCGCGGCGGACCGCCTGCCCGCTGGCATCGATGCCGCGCTGCGTGGCGCGGGCGGTCTCCTGCATGCTGCGGCCGATGGTCTGCCCGCTTTCGCGCAACGCGTCGGCCTCGGCCTCCGCCCCGGTCCGCGCCGCATTGCCCATGCGCTCCGCGGCGGCTTCCATTTGGTCGAGTTCGGCTTGCTGTCCCTGATCGGATTTTTGCTGTGCCATCTCATGCCCCTCCGGGTTTTCCTTGTCCCATCGCAACGATGGAAGCGAATGAAACAAGACCGGGAAGCCGAAGTCACCTTGCACATCGGGCGTATGCGGACATCAATAAGTCGCTGCACTGCGGTACATAAACCAACGTTAAGTCAGCGCGTAATATCAAATGGGGGACTTGGCTCTTTATTGAGAATGGAAACCGACCAAGATGCGCCGGCCTCTTCTGCAATTTCGCTTACGCTGCGTTGCAGAGAAAAGATTCGCCTACCGCAGGGTGTCGTTGTGCAACACCATCTCGACCGCCAACTGGGCGGCGGCAAGATCCTCCAGGGCGGTGCCGACCGACTTGAACAGCGTGATCTGGTCGTAAAAGCGCCGCCCGGCGCGCTCGCCGCGGGTCAAATCGTAGAGGTCACCGGCAATGTCGTCCGGCGTAAGGATGCCCGCGGCCAGCGGCTGCACGATGTCGCCCGCCTCCTTGCAGGCGCCCTCGCGGGTGTCGACGAAGACGCGACTGCGGCGGATGCAGTCGTCGTCGGCCTCGCGCATCTCCGGCGTGAAGCCGCCGATGAGGTCGAGGTGCTGGCCCTCCTGGAGCCACTCGCCCTTGATCAGCGGTTCCCTGGCCAGCGTGGCGCAGGAAACGATGTGCGCGCCCTTCACCGCGCCTTCCAAATCGTCGGTGGCCTGGATGCGGAACTTGGGGCGGTGGAAGCGGTTCACCACCTTCTGCGCCTTCTCGGCGTTGCGGCCCCAGACCAGCACGTGCTTGATCGGCAGCACGGCGGCGTAGGCCTCGATCAGTTCGGGCGCCAGCGCACCGGTGCCAACCACCAGCAGCCGCTCGGCGTCCGGCCGCGCCAGATAGGTGGCGGCCAGCGCCGAGGCGGCGGCGGTGCGCCGCTTGGTCAGCGCCGGGCCGTCGATGAGCGCCTGCGGCACACCGGTCTTGCCGTCCAGCAGCAGGTACGAGCCCTGCACCGCCGGCAGATCCTTGGCGCCGTTGTCGGGAAAGACGGTGACGATCTTGATGCCGATGGTGTGCCCGACCTGCCACGCCGGCATCAGCAGCAGCGTGGCGTCGGTCTCGCCGTAGGTGTTGATGGTGTGGTGGTGGCGCATCGGCACTTCGACGCCGGCACGGAACGTCTGCCGCAGCCGCTCGATCAGCATGCGGTGGTGCAGGACCGTCTTCAGTTCGGCGCCGCCGATGGTGCGCATGGGTGCCCCCGATTGTCAGCCAGCCGGAGTCGCCGACGCGGCGCCCCTGCCAGCAGAACGAATCAATGCACCGTTGGTGCCTGCGGCACGGCGTCGGGCGCCGGAAGCGCTGCGCGCGGCTGGCCGGAGACGGGCTGGCCGGAGATTGGGCGCGACAGCTCGGCGACGCGCTTCTCGGCGGCGGCGGCGCGGGTCTGCGTCTCCTGCAACTCGCGCTCCAGATAGAACACGCGGTCCTCGGCGCGGCGTGCGCGGGCGCGGTTGCGGTGCTGGTTGGCCCAAGCGATGAAGCCGCCGGCCACGAAGCCGACCACCAGCGCCAGCAGCGTCGCCAGATAGATCGGCGCTTGCAGCGTGAACGGCGTCGGCCACAGCGCGAAGGTGACGGGATCGCGGTTGGAGATGGCGAACAGGACCGCGAACAGGGCGATCGGCAGGGTGATGATCCAGCTGATGAAACGCACGGGCAGGTTCCTTACAGAGTTCACTCGTCGGTGTTCAGCCGGTCGCGCAGCTGCTTGCCGGTCTTGAAGAAGGGAACGTATTTCTCGCCCACCGCCACGGCCTCGCCGGTGCGGGGGTTGCGGCCCTGGCGGGCGTCGCGGCGCTTGACCGAGAAGGCACCGAAGCCGCGCAGCTCGACCCGGTCGCCACGCGCCAGCGCGTCGCCGACCTCGTCGAAGATGGTGCCGACGATCTTCTCGATGTCACGTTGATAAAGGTGCGGGTTGCGCTCCGCAAGGCGCAGGATCAGCTCGGACTTGGTCATGGCGCCCTGTTTCCCCCTGGATGGTCGCGCGGGTTGACCCGCAGCCTTGCGCCCAAGCGTGCCAAGGGACGCGGGCGGCGTCAAGGTAAGCTGTTCTGGGGGAAGCGTTTTTGCCCACGAAAAAGGCCGCCGCGGTTGCCCGCGGCGGCCCGATCCGTACCCCTGAGGGACGAGGATTACTCGTCGCTCTGCTGCTTGCGCTTCAGAGCCGCGCCCAGGATGTCGCCCAGCGAGGCGCCCGAGTCGGACGAACCGTACTCGGCCATCGCCTGCTTCTCTTCTTCCATCTCGCGGGCCTTGATCGACAGCGAGATGCGGCGCGAGCTGCGCTCGATCTGCGTGATCTTGGCATCGACCTTCTCGCCGACCGCGAAGCGCTCGGGGCGCTGCTCGCCGCGCTCCCGCGCCAGATCCGACTTGCGGATGAAGCCGGTGAAGCCTTCGCCCACCGAAACCTCGATGCCGCCGTCCGTCACCTGCGTCACGGTGCAGGTCACGACCTCGCCCTTCTTCAGGCCGGCCGTGGCCGACTCGAACGGGTCCGAGCCCAGCTGCTTGATGCCGAGGGAGATGCGCTCCTTCTCGACGTCCACATCCAGGACCTTGACCTTGACGCGGTCGCCCTTCTTGAACTCGGCGATGGCTTCCTCACCCGACTTGTTCCAGTCGAGGTCGGACATGTGCACCATGCCGTCGATGTCGCCCGGCAGGCCGACGAACAGACCGAATTCGGTGATGTTCTTGACCTCGCCCTCGATCTCGGTGCCCGGACCGAACTTCTCGACGAAGGTCTCCCACGGGTTGTCCAGGCACTGCTTGAGGCCCAGCGAGATGCGGCGCTTCTGCGGATCCACGTCGAGCACCATGACCTCGACCTCCTGGGAGGTGGAGACGATCTTGCCCGGGTGGACGTTCTTCTTGGTCCAGGACATCTCGGACACGTGAACCAGGCCTTCGATGCCCGGCTCCAGCTCCACGAAGGCGCCGTAGTCCGTGATGTTGGTGACGCGGCCCTTGAAGCGCGCGTTGACCGGGTACTTGGCCTCGACGCCTTCCCACGGATCGGCTTCCAGCTGCTTCATGCCGAGGCTGATGCGCTGGGTCTCCGGGTTGAAGCGGATGACCTGGACCGTGACGGTCTGGCCGATCTGCAGGGCCTCGGACGGGTGGTTGATGCGGCGCCACGCGATGTCGGTGACGTGCAGCAGGCCGTCGACGCCACCCAGATCCACGAACGCGCCGTAGTCGGTGATGTTCTTGACGACACCCTGGAGGACCTGACCCTCCTTGAGGTTGGCGACCAGCTCCGAACGGGCCTCGGCGCGGCTCTCTTCGAGCACGGCGCGGCGCGACACGACGATGTTGCCGCGCGAGCGGTCCATCTTGAGGATCTGGAACGGCTGCGGCGTGCCGAGCAGCGGGCTGATGTCGCGGACCGGACGGATGTCCACCTGCGAGCCCGGCAGGAACGCCACGGCGCCGTTCAGGTCGACCGTGAAGCCGCCCTTGACGCGGCCGAAGATCACGCCGGTGACGCGCTGCTGGTCGTTGAACGCCTTCTCGAGCTGGGTCCACGCCTCTTCGCGCTTCGCCTTCTCGCGGGACAGGACGGCTTCGCCGTTCTTGTCTTCCATGCGCTCCAGGTAGACCTCGACGGTGTCACCCGCCTTCAGCTCGGGCGCCTGCCCGGCGACGGCGAATTCCTTGAGCGCAACACGCCCTTCCGACTTCAGGCCGACGTCGATCGTCACCATGTCGTTCTCGACCGCGATGACGCGACCCTTGACGACGGTACCCTCCAGAGACTCAGAGGTGCCCAGCGACTCTTCCAAGAGTGCCGCGAAGCTTTCCTTTTCGCCGGTGCGGGCCATTGCTTGTGCCATTGAAACTCCTAAGGTTGCGCAGGGAGCGGCCCCGTCTGCCCCACCCCACGGCAAAATGGGTGCGGGATCGAACGGTCCGCCGCGCCGGGCCTCACGCCCGGCGACTTGGGTTGATGTTTTTCCTGGAAGCCGTGAAGCCCGCCCGCGCGCCTTAGCGCCTGAGGCCGAGACCGGTCTAGCCGCCGATACCAGTCTTGCTGCTGATATGGGCGAGCGCCGCGTCGAACGCCTGGTCGGCGGTCAGCGCGGACGTATCAAGCACAAAAGCGTCGCCAGCCGGTTTAAGCGGGGCCACCGCTCTCTGGCTGTCGCGCGCGTCACGAGCCTTCATGTCCTCCAGGACGTCGGAGGATATAGCCGGAATCCCTCTTTCCCGCAACTCCTTGAGTCGCCGCTCGGCCCGCACCTCTACCGAAGCGGTAACGAACAGCTTCACCGTAGCCTCAGGGCATACGACCGTGCCGATGTCGCGCCCGTCGAGCACCGCACCGGCAACGCCGCCCGGCGGGGAGTGGGCGAAGCTGCGCTGGAAGTCCAGCAGCGCCGCGCGCACCTCGGGCACCACCGCGACCTTGGAGGCCGCTTCGGCGGCATCGTCGGAGCGCAGTTCGGGGTCGCTCAGGATGCCGTCCTCGGGGCGCAGGGCGCGGGCGGTCTGCGCGGCGAACCCGGCGTCCGCCGGGTCCTTGCCGGCGCGCAGCACGGCGACGCCGACCGCGCGGTACAGCGATCCGGTATCGAGAAACGCGAAGTTCAGCGCAGCGGCCACGCGCTTGGCGAGCGTGCCCTTGCCGCTTGCTGCGGGGCCGTCGATGGCGATGATGACGCTGGTCACGCGGCCACCTCTTCGATCTTGGCGCCCAACCCATTCATCAGGCTGGCGAACCCCGGAAAGCTCGTCTCGATGAAGGTGCCGTCGTCCACCTGCACCGGCTGGGCGCACGCGGTGCCCAGCACCAGGAAACTCATGGCGATGCGGTGGTCCATGGCGGTCGCCACCGTGGCGCCGCCCTGCGGCTTGGCCGACCCGTGCACGGTCAGGCTGTCGTCGGCGCCGACCTCGACCCTCACGCCGCAGCGGGTCAGACCCTCGGCGACCATGGCGAGGCGGTCGCTTTCCTTCACGCGCAGTTCCTTGAGGCCGAGCATGACGGTGGTCCCCTCGGCGCACGCCGCGGCGGCGGCCAGCACCGGGTACTCGTCGATCATCGACGGCGCGCGGTCGGCCGGCACCACGACGCCCTTCAGCGCGCTGCCCCTGACACGCAGGTCGGCGACCGGCTCGCCGGCCTGATCGCGGCGGTTCTCGAAGCCGATGTCGCCGCCCATCTCCAGCAGCGTGTCGTAGAGGCCGGTGCGCCGCGGGTTCATGCCGACGTCGCGCAGCAGCACCTCCGACCCGGCGCGCAGCAGCGCCGCCACCGCCGGGAACGCCGCGGAGCTGGGGTCGGCGGGGACGAAGATCTCGCGCCCGGTCAGCTCCGGCTGGCCGATGATGGAGACCGCCAGCGCGCCGTCCTCGGTGCGTTCGGTGGTGACGGTGGCGCCGAAGTGGCGCAGCATCAGTTCGGAATGGTCGCGGGTCGGCTCGGCCTCGATGACCGTGGTGGTCCCGGCGGTGTTGAGCCCGGCCAGCAGCACCGCCGACTTCACCTGCGCCGAAGGCACCGGCAGGCGGTAGGTGATCGGCACCAGATCGGCGCTGCCGATGACGGCCAGCGGCAGCCGGCCGCCGGCCCGGCTGACGAAGCTGGCGCCCATCTGCTCCAGCGGCGTGATGACGCGCGCCATCGGGCGCTTGTTCAGCGAGGCGTCGCCGGTGAAGAAGCTGGTGATCGGGTGCCCGGCCACGAGGCCCACCAGCAGCCGCGCCGCGGTGCCGCTGTTGCCCATGTCGAGCACCTGCGCGGATTCCCGCAAGCCCCCGACACCGACGCCGCGCACCCGCCAGACGCCGTCCGCATCGCGCTCGGCCTGCGCGCCCAGCGCCCGCATGGCTGCCGCGGTGTGCAGCACGTCCTCGCCCTCCAGCAGGCCGCGCACGACGGTCTCACCGATGGCGAGCGCGCCGAACATCAGCGCGCGGTGCGAGATCGACTTGTCGCCGGGCACGCGCACGGTGCCCGTCAGGGCGCCGGCAGAGGACGAACGCAGCGGCTTCGCCTGCATGGGTCTGGGTCCTTGGGTCATGTCATATTTCGGCGCGTTCCTAGCACAGCCGGTCGGGTGATGCGAGGCCCGGCGGAGTGCCCCCGCGGCGCATCGCCATAACCACGATTCCCATCCGGTCTCTTGCATCGCCAAGTGCTAAAGTACGCACACCAGCGAAACCATGCGAAAGGGGCAGCCATGCGGACGCAGCGCTTCTCCTCCCGCACCGAGGCGGAGCGATACCTGGCCGACAACGGGTTCGAATTCCAGGGGGCGCCCAGCCGGTGGCGCAAGATCGTCGACGGGCGTTCCTGCTACGCCGACGTGGTGGTGCGGGGCGGTGCGGCCGTGGTGGTCTACACCGTGTCGACCGCAGCGCTCCCGCCCTGACACAGCCGCCGGTCGCCCACACCGGCCGCGCGCACCGGGGCAGAGTGTCGCGCCCGACAGGCACAACACCAGCGGTCGTATCACCGAACACTAATTTCCGATAAAATCCTGCCCAATTACATCCGCCGGTTCGGGGGGGAGCCATGCCGCGGGTCGAATGGAGCGAGTTCCTGTCCGTCGGTCACACCAAAATCGACGAGGATCACAAGCGCCTGTTCGAGATCCTCAACCGTCTCGCCAAGGGCGAGGAGCGGCGCAAACGCGCCGTGGTGTCCGAGGCCATCGAACAGATGATCCGCTACGCCGGCGAGCACTTCGCTCGCGAGGAGGAGCTGATGGCGGCGATCCGCTACCCGCTGCGGGCCGAGCACACCCAGCACCATCGCGAGCTGGCGGCCAAGGTGCTGGGCTGGCGGGAGAAGATCGCCGACCGCTGGCACCCCTGGCACGGCGGGACATTCTTCGTGGTGCTGGCGCACTGGCTGGTGTCGCACATCCTGGACGACGACCGCATGGTCGCCGACTTTTGCCGCACCGGGACGATCATGCGCCGGGTCAAGACGGCGATGCCCAGACTCCTCTCCCTTGCGGAGCAGGAGGAGGTTCGGAGGGGGCAAGGCCGTCCCGAGACGCCCTGCCCCGCCCCTTCCGCCGCAAGCGGCGGACAGGCCTGATACGGCCGGCGCATGGATGCTTCCATGATCGGCCGGCCGTATCACCCTCCCGCACATTGCTGCGCAATGTACTGCCGGGTTTGAACCAAAGGCGCTTGATGGAAGACATCAAGCGCCTTTGGTGTGATCAGTCGCCGATCGCCACACCCTCGCGACGGCTGTCCGCGCCGCCGGCCAGCCCGTTCGGCGTGACGAGAATCGCCTGGGTGCCGGAGGTCATCTCCATGACCTTCACCGTGTGCCCCTTGGCCTCCAGCGCCGAGACCCAGGTTTCCGCTTCGGTGCCCTTCTCCAGCTCGGTCGGGCCGTTGCGGCTGCCGAAATTGGCCAGATCCACCGCCTGCTGCGGGTCCATCCCCCAGTCCAGCATCCCCACCAGCGTCTTGGCGACGTAGTTGATGATGGCGCTGCCGCCGGGCGAGCCGACCACGGCGTAGAGCTGGCCGCCCTTGAACACGATGGTCGGCGCCATGGAGCTGCGCGGGCGCTTGCCGGGCTCGACGCGGTTGGCGACGGGTTGCCCATTCTCGACCGGGTTCAGCGCGAAGTCGGTCAGCTCGTTGTTCAGCAGGAAGCCGCGCGTCATCAGGCGGGCGCCGAACTGGTCCTCGATGGTGGTGGTCATCGAGACGGCGTTGCCCTCCGAGTCGATGATGGCGATGTGGCTGGTGCCGTTCTCGACGCCCTCCGACGCGCCCATCCGGGCGCCCTGCTGGAACGGCGGGTCGCCGGGGGTGGCCTTGCCCATGGACTTGGCGGGGTCGATCAGCTTGGCGCGGCTCCGGATGTAGCCGGGGTCGATCAGGCCCTTGACCGGCACCTTCACGAAATCCGGGTCGCCCAGGTACTGCCCGCGGTCGGCGAAGGCCAGCCGCCCGGCCTCGGCGAATCGGTGCACGGCGTCCACGGGGGCGGCCTTCAGCGCCGCCATGTCGACCGGCTCCAGGGCGCCGAGGATCTGCTGCACCGCCACCGCGCCGGAGCTGGGCGGCCCCATGCCGCACACGGTGTAGACGCGGTAGGTGCCGCACACCGCCGGGCGCTCCTTGACCTGATACGCCTTGAGGTCGGCCTCGGTCATGTCGCCGGGGTTGGCGGCGTGCCCGGTCACCGTCCGGACGATCTCGGCGGCCACCGGCCCCTCGTAGAAGGCGCTCGCCCCCTTCTCGGCGATAGCCTGGAGCGTGACGGCGTACTCCGGGTTCCTCAGCAGGAAGCCGACCGGCTTCGGCGTGCCGTCGGCCTGGTAGAAGTAGGCGGCCGCCTTCGGGTCGTTCTTCGCCAGATACTTCTCCTGTCCGAGCAGGCCGTTGAGGCGCGGGCTGACCGTAAAGCCCTCGGAGGCGAGCCGCACCGCGCGCTCGAACAGGCGCGGCCAGGGCAGCTTGCCGTGCGCCTTGTGCACGGTTTCCAGCAGCCTGACGGTGCCGGGCACGCCCACCGACTTGCCGCCGACCACCGCGTCGTAGAACGCCATGGGCTTGCCATCGGCCCCCATGAAGCGCTCGGGCTTGGCGGCGGCCGGCGCCGTCTCGCGGGCGTCGTAGGTGGTGAGCGCCTTCGCCTTGCCGTCGTAGAACACCAGGAAGGCGCCGCCGCCGAGTCCCGAGCTTTGCGGCTCGACCAGCCCCAGAACCAGTTGGGTGGCGATGGCGGCATCGACCGCGTTGCCGCCGGCGCGCAGGATCTCGCGGCCGGCATCGGCGGCCAGCGGGTTGGCGGCGGCGGCCATGTATTTGGCGGCGGTGCCCAACGCGTGCGTGGTGCGGCCGGTGGCGCCTTCCGGCGCCTGGGTGCCGGCGGGCGCCGGGGCGGTGGTGGTTTGGGCGGCGGCCGACAGCGGCAGCAACGCCACGAGGCCGGCGCCGAACAGGCGTATCCAGCCATGAGCGAATTGGGGCTTCACGAACCCTCCCATTCCCATCATATGTTGGCCGGCCTTATGGTGGCCGGGGCGGTGTCTCTGTCCGCCGTTTGTGCATCGAGCTTACGCGCGCGGCTCGCACCCCGGAAGGGGTTGCGCGCGGCCGCCAATGGTGGTTGAACTTTTTTTTGACAACGGGGCGCGGCCATGGCAAAGGGCCGCGTTCAAGGATTTCATTGGGAAAGCGGAGGAACTGGCGTGGCGAAGCCGGAATGGGGCGTCAAGCGCATCTGCCCGAACTGCGGCGCGCGCTACTACGATATGCGCAAGGACCCGCCGGTCTGCCCGTCGTGCGGCACGCAGTTCGATCCTGAAGCGCTGCTGAAGTCGCGCCGCGCGCGGCCGGCGCCGGTCGACGACACCCCGGTCAAGAAGGTGGCCGCAGCCGCCGACGAGGACGAGGTGGAGGTCGAGCGCGAGGACGAGGACGTCACCGACCTGGAAGAGGTCGAGGACGACGTGACCGTCGAGGACATCGAGGAGGAGGCCGAAGAGGCCGCCGAGGACGAGGACGACGTGCTCATCGAGGACACCTCGGAGCTGGGCGAGGACGACATGGACGAGGTCGTCGACGTCGAGAGCGAGGACGAGGACGAGCGCTAAAAGGGGTGGCGAAAAAAGTTAGGTCGGGGCGAATTTTCCGCTTGCAAGAGCACCCCGACCTGACCAATATCCCGCTCCACCGAGGCAGCCGGTTCCAAGCAAAGAAACGGCGGCCACCCAGGGATACGGGGCCATAGCTCAGCTGGGAGAGCGCTACAATGGCATTGTAGAGGTCATGAGTTCGATCCTCATTGGCTCCACCAAATAAATCGAGGGCTCCGCCGGAAACGGCGGGGCCCTTTGGCTTTCCGGCGATCACCCGGCAATCACCCCAGCGGCAATTTCGGGTAGCGCCAGCACAGCCGATCAGCTTGGCATGCTGCCTTCGAGGCCGAAGGCAAAGCGTCAGGCGAGGGCCGACGGCAAGCGGAGTTCGGCACGGAGGCCGCCGAGCGGCGAGTCCTCGAGCCGGACATCGCCGCCGTACAGACGCGCCAGATCCCGCACCACGGCCAAGCCGAGCCCCGTGCCGGGGACGCTCTCGTCGAGCCGGACGCCGGGACTGAGGACGGCATCGCGGCGCTCCTCGGGCAGACCGAGGCCGTCGTCGTCGATGGTGATGCTCAGCATGCCGTCCGCGTCGACCCGCGAAGCGATGGCGATGCGATGGCGCGCCCACTTGCAGGCGTTGTCCACCAGATTGCCGAGCATCTCGTCGAGATCCTCCCGCTCACCGGCGAACACGTGGTCCGGCGTGACATCGAGCGTGATCTCCAGCGCGGCCGCGGCATGCAGCTTCTGCACGACCCGGGCGAGCGCGCAGACGCACGCCGACACGGGCGTGCTGATGCCCGGTACACCGCGCGACGCCGCCGCCCGCGCGCGCGCCATGTGATGATCCACGTGACGGCACAGGACATCGATCCGCTGGACGATCCCCGCCCCCACCTCCCGCGCGTTGCGTTCGTCCAGGCCGCGGGCTTCGTTCGCCAGCACCGCCAGATTCGTCTTGAGCGCGTGCGCCAGATTGCCGGCCTGCAAGCGGCCCCGGCCAATGATCTCGTCTGCGTGAGCCAGCAACGCGTTCAGATCCTCCACCAGCGGCTGGATCTCCGCCGGCATCGCCGCCGAGAAGCGCTTCTTTCGCCCGGCACGCACCTCGGTCAGTTCGCCGCGGAGGCGTGACAGCGGCTTGAGCCCGACCTGCACCTGGACGAGCGCCGCCAGGATCAGCGCCACCGCGAGCACCCCCAGCGACAGCGTAAGGGTGACGTTGAAGGCGTGGGTCACCTGGACCAACTCCTCCCGGTCGGCCCCGATGGCGATCCGGTAGGGCTCCGTCCGTTCGGGCAGCACGACCGAGCGCTCCACGACCGTCAGGGACTGGCCGGCCGGCCCCGTCACCACATGATGGTGAATTTCACCATCGGCGACCGCGTCGGGCGGCAGGGCCAGGACGCTGTCCCACAGCGAACGGGAGCGCAGGGGCGCCTCGTCGGCCGCCCCGATCTGCCAATACAGCCCCGAGAGCGGCCGGCGGAAGCGCGGATCGCTCAACATCTGGCGCAGCACCGGCCTGCCGTCCGGGTCCAGATCCAGGAGGGCGGCCAGTTGCTCCAAATGGTTGACCAGTTCGGCTTCGAAGCGCTGGTGGACATGGTCCTGGAACAGGCCGGAGAGGATGATCCCGGCGATGGCGAGGGCCAGGGAAATCCAGACCGCGGCACCGGCCAGCAGCCGGAAGCGCAGCGAGTCCCGCCATGTCATGGCCCATCTCATGGCTCATCCACCCGGTACCCCAGGCCGCGCACCGTCGTGATGATGTCGGCACCGAGCTTGCGGCGCAGCCGCGCGACGAACACCTCGACCGTGTTGGAATCGCGGTCGAAATCCTGGGCATAGACGTGCTCGATCAATTCGCTGCGCGACACCACCTGCCCCTTGCGGTGCATGAGGTAGGAGAGCACCCGGTACTCGTAGGCGGTGAGTTCGACCGGCTCGCCGTTGACGGTCACCCGGCCCGTGCGCGTGTCGAGCGTCACGCCGCCGCAGGCGATCTCGGCGTTTGCATGGCCCTTGGCGCGACGGATCAGAGCACGGATGCGGGCAAGCAGTTCCTCCATGTTGAACGGCTTGGCCAGATAGTCGTCGGCGCCGGCATCGATGCCCTGAACCTTCTCGTTCCAGGCGCCGCGTGCGGTCAGGATCAGCACCGGAGCCGTCACGGCGTTCCGCCGCCATGCGCGCAGCACCGACAGCCCGTCGATCTTCGGCAGGCCCAGATCGAGGACCACCGCGTCGTAGGGTTCGGTTTCGCCGAGGAACTGGCCCTGCTCGCCATCCGTCGCCAGATCGACGGCGTAACCCTCGGCTTCGAGCCGCTGCGCCAACTGGCGCCCCAGATCCGGGGTGTCTTCCACCACGAGCACGCGCATGGCGTTACCTCCATCCCTCATGGTGCCGGCCGCGCCCTTTGACGCGCAGGAGTTCGCCGGTGGCCGCATCGTAGATCAGCTTCAGGATGCGGCCGTCCGGGGCCATCATCTTGAGTTCGTAGTGGAAGCCCGCCTCCTCGTCCTCGAGTTCGACATCGAGGATTTCGCCGCCGAACTGCTGCTTGGCGCTCTCGGCAACCCGCTCCAGCGGCAGGATGCGCCCGGCCCGCACGGCATCCCGAGCCCGGTCATGGTCTTCCCCGGCCGGCGCACGGGTCACCGCTGCGAAGAACAGACAGCAGACCAGCAAAGGCAGCGTTGAACCAGCCGATAGGCGCACCTTGGACTCCCGCGAGTCTCACTCGTCACTGGGTAAGGACGGAAGCCAGCATATCGTCGCATCCCTGAACCGTCGCTGAACACTTTCCCGCCTTCAGTTCCCAAACGCCGGATGAACGGGTCGTTCAGGCTCGCCTCAGGTCACCTCCGGCATCGTGTGGTCCATCGGGCGCTCCGGCGCTCCCACGCACCAGAGGTGAAGCCATGCTCAAGACCACCGCCCTCGCCGCTCTCGTCGCCCTGACGCTCGCCGGGACCGCCCAGGCCGGCGACCATCACCCCCGTTCCCAGGCGTTCCAGCCGACCGGTCCGCAGCCGATCGTCGACGTGCTGAAGGCCGGCGGCGGCACCGTCACCGGCACGGTCGGCAAGGTCGCCGCGAACTGGTTCGTCCTCAACGACGGGACAAACGAGATCGACGTGACCGGTCGCGACTTCCTGCCCGAGGGTATCGAGTCCGGCACCCCGATCACCGTCGTCGGCGGCGTCCGGCAGGGCGCCATCCAGGCCAGCCAGATCATCCGCGCGGACGGCACGTCCTTCGGCCAGGACGCTTTCCAGGATCGCCGCAACGGCCGCCATCACGACGACGACTGAGCCGCCGCTTCCAACACCGAGCCAAAACGAAAAGGGCTTAGCGGTTGCCCGCTAAGCCCTCTCGAAACTGGTGCCGCAACAGGGATTTGAACCCCGGACCTACTGATTACGAATCAGTTGCTCTACCCCTGAGCTACTGCGGCGTTGGGCGGCGACCATAGCGACGATGGCGCGGCAATGCAAGAGGCGCGTTGGCCATGATGGTGGCAAAGATTCCAAAATGGCGAAATCCCGCCTGACCGCATGGACCCGCCATCGGCGCCCGGAAAAGAGCGGCTGCGCGCCGGCACCGTATGGTTGTCGAAACCGGATTCCCTGCACCGGCGCGCACCTCTCTCCCCTGGAATTTCCCTCGCCTGCGACCTAACTCTCTTGATACGGGATCGGGATGCTGCCGACACCGCTCAACAGCGTGGGAAAGTCCAGGATGTCCGCAGATACCCTCACCGACAAAGCCCGCATAGGCATATCCGGTTTGGACGATGTTCTTGCCGGCGGCCTGACGCGGGAGCGCGTCTATTTGCTGGAAGGGCATCCTGGCACCGGAAAGACCACGCTGGCACTGCAATTCCTCTTGGAGGGCGCCGCCGCCGGCGAGAGCGGCCTGTACATCACCCTGTCGGAGACCGAGGCCGAACTGCGCTCCGGCGCGCTGTCGCATGGCTGGGATCTGCCGCCGCAGATCGACATCTTCGAGCTGGTCCCCCCGGAAGTGCTGCTCGACGCCGCGCAGCAGCAGAGCCTGCTCTACTCCTCGGACCTGGAGCTGGGCGAGACCACCCGGCTCATCTTCGAGGCCGTCGAGCGCACCAGGCCGGTCCGCGTCGTGCTGGACAGCCTGTCGGAGATCCGCCTGCTGGCGCAGAACTCGCTGCGCTACCGCCGGCAGATTCTTGCGATAAAACATTACTTCGCCCGCCACGGCGCCACCGTGCTTCTGCTCGACGACCTGACCTCCGACGCGCAGGACAAGACCGTGCACAGCGTCGCCCACGGCGTGCTGCGCCTGGAGGAGTTGATGCCGCTGTACGGCGCCGAGCGGCGGCGGCTGCGTGTCATCAAATACCGCGGACAGGCGTTCCGCGGCGGCTACCACGACTTCACCATCGTCAGCGGCGGCGTGCGGGTGTTCCCGCGCCTCGTCGCGTCCGAGCACCACAGCGGCTTCGAGCGCACCCGGTCGAGCAGCGGCATCGCGGAAATCGACACGCTGCTGGGTGGCGGCGTGGAACAGGGGTCGAGCACGCTGGTCCTCGGCCCGGCCGGCACCGGCAAATCGCTGCTCGTCCTGCGCTTCGTCGTCGCCGCGGTCGAACGCGGCGAGCGGGCGGCGATGTTCGTCTTCGACGAGGAGGTCGGCCTGCTGATCGACCGCGCCAAAGGGCTGGGCATCGACCTGGAGCCGATGCGCAGCGACGGCCGCCTGATCCTCGAGGCGGTGGACGCGGCGGAGCTGTCGCCCGGCGAGTTCGCCCACCGTGTGCGGCGCTGCGTCGAGGATCTCGGCGTGCGCACGCTGGTGATCGACAGCCTGAACGGCTACAAGGCGTCCATGCCCGAGGAGCAGTTCCTCGTCCTGCACATGCACGAGCTTCTGACCTTCCTGAACCGCAAGGGCGCCTCGACCTACGTGACGGTCGCGCAGCATGGGCTGGTCGGCGACATGGAAGCTCCGGTGGACGTGACCTATCTGGCCGACATCGTCATCCTGCTGCGCTATTTCGAGGCACAGGGCCGCGTCCGGCGCGCCATGTCCGTCATCAAGAAGCGCATGGGAACGCACGAGGACACCATCCGGGAATACCAGATCACCCGCTCCGGCATCCGCGTCGGAGCCCCGCTCGAAGCGTTCCAGGGCGTGCTGCAGGGCGTGCCGCAATACGCGGAGCACGGCCCGCCCCTGCTCCAGGACGGTACCGAGTGAGCACCCCCGACCCACCCGCCGCCCCACCCCCCGACCCACCCAGTGAGCGCGTGCTCATTCTCGCGCCGGGGGGACGGGATGCGGCGCTGGCATCGGCGATCCTGCGGGAAGCCGGACTGACCAGCGACGTCTGCGCCGATCTCGACGCGATGGTGGGCGAACTCGAACGGGGCGCCGGCGTCGCGGTGCTGACCGAAGAGGCGCTTCGCCTGTCGGACGCCAGCGCGCTCGCCGCGTGGATCGCCGCACAGCCGTCCTGGTCCGACTTCCCGTTCGTGCTGCTGACCCGGCAGGGCGGCGGGCCGGAACGCCGCCCGATGGCGCTGCGGCTGATGGACCTGCTGGGCAACGTGTCGTTCCTGGAACGCCCATTCCACCCCGTCACGCTGGCCGGCATGGTGCGCATGGCGTTGCGGGGACGGCGCCGGCAGTACGAGGCGCGCGCCCGCATCGAGGACCTCCGCCTCGCCCGCGAGGAGGCGGTGACGGCGCAACGCGTGGCGGAGATGGCCGCCCGCTCGAAATCGCGCTTCCTGGCGGCGGCCAGCCACGATCTGCGCCAACCGCTGCAAAGCCTTTTCCTGTTTGCCGAGGTGCTGTCGTCCGGCCGCCTCGGCAAACTGGAGCGCCAGTCGATGAAGAACATCGAGCGGGCGCTGGGGGCTTTGAAGATGCTCCTGGACGCCATTCTCGACGTCTCCAAGCTGGACGCCGGCATCATCAGCGTCGAGCGGCGCGACGTGCCGATGCGCGAGATTCTCGGACACATCGCGGGCGAGTACGCCGGGCGCGCCGCCGGGCGGCGGCTCGACCTCCGGGTGGTTTCCTGCGACGCGGTGGTCCACACCGATCCGGCCCTGTTCGGGCGCATCCTGCGCAACCTCGTGGAAAACGCCCTGCGCTACACCCGGCAGGGCCGCATCCTGGTCGGCTGCCGGCGGCGCGGCGACCGGCTGTTGGTGCAGGTTTCCGACACCGGAATCGGCATCGCGCGCGAAAAGCAGCAGGAAATCTTCGAGGAGTTCGTCCAGGTCGGCAACAGCGAGCGCGACCGCGAGCAGGGGCTCGGCCTCGGGCTCGCCATCGTGCGGCGGCTGTCGGAGCTTCTCGGGCATCCGGTCAGCGTGCGCTCGACGCTGGGGCGGGGGTCCACGTTCACGCTCGAACTTCCGCTCGTGCGCCCGGCCGAACAGGACGCGCCGCATCCGGACGCACCCTGCCAAGCGACATCGCAAAGTGGGGAGCGGGTCGTGCTGGTCATCGACGACGACGCCATCGTGCTGATGGGGCTGGTCGCCATGATGAACAGTTGGGGACAGCGGACGCTGTCGGCGAACTCGCGCGAGGAGGCCGTGGGCCAGTTGCAGGCCGAAGGCGTGGTGCCCGACCTGATCGTCGCCGATTACCGGCTGCGCGACGGCGAGACCGGGCTGGACGTGATTGCCGGGGTGTGGCGCCACATCGGGCGGGAGATTCCCGCCATCCTGCTTACCGGCGACACGGCGCCGTCCGTGCTGCGCGAAGCGCACGCCCGTGGGCTGCGGCTGCTGCACAAGCCGATCGTCCCGCCAGACCTGAAACGCGCGGTCGAAGAGACCTGGGCCCGCGCCGCGGAGTAGCGTCCGCCCCCTACTCCGCCCCGTCCTTGTCGTGCCAGCCCCACTGCTCCCAGCCGTTGTCGAGGAACGCCGCGAAGCGGTCGCCTTCCGGCAGGCCCTCGCAGGCAACCATGGACGGCATCACCCAGTGCGCGCCGCGCGTCCACCACAGCGTCGGGCGCTCGGGCAAGGCGCCGACCATCGCTTCGAGCTGCGCGCGGTGCACCGGGTTGACCCCGGCGAACACTGGCGGCGGGCGGCCGAGGAAAATCATCTCCCCGGCCAGGAGATCCGGGGCGGTGCCGTCGCTGTGGCAGGCGTCCAGCGCCAGTTCCTCGGCGCGGGAGAACCAGGGGGCGATCAGGTAGGGAACGCTGGCGAGGTCCATCCCCTCGGGCAGGGCGGACGCGATGGCGAACGGATAGAGCCGCCCCACCCGGTCGGCGCTGGGCACCAGAACGCCGGCCACGGCCACGTCGCCGCACACGCCCGCGGCCAGCGCGAAGCGCCACACCGGGCTGGCGGCAAACAGCCGCTCCCACGCCGCACCGATGCGGCTGCGGCTGAGCGCCAGCGCGGCTTGCAGCCATGCGTCGAACGGCTCGACGAAGCCGCGCGGCAGGCCGGCACCGACGAAATCGCCGCGCGCCGGCACCTTGCCATGGAAACCGGGGCCGAAGCCGGCGGTCATATGGGCGCCTGCGGGCGGGGGGCCTGACTCAGCACCTCGCGCACGCGCTCGACCAGCGCGTCGTCGGCGGGAACGGGAGCGAAGCCCACGTCGAACAGGGCGGCGAGATGCTCGCCCAGCGCGCGGCGGCGGTCCTCGTTGGCGGCGCCCGGCAGCGTGCGCTGCCAGTCCGCGGCCATCCACTCGTTGAAGAAGGCGAGGTCCAGCGGCTCGCGCCCGCCCAGCATCAGGTAGGCGCGCACGCTGAGCCGCAACTGGTCCGGCCGCGCCCAGTTGGTGCGCAACTGCTCCTCCAGCCGCAGCACGATGCGCGACAGGAAGATGCTGCGCAGCGCCCGGCGGTAGGCGCCATCGGCCAGGCGGCCCAGCCGGTCGCCCTGGTACAGCCCGCCGGCCAGCTCCAAGGGCGGCCACGGCGTGTGCCCGGCGTAGCCGGTGGGGATGGCGCGCAAGGCGTCCAGCGCCGGCAGCACCGCGGCGAAGTCGGTGTCGTCCACCCGGCCCAGCGAGCGCGGCGGCGTGTCGAGCACCTTCAGCGCCTGCGCCGCACGCGCGCCGGCCGCATCGACGCGGGCGATGAGGTCGAGGTTGCCGGTGTAGCTGCGCGCCCAGAACAGCGCCACCGCCAGCGCCACCGCCAGCGTGACGCCGACCAGCGCCGTGGTGCGCAGGCGCCGCGCGCGCTCCAGCGCCTCGTCCACGCCGGCAAGGTTGGCCTCGGTGAACACCAGCTCGCGGAACAGGCGCTCCAGGAAGAAGCTCTGCTTGACGGTGTGCTCGTCCTCGCCGCTGGGGTGGCCGGCGCCGAAGCCGGCGAAGGGGGCCGCCAGCCGGTCCACCACCACCCCGCCCTGCGTCGCCGAGGTGAAATAGACGCCGCGCAGCAGCGGCACCTCTTCCTCCGCGCCGACCGCGAACGCCGTCTCCAGCAGGTCGGCCAGGGGGGCTTCCAGCGAGGCCATCTGGAGGGGGAAGGTGAAGTTCAGGCTGCGCCGCTCGACGTCCGGCTCCTGATGCAGGCGTTCCAGCAGGCGCTCGTCCAGGCGGCGCAGCAGCGCCAGGAAGCTGTCGCGGAACCACCCCACCGGGCCGAGGCCGTTGGGGCCGTCGCCGACCGGGAAGGTCATGCCCCAGACCTGGGCGTGCTCCTCCGCCGTCAACGTGTCGAAGAAGCCGTTGAAGCCGGTGACCAGATCGGCCTTGGTGCACACCACATAGACCGGGAAGCGCACGCCCAGATGGCGGCGCAGCTCGGTCAGGCGCTGGTGGATGGTCTGCGCGTGGGCGCGGCGGTCGGCCTCGCTCCACGACGCCAGATCGGCGAGGCTGACGGTCATCAGCACGCCGTTGATCGGCTGGCGCGGCCGATGCTCCTTGAGAATTTCCAGAAGGCCGGCCCAGACGCGCGAATCCACCGCGTGGCGGCTGTCCTGCGTGGTGTAGCGGCCGGCGGTGTCGATCAGCACGGCGCGCTCGGTGAACCACCAGTCGCCGTGCCGGGTGCCGCCCACCCCGGTCAGCGGCAGGCCCTGCGCCTGCCCGTCCACCGGGAATCCCAGCCCGGCCGAGGACAGCGCCGTCGTCTTGCCCGAGCCCGGCGCGCCGATCACCAGATACCACGGCAACTGGTAGACGAAGCGCCCGCCCCAGCGCGCCCCGAAGCGCATGGTGCGCAGCCGTTCCAGCGCCTCGGTCAGGCGGTCCTGGAGGATGCCCAGCTCCTCCAGCGAAGCTTGGGCGTCGGGGTCTTGCGCCGAGCCGGCCAACGCCGCGACGAGGCGTTCGTTGGCGGCGCGCTCGCGGCGGTCGACGCGCAGATTGGCGAGCGCCCACACCGCCAGCACCACCACGCCCAGCAGCAGGCGCGGCGTCGCGTCCTCCAACGGCCGGTGGCCGGCCAGCACCAGCAGCGGCGCCAGGAACCACCCCACCCCGGCCAGCGCCAGCGCGCCGGCCAGCGTCACCAGCCAGCGGGTGCGGGCGGTGCCGGTCAGGCGGGCTTTCAAAGATCGGGCGGCGGGGGGCATGCGGGCCTAGTTCGGGTAGAAGTGCAGGTCGATCCGCCGGTTGGCGGCGCGGTTGACGGTGGACGTGTTGGGCGCCAGCGGCTCGGCGTCGCCATGGCCTTCCGAGGTCAGGCGGGCGGCGCCGAGATGGCGTTCGAGGATCCTGCGCACCGCCTCGGCCTGCGCCTCGGTCAGCGCTTGCGGGGTGGCG
Organism: Azospirillum terrae; assembly: GCF_053470425.1. NCBI lineage: Bacteria > Pseudomonadati > Pseudomonadota > Alphaproteobacteria > Rhodospirillales > Azospirillaceae > Azospirillum > Azospirillum terrae. Next base: position 37,434 of record NZ_JBPXMR010000003.1, on the reverse strand, counting down.
AAGCGGACGCTGCGGGCGTGCAGGTCGTCGGTGTGGCCGACCACCACGAGGTGGCCGTTGATGGGACCCAGCGTCTGGCCGATGCGCTCGACCACTGCACGGTAGCGGGCGCGCAGCGTGTCGCTGCCGACCGGGAACAGGTTGCCGCCGCGCACCCGCACGATCAGCGCGCCGTCGTCGGCGGCCAGCACGTCCACGTCGTTGGTGGCGATCTCCGGCGCCAGCGCCTGCTGAATGCGCGCCACCAGCGCCGGCCCGATGCTGGGCGGCGGCGGCGGAGCGAGGCGGGCGATCTCGATGGGGCGCTCGGGCAGCAGGGTGGCGAGGCGTCCGGCCACCGGGTCGGCCTTCTCGGTCACCGCACCGGCCAGGAACAGGAACAGCGCGGTCAGCGCCGCGGCGCTCAGCGCGGCGAGCACCCACGGCGGCACCACCACGCCCAGCGGCCGGAAGCGCTCGGCCACGCCGCGCCACGCCGGGGACAGGGTGCGGTCGGCGTGCACGCGCTCGCGCCGCAGCAGGCGGTAGAGGTTGTCGCGCAAATGGTTGAGGTCGTGGCTGCCGCGCGGGCGGTCACGGAACTTGCCCTCGAAGCCCAGCGACAGGCAGGCATAGAACAGCTCCAGCTCGCGCCGGTGCAGGTGCGGGTGGGTGAGCATGACTTCCAGGAAGTCGAAGAAGCGCTCGGCGGCGCCGTTGGTGCGCTCCACCGTCGCGATCAGCCCCTCGCGCGCCCAGGCCGAGCGCGGCCCCCACGGCGTGCCCAGCACCACATCGTCCAGCGTCGCGCACAGCGCGAAGCGGCCGACGCGGATCTCGTCCTGGGCGATGCCGGCGTCGGCCGCGGCCTGCTCGAAGCGGCGGATCTCGGCCACCAGACGCTCGCGCAGGCCGTTGGGGTCGCCGTGCGCCGGCAGGTCGCGCAGCCGGCTGCCCAAATCGAGCAGCGGCGCCGACGCCGCAAGCAGCGGGTTCCACGAGGCGCGCAGGAACGCCCCAGCGCTCAACTCGGCCAGCACGGGGGCCGGCGGCGGCGGGGACACGGGTGTCGGTTCGGGGCGCAGGCGTGCGGGTGCGCCGGCAGCCGCGCTGCGATGCATCGTCTTGCCCGGCGAATCGTCCGGCACCATCCCGCCCCTAACATCTCAGATGCCCTAGGGTATAGCAGCCTACCCCCTTCGGGTCACGCGGGGCGCGCGGCGTGTGCTATTATGGTCACCATGGAGATTCGTGAAGAGACCCGAAACGGCATCGTCGTGCTGCGCCCCGCCGGCCGCATCGACAGCGGCACCGCCACCGCCTTCGAGGCGCGTGTGGCGCAGGCGGTGGCCGCCGGCCGGGTGCGGGTGGTGATCGACATGGCCGAGGTGGTCGCGGTCGGCCCGGCCGGCCTGCGCTCTTTGCTGATGGCGACGAAGCGGGCGCACGCGGCCGGCAGCCGCATCGTGCTGGCCGGCCTGTCGCCGGCCGTGCGCAAGGCGTTCGAGGTCAGCGGCTTCACCGGGATGTTCGCCATGCACGCGGACGTGGATGCCGCGGTGAAGGCACTGGGGTAGGAGGGGCTTCCGCCCCTCAATCCATCGCCCGGCTGGACGGGTTGCCGATCATCGACAGGAACTCGCGCCGGGTCGACGGGTCGGTGCGGAAGGCGCCCAGCATGCGGCTGGTCACCATGGTCACCCCGGTCTTGTGCACGCCGCGCGTGGTCATGCACTGGTGCGCCGCCTCGACAACCACCGCCACGCCCTCGGGCTGCAACACCTCGTCGATGGTGTTGGCGATCTGCGCGGTCATCTTCTCCTGGATCTGCAAGCGCTTGGCGTAGGCGTCCACTAGGCGCGCCAGCTTGGAGATGCCAACGACGCGGCGGCGCGGCAGGTAGGCCACGTGCGCCTTGCCGATGATCGGCACCATGTGGTGCTCGCAGTAGGACTCGACGCGGATGTCGCGCAGCACGACCATTTCGTCGTAGCCGTCAATTTCTTCGAACGTGCGCTGAAGAATTTCTACCGGGTCGATGCCGTAGCCGCCGAAGAACTCCTCATAAGACCGCACCACACGATCCGGCGTGCCGGCCAAGCCCTCGCGCTCGGGATTGTCGCCGGCCCAGCGGATCAGCGTGCGGACCGCCTCCTCGGCCTCGGCGCGGCTGGGCCGCACCACCTCGGGCACGGCGGCGCGGGGAAGTCCGGGGCCGCGGATGACGTTGTCGGCCTTCGGGGGCTTCGGGGAAGCGGTCACGGGAACGGTCCTTCTCTCAGCATCGAGCGGCAGCGTAGCCATATGCGCAGAGCCTCATACGAGGATCGGGCCGGGCCGGATCACCATTGCTTATCACCGCCGCTTGACCGGAGGTAACCTTTCCGCCCCCCGATTCAAGTCACCCGTCCGCGCACCAGATCTGCGCACCGGCGTCCCGCTCAGTTCAGCTGCCGGAGCTGGTGCGGGCTGTCCAGCGAGAATGCGGGGATGGCAACGTCGAAGGTCTCGCCGCGGCCGGTCTCCATCTGGTAGCTGCCGACCATGATGCCCGAAGGCGCGGTCAGCGGCGTGCCGCTGGTGTATTCGAACGCCTCGCCGGGTTCCAGCACCGGCTGCTCGCCAACGACGCCCGGCCCGCGCACTTCCTGCACGCGCCCGAAGCTGTCGGTGATGCGCCAGTAGCGGGTGCGCAGCTGCACGGTCTCGCTGCCCTCGTTCTCGATGCGCACGTGGTAGGCCCAGACGAAGTGGTTCTCGGCCGGGGCCGACTGGTCTTCGAGGTACATCGGGTCCACGGTGATGCGGATGGAGCGGGTCGTCTTGCAGTACATCCTGAACCTCCCGCCGCCCGGCCGGCGGCAATTCCCCCTGAAGGGGCGCTTGCTATAAGAATAGGTGCGCAGTCGCTACAGTGTCCAGGGGGCGGCCCCATGCCGGGTGAACCGATGCGGGCCGGACACACCGAACCCGATTCGCGCGGGCGCCGGTCCGGTCCCTTGCACGGCGCCCGGCCCGATGATATATGCGGGTCGTTCTGCAACGACTGACGAGATGCAGCCATGCGGCGTCTGCACGCCCTACGACTCCGACGACGGAGCCGCGCCCCGCGCATCGCGGGTGCGGTCGTCTTTGGGGCGCGTGCGGAAGCCGAGGGGCTTCGCCGGAGCTGATCCGGCCCTTCCCTCCCGGCGAAGGCGCGACCCGCACCTTCTTCATCTTCCCGCCGGGAGACTCCAGTCGATGATCATCACCCCTGAACTGCCGAAGCACGCGGCCGCCATCGAGTCGCTGCTCGACACCGCCTTCGGCGCCGACCGGCAGACCAAGACCGCCTATCGGCTGCGCGACGGTATCGCGCCGATCCAGGACCTGTGTCTGGTGGCGCTCGGCCACGACGACCTGGGCAACGAGCGGCTGAAGGGCACGATCCGCTACTGGCCGGTGAGCATCGGCGGCACGGTGCCGGCGCTGCTGTTGGGGCCGATCGCGGTGGACCCGGCGTTGCAAGGCAGCGGCCTGGGCAGCCGGCTGATCCGCATGACGCTGAACCGGGCTGCCGCGGCCGGACACCGGATCGTGCTGCTGGTGGGGGATGCGCCGTATTACGAGCGGTTTGGCTTCACGCGGGATCTGACGCGGAGCCTGGAGTTCCCCGGCCCGGTGGATCTGAACCGGTTCCTGGGGCTGGAACTGGTGCCCGGCGCGTTGCAGGGCGTGTCCGGCATGGTGGGCCGCCGGCCGGAATCCGGGGAGGCGGCGGCTCCGACAGCCCCCGTCCCTCCTAAGGGGCTTTCGGTGGGCGGCCTGTGGTTCGCACAACCGGCTTACAGCCCCGCTTGAATCCGGCGGCGGCGTCGCCTATAAACAGGGTGCGGCGCGGGTGTAGCTCAATGGTAGAGCAGAAGCTTCCCAAGCTTACGACGAGGGTTCGATTCCCTTCACCCGCTCCAATCTTTTCAAGGGCCAGCGCCCGACAATCCCCCTTCGGCGGAATTTGCCGGATCGGTCATTCCTTGGTCCACGCCTCCACGTCGGCGTCATGGAAGCTGTTCTCCGCCGTCAGCCAGGTTCCATCCGCCTCGCGCCGAGCCACCGGCACGAAGCCGCCATCGGCAAGTCGCACGCGGACCTGAGCGTCCGGCGGCGGCACTCGGTCCGCCGGCTTAATCCAGGTAACCCCGTCCCGTTCCACTGCGCAGCCTCCATAAGCAATGCCCGGCGGCGCTATCCGCCGAGATAGGCCTTCTGAATGTGCGGGTTCTCCAGCATGGCGTGGCCGGTGCCGTGTTCGATCACCTGCCCGGTTTCCAGCAGGTAGGAGCGGTCGCACATCTCCAGCGCCGCCAGCGCGTTCTGCTCGACCATGAGGACGGTCGTCCCCTCCTTGCGGATCTCGGAAACGATCTCGAACGTCCGCTCGACGAGGTTGGGCGCCAGACCGAGCGACGGCTCGTCGAAGAGGACCATCCTGGGCCGCGACATCAGCGCGCGGGCGATGGCCAGCATCTGCTGCTCGCCGCCCGACAGCGTGCCCGCCGCCTGATGCAGGCGCTCCTTCAGCCGGGGAAAGCGGTCGAAGATGCGCTCCAGGTCGCGGGCGATGCCGTCGCGGTCTTTGCGCAGATAGGCCCCCATTTCGAGGTTCTCCCGCACGCTGAGCTGCGGGAAGACCCGCCGCCCCTCCGGGCAATGGGCGATGCCCAGCGCCAGCACCTCGCGCGCCGGCGTGTTCCCGATGGGTTTGCCGCGGAAGGTGATATCCCCCGAGGCCAGCGGCAGCAGCCCGCTGATGGCCCGCAGCGTGGTCGTCTTGCCGGCGCCGTTGGCGCCGATGAGGGTGACCAGCTCGCCCTCTTCCACCTCCAGCGAGACGTTGCGCACCGCCGGGATCTTGCCGTAGCAGACCGTGACACCCTCAACCTTGAGCACGTTTCACCCCCTGCCCCAGATAGGCGCGGATGACCTCCGGGTCGTTGCGGACGGCCGCGGGCGGCCCTCCGGCGATGATGCGGCCATGGTTCAGCACGACCACGAGGTCCGAGATGCCCATGACCATCTTCATGTCGTGCTCCACCAGAAGCACGGTGACGCCGCGGTCGCGGATGCGCTTGACCACGCCCATGAACTCCTCGGTTTCCGAGGGATTCAGGCCGGCGGCGGGCTCGTCCAGCAACAGCAGCTTCGGCTCCGCTGCCAGCGCGATGGCGATGCCGAGCAGGCGCTGCTCGCCGTAAGCCAGATTGCCGGCCATTTCGCCGGCGCGGTGCTGCAGGCCGACGAAGCCGATGATCTCCTGCGCGTCCTGCGCCAGTCTGGCTTCCTCGCCGGCGACCCAGGGCAGGCGCAGCAGCGCCCCCCAGGTCCCCGCGCGCCCGCGCTGGTGCAGCCCGGTCAGCACGTTGTCGAACACCGTGCAGCCGCCGAAGATGCTGGTGCGCTGGAAGGTGCGGACGACGCCCAGCGCGGCGATCCGCTCCGGCGACAGGCGGGTGAGGTCGGTGCCGTGATACAGGACCTTGCCCTCGGTCGGCTTGAGGAAGCCGGTGATGACGTTGAAGGCCGTCGTCTTGCCGGCGCCGTTCGGGCCGATCAGGCTGACGATGCTGCCCTCGGGAACGCTGAAACTCATGCTGGCAATGGCGATCAGGCCGCTGAAATGCACGGCGACGTCGCGGACTTCTAACGCCACAGCCGGCAACGCCACCGCCGGCTCGGGTGCCATGGCGAACTGCGCGCTCATGACGAGGCTCCTTCGCTGATGCGGGGGGCGGCGGGCGTTCGGCCGTCGCCGGTCGGGCGCTTTCTGCGGCCGGCGAACAGGTTGGTGACGGCCGGCACGATGCCCTGCGGCAGGAAGAAGACGATGCCGATCATCACGACGCCGTAGATGATCCACTGAACCTCGGGCCGCGCCACGTCGCGCAGCACCTCGGGCAGGAAGCCGAAGAGCAGGCCGCCGACCACCGGCCCGGCCAGCGTCCCCTTGCCGCCGGTGATGACCATGATGACCATGGTCACCGTGTAGATGAACATGAAGATGTCCGGGTCGACGATGCGGACATAGTGGGTGTAGAGCGCCCCCGCCGCCCCGGCCATGCCAGCCGACAGCACCGTGGCGATCACCAGATAGCGGGTGACGTTGATGCCGACCGACCGCGCCAGGGATTCGTTCTCGCGCAGTGCGATCAAGGCGCGGCCGACGCGCGACCGCACGACGCGCTGGATGGTCAGGAAGCTCACCACCGCCACCGCCAGCACGAGGAGGTAATAGTATTCCTTCTTGTACAGCGGAACGACGCCCTCGCCCGGCCACCACGCGGTCAGCGGCGGGATGTTGTTGAGGGCCATCGGCCCTTCCGTCAGGTCGACCCAGTTCAGCGCCACCATGCGCATGACCTGGGCGAAGCTGATGGTGACGATGACGAAGTAGGCGCCGCGGACGCGGAAGGCCAGCTTGCCGATCAGGCCGCCGAACAAAGCCGCCATCAGGATGCCGCCGAGGAAGGCGAGCCAGACCGGCTGCGGCTCCAGCACGAAGGGCTGCGCGCCGCCCAGATCCAGGTCGAAGCCCAGCGCCAGCAGCGCGCTGGTGTACGCGCCGATGCCGAAGAACGCGACGTGGCCGAGGCTCAACTGCCCGGTATAGCCCAGCAGCAGATTCAGGCTCATCGCCGCGATGATGAAGATGCCGGTCGAGGTCAGGATGTAGAGAACGTACTGGTCATGCATCCACACGGGCAGCGTGGCCATGAACGCGACGAACAGCCAGGGGAGCAGGCGAGCCCTCATCCGATGCGCTCCTTTGCGGCGAAGAGACCCTGCGGGCGCACCGCCAGCACGGCGATGATCAGCAAGAAGCCCATGGCGTCGCGGTAGCCCGAGGAGATGTAGCCGGCGCCGAACTCCTCCACGAGAGCCAGCACGAAGCCGCCGATGGTGGCGCCGGGGATGTTGCCCAGGCCGCCGAGGATGACGATGGCGAAGGCCTTGAGCGCCACGATGTCGCCCATGGTCGGCGTGACCACGAAGATCGGCCCGAGCAGCGCCCCGGCGACCGCCGCCAGCCCTGAGCCGATGGCGAAGGTCAGCGTGTACATCAGCCCGTTGTTGACGCCCATCAGCGCCGCGGTGTCCGGGTCCTGGAAGGTGGCGCGCATGGCGACGCCCAGCTTGGTGCGGTTGATCAGCAGGTAGAACACCAGCAGCAGCACCACCGCGACCGCCAGCACGAACAGCCGGATCGGCCCCACCGAGACTGGGCCGAGCACCACCGGCTCGGTCGGGAACGGGTTCGGCACCGACTTCGCCACGCCGCCCCACATCAGCTGCTCGCCGGCCTGCATGGCGATCCAGGCGCCGATCATCACCAGCATAGTGGTGTCGATGTCCGCGCCCTTCAGCGGGCGCAGCAGCACGAACTCGATCAGCGCGCCGAGCAGCACGCCCAGCGTCGCCGCCAGGGCGAGCGACACGAAGAAATTGAGCCCGAACAGCCCCGCCAGCATGAAGGCCATGTAGGCGCCGAAGGTGTACAGCTCGCCATGGGTGAAATTGACCACGCGCATGATGCCGAAGATCAGCGTCAGCCCAATGCCGAGAAGGGCATAGGTGCCGCCGAGGATCACCGCGTTGAGCAGATGTTGCAGGAATTCCGGCACTTGACTGTCTCCGTCCCCTGATCTTTTCCTTAAGGCCCCTCTCCCTTGACGGGAGAGGGGCCTTAAGCTCTTACGGCAGCGCCACTTTCCCGTTCTTGACCTGGACGATGTAGATGTTCGGCTGGTTCTGGCCGCTTTCCTTGCCGGCCGGGCCTTCCTTGCTGAAGGCGATGTTGCCGTTCACGCCGCTCACCTTGGTGTTCCACAGCGCGTCGCGGATCGCCTGCGGTTCGGCCTTGCCGGCGAGCTTGACGGCGGCGGCGATGGTGGCGATGCCGTCGTAGCCGCGGAAGCCCTCGGTCAGGCCGGCGAACTCGTAGCCCTTCTTGTTCCACGCCTCGACGAAGGCCTTAGCGATCTCGGGATTGACGGCCTTGTCCGGGAACCAGGGGGCGAAGAACAGGATGTGATAGCTGTTGTTCGCCGCGTCGCCGGCCTGGGCGATCAGCTGGTCCGGCGAGGACGACCCGCCGGTGGTGATGATCCGCTGCGGCAGGCGCTGTTCGGCCGCCTGCTTCAGCACCAGGGTGATCTGCTCGACGCCGGTGGTGATGAACAGCGTGTCGCCGCCCGACTGCTTGATGCTGGCGAGCTGGGCCGAGAGGTCGGTCGCCTCCGGCGCCATGGTCTCGACGACACCGACCTTGATACCCTTGGACTCCAGCATCTTGCGGAACTCGTCCGAAGCGCCGCGGCCGAAATCGTTGTTCACCGCCAGGAAGTCCGCCTTCTTGATCGGCGGGTCGAACTGGCCGAGCTTCTCGCCGAACGCCTTGGCCTCCATGGCCGAGGTCGGCGCGATGCGGAAGACCCAGGGGTTTCCGGCCGTGGTGATCTTGCCCGAGGAGGAGGTCTCCACCACCATGGGCACGCTGTATTCCATCAGCTTCGGCATCACGGCCAGCGTAAGCGTGGAACTCCAGGCGCCCATCATGACCGGTACCTTGTCGCGGACGATCAGCTTCTCCGCGGCGGCGACGGCTTCCTTGGGGTTGCTCTTGTTGTCCTCGATGATGAGCTGGATCTTCTTGCCGAGCACGCCGCCCTGGGCGTTCAGCATCTCCTCGGCGATGCGGGCGCCGTTCGTCACGTAGTTGCCGCTGGCGGCGACCGCGCCGGTCAGCGGCTCGTTGACGCCGATCTTGACGGTGTCCTGGGCCCACGCGGGCGCGGTGCCGAGCATGGCGCCAATCGCCAGAACCGTAACGCTCCCTGTCCTCACCATAGTTCCCCTCCGTTTTTTGGGGTTGCTTCAAGGCTGGGATCAGCACTCCACCGCGTTGACGGCGAGGCCGCCGAGGCTGGTTTCCTTGTATTTCGACTGCATGTCGCGGCCGGTCTCGCGCATGGTGCGGATCGCGCAGTCCAGCGACACGTAATGCTGGCCGTCGCCCTTCAGGGCGAGCGACGCCGCGCTGATCGCCTTCACCGCCCCCATGGCGTTACGCTCGATGCAGGGGATCTGCACCAAGCCGCCGATGGGGTCGCAGGTCATGCCGAGGTGGTGCTCCAGCGCGATCTCCGCGGCGTTCTCCACCTGCGCCGGGGTGCCGCCGAGCACCGCTGCCAATCCCGCCGCCGCCATGGACGCCGCCACCCCCACCTCGCCCTGGCAGCCGACCTCGGCACCCGAGATGGAGGCGTTCATCTTGGCGAGGATGCCCACCGCCGCGGCGGTCAGCAGGAAGTCGAAGGCCACGTCCTCGCCTTCCTCGCCATAGAAATGGCGGTGGTATTCGAGCACCGCCGGGATGATGCCGGCGGCACCGTTGGTCGGTGCGGTGACGACCCGGCCGCCGGCCGCGTTCTCCTCGTTCACGGCGATGGCGAACAGGCTGACCCAGTCGAACGCCTCGTGCGGGGCCACGCTGTTGCGGCCGTGCGCGCCCTCCAACTGCCGAAGCAGCGAGGGTGCCCGCCGCCGCACCTTGAACGGACCGGGCAACGCGCCTTCCGTCCGGCAGCCGCGGGCGATGCAGGCGCGCATGGTGGCGAGGACGCCGCGCAGATGCTCGTCCAGCACCGCGCGGCCGTTCAGGACGTCCTCGTTGGCGCGCACCACGGCGGCGATGGACAGGTCGTTGGCCTGCGCCAGCGCGACCAGTTCCGAAGCACTGGTGAAGGGGTACGGCACGGGCGGTGACGGCGCCTCGCGGTCCGCCTCCTCGGCGGTCACGATGAAGCCGCCGCCCACCGAGTAGTAGTCGCGTGACGCGACCTCCCCGCCCTCCCCGTCGAAAGCCTGGAAGCGCAGACCGTTGGAGTGGAAGGGCAGCAGTTCGCCCATGTGAAACATGAGGTCGCGCCCCTCGTCGAACGCCACCTCGCGCCGCCCGCCGAGCGCGATGCGGCCGGTGGAGCGGATGCGCTCCAGCAGCGGTTCCACCGCGTCGGGGTCCACACTCTCCGGCCGCTCGCCGGACAGGCCGAGCAGCACCGCCGTGTCGGAGCCGTGCCCCTTGCCGGTCAGCGCCAGCGAGCCGTACAGCCCCACCGTCACGCGCCGAACCTCCCCGATCTTCTCCGTCGCGGCCAACTCCTCCACGAAGCGCAGGGCGGCCTTCATCGGGCCGACCGTGTGCGAACTGGACGGACCGATGCCGATCTTGAAGAGGTCGAGGACGCTGATCATGTGGGCGAGCCCTTTCGCCCGAAGAGGCTGGAGAACAGCCCCTTGACCCAATCCCGCAGAACGGCCCAGAGCAGCGCCAGGGCGTTCAATTCCTTGGCCGGCTCGGGAGGGGCTGGAGCGGCTGGGGCCGCGTCGGCCAACACCGGGGCCTCGCCGGCCGCCGCGGGCGGAGCGTCGGCGGCCAGTTGGGCTTCCAGGTTGCGGGCGAACTCGGCCGTCAGGCGCTGGGCGATCTCCTGGACGATGGCGCCGCGGCTGAACTGCGCCAGCGTGCCGGTGAGTGTGAAGTCCACCGCCAGGTCCACCCGTGTCGCCGCGCCCTCCTCGATCGCCCCCTCTTCAACCAATGCGAAGGTCACGTCCGCCTTGGTGCGGGAATTGTTCTTCTGGTCGCGCCCCTCGCCGTGAATGGTGCCGGTATGGGTGGCGTCGTCCATGGACAGCTCACCCTCGCCGGCAAAGGCGGCGGTGATCGGGCCCATCTTGACCTTCATCTGGCCGAAGATCTTGTCGTCCTCCGGCGGCTTGGTGAGCGACGCGCCGGGCATGCAGCCGATCACCCGCTCGATGTCGCCCAGCGCGCGCCAGACGCGCTCGCGCGGGAAGTTGACGGTGAAGCTCTGTGAGATCTGAGGCATAGGCTACTCCGCAGCCGCCTTGCGCGCGTCCAGCACGCGGCGGATAGCGTTGACGATGCCGACGTACCCGGTGCAGCGGCACAGGTTGCCGCTCATTTCCAGGCGGATGAGGTCGTTGTCCGCGTCCGGCCGGCGCAGCACCACATCGCGCGCCGACACCAGCATGCCGGGGGTGCAGAAGCCGCATTGCAGCCCGTGCTCCGCCATGAAGGCGTCGCGCAGTTGCACGGCGACGGGGTCGTCGTCCAGCCCCTCCACCGTGGTCACCGAGCGCCCCTCGCAGGCCACCGCGAAGGTGATGCAGGAGCGCGCCGGCTCGCCGTCGATGAGGATGGTGCAGGCGCCGCACACCCCCTGCTCGCACCCCAGATGCGTGGCGGTGAGCAACTGCCGCTCGCGCAGGAAGTCGGCGAGGTGGGTGCGCGGCTCCACCGCGGCGGTGACCGGCTTGCCGTTGACGGTCAGCGTGATGGTTCTGGTGTTCGTCATGCCGTCACCTGCGCGATGGCGCGCTTCAGCGCGACCGTGTGGGTGTTGACCTCGAAGGGGTTGTCGGCGATGGGCGTGCCGGCCAGCAGGGTGGCGACGCGTTGCGGCGTGCAGGCGCCGTCCCGGACGATCTCCGGGTCCTCGACGACGATGGGCCGGCCGGACGCCGCGGCGATGACGGCGCGGCTGACGCCGCGCGCCGGGTCCACCAGCACCGCGCCGGTCGCGTGCGAGAACTCGCCCGCCTTGCGGCAGAACTTGTAGTAGCCCCAGCGGGCGCGGTCGGACAGCGCCGGCACGCGGATCTCCGCGATGATCTCGCCGTGCCGCAAGTCCGTCTCGAAGACGCCCAGCACGAAATCCCCCATGGCGACGGCGCGCCGCCCGCCGGGGCCGGCCACCACCACCTCGGCCCCCAAGGCGGTCAGCGTGGCGACCCAGTCGGCCGCCGGGTCGGCGTGCGCCAGACTGCCGCCGATGGTGCCGCGGTTGCGCACGGCACGGTAGGCGATCCCCGCCGCCACCCTCGCCACGACGCCACGGGTGGCGTCCTCGTAGCGGCCGTCCTCCAGCATGGCGTGGGTGACGCAGGCGCCGATGACCATCGCGGCGCCGTCGCGGCGAACCGTGCGCAACTCGGCGATCCGCGTGATGTCCACCAGCAGGTCGGGTTGCGCCAGCCGCAGGTTCAGCATCGGCCCCAGCGACTGGGCGCCGGCCACCGGCCGGGCGCTGAGGTCCTCGCGCGCCAGCAGCTCCAGCGCGTGGTCCAGCGACGCGGGACTCTCGTACGCGAAATCGACCGCCTTCATCGCGCAGTCCCCCTGGCGGCGTCGATGGCACCGAGGATGCGCTCCGGCGTCATCGGGCTGTCGGTGACCACCGCCCCCAGCGGCTTGAGCGCGTCGTTGATGGCGTTGCACAGCGCCGCCGGGGGCGCGATGGCGCCGCCCTCGCCGATGCCCTTGACGCCGAACTCGGTGTAGGGCGACGGCGTCAGCATGTGGACGATGCGCACGTGCGGCACCTCGGTGAAGCCGGGGATGAGGTAGTCCAGGAAGGTGGAGGCGAGCGGCTGCCCCTCGCTGTCGTAGGGCATCTGCTCGTACAGCGCGGTGCCGATGCCCTGGGCCACGCCGCCGTAGATCTGGCCGTCCACCACCATGGGGTTGACCATGGTGCCGGCGTCCTCGACGACGACGTAGTCGAGGATCTGCACCGTCCCAAGCTCAGGGTCCACCGCCACGGCGACCGCGTGGGTGGCGTAGGAGAAGGTGCCGTGGTCGCTCTTCGGCTTGTAGCCGCCGGTGACCTCCAGCCCGCCCTGGTTGACGTCGAGCGGCAGAAGCTGCGGCGCCCGGTACCAGGTGTGGGCGATGTCCCTGATCGGGATGCTGGCGTGGCCGACGCGCACGCAGCCCTCCTCCAGCCTTGCGTCCTCCGGCCGCGCCTGGAGGAGGTGCGCGCCGATCTTAAGCACGCGCTCCGCCAGCGTCCGGCACGCGGTGGCGACGGCGCCGCCGGCCATCACCATGCTGCGCGACCCCCAGGTGCCCGTCGAGTAGGGCGTCAGCCCGGTGTCGCCGTGCACCAGCTTGATCTTGTGCAGCTCGATGCCCAGCACCTCGTTGGCGACCTGGGCGAAGGTGGTCTCCATGCTCTGGCCGTGCGACTGCACGCCGACGCGCAGCTCCAGCCCGCCGTCCGGCGTGATGCGCGCCTGCGCCTGCTCGTGGCCCGGCACCATGGGGATACCCCAGCCATGGTAGACCGCCGTGCCGTGCGCCGACTGCTCGCAGTAAGTGGCGACGCCGACGCCGATCAGCCGGCCGTCCGGCTCGCCGCGCTTCTGCCGCGCCCGCCAGCCCTCCAGCTCGATGGCCGCCACGGCGCGGCGCACGGATTCGGGATAGTCGCCGCTGTCGAAGTGCTTCTTGGTGACGTTGTCGAAGGGCATCTTCTCCGGCGGGACGAGGTTTTCGACGCGGACCTCCCACGGCTCGCGGCCGACCGCGTCGGCGACGGCGTCGATCATCTGCTCCATGGCGAAGCAGACGCCGGTGCGCGCCACCCCTCGAAAGGGGACGATCGGCGGCTTGTTGGTGCACACCGAAAAGGTCCGGCAGCGGTAGTGCTGGAAGTCGTACGGACCGGGCAGGATGCTGCCGACCTGCGCCGCCTCCAGACACGCCGAGAACGGGTAGATGGAGTAGGCGCCCGCATCGACCCAGGCGTCCGCCTCAAGCCCCAGCAGCCGGCCGCGCTCGTCGGCGTAGGCGGTGATCTCGTAATGGTGCTCGCGGCAGTTCGCGGCGGCGACGAGGTGCTCGCGCCGGTCCTCGGTCCAGCGGACGGGATGGTCGAGTTTCATGGCGAGCCAGCCGGCCACCACCTCCTCCGGCTGCAACAGCCCCTTCCAGCCGAAGCCGCCGCCGACGTCCGGCGCGATGACGCGGATGGCGCCCTGGTCCAGCCCCAGACATTCCGACAGGCCGGCGCGCACGATGTGCGGCATCTGCGTGGATGTGGTGAGGACGAGCTGTTCGGCCTGCCGCTCCCAGTTGGCGACGACGCCCTTGCCCTCCAGCGGCACCATGCACTGACGCGCGGTGCGGATGGTGCGCGACACCTTGACCGGGGCGCGGGCGGCGATCTCCTGGATGTTGCCGCCGACGCTGGTCTCCAGGAACACGTTGTCGCCCCAGGCCTCGTGCACCAGGGGCGCGCCGGGCTTGACCGCCTCCAGCATGTTCGTGTTGACCGGCAGCTCGTCGAAATCGACGAACACCTGGGCGGCGATGTCCTCGGCCTCGGCGCGGGTGGCGGCGACGCAGACGGCCACCGGCTCGCCGACGAAGCGGACCTTGCCGTCGGCCAGCGGCGGCTGCTCCGACGCCTTGAAGCCGGGAAGGCCGGACACGGCGCGGATCGCCTTGACGCCGCCCGCCTGCATGTCCGCCCAGGTGAAGACGGCGCCGCGGTGCTCCTCGGGGATCTCGAAGCCGCGGATGCGGGCGTGGGCGACCGGGCTGCGGACGAAGGCCAGTTCCCGCATGCCGACCAGCGCGATGTCACCGACGAACCGGCCGCGCCCGCGCAGCAGCCGCTCGTCTTCCTTTCTGCGGACCTTGGCACCGACACCAGTGGCGTGCGCCATTCCCGTCCTCCCTGCAACCGCTCTTTTTTATGCGTGCCGGAGCGTTCCGCCCCTGGCCTGGAGAGCGCTTCATTCGCCCTCGAACGATTTGAGTTTCAAACTATCTCCCCATCGCGATCACGAAATCAAGCCTTTCTATGAAAACATTTTTCTTGCCGGCAATTTCTAAGGTGCGTATGGTTCTAAAGATAGGACCATATGACCGCAAAGCCCAGGCTGCGGCCGGGTTTTGCGCACGCATCGCGAACGCCGGTCCTGACCCGAGGAGGACGACGTTGAACCCCTTCGAGCTTCCCGCGTCCATCATCGACCGCACCGTCCGCGACCGCGCCGTGGCGCGCCTGCGCGAGACCGGGGTGCGCCTGCCCACTTTCGAGGAAATTGCCGATCCTGTCGCGGCCTCCGCCGGTGTAGACCCATCGGTGGACCCGGATAGCCCGAACGCCGCAAACCTGCGCCGCGTGCACTGGTTCAACGCCGCCGACCGGCGGACTCTGGCCGAGGTGCCCGGATATCTGGAGCTGCCGAGCGCGCTGACCGGCGTGCCGGCGCGCATCGTGCTGGCGCTGGGCGAGCGCTTTCCGATGATCGGCGCGCACAAGGTGCTGCCGGCCTACGCGTGTCTGGCGGTGCGGCTGGTCACCGGCCGGTTCGACCCGACGCGCCACAAGGCGGTGTGGCCGTCCACCGGCAACTACTGCCGCGGCGGCGTCGCCATCTCCCGCATCCTCGGCTGCCGCGGCATCGCCGTGCTGCCGGAGGGGATGAGCGCCGAGCGGTTCGAGTGGCTGGCCCGCTGGGTCGCCGACCAGGAGGACGTGATCCGCACGCCGGGGTCGGAGAGCAACGTCAAGGAGATCTACGACACCTGCGCCGAGCTGTCCCGCCACCCGGACAACGACATCCTCAACCAGTTCTCCGAGTTCCCGAACTACGTCGTCCACCGGGTCTGCACGGGCCGCGCGCTGGCCAAGATCTTCGAGCACGCCAGCAAAGGCCACGCGCGCTTGGCGGCGTTCGTCAGCAGCACCGGTTCGGCCGGGACGCTCGCAGCCGGCGACCACCTGAAGGCGACGTACGGCACGAAGATCGTCGCGGTCGAGCCCACCGAGTGCCCGACCATGCTCTACAACGGCTACGGCGCCCACAACATCCAGGGCATCGGCGACAAGCACATCCCGCTGATCCAGAACGTGATGAACAGCGACCTCGTGGTCGGCGTCTCCGACGCTTCGACCGACGCGGTCAACGTGCTGTTCAACACGCCGGAGGGACGCGCCTTCCTGGCCGGGCGCAAGGGGCTGCCGGACGAACTGATCAACGCGCTGGGCTCCATCGGCATTTCCGGCATCTGCAACATCCTGGCGGCGATCAAGACGGCCAAGCGCCTGGACCTGACCGAGGACGACATCATCGTCACCGTCGCCACCGACGGCGGCGCGATGTACGGCAGCGAGCGCGACAAGGCACTGGAGCGCGACTTCGGCGGCCATTTCGACCAGATCGCCGCGGCGGAGGTGTTCGGCCGCGCGCTGGCCGGTGTCGGCGAGGACCATGTGCTCGAACTCGGGCACCGCGACCGGCGGCGCATCTTCAACCTCGGCTACTTCACCTGGGTCGAGCAGCAGGGCATCCCGCTCGCCGACTTCGACCGCCGTCTGCACCAGCGCTTCTGGGACGACCTGTGCGCGCTGGTGCCGGTCTGGGACGAACTGATCAAGGGCGTCAACCGCGACGCCGGCACCGCGCTCTAGCGGCCGCGCGCGGCAGAGAGGGGAGGAAACATCCGTGGTGATATCCTACGAACAGTTGAGGGCCGAGACCGCCGCGCGCGACCGCAGCCTGCGCGAGAAGGTCATGACCCTCGAAGAGGCGGCGGCACTGATCCACGACGGCGACCACGTCGCCATCGGCGGCTGCATGATGTCGCGCACCCCCATGGCGATGATCTGGGCGCTGGTGCGCGCCGGCCGGCAGGATTTGACCTTCTCGCGTTCCATCGTGTCGTCGGACGGCGACATCATCTTCGCCTCGGGCATCGGCAAGAAGATGATCACCTCGTGGTTCAGCCAGGGCATCGTCTGGGGCATCTCCAAGGTGATGCGCCACTGGGTCGAATCCGGCCGCGCCGAGTTCGAGGAGTGGAGCCACATGTCCATGGGCCTGCGCTATCGCGCCGGGGCCATGGGGCTGCCGTTCATGCCCACGCGGTCCATGATGGGCTCCGACGTGCGCCGCCGCGTCGAGGGCCAGCTGAAGGAGATGGACTGCCCGTTCACCGGCGAGAAGCTGCTGCTGCTGCCGGCGCTCAACCCGGATGTGGCGATCATTCACGTGCAGCGCTGCGATCCCTACGGCAACGCGCAGCTCGACGGCTTGCAGTTCATGGACATCGACCTGCCGCTGGCAGCGAAGAAGGTGATCGTCACCACCGAGCGCATCGTCTCCAACGACCAGATCCGCCGCGCCCCCGACCACACGAAGTTCCCCTTCTTCACCGTCGAGGCGGTGGTCGAGGTGCCCTACGGCAGCGCGCCGCACGAGTGCTACGGCCACTACGAGCCCTTCTTCAAGCACATGGACCAGTTCGCCGCGCTGACCAAGAAGGACCCGGAACAGGGCGCCCGCGAGTACCTGGAGCGCTTCTACCACGAACCCAAGAGCTGGACCGACACGCTGGGCCGCATGGGCCTGGGCGACCTTCTGGCGGCGACCCGCGGCGGCAGGAGCATCCACAATGTCTGAGCGCACCTACACGGCATCCGAACTGCTGGCGGTGATGGCCAGCCGCTCGCTGGACGACGGCATCACGGTGTTCGCCGGGGTCGGCACGCCGCTCTTGGCGGCGACGCTGGCGCAGCGCCTGCACGCGCCGGGCCTGACCATCCTGTTCGAGGGCGGCGTCATCGGCCCGTTCATCGTGCCCG
This sequence comes from Azospirillum terrae, assembly GCF_053470425.1. Classification (NCBI taxonomy): domain Bacteria; kingdom Pseudomonadati; phylum Pseudomonadota; class Alphaproteobacteria; order Rhodospirillales; family Azospirillaceae; genus Azospirillum; species Azospirillum terrae. The sequence continues at coordinate 19,951 of NZ_JBPXMR010000003.1, read as the reverse complement.
GCGAGCTGCCGCCCTCCACCAACGAGCAGCGCTGCACCCGGCAGGCCAACATGCTCTGCCCGATCACCGACGTGCTGCTGCTTTTGCAGCGCGGCTATGTGGACGTGGGCTTCCTGGGCGGCGCGCAGATCGACCGCTACGGCAACATCAACAGCTCGTTCATCGGTGATCCCGACCACCCCGACCTCCGCATGCCCGGCACCGGCGGCGGCAACGACATCGCCAGCCTGTCGCGCGTCATCGTCGCCACCAAGCACGAGAAGCGCCGCTTCGTCGAAAAGGTCGAGTACATCACCAGCCCCGGCTATCTGGAGGGCGGCGACAGCCGCCGGCAATCCGGCCTGCTGGCGGGCGGCCCGTACAAGATCATCACCGATCTGGCGATCATGGGCTTCCACCCCGAGACCAAGCGCATGCAGGTCGAGGCGCTGCACCCCGGCGTGACCATGGCCAAGGTGCAGGAGAACACCGGCTTCGAGATCGACATGGCGGACGACGTCCACACCACCGAGCCGCCCACCGACAAGGAACTGGCGGTGCTGCGCACCATCGACCCCGACCGCCTGTACATCGGCTGAAGAACGAGAACGCGAGGAGACGCCTCATGTCATCGAAGACCGTCAAAGTCGGCATCGCGATGCGGAACTTCACCCGGTACCCCGAGATGCCGGACCCGCGCGCCCTCCTGGACTACGGCATCTGGGTGGAGGAGCTGGGGTTCGAATCGCTGTGGGTGTGGGACCACATCCTGCTCGGCACCGACCCCAACTTCCCCATCGCCGACTCCCTCACCATGCTCACCGCCGTAGCGGCGCGCACCAAGAAGATCAAGCTCGGCACCGGCGTGCTGGTGCTGCCGCTGCGCAACCCGCTGCTGCTCGCCAAGCAGCTTTCGACGCTGGATCTGCTGTCGGACGGGCGGCTGGTGCTGGCGATGGCGTCGGGCTGGTACAAGCGCGAGTTCGACGCGGTCGGCGTGCCGTTCGAGCAGCGCGGCAAGATCATGGACAAGAACCTGGAGATCATGACCCGCCTGTGGACGGAGCCCTCGGTCACCGCCGAGATGGAGCCGTACAACATGCGCGAGGCGGTGATGTACCCCAAACCCGGCACCAAGCCGCGCCCGACGATCCTGATCGGCGGCTATGTGGACGCGGTGCTGAAGCGCGCCGGCCAGAGCGGCGACGGCTGGCTGACCTACTTCTACACGCCCGACGCCTTCACCCGGTCCTGGGAGAAGGTGGTCAACTTTGCCAAGGAGGCGGGCAAGGACCCGGCCACGCTGCAGAACGGCAACCAGTTGCCGATCATGATCGGCGAGAGCCGCGAGGCGGTGAAGGACAAGATGATGGAGTGGCTGACCACCGAGTGGGACTTCGCCTCATGGAGCGAATCCACCACCGACAGCGCCATCATGGGCACGCCGGAGGAATGCCTGGAGCAGCTCCGCGCGCATGTGGACGTCGGCATCCAGCGCATCGTGCTGGTGCCCTACCGCTACGAACGCGGGCAGATCGAAACCATCGCCCGCGAGATCCTGCCCAAGCTCCAGGGCTGACGGGCGTCAGGAAAAAGCGCGTCAAGAAAGAGCCCCTCTCCCCTTGCGGGAGAGGGGCTCTTTCTACGTCACCAGCTTCAGCCCATTCCCCCCGCCGTCCTTCAGCAGGTCGATGTCGAAGCGCACGCAGTCGCCGCGGTAGACCAGTTCGGCGACGTAGATCACCACACCGTCGCGGTTCTCGACCACATAGCGGGCCTCGGCGATGGGTGCGTTGAGCGGGATGCGCAGCAGCTCGGCGGTTTCCGGATCGGCGCTGCCGATCACCACCGTGGCCTGCGCGCGGCCGATGTCGTCGCGCTGATGGCGCACCAGAACCGGCAGCGTGGTGTGCGTCTCGAACTCCTCGGGGAAGCGCCCGTAGATGTCCTGCGCCACGTGCACGTTGGCGATGGCGAAGGGCTCGCCGGCCCGGTACTGGATGCTGCGCAGGTAATGGTAGTCCTCGGCCGGCTGGCCGTCCTCCGGCCGCAGGCGCGGCAGCAGCGGCGGGTCCTTCACGGTGACGAATTTCGGCACGTTGCCGTCGATGGTCTGGACCAGCGATTCCATGTCGATGGCGAGGCGCAGCCAGCGCCGCTCCCGCGTGTCCTGGCTGACGAAGGTGCCCTTGCCCTGCTGGCGCCAGACCAAGCCTTCCTTCTGCAAAATGTCGATGGCTTGCCGCACGGTCACCCGCGCGACCTGGAACTCCTGTTCCAGTTCGTCCAGCGTCGGGATCTTCTGGCCGGCGGCGAAGTGCCCGTCCTCGATGCGCCGGCGCAGCAGCGTCGCCACCTGGATGTACAGCGGCACCCGGCTGCGCTTGAAGGTCCGCGCCAGATTCTGGGCCGTGCGCGTCGGGGCGGCGGTGCGTTGCTTCACGGGCATACTCTCACATCCTTCGCAACCTGTGCCTTCTCTCTACCCGAGGGCGGCATCGGCGTCATCCCATTCGAAGCCGCTGACGGCGCCGCTCACCAGATTGGCGGTGTACAGCGCCTCCAGATCGACCACGCTCTCGTCCGCCGGCACCAGCCCGGCGATCACGCGCTTGAGCCACGCCTCGTGCGCGCGGCGCAGCGTCTGCGCCTCCTCGACGCCGACAATGGCGAAGCGCACGCGGTCACCGGGGCGAAGCCGCCCGGCCCGCGGCAGGTCCGCCGTGCACACCGCGCCGATCTTCGGATAGCCGCCGGTGGTCTGCCGGTCGGCCAGCAGCAGCACCGGCCGCCCGTCACCCGGCACCTGAATCGCCCCCCAGGCGATGCCGTCCGACACGATGTCGTGCCCGCCCACATGCGTCAGCGCCGGCCCCTCCAGCCGCAGCCCCATGCGGTCGGCCGCCGGCCCGACCGTGTAGTCCGAGCCGCAGAACAGCGCCACGGCGTCGGCCGGAAAACGGTCGTCCTGCGGCCCCAGCACGATGCGCAGCGGCCCACCGCCCATGGCGGGCGGGTCGGGAAGCCGCAGGTCGCCGCGCTCCGACGCCCGCGCGCGGCGCAGCGGCAGCCGGTCGCCGGCCGCGAGCGCCCGCCCCTTGAACCCGCCGAAGCCGCCGCGCGTGTAGGTGGCGCGGCTGCCCAGCACCGGCGCCACGTCGAAGCCCCCTTCCACCGCCAGATACGCGCACGCGGCCTGACGCGACGCCATCACCCGCACCCGGTCGCCCTGCTTGAGGATGACGCTGCGCCACGCCGGCACGGTGCGCCCATCCATCCCTTCCAGCACCAAGGCGCCGTCGAACGCCGCCAGCGCGACGCGGACGGAGGGGGCCGCCACCTCCAGCACCGGCCCGGCGTGCAGGATCTCCAGCGCCGCCTCACCGGCACCGTTGCCGACCAGCGCGTTGGCGAGGCGCAACTGGTCGGGGTCGAGCGCGCCGGACACCGGCACGCCGAGCGCCTGGGCGCCGAACCGGCCGGCGTCCTGGACCGTGGTGTGCAGCCCCGGCTGCACGACGGCGAGAACAGCGCTCATGCCGCCACCTCCTCCACCGACAGCGCCCCCTCGCCCGCCGCCCAGGCGGCGCGCAGATCGTCGAAGGCGGCGCGCTCGACCGGTTCGAAGCGGACGCGGTCGCCGGGGCCGAGCAGGGCCGGCGGATCGCGCGCGATGTCGAAGAAATCGACGGGCACCGCGCCGATGAGCCGCCAGCCGCCGGGGCTCTCCAGCGGGTAGACCGCGGTCATGGCGTTGGCGATGGCGACCGAGCGCGGCGGCACGCGCACGCGCGGCGTGGTCAGCCGCGGCAGCCGCAACGGCTCCGGCAGGTCGCCCATGTACGGAAACCCCGGCAGGAACCCCAGCATGTAGACGTGGTAATCGACCGAGCCGTGCAGCCGCACCACCTCGCCCGGCGTCATCCCGGTCCGCGCGGCGACCTCCGCCAGATCGGGCGCCAGATCCTCGTCGTAGCAGGCGGGCATGTGGACGAGGCGCAGGCGCCGTTCACCGACCTCGATGCCCGCCAACACCTCCCGCGCGCGGCCGGCGATGGCGGCGAAGTCCAGAATCAGCGGGTCGTACTGGACGAGCAGCGAGCGGAAGGTCGGCACCAGCTCGACCACCCCCGCGATGGCGGCCCGGCGCAGGGCGTCGGCGAGGGCCGTGACCCGCTCGCTCACATGCCGGTCGATGGTGTCGCCAAGCTCGACCACCAAAGCCGCGTCGCCCTGCGGCAGCAGCCTCGGCCAACCAGTCCCATTCATGACGCATCCTCCCAGCACTTTCCGAAACGGCTTTGCCTTTCAATCGCTTCCGGCCGAAAAATGGGTACTATGGTTCTATACTTGATAAAAGTTCTGGGAGCAACTACGCTGACGATGGAGGCCCGGTCGGGGCGCCCCCGACCGAACCTGACAAGAACAAGGGAGGGTGGAAGGATGGCGCGAAAGGTCAACCTCAACGCGGACATGGGCGAGGGCTTCGGCGCCTATGACATCGGCAACGACGAGGCGCTGCTGTCGATCATCGGCTCCGCCAACGTGGCGTGCGGGTTCCACGCGGGCGACCCCAACGTGATGCACCGCCTCGTCATGCGCGCCAAGGAGACCGGCGTCAGCATCGGCGCGCACCCCGGCTTCAACGACCTCTGGGGCTTCGGCCGCCGCCGCATCGACATGAAGCCGCGCGACCTGGAACTGATGGTCGCCTACCAGATCGGCGCGCTCCAGGCGATCGCCGCCTACGCCGGGACCAAGGTCACGCACGTCAAGCCGCACGGCGCGCTCAACAACATGGCCGCCGAGATCCCGGATTACGCCATGGCCATCGGCCGGGCGATCAAAACGGTGGACCCGTCGCTGATCTACGTGGCGCTCGCCGGGTCGGAGATGGACAAGGCGGGCGAGAGCCTCGGCCTGCGCGTGGCGCGCGAGGCGTTCGTCGACCGGCTGTACGACGACGACGGCAACCTGACCTCCCGCAAGATCGAGGGCTCGGTCATCAAGGACCCGCAGGTGGCCGCCGAGCGCGTGGTGCGGATGGTGCTGGAGCAGGAGATCGTCTCGCGCAACGGCAAGCGCCTCCCCACCCGCATCGACTCCCTGTGCGTCCACGGCGACGAGCCCACCGCCGTCGCCGTCGCCCGGGCCGCCCGCGACGGCCTGCTGGCCGCCGGCATCGAACTGGTGACGATCCCGCAGATGGTGGAATAGCGGATTTCATGATGGCCTGAACTCTTTCATGCCGTCATCCCCGCCTGCGCGGGGATGACGAAAAAGGAACGTTCAGCTCCATCGAAAAACAGCCCTACCCAAGGACACGAGACCATGACCGAAACCACCCGTCCCACCATCGCCGTCATTGGCGGCACCGGCGCGCTTGGGTCCGGCCTCGCCGGGCGCTGGGCGCGCGCCGGCTATCCCGTCGTCATCGGCTCGCGCAGCCCGGAAAAGGCGCAGACCGCCGCGGCCGAATTCAGCGCCAGGGGCGCCAGCCAGGCCGAGGCCGCGGCGATGGCCGACGTCGTCGTGCTGACCGTGCCCTACGCCACCCACAGCGCGGTGATCGACGAGATCCGCCCGCACTGCGCCGGCAAGATCGTGATCGACGCCACCGTGCCGCTGGTTCCGCCCAAGGTCGGCACTGTGCAGCTTCCGGCCGAGGGCTGCGCCGCCGTGCAGGCGCAGCGCGCGTTCGGCGAGGGCGTCACCGTGCTGTCGGCGTTCCACAACGTGTCGGCCCACAAGCTCCAGGGCAGCGCGCCCATCGACTGCGACGTGCTGGTCTTCGGCGACGACAAGGAGGCGCGCGAGTCCGCTCTCCGCCTCGTCGAGGCGGCGGGGCTGCGCGGCATCCAGGGCGGCCCGCTCGCCAACTCCGCGGCGGCGGAGGCGCTGACCTCCGTGCTCATCACCATCAACCGCCTCTACAAGGTCGATGGCGCCGGCATCCGCATCGTCGGCAAGACGGCCGACGGAAACGCGCTGTAGCGGACGCCGGGCGTGACCGCCGTCAGCCTCATCGGCCTTGAGGGATTGCCGCTCGTCCAGCCGGGCGACGACCTCGCGGCGCTGCTGACCGACGCGCTGGAGCGCGCCGGCCAACGGCTGGCGGACGGCGACGCGCTGGTGGTGGCGCAGAAGATCGTCTCCAAGGCGGAAGCGCGGCTGGTGCGGCTGGCCGAAATCACCCCCTCCCCGCGCGCGGTCGAGCTGGCCGGCATCGTGCGCAAGGACTCGCGCCTCATCGAGGTGGTGCTGTCGGAAAGCCGCGCCGTGATCCGCGCTGTGCCCAACGTGTTGATCGTCGAGCACCGCCTGGGCTTCGTCATGGCGAACGCCGGTGTGGACCAGTCCAACATCGAGGGCGATGAGGCTTTCGCCCTGCTGCTGCCCGAGGACCCGGACGGTTCCTGCCGGCGGTTGCGCGCGGCGTTGGAACGGCGGCACGGCGTGCGGCTCGCCGTGGTGATGAACGACAGCTTCGGGCGGCCCTGGCGCAACGGCGTGACCGGCGTGTGCATCGGGGCCTCGGGCCTGCCGGCCCTGCTCGACCGCCGCGGCGCGCCGGACCTGTTCGGGCGGGCGCTGCGCATCACCGAAGTCGCCGTGGGCGACGAGGTGGCCGCCGCCGCGTCCATGGTCATGGGGCAGGCCGGCGAGGGCATCCCGGCGGTCCTGGTGCGCGGGTTGCGCCTCGACGGGCCGGAGCAGCCGGCCTCAGCTCTGATCCGGCCGCGGCAACACGACCTGTTCCGGTGAGGGCGGCATGAACGAGCAGGCCACCAAGATCCTTACCCTGTCCGGCGGCGTCGGCGGCGCCAGGCTGGCGAGCGGGCTGTACGCCGTGCTGCCGCCGGGCGACCTCGGCGTGCTGGTCAACACCGGCGACGACTTCACCCACCTCGGCCTGTCGATCTGCCCGGACATCGACACGGTGACGTACACGCTGGCCGGCGTGGTGAACCCGGGGACCGGCTGGGGCCGGGCCGGCGAGACCTGGGCCTTCATGGACGCCACCGCGGCGCTGGGCGGCGAGACGTGGTTCCGCCTGGGCGACAAGGACCTCGCGGTGCACGTCAAGCGCACCCGCCGCCTGCGCAACGGCGAATCCTTGAGCGCCGTCACCGCCGAGCTGTGCCGCCGCTTCGGCATCTCCGCCGAGGTGATGCCGATGACCGACGACCCGGTCGCCACCATGGTGGACACCGACGAGGGCACGCTGGCCTTCCAGGACTATTTCGTCCGCCGCCGCTGCGAACCGCGGGTGCGCGGCTTCCGCTTCCAGGGCGTCGAAACGGCGCGGCCCAACCCGCACGTGCTGGCGTGGCTGGACGATCCGCGCCTCGCCGCCATCGTCATCGGCCCGTCGAACCCCTTCGTCAGCATCGCCCCCATCCTCGCGGTGCCCGGCCTGCGCGAGGCGCTGGCGCGGCGGCGGGTGCCGCTGGTCGCCGTGTCGCCCATCGTCGGCGGGCAGGCGATCAAGGGACCGGCCGCAAAGATGATGGACGAGCTGGGCATCCGCCCCTCCGCCGCCTGGGTGGCCGAGCAGTACGGCGACCTGCTGGACGGCTTCGTCATCGACGCGGTGGACCGCGACCTCGCCGACAGCATCCAAGGCCCGCGCGTCCTGGTGGCGCAGACCATCATGCGCGACGCCACCGACCGCGCCCGCCTTGCCGGCGAGGTTCTGGCCTTCGCGCGGGAGCTGCGCCGATGAACAGCCGCCGCGATCCCCTCTGGGCCTTGGTCCCCGTCCGCTCGCTGGACGACGGCAAGCGCCGCCTCAGCCCCTTCCTGGCGCCCCAGGAGCGCGCGGCGCTGGTCCGCTCCATGCTGGAGGACGGGCTGGATGCGCTGCGCCGCTGCGCCGCGGTGGACACCGTGGCGGTGGTCACCGGCGACCCGGCCGCCGCGCAAATCGCCTCGGAATACGGCGCCGCCCTCCTGCCCGAGGCGCCGGAAGCCGGCCTCAACCGCAGCCTGGAGTGCGCCCGCGCGTGGCTGCTCTCCAGCACCCCGCGCGCCCACGTGCTGATGATGCCCGCCGACCTGCCCGGAATCACCCCGGCCGAGCTGGAATCCACCGTTCTGGCCGCCGACGCCGACGTGGTGCTGGCGCGCTCCACCGATGGCGGCACCAACGCCATGTTCCTGCGCCCGGTCGCCTCGCTGCCCTTCGGCTTCGGCCCCGACAGTTGCCGGCGCCACCGCGACGCCGCCGCGGCGGCCGGGCGCAGCGTGCGGGTGGTGGACAGCCCCGGCCTCGCCCTCGACATCGACCACCCCGACGACCTTGCCGTCTACCTCCGGCGCGGCGGCTCGTCGCGCACGCTCGGACTTCTCCATCGCCTGCGGATCGCCGACCGGCTCCCAGGCCCGATCAAGGTCCCGGCCGCCCCATGAGGTGCACCATGAACGACCTTCTCGCTGCCGCCGCGCGCGGCGACCGGCTCGACGACGGCGCCGTCCGGCAGCTTGCCGCGCAGGCCGACACCGCGGACTTGCTGAGCGCCGCGCGGGCGCGCCGCGATCTGGCGCACGGCGCGCTGGTGACCTACTCGCCCAAGGTCTTCATCCCGCTCACCACGCTGTGCCGCGACACCTGCCGCTACTGCACCTTCGCGCAGTCGCCGCGGCCGGGCGCCAACGCCTACCTGACCGCCGACGAGGTGCTGTCCATCGCGCGGGCGGGAGCGGCGGCCGGCTGCCGCGAGGCGCTGTTCACCCTGGGCGACAAGCCCGAGCTGCGCTGGCCGCAAGCGCGGGCGGAATTGGAACAGCTGGGCCACCCCAGCACGATTTCCTACCTCGCGGCGATGGCGAAGCTGGTGCTGGACGAGACCGGGCTGCTGCCGCACGCCAACCCCGGCGTGCTGGACGACGGTGAACTGGCGCTGCTGCGCCGGGTGTCGGTGTCGCAGGGGATGATGGTCGAGGTGCTGTCGGAGCGGCTGTGCGAGAAGGGCGGCCCGCACCACGGCTGCCCGGACAAGCACCCCGCCGTGCGCCTCGCCACGCTGGAGGCCGCCGGGCGGGCGGGCGTGCCCTTCACCACCGGCATCCTCATGGGCATCGGCGAGACGCTGGAGGAGCGCGTCGATTCCCTGCTCGCCATCCGCGCGTCGCACGAGCGGCACGGCCACGTGCAGGAGGTCATCGTGCAGAACTTCCGCGCCAAGCCCGGCACGCGCATGGCCGAGGCGCCGGACGCCCCGCACGCGGAGCACCTGCGCGCCATCGCGCTCGCCCGTCTGGCGCTGCCGCCGGAGATGACCGTGCAGGCGCCGCCGAACCTCAGCCCCGGCCATCTGGAGGCGCTGGTGGATGCCGGCATCGACGATTGGGGCGGCGTGTCGCCGGTGACCATCGACCACGTCAACCCCGAGGCCCCCTGGCCGCACCTGACGGAGCTGGAAACCCGCACCCGCGCCGCCGGCAAGGAATTGGCGCCCCGCCTGCCCGTGCACCCCCGCTACGTCCACGCCATGGCCGCGTGGATCGACCCGGCGCTGCACCGCGCCGTCCGCGTCCAAGCCGACGCCGCCGGCTTGGCGCGCGATGCCTGGAGCCCCGGCCAGGACGTTATCCTCCCACCGCCGATGCCCGCCCCCGCCATTGCCGAGGGGGGCCTCGCCGGCATCCTCACCCAGGCGCGCGACGGCCGGCCGTTGTCGCAGGCGCAGATCGTCCGCCTGTTCGCGGCCCGCGGCACGGAGTTCGCCGCCGTGGCCGCCGCCGCCGACGCGCTGCGGCGCGACGTGGTGGGCGACACGGTGAGCTACGTGGTCTGCCGCAACATCAACTACACCAACATCTGCACCTACCGCTGCCGCTTCTGCGCCTTCTCGAAGGGCAAGACCGCCGAGGCGCTGCGCGGCCGCCCCTACGACCTGCCGCACGAGGAGATCGCCGCGCGCACGGTCGAGGCGTGGGAGCGCGGCGGCACCGAGGTGTGCATGCAGGGCGGCATCCACCCGGACTACACCGGCCAGACCTACCTGGACATTCTCGCCACGGTGAAGGGCGCGGTGCCGCAGATGCACGTGCACGCCTTCTCGCCGCTGGAGGTCTGGCAGGGTGCCGCCACCCTCGGCGTCCCGCTGGAGGAGTTCCTGACGGCGCTGAAGCGCGCCGGCCTGGGCTCGCTGCCGGGCACCGCGGCGGAGATCCTCGACGACGACGTGCGCGCCGTGCTCTGCGCCGACAAGGTGAACACCGCGCAATGGCTGGAGGTGATGCGCACCGCCCACCGCGTTGGGCTGCGCAGCACCGCCACCATCATGTACGGCCATGTCGAGCGGCCGGAGCACTGGGCCAACCACCTCATGCGCATCCGCGACCTCCAGCGCGACACCGGCGGCTTCACCGAGTTCGTGCCGCTGCCCTTCGTCCACATGGAGGCGCCGATCTACCTCAAGGGCGGGGCGCGCAAGGGGCCGACGTGGCGCGAGGCGGTGCTGATGCACGCGGTCGGCCGGCTGGCGCTGCACCCGTGGATTCCCAACATCCAGACCTCCTGGGTCAAGATGGGGCCGGAGGGCGTGGCCGCCTGCCTGAACGCCGGTGTCAACGACCTGGGCGGCACGCTGATGGACGAGAGCATCACCCGCGCCGCCGGGGCCGCGCACGGGCAGGAGATGCCGCCGGCCGAGATGGACGCCCTGAGCGCCGCCGCCGGCCGCCCGGTCCGCCAGCGCACCACGCTCTACGGCCACCCGCCGGCCGAACAGGTCGCGCGCTCCTACCGGGCGCCGCCGTTGCGCCCGACACGGAACCCGCCGCCGGTATGGACCCGGCAGAGCCGTGTCGCCTGAGGGACGCCGGCCGCCGTCATGCGGCGCCCGACGAGGTTGAAAGCGAGCGGCTGGATGCAAAAAATAGGGAGGCGCACGCGCCTCCGGAGGTCACCGATCATGCCGCTGCCGTCCCCAACCGAGATCCGGGACGCCTACCGCCGCGACGGGTTCGTCATCGTGCGCGGCGTGTTTTCCGCCGTCGAGGTGGCGGAACTCGCCGCCGCGTTCGACCGGCAGTATGACGCTGGCCTCAAGCACCCGCGCAGCTTCCGCCATGGCAACTTCCACGTCCGCGTCGCCGACGACCCGAGCATCGGCCATACCGTCCGCATGGTGCAATGGCCATCCTACGCCGACGCCGTGCTGAACGCGTTTCGCCAGGACGAGCGGCTGTTCCGCATGGTGGAATCGCTGATCGGCCGCGACGTGAAGCAGATCATCAACCAGATGCACTGGAAGCCGCCTGGCGCGGCTGGCGGCGATTACGCGTTCCACCAGGACAGCCGCTTCCGCCGCCCGCGCGAGGCGTATCGCAACCTCGGCGAATCCTACGTGCAGACCGGCATCGCCGTGGACCCGCACACGGTCCGCAGCGGAGCCATGCGGCTTTACCCCGGCAGCCATCTGTTGGGAGACCTGGACCTCTCGCCGCGCGGCAGCATCCTGGGCTCCGGCATCGCCGAGGAGGTGCTGGAGCGGCACGGGCTCTCCCCATCCCGCCTCGTCGATTTCGACCTGCGGCCGGGTGACGTTGGTTTCTGGCACCCGCACATGATCCACGGTTCGGCGGCGAACCGCTCGTCCCGCGACCGGCGGCTCTACATCAACGGCTACGTCCGCGCGGCCGACTGCGATCGCGGCGAGTGGACCTGGCGCGACGGCCAGCCGGTCCCGCTCGGCGAGGCTGCCCTGGTCCATTACGAAGACCTGCACCGCCGCCCCGAACCGCATTATGTGGACGAGGCGGTTCCCCCCGGTGGCGCTGCACGCGACGCCGATATGTCTGCTAAAGACACGCGCGGATCGCGCCGCGCGCGGTGAACGGGCGCACCGCGGCAAAACTCCAGAGCGTCGACACCGTCGCGGACGCCTGTAATTTCTCCGATACGCGGCATATTGCCTGCGGCGTCGAAACCCTTGGTGCGACTATATTCGATTTAATTCCGGCGGGCCGTGCGGCAGCACACGGCCCGTACCGCGGCTGCGGGTGCGAAGGGGCGATGACGTGGATGCTCTGATCGATTTCCTGTTCGACCCTTCCGGCCTGACGCCGCACGGCTTCTGCCTGTCCTGGAACCCGGCGATCATCTACACCCATGTCACCGGCGACATCCTGATGGGCGTGTCGTACTGCGCGGTGGCCGTGGCGCTGCTGATCTTTACGCGGCGGCGCTCCGACCTGGAGTTCCGCCCCTTGTTCATCGCCTTCATCACCGTGTTCGGGCTGTGCGGGGTGGCGCATCTGTCCGAGGTGGTGACCATGTGGGTCCCGGCCTACGGCGCACAAGGGCTCTACAAGCTGCTGGCGGGGGGCGCGTCGCTGGTCACGGCGATCATCGGCTGGCGCCTGCTGCCACAGGCCCTGGCGCTGACCAGCCCGGCGCAGTTGCGGGCGGTCAACGCCCGGCTCGAGCAGGAGATCGACGGGCACCGCCTGACCGTGAGCCGGCTGCACGCCGCCAAGGAGCGCGCCGAGCAGGCCAGCAAGTCCAAGTCCGACTTCCTCGCCAACATGAGCCACGAGCTGCGCACGCCCTTGAACGCCATCCTCGGCTTTTCCGAGGCGCTGTCGGGCGAGTTCTTCGGCACACTGAACGCCAAGCAGCGCGATTATGCCGGCTACATCCACTTCAGCGGCGCGCACCTGCTGGGGATCATCAACGACATCCTCGACCTGTCCAAGATCGACGCCGGCCGGCTCGAACTGGTGCGCGAGCCCGTCGACGTTGCCGAGGCGGTCACCGCCGCCATCGACGTGATCCGCCCCAAGGCCGAGGAGCACGGCGTCACCGTGACGGCCGAGCTTCCCCTCCACCTGCCGGTCATCGAAGCCGATGGGCTGCGCCTGCGCCAGATCCTGCTCAACCTGCTGTCCAACGCCGTCAAGTTCACGCCCTCCACCGGCAGCGTCCGGGTGAGCGCCCGCGTCCGCGACAACCAGCGGATCGAGATCGTGGTCAGCGACACCGGCATCGGCATGGCCGCGCAGGACATTCCGCGCGCGCTGGAGATGTTCACCCAGGTGGGCAGCGCGCTGACGCGCAAGTATGACGGAACCGGCATCGGGCTGCCGCTGTCGAAGGCGCTGGCGGAACTGCACGGCGGCCGGCTGGAGATCGACAGCGCGCCAGGGCGCGGCACCACGGTCACGGTCCTGTTGCCCATGGCGCTCGCCACCGCCACGCCGTGAGGCATCCGCGACTTATGGCGGCGGGCTCTTCTCGCGAACGAAGACCAGCAGGCGGATGTCGCGGTCGGGAACGAAATCGGCGACGGTCGCTTCGAAGGTCGTCGGACCGGTCTTCTTAAGTCCGTTCCAGCACACCGACAGCATGTTCTCGGGCGCGCCCTTGTCGAGGGTGAGGTGGAAGCGGCCGATCGGCCCCCGCCAGTTGCGGGCCGTGGTGACGATGTACTCGATCTCGGCGGCGCTGAACGGCATGGCGTCTTTGGAAGAGCGGTTCTGCACGGCGGCCAGGGCGCGCCGGGTTCCGTCGTCCAGGCAATAGCGGTCGCCTCCCGGATTTTCCTTGTCGCCGACGAAGCGGCCGACCACCGTCCGGCCATCGACCTCCGTCACCTTGCCGAGAAGGGCATGGCCGACGAACGGCTTGTAGACGTGCCGGACCCGCACATCCTCCCCGGCGGGGAAGGTCTGCCGCCAGAAATACCGGTTCCGCACCTGCCATTGCGGCGTGTTCTCGTCCTCGCCCTCCTGGATCAGCCCGGCGCGCCGCAGCCCCGCGAGCGCCGACGCGGACAGCGCCTTGGCCTGCTCGTCATAACCGCCCCTCGCCCACGGCACCAGATCGAGCGCGCCCGCGGCCTCAAGCTCGCGGGTGACCTCCTTGCCCTGATGGAAGGCGCGGCGCTCCAGGGTCGGGGTGAGCGGGCGGTCGTTGATCCACAGCCTGAAATTCAGGAAATCGTGGCCTTCGGACGGAAAGCCCCAGTTCGGCGCCGTGCTGCCGAGCGAAAGATCGAGATCCGGCAGCGGAAATACCACCATGGTTTCCACCGGATGGTCGCTGACGTTGCGAAAGACGTAGGAGACGCTGATCTCGTCAAGACCGATCCGCAGATCCTCCGCCACCATTCGGATGTCGTTGGTGGAGGAAAGCTCAATGCCGGTCGTGCCCTGGAAGCCGGTGCTGTCGTTGGCGGCAGCCACCCCCGAATGCAGCAGAAAAGCCGCGGCCAGCACAAAAGGAAAGCCCCAGCCAGTCATGGCACCGTCTCCGACTTCCGCAACGCTCGTCCCCCGTCTTTAGCGCACTCATCAGGAATGCGCCCGACTACAATTGGTAACAATCCTGAGAAAGTTGGGCAAAGCTGAACTGCTAGACCCCCCTTCAACGCCGCGTCCAGAAGCGGCAGGCACCGAACGCCGGAAGGGAGCGAACGCCTTATGAACGCCACGAATCCGTACGAGCTGGGGCTCGACAAGAACGCCGCCAATTTCGTCGCCCTGACGCCGCTGACCTTTCTCGAACGCGCCGCCGCGGTCTGGCCGGACCGGATCGCCACCATCCACGGCCCGGTCCGCCGCACCTGGGCCGAGACCTTCACCCGCTGCCGCCAGCTCGCCTCGGCGCTCGCCAAGCGCGGCATCGGGCTGGGCGACACCGTCGCCGTGATGGCCGCCAACACGCCGGAACTGTTCGAGGCGCATTTCGGCGTGCCGCTGGCCGGCGCCGTGCTGAACGCCATCAACACCCGCCTCGACGCCGACGCCATCGCCTTCATCCTGAACCACGCCGAGGCCAAGCTGCTGATCACCGACCGCGAGTTCTCCGCGGTGGTGAAGAAGGCGCTGGCCACCGCCGGGCGCAGCATTCCCGTCATCGACATCGACGATGCGCAGTACACCGGCGGCGAACTGCTCGGCGAGGCCACGTACGAACAGCTTCTGGCCGAGGCCGACGCCGATCTGCCCTGGACCATGCCGGCCGACGAGTGGCAGGCCATCGCGCTGAACTACACCTCGGGCACCACCGGCAACCCCAAGGGCGTCGTCTACCATCACCGCGGCGCCTACCTGAACGCGGTGTCCAACGCGCTGTCCTGGAAGATGGCCGACGCGCCGGTCTATCTGTGGACGCTGCCGATGTTCCACTGCAACGGCTGGTGCTTCCCGTGGACCATGGCGGTGACGGCGGGAACCAGCGTCTGCCTGCGCCACGTGCGGGTCGATGCCATCCTGAACGCCATCCGCGACGAGACAGTGACCAACTTCTGCGGCGCGCCGATCGTGCTCAACATGATCAACAACGCGCCCGAGGCGCTGAAGGATGGCATCACCCACGCGGTCAAGGTGATGACCGCGGGCGCCGCGCCGCCGGCTCCGGTGATCGCCGGCATGGAGCGCATGGGCTGGGACGTTACCCACGTCTACGGCCTGACCGAGACCTACGGCCCCGCCGTGCAGTGCGTCTGGCACGACCGCTGGAATCCGCTGCCGCTGGAGGAAAAGGCCCAGCTGAAGTCCCGCCAGGGCGTGCGCGGCCCGATGCTGGAGGGCCTGATGGTGGCCGACCCGTTCACCCTCGCCCCTTGCCCCAAGGACGGCAGCACGGTCGGTGAGATCTTCATGCGCGGCAACAACGTCATGAAGGGCTATCTCAAGAACCCCGCCGCCACCGAGGAATCCTTTGCCGGCGGCTGGTTCCACACCGGCGACCTCGCGGTCTGGCACGCGGACGGCTACGTCGAGATCAAGGACCGCTCGAAGGACATCATCATCTCCGGCGGCGAGAACATCTCCAGCATCGAGATCGAGGACGTCCTCTACGCCCACCCCGCCATCATGGAGGCCGCCGTCGTGGCGCGCCCCGACGCGAAGTGGGGCGAGACGCCGTGCGCCTTCGTCACCCTGAAGGACGGCGCCGACGTGACCGAGGCCGACATCATCACCTTCTGCCGCGAGCGCATGGCGCACTTCAAGGTGCCGAAGACCATCGTCTTCGAGCCGCTGCCCAAGACGTCTACCGGCAAGATCCAGAAATTCATGCTGCGCCAGAAAGTCAAAGAGCTGTGAGGGAAAACGCCATGAAGGTTCTTGTCGCGGTCAAGCGGGTCATCGACTACAACGTCAAGGTCCGGGTGAAGGCCGACAACAGCGGCGTCGAGACCCAGAACGTCAAGTTCTCGATGAACCCCTTCGACGAAATCGCCGTCGAGGAGGCCGTCCGGCTGAAGGAAGCCGGCAAGGCGACGGAAATCGTCGTGGTCTCCATGGGGCCGCAGGCCGCGCAGGAGACCATCCGAACCGCGCTGGCCATGGGTGCGGATCGCGGCATCCTGGTCCTCAGCGACGCCGAGCTTCAGCCGCTGGCCGTCGCCAAGTTGCTGAAGGCGGTGGTCGAGAAGGAGCAGCCCGGTCTGGTCATCCTCGGCAAGCAGGCCATCGACGACGATTCCAACCAGACCGGCCAGATGCTGGCCGCGCTGCTGGACCGGCCGCAGGGCACCTTCGCCTCCAAGCTCACCGTGGACGGCGGCGAGGTCCAGGTCGTCCGCGAAGTGGACGGCGGCCTGGAGACGGTGCGCCTCACGCTGCCGGCGGTGGCCACCGCCGACCTGCGCCTGAACGAGCCGCGCTACGCCTCGCTGCCCAACATCATGAAGGCGAAGAAGAAGCCGCTGGACACGGTGTCTCCGGCCGACCTGGGCGTCGACACAGCGGCGCGCCTGATCACCCTGCGGGTGGACGAGCCGGCCAGCCGCAAGGCCGGGATCAGGGTCGCCGACGTGGCGGCCCTGGTGGACAAGCTGAAGAACGAAGCGAAGGTGATCTGAGATGGGCATCCTCGTCCTGGCCGAGCATGAGGGCGGCGCGCTGAAGCCCGCCGTGCTCAACACCGTCACCGCCGCCGCCGCCATCGGCGGCGACATCCACGTCCTGATCGCCGGCACCGGCATCGCCGGTGTGGCGCAGGCCGCCGCCAAGATCGCCGGCGTGTCCAAGGTTCTGGTGGCCGACGACGCGGCTTACGCGCACGCTCTGGCCGAACCGCTGGCGGCCCTGGTCGCCGGTCTCGCCAAGGGCTACGGCCATGTGCTGGCGCCCGCCAGCACCACGGGCAAAAACGTCCTGCCGCGCGTCGCCGCGCTGATCGACGTGGCGCAGATCTCGGAGATCACCGCCGTCGTGTCGCCCGACACCTTCGTGCGGCCGATCTACGCCGGCAACGCGCTGGCGACGGTGCAGTCCACCGATGCCGTCAAGGTCATCACCGTGCGCTCGACCGGCTTCGCCGCGGCCCCGGCCGAAGGCGGTTCGGCGGTCATCGAGCCGGTGGCGGCGGCCGGCGATCCGGGCGTGTCCACGTTCGTCTCGGCCGAGCTGTCCAAGTCCGAGCGGCCGGAGCTGACCGCCGCCCGCGTGGTGGTTTCCGGCGGGCGCGGCATGCAGTCGGGTGAGAACTTCCACCTGCTGGAAAAGGTCGCCGACAAGCTGGGCGGCGCCGTGGGCGCGTCCCGCGCCGCGGTGGACGCCGGCTACGTGCCGAACGACTATCAGGTCGGCCAGACCGGCAAGATCGTCGCGCCTGAGCTGTACGTCGCGGTCGGCATTTCCGGCGCCATCCAGCACCTCGCCGGCATGAAGGACTCGAAAGTCATCGTCGCCATCAACAAGGACGAGGAGGCGCCGATCTTCCAGGTCGCCGACTACGGTCTGGTGGCCGACCTCTTCAAGGCGCTGCCCGAATTGGAGCAGACGATCTGAACAAGTCCGCCGCACCAAAGCGTCCCCCGCGGGTGCGGAACTCAGGGCCGGTTGGCCTGGAGCGGTTTCCGTTACTGCTTGAAGCCCCTCTCCCCTCGCGGGGGAGGGGCTTCAGGCAAGCACGGAAACCGCCGTTACCACCGCCACCCGGCCCTCCTTTCTTTTTGCGAACCAACAAGCGCGGGAGCCTGCGCAACACCGGGAGACAGAGCATGAGCACCTACGTTCCGCCGCTGCGCGACATCCGCTTCACCCTTGAGGAACTCGTCGGCCTGGACGGTGTCACCGCCCTGCCCGGCTTCGAGGAAGCGACCTCCGAACTGGCCGAGAGCGTCCTCACCGAAGCCGGCGCCATCGCCGAGGGGGTGCTCGGGCCGCTGAACCGCGTCGGCGACCAGCAGGGTGCGCGCATCGAGAACGGCGTGGTCCGCACCGCCGAGGGCTGGACCGAGGCGTGGCGCACCCTGGTGGACGGCGGCTGGAACGGCCTGCCGTTCGAGGCCGAGCACGGCGGCATGGGCCTGCCCAACCTGCTCAACACCGCCGTGCACGAGATGTGGCAGGCGGCCAACATGGCCTTCACGCTGTGCCCCATGCTGACCCAGGGCGCGGTCAACGCCATCCGCCTGTACGGCTCCGACCAGCAGAAGGCGCACTACCTGCCGAAGATGGTGTCCGGCGAATGGACCGGCACCATGAACCTGACCGAGCCGCAGGCCGGCTCCGACCTCGCCGCGGTGCGGACCAAGGCGGTTCCCGCCGGTGACCATTTCCTCGTCAGCGGCCAGAAGATCTTCATCACCTACGGCGACCATGATCTGGCCGAGAACATCATCCATCTGGTTCTGGCCCGCCTGCCCGACGCCCCGGCGGGCGTCAAGGGCATCTCGCTGTTCCTGGTGCCCAAGTATTTGACCGACGACAACGGCGCCATCACCACCCCCAACGACCTGAAATGCGCCTCGCTGGAGCACAAGCTGGGCATCAACGCCAGCCCGACGGCGGTGATGTCGTTCGGCGACGGCGAGGGGGCCATCGGCTACCTGATCGGCCAGCCCAACCGTGGCCTCGAATACATGTTCTCGATGATGAACCACGCCCGTTTGGCGGTGGGCCTGCAAGGCCTCGCCATCGCCGAGCGTGCCTATCAGCAGGCGCTGGGCTACGCCCGCGAGCGGGTGCAGGGGCGTCCGGTGGGCTGGACCGCGGCCACCTCAGCGGCCATCGTCCACCATCCCGACGTGCGGCGCCTGCTGATGACCATGAAGTGCCAGATCGAGGCGATGCGCGGTCTGCACTACACCGCCGCCGCAGCGGTGGACGTGGCGCACTCCCACCCTGACGCCGCCAAGCGCCAGGAGGCGCAGACCCTCGTCGAGCTGCTGACCCCGATCGCTAAGGGCTGGTGCACCGAGGTTGGGCAGGACATCGCCTCGCTGGGCGTGCAGATTCACGGCGGCATGGGCTACATCGAGGAAACCGGAGCGGCCCAGCACCTGCGCGACGCCCGCATCACCACCATCTATGAGGGGACCACCGCGATCCAGGCCAACGATCTGGTCTTCCGCAAGATCCTGCGCGACCAGGGCGCCGCGGTGCGGAAGCTGCTGGCCGAGATCACGGGGCTGGCCGCGGAACTGGCGCGGACCGGGGACGAGACGCTCACCATCGTCGGCTCCCGGCTGGCGGATGCGGCCGAGGCGGCCGGGCGGGCGGTGGATTGGCTGCTGACCGCTGCGACGCAGGACCCGCGCCTGCCGGCGGCGGCGGCGGTGCCGGTCCTTGAGCTGATGGGCGCGCTGGTCGGTGGCCAGCAGGTGGCGCGCGCCGCCCAGATCGCCACGGCGCGGATCGCCGAGGGCAGCGACCATGACGGCTTCTACGCCGCCAAACGGGTGACCGCCCGGTTCTACGCCGAGCACATCCTGCCCCAGGTCGCCGGCCTGGAGCGGACCGCCACGGCGGGGTCCGGCACGGTGATGGCTCTGGACGAAGCCCTGCTCTGACCACGGCCCGGCGGCGGGCTCCAGGGTCCGCCGCCGGGGGGCGGCCGAGGGGCGGAGAGCGCATTTCCGGGGAGGAAAGACCATGAGTGCACGTGAGGTGATGGAATACGACGTCGTCGTCGTGGGTGGCGGTCCGTCCGGGCTGTCCGCCGCCATCCGTCTGAAACAACTGGCGAACGAGAGCGGCCGCGAGCTGTCGGTGTGCCTCATCG